>JAXJJM010000023.1:0-66935 GCA_036298225.1 Collinsella sp.
TCACCTCAATGGTCCTCCTAACGCCGGCGTGTTGGCACCACCAGCGTAGTGGCGGCGGGGAGGCACGGTGGCCATTATTCGGTGACCGGGATTGGTCAAAATAGTTTGACTATTAGCGGCTAAAATCGCCCGGCGCTAACAGTTAGTTCAGATACGTATATTTTGGCGGTGCTAATTGGCGCTAACAAACTGGTTTTAAGTCGCTTTAGATCTAATAATAGGTCTTTCTCGCTATTGCCCGCGCGGCCTTGTCGGTCCAGACTATCAAAAATAGCTCAATTGTGCCCAAATTGGCCTCCACACGTCCTCTGAAAAATACGTATCTGAACTAACTGTCCAAGAGGAATGTCCACAGATAGAAAAAGGCTCTGGCGGACCTCCGAATCACCAGAGCCTTTCAAAACTCGCACACCTGAAGCACATCGCTGCATTCCTGTTTTCGCCCATGAAGTTAGAGAGCCTCTTCCGCCCACTTCTCGAAATCAATCGCACGCCTTTGGGCGGTTCGGTACGCTTCCATGTCTTCACGAGCGCCTACCACTACGATGGCCATTTTTCCTTTGATTTTAATGAGGCGGTACACAATCCGAATGCCACTTCCCCTGAGCTTGATTTTCATGAAGCCCGTCAAATCCGTGCCTGCCTTGTTTCCAAGAGGCTTGCCGAATCCGCCTTCGTTCTGCGGCAATGGGTTCGTTCTGATTCTTTCTATAGCCTTAAACACGTGTTTTCGCTGGGAACCATCGAGACGCTTGAGATCCTTGAGAGTATCCGGGTAGAAAGCGACTTCGTACCCGCTCATTCAAACTTGACCTCATCCATCTGATCGAGTTCGTCCTGGCCCACACCCAACTCTGCCATAACATCAGATAGGGAAACGAGTTCATCATCGCTTGTCGCAGCCGTCCTCTTAAGGGCCAACGTCAACAAGGCGAGGTCCTCCTCCGCCTGCTTAGCCTCTCGGTATTCATCGGGCGTCACGATAACGAACGCCGGCTTGTTGTGTTTCAAAACTACAACCGGGTTGTCGTTGCTCACTCTCGAAAACGCAGCGGGACCCTTACCGTGACTGAAATCGCTGATGGGAACAAGATTGTCGAGCATCTTTAAAGCAGGCATCGAGACCTCCAAATATAAAGTCTTTTATGCATTCATTTTAGCATGCAGAAAATACCAGCAATCACGGAATAGTGGCACGGACGAGGCATCGCTTTCCACCAACCGTTGATCATCGACCGAGCAAAATGTCCCGCCAAGAGATCGAGCGAGGATTCCGTCCCTCGAAGAGGGCCGTATTGGCCTCCTCGCGGGACGGAATCCTCGCTCGTTCGTTCCAGCCCGCGTCATCGCGTGCTAGACGGCCAGCTCGCCTGATTCACCCATAAGCCATCGTGCCAGGTCGACGACCTTGATGCCATCCCAATCAGTCGTTTCGTGCCCTGTTCGGGCGATGACGCACTTGGGATAGGCGTCTCGAATCCGTCGCAGCGGATCAAGCTCACGCTCAAGCGTCGCTTCTTGGGAAATGTCGTCACTCACCTGGATATAGACACGGCGGTCACGCCTGATGGCGACAAAGTCTACTTCCTTTTGGTAGAGAACGCCCACGTAGACTTCCCATCCGCGGCGCATAAGCTCGATTGCCACCATATTCTCGTAAACATGGCCAAAATCGAGCTTTTTCGTACCAAGCGCGGCGTAGCGAAACGAGTGGTCGGCCAGGTAGTATTTATCTCCCGTCGACAGGTATTTCTTTCCTGAGACGTCAAAGCGACGAAACCGGTAGAACGCAAACGCATCACACAGGTAGTCGATATACACAGCCAGCGTCTTGTCGCTTATCTTAAGGTTCGCTCGTGACAGCTCAGCCGCCATCCCCTTGAGAGAAGAGATGTTTCCGACGTTATCCATCAGGAACTCGCAGGAACGTTTAAGCTGCTCCGCATTACGTATACGATATTTTTGTCTGATGTCGCGCAGGATAAGAGTTTCAAGCACATCCGAGATGTATGAGAAACGCATCCTTTCGTCCTGGTAGATATAGGAACCCGGCATTCCTCCCTCGCGGACATAGCGAGCAAGGGCCTCGGCTGGAGAAGTGATCTCGTGATACGCCGAGAACTCCGCAAGTGAAAACGGAAAGACCTCGATCTCCACCGTTCTTCCCGTGAACAACGTCGAGAGGTCGCTTGAGAGAAGAAAGGCATTCGACCCCGTGATGTAAATGTCATATTTCTCTGACGCATGAAGACTGTTGATAGCCCGCTCGAACCCTTCACACATCTGGACCTCGTCGATCATGACGATATTCCGGCAACCCTCGATATAATGCTTTTCCACATATGTATGCAGCGCATGGTATTCCGCCAACGGCTCGAACTCAAGTAGATTGAAGTTGACGTGTATGACGTTGGCCGAGGGGTCGTTTGAACGAAGTTGGCTGGCAAACGCCTCAAGCAATTTCGATTTTCCGCATCGCCTGATTCCGGTAATCACCTTGATGTCTGGCGAACCCGCCACCTTGGAGAGCTTATCCATATAGAACGGTCGATTAATAAGTCTCATGGCAATCCACTTCGCAAAATTAAGATTAACTGAAAAACGCGAAGTACAATATATCATCTACTTCGCGTTTTTGAGAAATCCTAGATTTCGCGTAATTATATTCGCCAAGCTATCGCAAACCCGACACGGGTGAGATCTCCGCCTGATTGACCCTGCGCAGCAGTCCGAAGCGAAAGACGCGAGTCCTCAGACCGCTCCGGTAAAGTGAGGGCCGCGACGGTTACCGCGGCCCTCTTGGGAAACGTGTGCGATTGTCAATCGCTCGCGCTAGTCTTCCTTGCGGCGGAAACGAGCAAGGAAGACTCCGATTGCGGCGATCGCGGCACCCAGGCCGCCGATCGCGGCGACGGTCGCCACCGTTTGATCACCGGTGCTCGCAAGTGAGTTAGCGGACTTGCCACCCTGAGCCTTGTCACCAGCGGGCTTTCCCGCCTGGGCGCCATCGTTCGAACCGCCGGATGTCTGCCCACCGTTGCCGGAACCCTGATTGCCACCGGACGCACAAAGCCCCTTCTGCAGCACACGGCACAACCAAGTCACCGCAGGCCGGGGCGGGGGAGCCGAGTTTCCCACTGAGCGACTCTGCTTGCAGCCGGAGCGAAAGGGGGAAATCTCGGCCCCTCCCGCCCCGGCCGGACAGCTCGACCTACACCGTGTACTGCGGCAGGTCCTGCAGGGCGATGACGTCCATGCCCATGTCGTTGGCGCTGCCGTGACCCTGCTCGTCCTCGCGCACGGCCTCGATGGCACTCACGTACGTGTTGGCCGCAGACATCGCCGTCACGCAGGTCACGCCACGACGGACGGCCTCGGTGCGTAGCAGGTAGCCATCGCCACGCGAGCCCGGGCCGTACGGCGTATTGATGATTACCGCAATCTTGCCATCGGCGATGAGGTCACCAATGTTGGGACGCTCGCCGTCGTGCGGGCCGCTAATCTTTTCCACGACCTCGCACGTCACGTTGCCTCCACGCAGCACGCGCGCCGTGCCCTCGGTGGAGCAGATATCAAAGCCCAGGTAGCGCAGGATACGGGCGACCGAAAGGATATGACGCTTGTCACGGTCGCACACGCTGATGAACACCTTGCCGGCGCTCGGGTCGGGCAGCTTGTAGTCAATCGCCAGTTGCGTCTTGGCGTATGCCTCGGGATAGCTCTTGGCGATACCCATGACCTCGCCCGTCGACTTCATCTCGGGCCCCAGGATAACGTCGGCGCCCGGGAAACGGCCCCAGGGCATAACGGCTTCCTTCATGCAGAACCAGTCCAGCTGACGCTCGTCGCTCGGCAGGCCCAGGCTTGCGATGGAATCGCCCGCCATGATACGCGCCGCGCACTTGGCGAGCGGCACACCGGTGGCCTTGGAGATAAACGGGACGGTACGGCTTGCGCGCGGGTTGGCCTCGATCACGTAAACGGTCTCGCCCTTAATGGCGTACTGCACGTTGACCAGGCCGCGTACGCCCAGCGCCATCGCGATGCGGCGCGTGGTCTCGCGAAGCTTTGCCTGCAGGCTCTCGCTAAAGCTGAACGGCGGGATGCAGGTCGCAGAGTCGCCGGAGTGAATACCGGCCTCCTCGATATGCTCCAGAATGCCGCCGATGTAGACCTCTTCGCCATCGCACAGGGCGTCGACATCGGACTCGATCGCACCCTCCAGGAAGCGGTCCAGGTACACCGGGTAGTCGGGGCTAATGCGCGCGGCCTCGGCCATGTAATCGCGCAGATGCTCGGCATCGTAGGCGATCATCATGCCGCGGCCGCCCAGCACGTAGCTCGGACGCACCAGCAGCGGGTAGCCGATGTGCGCGGCAACGGCCTCGGCTTCCTCAAACGAGGTTGCCTGGCCCGCCGGCGGATACATAATGCCCAGTTTGTCGAGCAGGGCGGCAAAGCGCTCGCGGTCCTCGGCAAAGTCAATGGCATCGGGCTTGGTGCCCATAATGTTCACGCCGCTCTCCTCGAGCATGCGCGCCAGCTTAAGCGGAGTCTGGCCGCCGAGCGTCACCACGACGCCGTCGGGTCGCTCAACATCGATGACGTCCATGACGTCCTCGTAGGTGAGCGGCTCAAAGTACAGGCGGTCGGACGTGTCATAGTCGGTCGAGACGGTCTCGGGATTGCAGTTGACCATGATGGTCTCAAAGCCGCGGGCCGCCAGCGCGTAGCTCGCGTGCACGCAGCAGTAATCGAACTCGATACCCTGGCCAATGCGGTTGGGACCGGCGCCCAGGATCATCGCCTTGGGCTTGTCCGCCGGCGTGGTCTCGTCGGGAGCCACGCACTTCTTGGCATCCGGGCTCGTGCGGTAGATGTTCTCGTACGTCTTGTAGTGGTACTCCGTGGCGCTCGAGAACTCCGCAGCGCAGGTATCGACCGTCTTCATGCTGGGAACCACGCCAAGGCCCTTGCGATAGGCGCGCACAAAGCGCTCGTCCGAGCCGGTCAGCGCAGCGATCTCGGCGTCGCTCGTGCCGTACTGCTTGAGCAGGCGCATCGCGTCGGCATCGATATCCTCCACACGCAGGCCGCGGATGCTCTCCTGGACCTGCACCATGTCGTTGATACGGTTGAGGTACCACGGATCGATACCGCAGATGGCACGGATACGCGCGACATCCCAGCCGCGGCGCAGGGCCTCGACCACAAAGAAGATGCGATGCTCGGTCGGGGTTGCCACGGCCTGAGCGAGCTCGTCGTCGCCCAGCTTGTCGGCACCCTCCTTTCCACCGGCGCAAATGCCCTGGTGTCCGTCCTCCAGCGAGCGCATGGCCTTGCCAAAGGCCTCCTCAAAGGTGCGGCCGATCGCCATAATCTCGCCCACGGCCTTCATGCGCGTGGTGAGCGTGGGGTCGGTACCCTTGAACTTCTCGAAGGCAAAGCGCGGCACCTTGACCACACAGTAGTCGATCGTGGGCTCAAAGCAGGCGGGCGTAGCCTTGGTGATGTCGTTGACGATCTCGTCGAGCGTGTAGCCCACAGCCAGGCGCGCGGCGGCCTTGGCAATGGGGAAACCCGTGGCCTTGGAAGCGAGGGCGGACGAACGGCTCACGCGCGGGTTCATCTCGATGACGATCAGGCGGCCGGTCTGGGGGTTCACGGCAAACTGCACGTTGGAGCCACCGGTCTCGACGCCGATCTTCTCCAAGATGGCGAGCGAGGCGACACGCATGCGCTGATACTCCAGGTCGGAGAGGGTCTGCGCCGGCGCCACGGTGATGGAGTCGCCGGTATGCACGCCCATGGGGTCGAGGTTCTCGATGGAGCACACGATGATGCCGTTGCCGGCGTGGTCACGCATGACCTCCATCTCATACTCTTTCCAGCCCTCGATGGACTCCTCGACCAGCACCTCGTGGGCGGGCGAGAGCTCGAGGCCCTGGCTCACGATGGAGACGAGCTCCTCGTGAGTGTGAGCGATGCCGCCGCCGGCGCCGCCGAGGGTAAAGCTCGGACGCAGCACGCAGGGATATCCCACGCGCTCGGCGATGGCCTCGGCGTCGGCCACGCTGTAGGCATAGCCCGAGCGCGCGACCTCCAGGCCGATCTCGGCCATGGCCTCGTTAAAGAGCTTGCGGTCCTCGCCGCGCTCGATGACGGCAAGGTCACAGCCGATCATCTCGACGCCGTACTTGTCGAGCGTACCGTCTTTCGCCAGCTCGACGGCGGCGTTCAGACCGGTCTGGCCGCCCAGCGTGGGCAGCAGCGCGTCCGGGCGCTCTTTCTTGATTACGCGCTCGATAAACTCGGCGGTGATAGGCTCAACATAGGTGCGGTCGGCCAAGCCCGGGTCGGTCATGATGGTCGCCGGGTTGGAATTGACCAGGATGACCTCAAAGCCATCCTCCTTGAGCACCTTGCAGGCCTGGGCGCCGGAGTAGTCAAACTCACAGGCCTGGCCAATGACGATGGGGCCCGAACCAATAACGAGGATGCGCTTAATGTCAGTACGTTTAGGCATGTTTAAAACCTCCTAGAGAGGCTGACTCAATGTTTTGGAAAAGTCAGCGAGGGTGCAGCTGGTGCATCAGGTTGCCGTGATGCGAGGGCGCGCTGGGCTTATGCCCGCGCGTCCGAAGCAGAGCGGCAAGATGATGTTCCAGCTGCAGCCGCAGCGTCG
Organism: Collinsella sp.; assembly: GCA_036298225.1. Classification (GTDB taxonomy): domain Bacteria; phylum Actinomycetota; class Coriobacteriia; order Coriobacteriales; family Coriobacteriaceae; genus Collinsella. The sequence goes on from JAXJJM010000023.1 coordinate 6,686, forward strand.
ACCGGTCCGCCGTTCGGTAGAACGGCGGAACCATCGTCGGCAAAGTTCCAGCCAGCCAGGCGGTCCTTCGCGGTGTCGATGTCCAGGTAGTTCTCCTCGCCGTCCATGAGTCGCGTAAAGGCGGTAAAGAGATAGTGGGCATCGGTGGGGCCAGGCGAGGCCTCGGGGTGATACTGGACCGAGAAGCACGGGGCGTCGAGCAGCTGGATGCCCTCGGCGGTGCCGTCGTTGAGGTTCACATGTGTTAGGCGAATGCGGCCAAAGCGCTCGTTCATCACGACCGGCGCGATTCCGCGGCGCACCCAGACGCGCAGATCTCCATCGGCCGCATGCTCGGTCTCGCCGCCGGAAAGCTCGGGGACAAGCTTGCCCAAGCTGGGGAACAGCAGGCCAAAGCCATGGTTTTGCGCGGTGATCTCCACACGGCGGCTTACCAGGTTCATAACCGGCTGGTTGCCACCGCGGTGACCGAACTTAAGCTTTTCCATCTGGGCGCCGCAGGCCAGGCTGATCATCTGGTGACCAAGACAAATACCAAAGACCGGCACCTTGCCGATCAGCTGCTGCACCTGCTCGTAGGTCTCCACCACGGCGTCGGGGTCGCCGGGGCCATTGGACAAAAAGACGCCGTCGGGATTCATGTCGAGCACCTCACTCGCGGGCGTGTCCCACGGCACGACGGTAAGGTCGCAGCCGGCGCGGACCAGCCCCTCCAGAATGCCGCGCTTCACACCGCAGTCGTAGGCGACCACTTTGTGACGGGCAGGAGCGGCAGCCGAAAGCGCAAAGTCATGCGTGGCAGGCAGGTCGGCAGCCACAAACTCATGAGGCGCGGGGCAACTTACGGTCTTGACCAGGTTCTCGCCTACCAGCGTGGGCGCTGCGGCCAGACGCTCGGCAAGCTCGTCGACGTCGAAGATCTCGGTCGAGATAATGCCCATCTTGGAACCATTGTCGCGCAGATGGCGCACCAGAGCGCGGGTGTCGACGCCCTCGATAGCGACGATGCCGTGGGCGCGCAGATACTCCGGCACGCTGACGGCCGAGCGCCAGTTAGAAGGCGTGGTGCACATGTCGCGAACGATCATGCCGCGCATAGCCGGAGCGCTCGCAGGGCGCACGGCGTCGCCGGGGAAGGCCGACTGGACGTCGGTCTCGTCGATACCGTAGTTGCCGATCTGCGGATAGGTCATGGTTACGATTTGGCCGGCATAACTCGGGTCGGTCATGACCTCAAAGTAGCCCTCGAGTGAGGTGTTGAAGCAGACTTCGCCGGTCGCGGTGCCCTCGGCGCCGCATGCACGTCCATAAAAAATGGTCCCATCCTCAAGATACAGGATGCAGGGACCGCAGGTGCCCTTGCTGGTTTTGGCCAGCATACGCTGGCAAAGCTCGCTGGGCGCGAAGGTGCGGGCGGCAGCGCCCGCGGTATGGTTGTTCGCCATAATTCTCCTTCCCGGTCTCACAGGACCGGCTTAAAGGTGTGTAGTTAGGCCTCGCGGTATTGTAACCGCAAGCATGCCTCATGGCGTTAATTTCATCGAAATGTTTACGAAATGATAATTATGACTTTCTATGCATAATGTTTTTTAATCCCCGTCCCAGAAAAATCATCCCGCGGGGCTTGTGGCTCACGCGGGATGATGGCGTCTTATTTTTTCTTGTCCTGCTCCAGCAGTTCGGACGGTGTGCGATCGGGCTTGCCGCCACGGAAAATCTCGCGGCCATGCAGACGATGCTCCAGATCGCGCTCGGCTTTTTCCTCGTCAATCTTGGTCTGGCTCACCACCGGGTCCTCAATCAACGACGACACCGAGTTCACCTGCTTCTGAATGCGCTCGGCGATGGTGTCATCCATACTCACGATGCGCATCTTCCAGTCGATACTCGTGGCGTTGGATGAGCTCTTGGTCCACACGAACGTCAAAATGGCGCTCTGGTGGCCGCGCGCGGGGAACATGCCAAAGAAGGAATCGTGCTGAATGTTGCTATCCTCGTCGATATAGGCGTGAACGTTATACACCACGCGGTCGATCTTATCGTTGAGCAACGCGTTGGTCGCAAGCGCCGCGGCCTGAATCTGCCCGTTGGACAGCAGCTCGAGCTCGTTGGCAGACGATGTGTCCAACACCGTCACCTCGACCGTGCCCGTGCGTTCATCGGCTTCATCGACGGTGAAGTCGAGCGGGAACTGCGTAAAGCCGTTGCCCCATTCAAGTCCACCCTTGAGCGCGGTCGAAACGGTATCGACCGAAACGCTCTCGGACAGGTTGGCGGTGTTCAGACGACGCATCACGCCGTAGCCAATCTGCATGCCCACGATCAGCACCAAAATACCGATGACCACGGCCATCGCGGTCTTCGTAATGGTATGGCTCACCTGCGAGCCCGAAGGATCGTCCTCGGACAGCGGGTCGATATGTTTTGCCTGGCTCGCGCGGTCCTCGCTGCGCAGCTGCGCTAGCGCCGCTTTGTCACCGCGCTTGGCCGCAGCCTCCTTCTCACGCATGCGCTCGGTACGCTTTTTGGCGAGCGTGGGATCCAAGACGCCGGATGCATCGATTTCGGAGAATAACTCCGTCACTTCTTCCGGAGTCAAAGGGTTCTTGTCAGCCATAAACTTCCTGTCATATCAATCAGTCGAGCTCGTGCGCACGCGCACCTTCGAACTGCATTCGATAGTAACGGGCATAGGTGCCGCCACGGGCGAGAAGCTCCTCGTGCGTGCCACGCTCCACAACGCGACCATGCTCAACGGTCGCAATCTCATCGGCATGCTTAATGGTCGAAAGACGGTGGGCGATAATAATCGTGGTGCGGCCGCGTGCCAGCTCTTCGAGTGACTCCTGCACCGCCTCCTCGCTCTCGTTATCCAAAGCACTCGTCGCCTCGTCCAAAATCAGGATCTTGGGGTTCTTGAGAAACACGCGCGCGATGGCAACGCGCTGCTTCTGTCCGCCCGAAAGACGGCTGCCGCGCTCGCCCACCACGGTGTCGTAGCCCTGCGGAAGCGACTCGATAAAGGCATCGATGTTGGCGCGACGGGCGGCCTCGGCGATCTCTTCTGCCGTGGCGCCCGGCTTGCCGTAGGCGATGTTCTCGCCAATCGTACCGTCAAATAGATAGACATCCTGCTGCACCAGGCCGATGGCGCGGCGCAGGCTCTGCTGCGTCACATCGCGCACGTCCTGGCCGTCGATGCTAATGGATCCGGCAGCCACGTCATAAAAGCGCGGCAGCAGCGAACAGGTCGTGGACTTGCCACCGCCCGAAGGGCCAACCAGCGCGATGGTCTGCCCGGGCTTGATGGACAGATTCATATGGTCGATAACGGGACGCTCGTCGGCATAGCCCTCGCCCAGCTCGACATCCTCGTAGTTAAAGCACACGTCGTGATACTCCACGGCGCCGGCAGTCACCTGCAGATCCGTAGCGCCCGGCTTGTCCTGGATATCCGGCGCGGTCGAGAGCACCTCGTCCATACGTTTAAAGCCGGCGATAGCCTTCTGATACGTTTCGGCCGAATTGACGAGCGTCTCGAGCGGCGTGCAGAACAGCGAAATATAGAGTGCAAAGGTCGCCATATCGACCGCCTGCAGCTGTCCCTGGGCGACCAGCCAGCCGCCCAGCAGCACCACGATCACATAGAGCACACCCGAGAGCAGGCCATACGTCGCGGTATAGACGCCCATGGCGTGATACATGTTCTCCTTGGACGAAAGATAGCGATTGTTTGAGGCGCGGAACTTGAAGCGTTCGGTCTCCTCATTGGCAAAGCTCTTGACCACACGCATGCCCGCCAGCGAATCCTGCAGCTGCGCATTGATGCCGCTGATTTTTTTGCGGTTGTCGCTAAAGACCTCGCGCATGCGCATGTTCTGCCAAAACATGATGACCGCAAACGCCGCCGTCACCACGGCCATGGCGAGCGCCAGCACCGGGGCAATGGTAAAGAGGATCACAAATGAGCCGATGATCTCGATGCCGCAGATGATGATCCACTCGGGCACGTGGTGCGCCGCCTCGCAGATATCGAACAGGTCGTTGACCACGCGGCTCATCATGTCGCCCGAGCTGTTGCGGTCGAAGTATGCAAAGCTAAAGCGCTCATACTGGTCGAACAGGTCCTCGCGCATTTTGGACTCCATACGCGCGCCCATCACGTGACCCCAATAGCTCACAAAATAGCGGCAGGCGCAGCGGACGGCATACATCAGCACCAAGCCCACCGCGATCATGCCGAGCGCCTGCATAATGGCAGCCTGACCCTGAGTAAATAGCCCACCGGTCAAATTGCGCAGGATAATGGGGAACGCCAGGTCAATGGCGGCAAGCACCAGAGCACAAACAGTATCAGCAACAAAAAGCCCCATCTGGGGCTCGTAATACGAAAGAAACCTCTTAAACATGCAGTCCTCGGAGATAAAACAATAACGTAAGACCCTGGGGCAAATAATCAGTAGCGTTTGCCCCAGGGTCGCCCTCGCTTTTAAAGCTCAGTTCCGCCCAGCCTGTGTGCGATGCTGTCACAGGCCAAGGCGCCTACGACGGTCTTGGCGTCTTCGATCTTGCCGTCGAGTACGGCGTCGATCAGCTCGTGCAGCGGCACCAGGTCCACGTTGACAAACTCGTCATCATCGGGGTTGGGCGCATCAAACTCGAGCTTGGTAGCCAAGTAGATATGGATGATCTCATCGCAAAAACCGCAGGACGTGACAATCGACGTCAAAAAGCGAATACGACCAGCCCTAAAGCCCGTCTCCTCATGCAGTTCGCGCTTGGCGCAATCGAGCGGGTCCTCGCCCGGGTCGAGCTTGCCGGCAGGAATCTCGACCGTCACGCGGTCGATGGCGGTGCGGTACTGACGCACCAGTACGATCTTGCCGCTCTCGGTCAGTGCCACAACGGCCGCCGCACCCGGATGGCGAACGATATCGCGGGCGCTGCGGTGACCGTTGGGCAGCTCAACCTCAAGCCGGTGGACGTCGAGAATCTTGCCCTTCCAGGCGCACTCCTCCGAAAGAATCTTCTCGTGCAGCTCGGCATCGTGCGGGTCGTCATCGCCCAACACCAGCGCCGGCTCGTCAGCGACCTCGCCACCAGGCTCGCCCTCGGCGTGCCCATACATGCGGCTGTCCTCTTCGACGATCTGCGCGTCCACGAGCTCTTCGTTCTTCTCGTCCATCCGTCTCATTCCTCTCGGATTTTAGGCATCCCAGGCGTCGCGACCGCGCAGCGCGCGCAGGCCGATGTCGTGACGCAGGGTCTTGCCCTCAAAATCAATCTTCTCGCAGGCCTCGTAGGCAAGGTTGCGAGCGTTCTCGAACGTGTCGCCCAGAGCGGTCACGGCAAGCACGCGGCCACCATTGGTCACGAGCTGACCGTCCACCACGGCAGTGCCCGCGTGGTATACGGTCACGTTCTCCATGGCCTCGGCATCGGCGATACCGGTGATGACCTTGCCCTTCTCGTAGCTGCCGGGGTAGCCCGCGCTCGTCAGGACAACGGCCACGGCCCACTCGTCACGCCAGTCGAGCTCAATCTGATCGAGCTCGCAGTTGGCACAAGCCAGCATGACCTCGACCAGGTCGTTCTTAAGGCGCGGCAGCACGACCTGCGTCTCGGGATCACCAAAGCGGGCGTTGAACTCCAGCACCTTGGGGCCGGCGGGAGTGAGCATAAAGCCGCCATACAGGCAGCCGCGGTAGTCGATGCCCTCGGCAGCGAGCTCGGCCACGGTCTGCTCCATGACCTTCACCATGGTGGCGTGCTCCTCGTCAGTCACGATGGGCACCGGGCTGTAGACACCCATGCCACCGGTGTTGGGACCCTTGTCGCCCTCGAGCGCGCGCTTGTGGTCCTGCGAGGTGGCCATGGGGCGCACGGTCTTGCCGTCGGTAAAGGCCAGCAGCGAGCACTCGGGGCCGGTCAGCATCTCCTCGATAACCACGGTGTTGCCGGCATCGCCAAAGGTGCCGCCAAAGCACTCGCGTACGGCTTCCTCGGCCTGCTCAAGTTCGGTCGCCACGATAACGCCCTTGCCCGCGGCAAGGCCGTCGGCCTTGACGACCAGCGGGGCGCCCTGCTCGCGCACGTAGGCGAGAGCCGAAGCCTCGTCGGTAAACGAACCATAGGCTGCCGTCGGAATGCCCGCACGCTCCATGAGCTGCTTGGAGAACAGCTTAGAGCCCTCCATCTGGGCGCCCTCGGCACCCGGGCCAAAGCAGGGAATACCCGCCGCGCGCACGGCGTCGGCCACGCCCGCCACGAGCGGAGCCTCGGGGCCAATTACCACGAGTCCGCATCCGTGGCTCTGAGCAAACGCCGCCACGGCCGCAGGATCGCAGTCGTCGAGAACCACGTTCTCGCCGCAGCTCGCGGTGCCGCCGTTACCCGGCGCGATGTAGAGCTTGCCGGCGCGCGGTGATGCTGCGAGCTTGGCTGCCAGAGCATGCTCGCGGCCGCCGCTGCCCAACAACAGGATGTCGATGGTTTGAGTGTCCGCCTTCAAGGGTGCCTCCTCTATGGATGAATGGCCCGCTCCGCGCGAGCCCTTTGCAAGCAAATATACCCCTCGGCCGCCCGTCTGGGCTGCAAAGGGGTATATCGCAATAACCGTATAAACCGATTACTTCCAGAATCGGTTGATGATCTGCTCGCGACCGGCGCCAACGCCAATGAACGTCACGCGGGTGTGTGCCAGATCCTCGATAAACGCCACGTAGTCCTGAGCCTCTTGCGGCAGCTCATCAAAGCTGCGGCAACCGGTGATATCGCACTTCCAGCCAGGGAGCTCCTCGTAGATGGGCTTGGCATGCTCAAAGCGCACCTGGTGTTCGGGCACGCTCGTGTAACGCTCGCCATCGACGTCGTAGGCAACGCACACCTTGATGGTGTCGAAAGCCGAAAGCACGTCGAGCTTGGTCACGGCGATGTCGGTGAGGCCGTTGACGCGCGAGGCATAGTTGGCGATAGGGCCGTCAAACCAGCCGCAACGACGACGGCGACCGGTGGTCACGCCGTACTCATAGCCCTCCTCGGTCAGCGTGTGGCCGGCCTCGGACTCATAGGAAAGCTCGGTGGGCATGGGGCCCGAACCGACGCGGGTGATATAGGCCTTCATGACGCCCAGCACGCGGTCGACGTTCTTCATGCCCACGCCAGAGCCGGTGATGGCACCGCCGGCGGTGCAGTTGGAAGACGTCACGTACGGATAGGTGCCGTGGTCGATGTCGAGCAGCGTCGCCTGGGCGCCCTCAAACAGCAGGTTCTTGCCCTCATCGATCATGTTGTTGAGCAGCAGGCTCGTCTCGGTGATGTAGGGACGCAGGCGCTCGGCCATCGGCAGGTACTCGTCGCAAATCTGGTCCACGGTGTAGGTGGGCAGGTTGTAGATGAGCTCGAGCTCGGGGTTCACGCGGGCGAGAGCGGTCTCCAGCTTGTCGCGGAACAGTGCCTCGTCCAGCATGTCCTGCATGCGCAGGCCAATGCGCGCCATCTTGTCCTGATAGCACGGACCGATGCCGCGCTTGGTGGTACCGATGTTCTTCTTGCCGAGCTTCTGCTCAAAGGCGCCATCCAGATCAATGTGGTACGGCATGATGACATGCGCGTTGCCGCTAATCTTGAGGTTCTTGGTGGTGATGCCGTCGGCCTCGAACATGTCGATCTCCTCAAGGACAACCTTGGGGTTGACGACGCAGCCGTTACCGATCACCGACACGTGGTCGGAATACATGATGCCGGAAGGCACCTGGTGCAGGCCGTACTTCTTGCCGTTGACGACGATGGTGTGACCGGCGTTGTTGCCGCCCGAGTAGCGCACGACGGCATCGAAGTCGCCGGCGACCAGGTCGCAAATCTTACCCTTGCCCTCATCGCCCCACTGGGCACCGACCAAAACGGTTGACGGCATGTTTACTCCTTACATTCATGGACTGTCTACGCGCCACGCCGGCACGCAGAAGCACAAAACATTCCCAGTATACCCGTGCAACGGGTGCCTGTCCTACTCCTCGGCATGTGCCCCATCAAGCTCATAGAACTTGGTGGATGCCGGCAGGAACATCAGGTCGACGTCGCCGATCGGGCCCGAACGGTTCTTGGCCACGACGATACGCGTAACGCCCTCGTCGGGTCGATCGTCGCGTGAGGCTTCGGCCTCGTCGGCGGAGCGGTCCAAGAACATAACGATATCGGCGTCCTGCTCGATAGAGCCCGATTCACGAAGGTCGGAAAGCTGCGGGCGCTTGCCGGTACGGGATTCGACCTGACGCGAGAGCTGCGACAGCGCGATGAGCGGGATCTTGAGCTCCTTGGCCATGATCTTCAGACCACGCGACATCTCCGAAACCTCGACGGTACGGCTCTCGGAGCGGCGTCCCGGCGGAGGACTCACCAGCTGCAGGTAGTCCAGGATGATGATTGCCTTCTCCTTGTTATGGAGCATACGGCGGCTCTTGGCGCGAATCTCGGTCACTGTGGTGCCAGGCGTATCGTCAATCAGAATATCCAGCTTGGACAAGGTCTGCGTGGCCTCGTTGATATTGGCCCACTGCTCGGGGCTAATGCGACCCATGCGGAAGTCACTGATCGAGATCATGGCATAGGCGCAAATCAGACGCTGGGCAATTTCCTTACCCGACATCTCCAGCGAGAAGAAGCCGACGGTATAACCAGCAGCGGCAGCGTTAAGTGCCAGGTTCAGGGCGAACGACGTCTTACCCACAGCAGGGCGGGCGCCGATGATGATGAGCTGACCCTCGCGAAAACCCATGAGCATGCGGTCGAGTGACGGGAAGCCGGTGGGCACGCCCGCCGCCTGACCACCGGCCTGGCACACTTCCTCGGCCTCGTTATAGGCCTCGACCATAAACTCGGTCAGTGTCTTGTAGCTCGACTTGACCTCGCGTGCCGTAACCTTGAGCAGTTTGCTCTCGGCCAGCTCCACGACCTCTTTGGTGTCGGTGGGGGCGTTATAGGCCAGCGCGTTAATCTCGTTGGTAGCGCCGATCAGCTCGCGCAGCATCGAGTCGCGACGGACGATGGCGGCATGGTGCTGCCAGTTCACGAGCGACAGGGTCTGACCCATCAACTCCAAAATGTACGCTTCGCCACCCACGGCATCGAGCTTGTTGATGCTTCGCAGGTAATCAATCAGCGAGATGGAGTCGATGGGAATGCGGCTGTTGTACATATCGACCATCGCGGTATAGATGGTCTTATGAATGGGCCGGTAGAAGTCATCGGGCTGCAGCTCGACCTGGGCCTCTTCGACCACCTCGGGCGATAGCAGCATAGCGGCCAGTACATTGGCCTCTGCATCTTGGTTTTGGGGAAGACCCAACTTTGAGCCGCGGTCCTCAACCGTCAGCCCGGTCTCCCTATCGTCATATGCCATGAGCATCCTCATTCATATCGCTTGCGAGCATCCATAGTATCAGCCATGGTCCCAAAACGCGCCGCGCGCCGCCAATCATCACCGAACCAAACGGATGAACGGTCCTGTATATAGGACTTCGGCGCAACGTTCACCATGACACTCACTCAGCGCAAAAAACAAAAGGGCGCCCTGGTTTCCCAGAGCGCCCTTCTTAGAACAAGATTGTTGCGTTGCAGCAAATGCTACTCGGCAGCAGCCTCAGTCTCGACCTCGGCGGTCTCGGCCTCGGCGACCTCAGCGGCCTCCTCGACCTCAGCCTCGGCAGCGAGCTCCTCGGCGGTAACGCCGACGAGAACGACAACCTCGGCCTTGATCTCGCGGTACAGCGAGATGGCAACGGTGTGGGCACCGGCAACCTTGATGGGCTTACCGAGCTCGACGCGCTTGCGGTCGATGTCCATACCGAGCTGAGCCTTGATGGCATCAGCGATCATAGCGGCGGTAACGGAGCCAAAGAGGATGCCCTCGTCGCCGACCTTGACGTCAACGGTGACCGTCTTGCCCTCGAAGGCAGCCTTGGTCTCGTTGGCGGTAGCCAGACGGACGGCCTCGCGCTTGGCGATGTTGTTGCGACGCTCGTCAAGCTGCTTGAGGTTGCCCTTGGTGGCGGCAACAGCGAGCTTCTTGGGGAACAGGAAGTTCTCAGCGTAACCCTGAGCGACCTCTACGACGTCACCCTCGCCGCCCTTGCCCTTGATCTCATCGAGAAGAATAACCTTCATGATGCGTCTCCCTTCTTAGCCGCGGTCGCGGTTGCCACGAGAGGAAACCACGGGGACGGTGTACGGCAGGAGAGCCATCTCGCGGGCGCGCTTGATGGCGTTGGCGATGTCATGCTGATGCTGCGTGCAAGCGCCAGTGACGCGACGGGGCTTGATCTTGCCACGGTCGGTCATGTACTTACGGAGAAGCTGAGTGTCCTTATAGTCGATGAACTCAGTGTTCTCCTTGCAGAACTGGCAGTACTTACGACGCGGCTGACGTGCAGAAAAATCATTAGCCATGTCAAAATACCTTTCATTTGGCAACTTCGGCGAACCGAAGCCGCCTCTCACTCAAAAATAGGTGAACAACCCTTAGAACGGGATGTCCTCATCGTAGACGTCGACCGCGGGCGGCGTAGCCACCGGCGCGGCAGGACGTGCTGCAGGCGCGGGAGCTGCGGGGGCGTAACCGCCCTGGTCGTAGCCACCCTGGCCACCACGGGAGCTCATAAACTCGATCTCATCGACGATGACCTCAAGTTTGCTCCGGCGCTGGCCGTCGCGCTCCCAAGAGCTGTAGCGCAGCTTACCCTCGATCGCGACCTTGTTTCCCTTTGCCAGGAAACGGCTCACGGCCTCGGCGCGGGTGCCGAACATGGTGCAGTCGACAAAGTTGGGATAGTCCTCCCACTCGCCAGTCTGCGCGTTACGGCGACGATCGTTCACGGCGACGCCAAAGGACAGAACCTGGGTTCCGCCGGCGGTGGCGCGCAGCTCGGGATCGCGGGTGAGGTTACCGGTGATGTTCACTCGATTGATGCTCATAACTCACTACTTCCTCTTGGGGCACAAGCCCAGTCCAAAACGACAGTCTTACTCCTGGTCGTCGCGACGGACGATCATGTGGCGGACCACAGCGTCGGTGATGCGCAGGACGCGATCAAGCTCGGCGATCTGGGTAGGATCTGCGTGGAAGTTGATGAGGGTGTAGTCACCATCGGTGAGGTCGTTGATCTCGTAGGCGAGCTTGCGCTTGCCCCACTCGTCAACGGAGTCGACCTTGCCAGCGCCCTCAGCGATCGTGGTATCGATACGCTTCATAACAGCGAGACGAGTCTCGGGGTCGAGCGACGGGTCAACAAAGAACAGCAGTTCATAAGCCTTCATATTGTCACCTCCTCTGGGCAAATGTGGCTTCAGGTCGTGAAGGTGCGCCTGAAGCAGGAAAAGACTTGGTAATAATATCTTTCAACCTCCCAGGCCGCAAGAATATGCAGCTACAACCTCATGACCTCCACATATGCCCATATTCGCACGACGTTTCATGCGCATTCCAACCAAATGCCGACCAAGAGCTTGACGGATCTGTGGACAAGATACGGTGCCGCGGGGACAAGCTGAGCCAAGCCGCAGGTCAACGGGCACAAGGCTGTGGTCGCAAAATGCATACCAGTGGTCCACAGCACCACCCAAAGATTTTTAAATTCATTGCCAAGTCGCTTATGAATACCCTTCTTTGAACAATTGAGTTGATCAACCACGCTGGTCGGAAGCCGTTTTTTGGCACCTCAAGCCCCACTGCAGCGCCAAGCACGGCCAAGCACGGCCAAGCGTTTTAAAAAATGCCAACTTTTCTGTTTGCACTTTGCGATTCCTCGTGTATACTGACTTTCGCATTTAACGGAGAGTTGTCCGAGTGGCCGAAGGAGCACGATTGGAAATCGTGTAGGCGTCAAAAGCGTCTCCAGGGTTCAAATCCCTGACTCTCCGCCAGTTAATTCCAAAGCAGGCCTTCGAGCCTGCTTTGTTTTTACCCCACGCGGAGGGGTGGCAGAGTGGTTGAATGCGGCGGTCTCGAAAACCGTTTGGCCTGTATAAGGTCACGAGGGTTCGAATCCCTCCTCCTCCGCCATTTTGGTTGAGAAAGCTCCCAAGAATGGGAGCTTTTTTGTTATCGAAATACGTCTCGATCCCACGCTTCCCCAAACATGTACGTCAGCCTCAAAAAACGACATTTTTCGACATCTTTGGAGGCTGACGTACACGTTTGGATTGAGCTCACGGGAGCGGCGCTATTCGGAAGGTGCCTCCTCGTCTCGTATGCTTTTCCAGTTGCGGATAAGTGCCTTGCGTAGTTCGTTTTGTTTTCTCTGGTACCCGGTGTCGGTACAGCGAGGCATGCCGAGTGCTTCGCGAATGTTGTTCATGGCGCGGTGAAAGGCGAGCTGGCTGCCGAACTGAGCCGAAGTGAGCGTAACGATTCGATATCCCATTTGGGAGAGAACGGCCTCTCGCTCCGCATCTGCTCCCTTGCGCTCGAGCTCATCGTGAAAACCGCCCTTATATTCGATACCGAGCGCCCTGCGCTTATAGGTCACGAGCGCATCGATTTTGAGCGTTCGAGCTTTGGCGCAATGCCAGAGACGTTGAGGGATCTCGAGCGGTTTGTTGAGTTCGACACCTCGGATGCCAACGCCGCCTTCGCTTGTTGGGAGCGAGAGGGCGATTGCCGAAGCGGTCTCCATAGGCGAGGCCGAGCGATCGTAGATGTGCCTGAGCGCGAGCCGTGCACGTGTGGCACCGGGTTTGCCGGGGTGCCGATCGAGCAGTTCGGTTATTTCATCCTTGGAGGTGGTGGCTGGTTGCTCGGTATAAGGGTCGGCGGGATTGAGCCTCATGCGATAATCGCCGCAAACTTCATAGCCATATTCGAGATATTCGATCCTATCCATCCACTCGGCAGCGAGCACGAAGGCGAAGGCTTCGTCGGTGATGAAGATTCCGGGCGTCAACTCGTTAATATGCTCGTAGGGAAGATTTTGTCCAAGAATGTGGCAAACGACGCCTTTGGTACGAATTCGCTCAAATTCGAATACAACCGCGATATCGATAGTCTTAAGCATATCGGACGGAATGCCGCAGTCGGTAAGGGCCTGTCGTATGCGCGCAACACGTTGCTGGGTGGAGATGCCTTGTGCGCCTATCTGGTAGTCGTGCCGCGCAAGAGACTGAACCAAATTCTGGGGTGCATGATGGACAAGCCATGCGGTTTTATGCGAAATGAGAACAGGGGTATCCATTGAGGGCCTCTCGCTCTGAGCCGGTATCCAACTCTTATGTCCGTTGAAGTGGGGAAATATACCGGATGTGAGTAAATCAACTCACTCATGCTGTGAGCTCAATCCAAACATGTACGTCCGCCTCCAAAGATGTCGAAAAATGCCGTTTTTGGAGGGTGACGTACATGTTTTGGATCCCTGGCATTCCAGCAATGCCATGTCAGCATCCGCTGCCAACCGTTTACCGAGCAATAGGGTCGCAATCGGCGCTGAACATGTACTATGTACGGGCATTGTCCAAATCCGTAATCCAAAGGACCCCATCTTGCCCGTCGTCGCCGCTATGACCATTACCTCACATGCCTCGGATGCCATGGTCGCTATTCCGTTTTGGCTCGAGATGTTCGCCGTTGTCGCTGCATCGATCTCGGGTGTACTGGTTGCGCGCGAGCACAAACTCGACCTGGTGGGTGCAGTTGCGCTCGCGGTGGTTTGCGGCCTGGGCGGCGGTCTTTTGCGCGATATGACGCTGCAGGTGGGCAACGTCTACATCCTCAACCAGCCGATGGCGCTCCCGCTTTCCATTGCCACGGCAGCCATCATCTACATTTTCCCGGCAATCGTCGACAAACCCGAAAAACTCATTCCCCTGCTCGACATCATCTCGGTCGGCATCTATGCCGCCACCGGAGCGGACAAGGCGCTTGTCTACGGCTTTGCACCGGCGGTGTGCATCATGATGGGCTTTTTTACCGCGGTGGGCGGCGGCATGTTGCGCGACGGCTTTATGGGCGTGGTTCCGGGCATTTTCCAACGTACTAACTTTTATGCCATCGCCGCCATCGCCGGATCGACAAGCTATGTGTGTCTCGTTATGAGCGGCATCATGAGCAATGTCGCCGCGCTGGTCGTATGCGTTGTCGTGACCATGGGTCTGCGCTGGCTCTCGCTGCGCTTTGACATCAAAAGCCCCACCGAAGAAGATATCGCGCGCTTCTTGCACCGTAAAAAGTAGACAGCACGGCACGACCCTTCGAAATGCAACCGAGAGGTTCTTTTAGAGCGCCCGCACGTTGGGTACCCTGTTAGGTATATGCCGAACACCTAACAAAAGGATCAACCATGGCTTTCAATCAAACCGCGGCGACGCCGTCACACAAGATGCGTCGCTGCCTGCTTATGGCATTCGCGCTCATCGCGCTGGCGATCACCGCGCTTCCCACGGCATCGTTCGCCGGCACGGACACCGCAGGCAATGTCCTTGCGACCGACAATGACGCCAATCCGTCCGGCGTCGAGGGTGACCTGTACTGGGCCGGTCAGGCCCTCAACTTGGATGATGCGTCCATCAACCACGATATCATCGCTGCGGGCGATACCCTCTCAATTCGCGACTGCACGGTAGGCGGCGCCGTTCGTCTTGCGGCGCGCACGATTGATATCGCCCAGACCACGGTTGATGGCAGCGTGACCGTCGCTGGCCAGCACGTTGTTCTCAACGCCGGCAGCACCGCCAACTGTTTCTACGCGACAGGCGAGACGGTTGCCCTGCGAGGCTCCACCAAGTCGGCAGCGCTGGCAGGCGATACGGTGACCATCGATGGCACCGTCGAGGGCGATGTCGAGGTTTGGGCCGACAAGCTCATCCTGGGCAAGAACGCCCATATCACCGGCACCGTGAACGCGCACGTCTCCGAGGACCCCGAGCGTGCCGCAGGGGCCGAGGTAGGCGCGCTCAAGATCGACCGCACCGAGAACGAGGATACTTCCACCGTTAACGATGTCATCGGCGGTATCGTCGCCGCGGCACTCTCGACCTGCTTTGTCGCTCTGCTGCTCGAGCTCGTCTTTCCGTGCGCGACCGCCAGCGCCGCCGGCATGCTCCACCAGCGCCCCATGCCCCTGTGGGTGAGCGGTCTTCTGGGCACGATTGCTATCATCCCCGCCGTCCTACTGCTGATTATCTCTATCGCCGGTCTGTCGCTTGCCGGAGCCCTCATGTGCGGTGTCATTGGCATCGCGCTGGTGTCGAGTGCCTTTGCAGGGTGCGCGATTGCACGCATGGTCGGACACAGCCAGAACCGCTACGCCATGGCAGCCGTTGGTGGCGTAATCGCAGGCGCCCTCACGGGGCTTCCCCTCGTAGGCGGCTTCATCAGCGGCGTGGCCTTTGTCTTTATGCTCGGCTACATCATCCAAATCATCTGGCGCAACGCCCGCGTCAAGCCGCAGCAGCCGGCTAACACGCCAGGACTCCCCACCGCTTAGCCGCCAACCACCACAAAGGGACCAGGCACCTTTGTGGTGGTGCAGACCAGCTCAGTCCCTGTGCACAAAAAGGGCGCCGACCATTGCGGTCGACGCCCTTTCTTGTTAGACGCTATAAAGCCCAGCGCTTATTTGTTAACCTGGCCGGCGCGGACGGCAGCCTTCTTGCGGTCGGTGGCATTGAGCAGACGCTTGCGCAGGCGGATGTTCTTGGGAGTAATCTCGACCAGTTCGTCATCGGCGATGTACTCCAGCGCCTCCTCCAGCGAGAAGGTGCGGGGCGGCACCAGCTGGACGGAGATATCGGAGGTCGAGGAACGCTGGTTGCCCAGGTTCTTGGTACGGGCGATGTTGACGACCATGTCGCCGGCCTTGCTGCGCTCGCCCACGATCATGCCCTCGTAGCACTCGGTGCCCGGCTCAACAAACAGCTGGCCGCGCTCCTGCAGCGTACCCAGAGCGTAGGCAACGGCCTTCTCGGTGGTCATGGAGATCATGGCGCCGTTCTGACGGTTGCCAATCTCGCCAGCATAAGGACCATACTCCAGGAAGGTGTGGTAGAACACGCCCTCGCCGTGGGTGACGTTCATGATGCGGTTCTTAAGACCCATGATGCCGCGGGTCGGGATCTTGAACTCGAGGTGCGTCACGATGCCCGAGGTGTCCATGCTCGTCATGATGCCGCCGGAGGTACCGAAGACCTCAACGACCTTGCCCGAGTACTCGTCCGGGCACTCGACGACGGCCTGCTCGACAGGCTCCATCTTGTTGCCGTTCTCGTCCTTCTTAAACAGAACGCGGGGACGGCCGACCTGGAACTCAAAGCCCTCGCGGCGCATGGACTCCATCAGGACGGACAGGTGCAGGATGCCGCGGCCCGAGACCTCGACGCCGCTCTTGTCCTCGAGCTCCTCGATCTTCATGGTCACGTTGTTCTCGGCCTCGTTGAACAGGCGCTCCTTGAGCTGACGGGCGCCCACGATGTCACCGTCACGACCGACGAGCGGGGAAGTCGAAGCCTCAAAGACGATGGACAGGGTCGGAGGGTCGATCTCGATGGGCTCGAGTTCAACGGGGTTCTCGGGGTCGGTGTAGACATCGCCGATATCGGTGCGGTCAATGCCCACGACGGCAGCGATGTCGCCGGCGCCGACTTCCTGGCACTCGGTACGGCCCAGGTAGTCGAAGGTAAAGAGCTGCTTGACGGTAGCGGTGGCGCTGGAGCCGTCGTTCTTCACAACCAGAATCTGGTCGCCCTGATGGATGGCGCCGGAATACACGCGACCGATGCCGATACGGCCAACGAAGTTGGAGTGGTCGATGGTCACGCACTGCATGGCCAGCGGGGCGTTCTCGTCAACCTCGGGGGCGGGCATGTCGTCGATGATCATATCGAGCAGCGGGTACATGTCCATATTGCCGTCGTTGGGGTCAAGACGGGCAAAGCCATTCATGGCGCTGGCGTAGACCACGTGCTCCATGGCGAACTCAAGCTGGTCGTCGGTGGCGCCCAGGTCGGCCATGAGGTCGAGGCAGTCGTTGTAGGCCTTCTCGGGGTTGGCGCCCGGACGGTCGATCTTGTTGATGACGATCATGATCTTGAGGCCGGTGTCGATAGCGTGACGCAGCACAAAGCGGGTCTGGGGCATGGGGCCCTCAAAGGCGTCGACCAGCAGCAGGGCGCCGTCGGCCATACGCAGCACGCGCTCGACCTCGCCGCCAAAGTCGGCGTGGCCCGGGGTGTCGATGACGTTGATCTTGACGTCCTTGTACTCGATAGAGATGTTCTTGGCGAGAATCGTAATGCCGCGCTCGCGCTCCTGGTCGTTGGAATCCAGGACGCGGTCCTCGACCTGCTGATTGGCACGGAAGGCGTCCGTGGCACGCAGGAGCTTATCGACCATCGTCGTCTTGCCGTGGTCGACGTGGGCGATGATGGCGATGTTTCTCAGATTGTCTACGCGCATGTAGTTCCCCTATCTTCTATCTATACACAAACGGCACGCGTATGCGACCCGCCTAGCAACACAACGCTCGGCGGGAATATTGAGCCTTTTACCGAAAACTCGTTTATTTTAGCGATTTTAGATGAGAGGGGTTTCCTCACCTGCAGGTTCAGGGTCGCTCCACATAAAACCATCGCCGGCGCCCATGCCCTCATACAGCACATATGCCGAAAAACCGCTCTCGAGCGTAGCCTCGAAAAAACTCACGAGCAGGGCGTCGTGGTAGCCGCCGTCAATCTCGACGCAGCCGGTATAGCCGATGGCATAGCGGACGATACGGCCCAGGCCCTCGTCCTTAAGACCCATCTTGTGCTCGGAGATAAAGTTGGTGGCCGCCTCGAGGCACGCCTCTTCGCCATCCTCATCGAGCGCCGCCAGATAACGGTTGGAAGCGGCGTCCTCAATTGCCACGACCACGCCAGGGTTTTCACCGGCGGCAAGGTCGTCCAAGAACGCACCGATCAGATCGCACACCATGGCGTCGAGCTCGGCGGAGACGTTACCGGCATCCTGCATATCCTGTGCCATCTTTAGACCTTCCCATCGAGTCTGGCGTCGTTACAGTTCTTGCGCCTCGGCGGCGATCTTAGCAGCGGCATCGCGGGCGCGCATCATGTCCGCCGCGCGTTTGTCGAGCACCTTGATCTGGCTAGTCAGCATGACCGCATCGACCACGCCCCAGATCACCAGGCCCGTAGAGATCGAAAACCCAAGCGCACCAACTGTACCACGAAGGCGCGAACAGATTGCCGCGACAAGGGCGGAGATGACAACCATCTTGATAAACGAGCCGCGGCGTTCGCGAAGCGTGCGGGCCTGCGTCACATAGGCAATACGCGCCGCCTCGGACGCCTCAGAGCGCATCTGGGCCTCGCGGGCGATCGCAGCCGCCTCGGCAGAAACTCCGGCGTTCATGAGCGTGCATTCCATCGCGTGCTTGCCAAGCATTTAAAAATCATCGGGCGAGAGCGTGTGGACGAACTCATCGAACTTTTCGAACTCTTGTTCGTTGTCGACTTCCTCGGCGTGCGGTGAGACTGTGCCCAAGCGATTCATGATGTCGTCTTCAACGAACATGGGGGCATTGCTGCGTACGGCGAGGGCGATGGCGTCGCTCGGACGCGCATCGATCCTATGCTCGTTGCCATCGGCCAACACGACAACCGTCGTGTAAAACACGGGCGGCTCGGCGCGAACGATTTCGATGCGTTCGAGCTTGGCACCCAGGGCACCAACAGTATCGAGCAACAGGTCATGGGTAATCGGGCGCTCGGCGCGACCGCTATCGATGCCGCGGCTGATTGCCGCAGCTTCAAACGAACCAGTCTGAATGGAAAGGGAACGCAGTGGCGCGGACGAGTCCGATTTGCTGCAGCGCTCGCGAAGCACGATAAGCGATGGCACGGGACCGGCGGCCATGACGATGGTCTCTATGTCGACACGAACCATGGAACACCTCCGGTACGTAGCGGTTAACACGCGGCAGTCCGCCGCATTGAATAGCTATACTACCCAAACTTTCGCACAGCACACAAAACCAAAATGAGATTTATCGCAGACAAGAAAAAAGCCCCGAGGCAATGCCCCAGGGCTCTTCACAGTTTTGATGGTGGACCTGACAAGATTCGAACTTGTGACCTCCCGGTTATCAGCCGGACGCTCTAACCAACTGAGCTACAGGTCCATCATGGTGGAGGTTAGGGGGATCGAACCCCTGACCTCAGGCTTGCAAAGCCCGCGCTCTCCCAGCTGAGCTAAACCCCCACGGAGACAGTAATAAACACCCCAGCGGCGACTCGGCTCTCGCTGGGGTGTTTATTGCGAAAGAAAGTGGTGGACCTGACAAGATTCGAACTTGTGACCTCCCGGTTATCAGCCGGACGCTCTAACCAACTGAGCTACAGGTCCATCGCGCAAGGGATATATTAGACGAGTCGTTACGCGCGCGTCAACAACTTTTTTTGAAAATCTTTGAAGGGTGTTCGCCCCGGTCGCACGGCGGCATGTGAAGTCGCCTACTCGGACAGTCCTGACTCGCACAGAGAGCACATTAAGTGCTCTCTGGCTCGTGCGGAACTCGCGATCGACTTCACATGTCGCCGTGCGACCGGGGCGAACACGAGTCCCAAGGTTTTCAAAAAAGCGGTCGGCGCGCAGTGCGCCGACCGCCGATATATGGGGTCTGATATTTTCTACCAGCCAGGACCTCTTACTCGCCGAGGAGATCTTCTGGCATGTCGTTGCCGTCGCCTAGATCGACAGGGGTTTCTTCGGAAGCAGAGCCGTTTTCTGTGGCTTCGCCTTCGGGCTTTTCCTTGGCTGCCGTCATGCGGGCGACAGCGCACACGCGGTCGTTGTCGTCGACGGTCATCATCTTGACGCCCTGGGTGGCGCGGCCGGTCTGGCTGATCTCGTCGGTCTTGACGCGAATGACCG
Source organism: Collinsella sp. (assembly GCA_036298225.1). Classification (GTDB taxonomy): domain Bacteria; phylum Actinomycetota; class Coriobacteriia; order Coriobacteriales; family Coriobacteriaceae; genus Collinsella. The sequence continues at coordinate 26,601 of JAXJJM010000023.1, forward strand.
TCGCGCCCTCCGTCACGATGAACAGCTCGTGCTGCGGGCCCACCGTCTTCATGGCCGCGAGGTTACCCTTACGCTCGGTCATTTGAATGGTGTAGACGCCCTGACCGCCGCGATTCTGCTCCGGGTAGTCCGCGACCGGCGTGCGCTTGCCGTAGCCGCGCTCGGTGATGACGAATAGATCGCCGTTGCCGTTAGTGACTTCCATGCCCAGAACGCTCACGCCGTCCTTCAGACCGATACCGCGAACGCCGCTGGTATCGCGGCCGGTGGCGCGCACCTGCTCCTCGGAGAACATGATCGCCTTGCCCGCGGTGGTGGCCAGGATAATCTTGTCGCCCTCGCGCACGCGGCGCACGTTCAGCAGCGCGTCGTCGTCACGCAGGTTGATAGCGATCAGGCCGTCGCGACGGCTGCGGTCATATGCGCTCATCACGGTCTTCTTGACCATGCCGCTCTTGGTGGCAAACATCAGGTACTCGTCGGCCGGGAACTCGCGGCAGCTGATGACGCTCGCGATCTTCTCGCCTTCCTCGAAGGGCAGCAGGTTGACGATCGCGGTACCGCGCGCCTGGCGCGTACCCACCGGCAGCTCGTGCACCTTCAGGCGATAGACCTTGCCCTTGCTCGAGAAGAACAGCACGTACTCGTGCGTGGACGCGATGAACATCTCGTCGATAACGTCGTCCTCTTTGAGGTTGACGCCCGATACGCCCTTGCCGCCGCGCTTCTGGGCGCGGTAGGCAGCCACCGGGATACGCTTAACGTAGCCGGTATGGGTGATGGTCACGACCATATCCTCGTCGGCGATGAGGTCCTCGACATCCAGGTCCTTCTCAACCTGGCTGATCTCGGTGCGGCGCTTGTCGCCAAACTTCTTGGAGATCTCGCGCATCTCTTCCTTGATGACGCCCAGGATCTTCTCCTCATGCGCCAGCAGGTCCTCGTAGTAGGCGATGGCGCGGCGCAGGCCGTCCAACTCTTCTTGGATCTTGTCGCGCTCCAGGCCGGTCAGGCGGCGCAACTTCATCTCGAGGATGGCCGTGGTCTGCTCGGGCGTAAAGCCAAAGCGCTCGATCAAGCGGCTGCTGGCCTCGGAGTCGGTCTGCGAGGAGCGGATGATGCTAATGACCTCGTCGATATGGTCGAGAGCCATCAGATAACCCTCGAGGATATGCGCGCGGGCTTGGGCCTTCTTAAGGTCGAAGCGGGTGCGGCGGGTGACGACGTCGACCTGGTGGTCGATGTAGTGCTGCAGCATCTCACGCAGGCTCAGGCATTTGGGAACGCCGTTGACGAGCGCCAGGTTGTTGGCGCCAAAGGTCGTCTGCAGCGAGGTGTACTTATACAGGTTGTTGAGCACGACCTGCGGAATGACGCCCTTCTTGAGCTCGATAACCAGACGGATGCCCTTCTGGTTGGACTCATCGCGCATATCCGAGATGCCCTCGATGCGCTTGTCGTTGACGAGCTGGGCAATCTTCTCCTGCAGGGTGCCCTTGTTGACCATGTAGGGAATCTCGGTGAAGACCAGGCGACTGCGACCGGTCTTGGTGGACTCAACGTGTGCCTTGGCGCGCACGGTAATGGAGCCGCGGCCGGTCTCGTAGCTCTGCTTAATGCCGGCGCTGCCCATGATGATGGCGCCGGTGGGGAAGTCCGGACCGGGCATGATCTGCATGAGCTCGTCGACGGTGGCGTCGGGGTTGTCGATCAGGTAGCAGGTGGCCTCGATCGCCTCGGTGAGGTTATGCGGAGCGATGTTGGTGGCCATGCCGACGGCGATGCCCTGGCTGCCGTTGACCAGCAGGTTGGGGAAGCGCGCAGGCAGCGCCACGGGCTCGGCGAGTGATTCGTCGTAGTTGGGCTGCCAGTCGACGGTATCCTTCTGCAAGTCACGCAGCAGTTCCATGGCGGGCTTTGCCAGGCGGCTCTCGGTGTAACGCATGGCGGCGGCGCCGTCGCCGTCGATGTTACCGAAGTTGCCGTGACCGTCGATGAGCGGCGTGCGCATGGAGAACCACTGTGCCAGGCGGACCATGGCCTCGTAGACCGCGGAGTCACCGTGCGGGTGGTACTTACCGATAACTTCGCCGACCGTCCAAGCTGACTTCTTGTGCGGGCGGTTGGGGTAGATGCCGCTCTCGTTCATCGCGTACAGAATGCGGCGGTGCACCGGCTTTAAGCCATCGCGCACGTCCGGTAGGGCACGCGCCGTGATAACCGACATTGAATACTCGATGAACGATTGCTTCATCTCGCGACCGAACTCCGAAATCTGGAGCTGGCCGCCGTTGATATCCTCGCCGGCCGAGGCGCCGCGATCGACTTCGCCAAAGCTCTCCTCGAGCTCGGCGTCGTCTTCTTCCTCATCATCATCGGCATCGGGGTTATAGGCGTCCGGATCGCCGTCCTCGCCCTGCTCAGCACGGGCAAGCAGGCGCTTCAGATCATCGGGCATACCGGCATCGCCGGCCTCGTCCATACCCTCGTTATTGTTGATATCGTCTGCCACGTTACCTCCTCTTAAGCGTCAAGGAAACGCGCGTCATGCGCATGTTTTTCAATGTACTCGCGGCGATAGCCGACCTCGGAACCCATCAGCTCGCGCACGGCGCGGTCTGCCACCACGGCGTCCTCGATCGACACGCGCTGCAGGATGCGGGTCTTGGGGTCCATCGTCGTCGAGGCAAGCTGCTTGGGGTCCATCTCGCCCAGGCCCTTGTAGCGCTGGACGGTATAGCCCTTGCGCTTTTTGGTGATCTTGCCGTCCTTGGCCTTGCCGTCCTCGTCGTTATCGTCGGGGTTCAGGCCCAGGCTCTGGATGGTGTCGCGCAGGATCTCGTCTTCGGGCTGGCGGCCGTTGGGATACACGTAGTGGATCTTGTTGCGCACCTTAATGCCAAAGATGGGCGGGCAGGCAACATAGACGTAGCCGGCATCGATCAGCGGACGCATGTACTTGTAGAAGAACGTCAGCAGCAGGATGCGGATATGCGCGCCGTCGACGTCTGCATCGGTCATGATGATGATCTTGTGGTAGCGCGCCTTGGTGATATCGAAATCGCCGCCGTCGCCGGCACTCGTCGTGACGCCGCAACCGATCGCGGTAATCAGCGACTGGATGGTGTCACTCGAGAACGCGCGATGGTCACCAACGCGTTCGACGTTCAAAATCTTGCCGCGCAGGGGCAGAATCGCCTGGATGTCTCGGCGGCGGCCGTCCTTGGCCGAACCGCCTGCCGAGTCGCCCTCTACAATGAAGAGCTCGGTCAGCTCGGCATCGCGCACCGAGCAGTCGGCGAGCTTACCGGGCAGGGACGCCGTCTCGAGCAGGCTCTTGCGGCGGGTCGCCTCGCGCGCCTTGCGGGCGGCGTTGCGCGCCTTGCAGGCCTGTTGCGCCTTCTTGACGATCTCGCGAGCGGGCTTGGGATGCTCCTCCAAGTAATCGGCGAGGCCGTCGGTCACGATCTTGAGCGTGAGCGCGCGCATATAGGAGCTACCGAGCTTGGCCTTGGTCTGGCCCTCAAACTGCGGGTCGGGCAGCTTGACCGAGATAACGGCCGAAAGGCCCTCGCGTACATCGTCGCCGGTCAGGTTGGCGTCTTTTTCCTTGAGCAGGTTCTGCTTGCGCGCGTAGTCGTTGATCACGCGGGTGAGCGCGGTGCGGAAGCCCTCAAGGTGCATGCCGCCCTCGGGGGTGTAGATGTCGTTGGCAAACGACATGACGTTCTCGCCGTAACCGCTATTCCACTGCAGGGAAACCTCGACCTCGCCCATCTTGGCCACAGGTGCGTCCGGGTCCGATTTGCCCTCGATGTAGATAGGCTCCTTAAAGGCCTCGGGGACGTCCTTGCCCTCATTGAGGAACTTGACGAAGTCGATGATGCCGCCCTCGTAGCAAAACTCCTCCACATGGGGAGTCGCCTCGCGCTCGTCGGTCAGCACGATTTTGAGGTTCTTATTGAGGAACGCCGTCTCCTGCAGACGGTTGTGCAGCGTATCGAAATCGTAGATGCAGGTCTCGAAGATCTCATCGTCGGGCCAGAAGGTGACGGTGGTGCCCGTCGAATCCGAGGTGCCCACGACCTCCATCTTCTTGACGGTCTTGCCGCGCGAGAACTCCATCTCGTAGGTGTTGCCGTCGCGACGAACCTGAACGACCACGCGCTTGGACAGTGCGTTGACGACGGAGATGCCAACGCCGTGCAGGCCGCCCGAAACCTTATAGGCCGAGTTATCGAACTTACCGCCGGCGTGCAAGATCGTCATGACGACCTCGAGCGTCGGGATCTTTTTAACAGGGTGCTCGTCGACGGGGATGCCGCGCCCGTTGTCGACGACCGTGATGGAGTTGTCGGCGTGGACCGTCACCTGGATCTCGGTGCAGAAACCGGCCATGGCCTCGTCGACGGAGTTGTCAACGATCTCCCACACCAGGTGATGCAGACCGCTGGCGCTCGTCGAGCCGATATACATGCCCGGGCGCTTACGAACGGCCTCGAGACCTTCGAGAATCTTAATCTCGCCGCCATCGTAATCGTTTTCGTTTGCCACACGTCCTCCTTCAGTCAAGAAAATGTGTACAGCCTTACTAGTTTATCGTAAAAAAATACCCTCGGGAACGAGGGTATTTGGCTCTACAAGGCCACCAGATGCGATTTAAGGCTCTTTTTTGCTTTGCACGCCCTTGGCCCACTCGGCGCTGGCTCTCATGGCATTCTCGAGGGCCTCGCGCAGTTTTTGGTCTTCGATGGGCGCCACTTGGCGCTCAATCTCGGTGCGCTCGGCCTCACTTAGGTCGGCGTGCGGGGCCGGCGGGCGCTCGGTCGTCGCCGGGCGCAGGCGCTCCTTGGCGGCGGGCGGCGTGTGACCGGGCGCGGTGGTTTTGAACACCAGGCCGTCCACATGCGCACCGGCGCGCTCCATGCGCGCGCGAATGATCTCGCGCAACAGCGTCATTTCCTGCGTCCACGAGGGCGAATCGAGATATACCAGCAGCTCATTGGACTCGGGCAGGTAGCGCAGGCCCGTCACATGCCGCCCCTCGCGCGTGCCCGAGCACACCGCGTTCCACGCGCGATAGACCGCGCGCGACTCCTCGGCAGCCTCCATCTGCGCACGGCGCTCAGGTGTTGCAGCCGCCAGGATGCGCTGGCGCTCTGCGTTTAAAAACCCACTGAAGGCGACCGTTTCGCTCTCGCGCTCGTAATTAGCACGTCTCACCCATGCTCACCACCTTGGCTCGATCAAGCAGGTCATCGGTAAAGTACCCCAGGTTGGTCGTGGTTATGACCGTCTGGATATCATCGCCGATCAGCCGCAGAAAAGCACCGCGGCGCTCGCCGTCGAGTTCGCTCATCACGTCGTCCAAAAGCAGCAGCGGGGCGGTGCCCAGGACATCGCGAGCCACGGCCACCTCCGCCACCTTCCAGGCCAGAACCAACGTTCGCTGCTGACCTTGGCTGGCAAATGAGCGGGCGGAGCGGCCCGCCACGGCAAACTCAATCTCATCGCGATGCGGTCCCACCAACGTCACGCCGCGGCGAATTTCCTCGTCGGCGTGCTCATCAAGGGCAGTCAGCATGCGCTCGTACGCCCAGCCCTTCAGCTCTTCGCGATCCTCGACCTGGGGCAAATCCCCCAGCGTGGACGTATAGGTCACGCTGGCAGCCTCGCCGGACGCCACTTGACCGTAGGCAGTGTGCACATGGCCCGCCAGCCGGTCGAGTAGGGCCAACCGGTGCACGAGCAGGGCCGAGCCCGCGCGGGCAATCGAATCGTTCCACGCGCCGAGCATCTCGCGGCAGCACCAGGTCTCCTTGAGCAGGGCGTTACGCTGGGTCACGCAGCGCCCATAGGTGCTCGCAAGATCGGCATAGCGTGCGCTCAGTTGCATGCCAAAGTCGTCGAGGGCGGCGCGGCGCACACTGGCGCCTCGCTTAACCATGTCCAGATGGTCGGGGCAAAACAGCACGCTCGGCAGAACCCCGCGCACACCGGCGGCAGAGCACCTCTTGCCGTTGCGGCTAAACGAGCGCTTACCGTCCTCCGCGCTCAATCCCATATCGAGCACGCGGCCGTCGCCCTCGAGCCTCAGCTCGACCTTGCACGAGCCCACGCCGTCATGGACGAGCTCGGCTGCGGTCGGATGCCTAAACGAGGCGCCGCTCGTCAGCAGCTGCAGCGCCTCTATGAGATTGGTCTTTCCCGCCGCGTTGGGTCCCGCAAGTATCGTCACGCCCTCGTCCAGGGCAAGGCGATAGCTATCGAAGCTGCGGTAGTGCGCGACGGAAAGATCGCGGGCGAACATGGTCATGGCGCAGCGCTAGATGCGGACCGGCATAACCAGGTACAGGTAGTTGATCTTGTCGTAGGACTTGAAGATGCCCGCCTGCGAGTAGCTCTTGAGCTCCAGCGTGATCTCCTTCTCCTTGGACAGGGCATTGAGGCAGCCGAAGATGTAGTGGTAGTTGAAGGCGATGGTACCCGACTCGCCCTCGGCCTCGACATCGATCGTCTCCTGCGCAAGGTCCTGGTCATTGGAAATGGAGGACAGGCCCATCTGCCCGTTCTCGACATCGATCTCGAACTTGACAGCGGGGTTGGCGCTCGCGATAACGGCCACGCGCTTGAGGGCGGCGTTAAAGGCGGCGACGTCGATCTTGACGCTCGTCACGCACGAATCGGGGATGAGCTGCTTGTAGTTGGGGTACATGCCCTCGATACGGCGCGACACGTAGGTGGTGTTGCCGGCCTCGAAGACGACCTGGGTGTCGGTAGCCCCGATCATGATGGTCGCCTGGCTGGCCATGATGTTCAGCGCGTCGTTAAAGGCGTCGGCCGGAACGTTGAGCTCAAAGGAGCCCTCGAGGGTCGAGGTCTCGACCTGCGTATCGCACACGGCCAAGCGGAAGGAATCGGTCGCCACCAGGCGCACGGTGTTGTTCTCGACCTTCATGTGCACGCCGCCCAGGATGGGGCGGGCCTTGTCGGTCGAGGTGACGCGCCACACGCGGCCGACCATCTCGGACAAGATATCGGTCGGCAGCTCCACGGCACTCTCGATGGCATAGGCCGGAAACTCGGGGAAGTCATTGGCATCGAGCGTGTTCAGGCGGAAAGAGCTCTTCTCGCAACCAATCAGCACCTGGCGCTCGGACAGCTCAAAGGTGACCGGGGCATCGGGGAGGGTCTTAGTGATATTGGAAAGCATCTTACAGGGGATAACCATCTCGCCCTCTTCTTCGACATGCGCCGCGATGCGGTGACGGATCGAGATGGTGTAGTTAGAGGTCTGGAATTCCAAGATGCCGTCTTGCGCCTTGACGAGCACGCCCGACAGGATGGGAAGGGTGGATGCCGAAGCGACACCCTTCATTACGACGCCGATGGCTTGTGTAAGCGAGCTCTGGCTGACGGTGAACTTCATCTTTTAATACCTTTCTACTTTCTATAGATATAAATATCTTAATAATAGTAATAGCACTGACGAAACTGTTGATTACTCCCAAAGACGCAGGTCAGACCCAGAAAGAGAATCGACAGCAACCTGTGTGCAACAGGGGTGGTTTTCCACGTTCAAAACCTGCGCAAAACTTTTCATCACCGCGGGTTGGGTTTTAGACACCTTATGCCCGTGGTTTCGACAAGTTTTCAACAGGTGTCTCTATTTCCCTACGAGCGCAGTGTAATTTTATCGCGCAGCGACTTGAGGTCTTCGGTGACGGTGCGGTCTTCCTGGATCATCTTCTGGACCTTTTTGTAGCTCGTGCTGACGGTCGAGTGGTTGCGGTTGCCAAATTCGGCGCCCACCGCCGTGGTCGTCATCTCGCACATCTCGATGGCCAGGTAGATAGCGATATGGCGTGCTTTGGCGATATTGGCGTTGCGACGCGGGCCGATGAGCTCCTCGTGCGTCACGCCGTACTGCTCTTCGATGACGGACTGAACCGTCTGGACGTTGATCTTTTTGGCCGATGTGTCGAAGTACTGGCTGGCGATGGCGTCGATATCGTCAAAGGTGAGCTCCCCGCCCTCGCGCTCGCGGTCCCCCGCCTCGCCGGCACAGCGCTCGCAGAAGCTCTCGAGTTCGCGGATGTTGGTGCCCGAGACCTCGGCCATGTGTTTAAAGTGCTCGTCGGTCAGGTGCCCGCCGTCGCCCCCATAGGCCGCCAGCAGCGAGTCGTCGCCTGCCTCGGGAGCGGCGACGATGGTGTTCTCGTAATAGCGCTGCAAGATCTTGTATTTCATCTCGTAGCTGGGCTCTGCGACCAGGCAGAGCATACCGGCGTTAAAGCGGCTGGTCAGGCGTTCGTCCATGCTCAGGTCCTTGGGGGCGCGGTCTGCCGCGATGACGACCTTCTTGTTGTTGCGGATGAACTCGTCCATGAGCTGGAAAAAGTAGTCCACGCTCGCGCGCTTGCCGATGATGTTTTGGATGTCATCGATGATGAGCACGTCCACACCGTGGTACGCCTGCATGATGGGGGCGTTGCTCTTCTTTTGGCGGTCGAACTCGGTCATCAGGTCGTCCAGATATGCCTGGGAGTTGGCATACTTGACCTTGATCTCGGGCGACTTCTCGGCGAGCTCGTTTTTGATGGCAAGCAGCAGGTGCGTCTTGCCCAGGCCCGATTTGCCGTAGATGAACAGTGATGTGCACGTGCCGCGCTCGTCCGCGAGGGCGGCAAACTTGAGTGCCGAGCGATAGGCATGGCTGTTCTCGGGGCCGTAGACAAAGTTCTCAAAGGTAAATTTTGAGTTCGCGGCGAGCGGGGCTCCATCCATATTCTGCTCGGCCGGCACGGTCGGTGCTGGCATGGATGAGGCGGGGGTCGCAGCTTGCGTGGATTTAGTCGGCGCTCCGCCCTTCATCTGGTTCATCATGCGACGAAAATCATCGGCCGAGAGCGTGTTCTTGATTGCAATGCCCGAATCCGCGCCCGCCGCTGCGTCGTGAGCGATGGGCATGTGCGTGACAGGTGCGTTCGTTGACGTCGCCGCCGCGGCCGGCAACGGTGCCATGGTTTCACGGGAAACATCGCTGCGCTGGTGCTCGATTGTCGGCACGTCGCCTGCGGAGGCCGGCGCCGCCGGGGAAGCAGCGGGAGCCGTGGTCGGCGCCGTCGCGGCAGCGGATTCCGTCGCGGCGCCTTGCGGTGCCACGATGTCGAGTGCAATCGGTGCAAAGGCGATTTCTTCCAGATAGGCCTCAATAGTCGGCTGATGCTTTTTGAGCTGCGCGATGGCAAAGCGCGAGGGGGCCTCGATCGTGAGCGTATCTTCGGTCAGGCTTATGGCGCGCGATTGCCCCAGCATGTTGATGAGGCGTGCATCTTGGCCGTCGCGCTGGCAAAAGGCGATGGCATCCCCCAGGATGATGCTTGCTTCCTCGTCCACTGTCTCTCCCGTTCTTTAGCTCTGAGCTCGCACGCGAGCGGCGCCGAGTTCGGTCAGATGGTATTTCTGGCCATGCTTGATGACCAAGCCGGCCTGCGCCAAGTCATTGAGCGTGCGTGACCAAGTGGGGGCCGAGTTTCCAAACGCCCTCGCCAGATCGGTTGCACCGCACGCTTGATTTTGCGCCAGATAGCCCAGCGCGGCGTTGCCGCGGTCGCTTACGAACACGTCCGGTTGTGGCTGCGCATACTGATTTGCTGCATTAGGATACATCATTTGAGCTGCTGGTTGTTGAGAACTCTGCATCGGTGGCATTTGCTGTTGAAAACTTTGAGGCCACTGTTGGTAAGGCTGCGGAGGCATCTGCTGGGCCCAAGGGCTGTACTGCTGCTGCGGCATCTGCTGGTACGGCTGCTGATATCCCTGCTGGTACTGCTGCGGGAACTGCTGGCCATACCCCAGTGGCGGCATCTGCTGATATGGATATCCCTGTTGGTACGGCTGATAGCCCATTTGCTGGCCACCCGGTGCCCCCGTCGCCTGCTGCATTGCTGCTGCATCCTGATCCGCCAGCGGCACGGTCTCTGGCATGTTTGGCGGCATCGACATCGATGTCGCCTGGGGCTCTTGTGTAGGAAGCATTCCGGGATGCTGCATCTGCCCCACGGGGGGCTGCATCTGCTGCGTTGCCATGGGCTGCTGCGCAAAAGCTCCCGGCAGGGGATATGTGGGCTGCTCCGTCTCGGGCCGCACGGCAGCACCGCGTCCGCCGGCGCGCTCGATTTCCTGCACGCGTTTAGGGTCCAGGCTTACCGTAACCACGGTGCCGTTGCCCATGTTGTCCTCGATGGATACGGCACCGCCGGCGTTTTCCAAATACTCCTGCACCATGGGAAACCCTGCTCCGGTTCCACGGATATAGCGCTTCATCTTGCTGTTTGCGCTGGTAACGCCAAAGTCGAAAGCACGTTCCTTGTCGTCGATGCCGGGTCCTTGGTCAGCAAAGCGGATGGTGTCTCCGCCGTCCAGAATCGAGATGATGGGCTCGGCAAAGTGTGCGTGGATAAAGTTTTCGACAATCTCGCGGATGACCATGAGCGAGATATGGCCACCTTGTTCTTTCATGCACTGGTAGACGGTGTTGGTCGTCTCTTCCAAATACGTGCGGACATCTTGCGGATCAATGACGATCACCCGCGGTGTCGACAGCATGTCGTCATAGACGGCGATGCGCGCGGCGTACATGGCTTTTGGCGCCTGCGTGGTCGTCTGCTCGCCTTCCGCACGCTCTTCGCGCACGCCGGTGATGTGCTCGTTGTCGGGTGCCGGGTCTCCGGAATCGACCATGGTGTAAAAGTCGTCAGACATGCCGCTCGCAATCTTTCAAAAGGTTTCGAACAAATAGTAGCTCACCGTGCAACGTTTCTCATCTTTCGACAACTTTTCAAAACTTGTTGAAAACTTTGGAAAACGGGCGAAAAGTTCTCAACATTGCCAACATGACCTGTTGAAAACTCGATGAAATATCGTGAAAGGTTGCCATGAGGCGCAAATTTCGGTTGTGCTTATGGGGGAACCGTGTGAACTGCGCAACCTTTTACCTTTGATTTCTTGACATTTGAACATTGATTTCCCTACAATCTTCAAGCTCACGTGTCTATATCTGCGTCCGCGTCCCCGCGGACACTCGAAATGCAGCAGGAGGAACTTAAGATGAAGCGTACGTATCAGCCTAATAAGCGTAAGCGTGCCAAGACCCATGGCTTCCGTGCCCGTATGGCCACTAAGGGTGGTCGTGCCGTGCTCGCCCGTCGTCGCGCCAAGGGCCGCAAGCGTCTCACTGTCTAGCAGCGATACACACATCTCGCATGAAGACTATTAAGTCTCGGCAAGATTTCGAGCATGTGTTCAGTCAGGGGCGTCGTTTCAATCACCCTCTGATTCGAATGACCATATGTGAATCGGTTGGCGAAGGCGACTCCGGAAGGGTCGCCTTCGTTGGTGCTAAGCGACTCGGTTGTGCCGTCGTGCGCAACCGATCTAAGCGTGTGATGCGCGAGGCCGCCCGCAGCTGCGGATTTCCCGTTGCGGGTTATGACATCATCTTGTTTGCAACTCCCAAGACGAGGGTTTCCTCGCCGCAGGAGATGGACAAGGCGTTGCGTTCGCTTATGAAGCGCGCCGGCGTTGCCGGGGAGGAGCGATGAGCAATCACGTTTTGCGACGTGTTGCCATCGCTCCTATTCGCATATATCAACAGGTTATTTCGCCCTTATTGCCTGACGCCTGCATTTATTACCCAACGTGCTCGCAATACGCCATCCAGGCGATTGAGAAGCACGGTGTTTTGAGAGGCTGCTGGCTTGCCGTGAGGCGCATCGCTCGTTGCAATCCCCTGCACGTCGGCGGTTATGACCCTGTGCCCTAGCGGGCACTCGCTATCGGAGGAAAACTTACATGTGGGATTGGATCGTTAACATCCTTTTCGAGCTGCTCAAGCTCATCCAGACCTTTGCGGTCGACTGGGGCCTGTCCATCATCATCCTGGTGGTCATCATCCGTCTGCTGCTGACGCCGCTCATGCTCAAGTCGACCAAGTCGACGGCTCGCATGCAGGTGCTGCAGCCCAAGATGCTCGAGATCCAGGAGCGCTATGCCGACGATCCCCAGCGTCAGGCCGAGGAGATGCAGAAGTTCTACAGCGAGAACAAGTTCAACCCCATGGCTGGCTGTCTGCCGCTGCTGATTCAGATGCCTATCCTGTTCGCCCTGTTTACATTGCTGCGCAACCTGCCGCAGTACTTTAACGACGGCACGTTCTCGTTCTTCAACATCCTGCCCGACCTGACCACCACGCCGAGTGCTTCCTTTGCCGATGGCTTTATGGTTGCACTGCCTGCGCTGGTTTGCCTGATCCTGTTCGCCGTTCTGACCCTGATTCCGCAGCTCTATATGTCGCGCAACCAGACCGGCCAGCAGGCTCAGAGCATGCGTATGATGGCCGTTGTCATGACGGTCATGATGCTTTGGATGGGCTGGAGCCTTCCCGTTGGTGTTCTGCTGTACTACGACGTCTCGTCTGCTTGGCAGGTTATCCAGCAGATTTTTGTGACGCAGAAGGTCATCGACAAGGCGAAGGCCGATGAGGAGGAGCGTCTTAAGAACGCTCCGCTGCAGGTTGAGGTCACTCGTCGAGAGAAGAAGCCGCGCCCGCACAAGAAGAAGTAGTGGGATATCAATCTTATTTAGGTACCTAACTTTTGGAGTACGTTATGTCTGAAGAGATCATCGAGGATATGCTTGAGGAGGTTGCCCCGCAGGTCGCGGGCGATTATCCCGAGATTGCACAGCGCTACAAGGCTGGTGAAGAGCTGACCGATGAGGAGCTCGACACCATTGCCGATGTTGCTATTTCCATCCTGCGTTCCATCCTTTCGCACTTCGATGCCGCCAACTCTCCTATCGATGAGTATGAGGGCGACGAAGGTGAGCTGATTTTGGATGTAACGGCTCCCGACCTTGCTGTTCTCATTGGCCGTCATGGTCGCACCCTTGATGCCCTTCAGGTTATGTTCTCTTTGCTGGTGAGCCGCAAACTTGGCTTTAGGTATCCGGTTGTAGTGGACGTCGAGGGATACAAGAGCCGCCGTCAGGACAAGGTTGCCTCCATGGCTCAGTCTGCTGCCGCGCGTGCCATTCGCACTCATAAGAGTGTTTCGCTTCCGCCCATGAATGCCTACGAGCGTCGACTGGTTCACATTGCACTTCGTGGCAATGATGCCGTCGATACTCATTCTGAGGGTTCTGACCCTGATCGCCATGTGGTGATTGTTGCTCGATAATCTACTCGAGTTTATGCTAAGGGGACGTGGTTTCCACGTCCCCTTTTTTTGTCAAAAGTTCTCGATATGCTGATTTTTGTCAGAAAGGAGCTTTCGTTGTTAGTACTTACTGATCAGCAAGCTGACGAGATGTTGAGTCGTCTAGCTTTCTATTGCAAAGAGTATTCCTTGAGCGTAACTGATGTTGAGCTGAGGAAATGTATTCAGCATTTGGATTTGGTTCTAGAAACAAATAAGACAACCAATCTCACCCGTATTCTTAACGTAGAAGATGCTGCAGTACTTCATATCCTCGACTCACTTGTTTTGCTCCCCTATATCAACAAGGCTCCTGAGGGAGCTTTGCTCGATATGGGAACAGGTGCGGGCTTCCCTGGTATTCCATTAACCATAACCACGCATCGTAAAGCTACTTATATTGACTCTGTTGGCAAGAAGGTTGATGCGGTAAATTCCTTTGTCCATGCTCTTGGATTGAAACATGCCCATGCGGTTCATGATCGTCTTGAAGAATATGCTCGGAGCCATAAGAAGCAGTTCTCTGTTGTAACCGCCCGCGCACTGGCCCCTCTACCGATTCTTGTTGAGTATGCGGCTCCGTATCTGAAGGATGGAGGGCTATTTGTTATAACCAAGGGCAATCCTTCGGATGAGGAGCTTACTTCCGGCATGTCAGCAGCTAAGATTTGCGGCTTCACTTTGCTTCTGAATGACGCAATTGATTTGCCTGAAGGCTTGGGTCACAGGGAGTTCATTGTTCTTAAGAAGAGTCATCCAGCATCTGTCTCATTGCCTCGTGCAAATGGCGTGGCAAAGAAGAATCCGCTTGCCTAGATGTTTCACGTGAAACATAATGGATACTAACAACTTGCAATGTTTCACGTGAAACATGGCGGTTGATATCGATTCGGAATGTTTCACGTGAAACATCCTCCGTTTGACAGCTTTAATACACAGCAGGAGGGACCGTGGGATTTCGCGACGTTAAGCGTTCTAAGAGCGCAAAAGACACGCGTATCATTGCAATCATCAATCAAAAAGGCGGCGTCGGTAAGTCAACGACGGCTGTAAACCTTGCAGCAGCACTGGGTGAGCAGGGTCGTAAGACACTGATTGTCGATTTTGATCCGCAGGGAAACAGCACCAGTGGATTCGGAATTGAAAAAGAAGACCTTGATCACTGCATCTATGATGCATTGTTGAATGATGTGCCGGCAGAATCGCTTGTTCTTGATACAAATTGTAAAAAGGTATTCGTTATTCCGGCTACAATTCAACTTGCAGGCGCGGAAATTGAGCTCGTAAGCGCAATTGCTCGTGAAACCCGCCTCAAAGATTTGCTTGAGCCGATTCAGGACGAGTTTGACTTTATTTTCATTGACTGTCCTCCTTCGCTCGGCCTGCTTACTATCAACGCTTTGACCGCAGCAGACAGCGTTTTGATTCCGATCCAGTGCGAATATTACGCACTCGAGGGCGTTACGAAGCTGCTTGAGTCAATGAAGATGGTCAAATCACGGCTGAACAAGGGCTTAGACACCTATGGTGTGCTTATGACCATGTATGACTCGCGTACTTCACTATCGAATCAGGTTGTTGAGGAGGTTCAATCGTACTTTGGTGATAAGGCGTTTAAGACGCTAATCCCCCGTACGGTTAAAATCTCCGAAGCTCCGTCTTTTGGAGAACCGGTAATTACCTATGCACCTCAAAATAAGGGTGCAAAAGCATATATGAACCTTGCAAAAGAGGTGATCAAGCGTGCCTAGTGTAAAGAAACGTGGCGGATTGGGACGTGGACTCAATGCTTTGGTCTCAGAGGCCGAGTATGAGACCGGCGGTTCGGCTGCATCGGCTTCAAATGCCGCATCTGAAACAAAACTACCTATTGAGGATATCGTTCCCAACCCTAATCAGCCGCGAATTCACTTTAACGAAACTGAACTTCGCGAGTTGAGCGAGTCAATCCAAGAACATGGCGTTTTGCAGCCGCTTTTGGTTCGCAAGCATGGAAACGGCTATGAGATCATCGCTGGTGAGCGTCGTTACCAGGCGTCAAAGCTTGCTGGCCTTGAAGAATTGCCAGTCATCATTAAAGAGGTAAATGATGAAGAGATGCTGGCTCTTGCTCTTATCGAAAACCTTCAGCGTTCTGATCTGAATCCCGTCGAAGAGGCTAAGGGCTATCGCCAACTCATTGATGCCAGCGGGATGACCCAGGAGGCATTGTCGAAGGCAGTAAGCAAGTCACGCTCTGCAATTACAAACTCGCTGCGTCTTCTCGATCTCCCCGAAGTAGTTCAGCAGATGATTTTTGAGGGCAAACTTACTGCTGGTCATGCACGTGCGATTCTTGCAGTTCCCTATGAGGACGCGCGTATTCGACTTGCAGAGAAAGTTGTTACAGAGGGCCTTTCCGTAAGAGCGACAGAAAATCTTGCTCCGTTGTTTTCTGCCGGAGAGACACCTAAGACGCCGAGGCCTGCAACGCCTCAGTCTTTTAAAAAGGCTGCCCGCGTGCTTCGTCAGGTTTTTAATACCAACGTGCGTGTGAAGAGCTCGCGTGGAAAGAATAAGATTGAGATTGAGTTTAAAGACGAGGAAGAGCTCTCTCGTATTCTTGGCGAAATGATTCAGTTTGATCAAGGAGGCCAAGATGAGGAATAAGATTTTAACAGCGATTGCATTGGTGACGACTGTCGCGGCTGGTGCCTTTGCTGGCTATAGGATCGCTACAGACGATGAACTTCGAGGTCGTTTGCTTCGTAGCGCGCAAGATATCGTCGATACTTCCAAAAAGAAAATGGATGTTATGACAGAAGATGTTGCCATGCGTACTGCTCAGGTAACGAAGAATCCCAAGATTAATCAAGGTTGGGTCAGCAACCAATGGGAAAATGTAGGCTATTAGGTACCTAACAATTACTCAGCATATTTTGAGGGGTCCTTGTCTGATTCATGAGACAAGGACCCCTTATTTTGGCCGTAAAAATGGGACAGGTAGCAGCTGATTCAAAATTAAGGTCAATAAATGAAACGACCCCGGTTGCATATTCTGTAACCGGGGTCGTTCGATGTTTCACATGAAACGTTTTGGGATGCGACTCCCCTATGCGTTCTTCTGAACTTTGAAGCGCTGCTTCAGCTGTCCGCAAGCGGCGTCAATATCGTTACCACGGGAGTTACGAATCGTGGTCTCGATGCCACGGGACTCAAGACGACGCTGAAGATCCTCAACCTTATGAATCGGCGACGGCTTGAGCGGGCTACCCTCGATGTCGTTAAGCTGAATGAGGTTAACGTGGCACAGCGTTCCCTCGCAGAAGTCGCAGAGCGCCTGCATTTCGGGATTCGTATCGTTGACGCCTTCGATCATGGCATACTCATAGGTCGGGCGGCGGCCGGTCTTCTCGGTGTAGAGCTGAAGCGCTTCGTGAAGGCGAAGCAGCGTGTACTTCTTAACACCGGGCATGAGCTTATTGCGCGTCGACTGGATGGCGGAATGCAGGGAAACGGCAAGCGTGAACTGCTCGGGGATGTCGGCAAATTTGCGAATACCGGGAATAACGCCGCTGGTAGAGACGGTGAGGTGACGAGCGCCGATACCGATGCCATCGGGGTCGTTGAGGATTCGCAGCGCCTTGAGAACCTCGTCGTAGTTGGCAAACGGCTCGCCCTGGCCCATGAAGACAACGCTCGTGGCGCGCTCGCCAAAGTCGTTGGATACATGAAGTACCTGGTCGACGATCTCTTGAGCGGTCAGAGAGCGCTTGAGGCCGTTGAGACCGGTAGCGCAAAAGGCACAGCCCATGCCACAGCCTGCCTGGGTGGAAACGCAGACGGAAAGCTTGTTACGACGGGGCATGCCGACGGTCTCGACGGAAACGCCGTCGTGGTACTCGAGCAGATACTTGCGAGAGCCATCTTTGGAAACCTGCTTGGTGAGTTCAGTCGGCGTGTCAAAGGCAAAAGCCTCTTTAAGCTGCTCGCGGAAAGCCTTGGGAAGGTTGGTCATATCGTCAAACGAACAAACGTTCTTCTCAAAGACCCATTCGATGAGCTGCTTCGCGCGGAAGGCGGGCTGGCCAAGCTCGGCCACGAGCTCGCGAATATCGTTTTGGCTCAAGTCGCGAATGTCCTGAGATTTAGTCCTGGGATTCATGGAAGCCTTTCGATTTTGGGGAAACGTAGAGGGTATCGCTACAATATGGTATCAGCTGCAGAAATTATAGAGGAGGAGTCTGCCCATGCCGGGTAAAAGCCTAGAGAACATGCACGTAGCGGTCTTGGCGGGCGGTCATTCCGCTGAGCGCGAGATCTCGCTCAATTCGGGAAAGAACGTCGTGGTTGCCTTGAAGGAGGCCGGCTACACTTCGGTGGAGCTGCTCGACACGGCTGCCGATGATTTTATGGTAACCATGGCGACCGGCGGCTTTGACGTGGCGTTTATCGCCATGCACGGTGCCGGCGGCGAGGATGGCGCCATGCAGGGCGCCATGGAGACCCTGGGTATCCCCTACACGGCCTCGGGCGTGCTTGCCAGCGCCTGCGGTGCCGACAAGGAGGTCTCTAAGCTCTTGTACGCCAAGGCGGGCATCCCCATTGCCCCCGGCCTCGCGCTCGAGGTGGGCGATGAAGTCGATATCGATCATATCGTCGAGGTTTGTGGCGAGCGCTGCTTTGTGAAGCCGGCCGTCAACGGTTCCAGCTATGGCATTTCCCTGGTCCATGAGCCCTCCGAGCTGCCCGCGGCAATCGCCAAGGCGTTTGAGTACGGCGACAAAGTGCTGGTCGAGAAGTGCATCGAGGGTACCGAGATCACCGTCGGCGTGTACGGCGAGGACGACGTGCGCGCTCTGCCGATTGTCGAGATTCGTAAGCCCAAGGACTGCGAGTTCTACGATCTGGACGTGAAGTATGTCGACCCTACGGACATCCATCGCATTCCGGCGCAGATTTCACCCGAGAATTACACTCGCGCTCAGGAGCTTGCCTGCGCTGCTCACAAGGCCCTCGGTTGCCTGGGTATCTCGCGCAGTGACTTTATTATGAGTGAGGACGGCCCCGTCATCCTCGAGACCAATACCATTCCCGGCATGACCGATACGTCGCTGTATCCGGATGAGATCCGCCACACCGACGACATGACGTTCCCGCAGGTCTGTGACAGCCTGATCCGTATGGGCCTTCGTCGAGCGGGCATTGCATGCTAATCGAGGACGCGGTTTCGTCAGGAACGCCGCAGTTTGTCATCGACTCCTATGCCACGCTTGCCGAACGCGCCAAAACGCAGTCCTTCGGCCTTATCGAGGAAGATGTAATTGTCCTCGATACCGAGACCACAGGTCTTTCGGTGCAGGACAACGAGCTGATCGAGATCTCGGCGGCCCGTCTTTCGGGCCGCGAGATCGTCGACCGCTTCGATACCTTCGTGCATCCCAAGCAGCTGATTCCCGCCGAGATTACCGAGCTCACGAGCATTACAAATGCCGATGTGGCAGATGCCCCGTCGGCCGTTGAGGCCGTAGCCGCTCTCGCCGATTTTGTCGGTGGTTGCCCGGTAATCGCACATAACGCCACGTTCGACCGCTCGTTTATCGAGTCGGTCAAAGGCGGCGTCAACGTGAGCGATATTTGGATCGATTCGCTGGCGCTGTCGCGCATCGCGCTTCCGCGCCTGGCCTCGCACAAGCTGTCTTTTATGGCCGATCTGTTTGGCTGTGACTCGGTATCACACCGTGCCAATGCCGACGTCGACGCCCTGTGTGGCGTATGGCGCGTGTTGCTCGTGGCACTCACCGACTTGCCCCAGGGCCTCATGGCGCGCCTAGCCGACATGCATCCGGACGTGCCTTGGTCCTATCGTCCAATCTTCTCATTCTTGGCGGGGCAGAACCCTGGTTCTATCTTCTCTCTCAGCGCCGCCCGTGCTGACGTTCTCAAGGCCGATCGCGCCGACGATCGGGTGGACGCCGACGAACTGCCGGTACTCAAGATGCCGAGTCGTGAGGAGATTGAGGCAGACTATGCGCCAGGTGGCCTGGTCAATCGCATGTATCCCACCTACGAGCCGCGTGATGAGCAGATCGCGATGGCGCTCGAGGTCCGCGATGCGCTGGTCACGGGCACTCATCGTGTAATTGAGGCGGGCACGGGCGTCGGCAAATCGATGGCCTATCTGGTGCCTTTTGCCGAGGCAGCACGCCGTAACAACATCACGGTTGGTATTGCGACCAAATCGAACAATCTTGCCGACCAGCTCATGTACCATGAGCTGCCAAAACTTGCCGAGCAACTGGACGGTGGCCTGTCATTTTGCGCTCTCAAGGGCTATGACCACTATCCGTGCCTGCGCAAGCTTGAGCGCATGAGCCGCGGCCAGGTCGAGATTACCACCAAGCGCGATCCGGCGGACACGCTCACGGCGGTCGCGGTCATTATGGCGTACGTCTGCCAATCAGCCGATGGCGACCTCGACTCGCTCGGCATTCGGTGGCGCAGCGTCAACCGCCCCGACTTTACGACGGCCTCGCGCGAGTGCGCTCGTCGCCTCTGCCCGTTTTTCCCTGAAAAATGCTTGGTCCACGGCGCTCGCCGTCGTGCGGCGCATGCCGACGTGGTGGTTACCAACCATTCCCTGCTGTTCCGCAATGTTGCGGCCGAGGGCAGGATTTTGCCTCCGATTCGTCATTGGGTAATCGACGAGGCTCATTCTATCGAGCGCGAGGCGCGCCGTCAGTGGGCGCGCGTGGTGTCGGCGGACGAATCACGCGTTCTGTTTGAGCGCCTGGGTGGCTCGAGCACCGGTGCGCTAAGCCAGGTCTCCCGTGATTTGGCAACC
Source organism: Collinsella sp. (assembly GCA_036298225.1). GTDB lineage: Bacteria > Actinomycetota > Coriobacteriia > Coriobacteriales > Coriobacteriaceae > Collinsella. The sequence goes on from JAXJJM010000023.1 coordinate 46,683, forward strand.
TCTGAGGGCTCTACGCTCTATCTGGGCCTTACTGCCAAGGCGACGTCGACGGTTGCGCGCGCGAGCATGGCAATCGCCGACGTGTTCGATGGCGTTCGCGAGCTCGGCCGCCGTGCCCGTGGGGGTTATGACAATGCCAATCTATGGATTGGCCCCGAGCTGCGCGAATCTGACGACTGGCATGATTTCTTACAGTCGGCCTACGCTGCCATCGATGCATTGGAACAAGCTGACAAGTGCGTCGACGCGCTGGTGCAAGCCGTCGCCGCCGACAAGCCCGAGGTTGTTGTCGACTTGGGCGATATCTCGCGCCGCCTGCACGAGCTGGCCGAGAACCTCAAACTCATCATCGACGGCACCGATGAACACTATGTGTATTCGCTGCAGGTCAATCGCAGGTTGCGTGCCGGCGGAGAGTCAATGACCGCAGAGCGCATCGACATTGGCGAGGCCTTGGCAACCGAGTGGCTGCCCGAGGTTCACACGGCTATCTTTGCCTCGGCGACCATGACGGTGTCCAAAAGCTTTGAACACTTTAACCACGCGGTCGGCCTCGATCGCATCGGTGCTTCAACATCTTCATCGCTGCACTTGGACTCGAGCTACGACTTCGATTCGAACATGGCTGTAGTCGTTGCGGGCGATATCCCCGATCCGCGCGATCGCGAGAGCTATCTTACGGCGCTCGAGCGCGTGCTGGTCGACGCCCATCTTGCCATGGGCGGATCGGTGCTCACACTGTTCACCAATCGGCGCGACATGGAAGACCTGTACACCCGCGTTGAGCCCAAGATGGCCCGTGCGGGTCTGGAACTCAACTGCCAGCAGCGCAACTCATCTCCTCGTCGCCTGCGCGACCGGTTTATCAATGAGCCGACCTCGTCGCTTTTTGCGCTTAAGGCCTTCTGGGAGGGGTTCGACGCCAGCGGCGAGACGCTGCGCTGCGTCATCATTCCCAAGCTGCCGTTCTCGAGTCCCACGGACCCGCTCTCGTGCGAGCGCAACCTGCGCGAAGACCGCGCTTGGGCGCGCTATTCGCTGCCCGAGGCGGTGCTCGAGGTCAAGCAGGCGGCCGGCCGCCTTATCCGCTCGTCGACCGATTGCGGCGTGCTGATTCTGGCCGACCCGCGCCTGGTGACGAAGGGCTACGGAAAGAAGTTCTTAACGTCGCTGCCCACGAGCTCCTACCAGCGCATCGAATCGGCGCAGATCGGGCACTATCTGCAACTGTGGCGCGCACGCCACGAGCGGCGGCGCTAAAGCGGACAGACGAGGGTTTTTGCCATATCGCACAGGCGCTTTGACAGGGCGGGGTCATCCAAGATGCGGATGGCTCCGCCCGCTGCGATTACCTGGCTCAGTAGCCAACGCTCGGAGCCGTAATGCACAGTTACCGTTGCCATGTCTGCCCCGCCGCGCTCGATTAGGGTGATGCCGGCCCACTCCAGATGCTCCGCCATATCGAATGGCATCAAGAGCTTTGCGCTGCGCTGCGTCCGGGCAAGGGAATCGTGGAGGGATGCGACGTCCGGTGTGTGAGGCACGACGGAGTCTTCCGTCAAGGCGAGTCCCTCGATTTTATCCATGCGATAGGTGCGCTGCTCATCGACTGTGATGTCCCAGGCAATCAGGTGTGTTTGGTCGCCGTTTGCCGTAATGCGCAAGGGGTCGACCAGACGCTCGCGTGGCCGTGCATCGTCCATCGAGCGATATGAGATGCGGCAGCGAACGCCGTCCTGAATGGCACAGCTCAGCTGCTGCCAGTGCGACCCGTGGTTGACGGTGTCAAAGACGCGCTGGTTATAGCCGAGCTCTTCGGGTAGAAGGGCATGTCGAATCCGAGCTGCCGTCTGCGGCTCGATCCCCAACGATTCAAGTTCATGGTTGAGCACAGCGCCCTCGGCGGCGCTCAAGCGCAGCGGTAGCACACGCCCGGCGTCACCGGTGAGGACCACACGCTCGCCGCGGCATTCGCAGATGATGCGCGCGCCCGATTCTCGGTCCGCGAGCGTCGAGACGATCTCGAGAATCTCGTCGAGCGATACCCCCGTGATGTCAAAGCGACTGCAAATCTCGGTCCGTGTCATGCCGCTCTCGCCGGCGGCGTAGAGGGCCTCCATGATGTCGATGGCGCGCGAGAGTCTCTGCTCGCTGGTGAGTTTACGCACGGGCATACTCGTGCACCGTCCTTTCAATGAGGTGGTTCCACGCCTGTTTGAGCGATTTGGGGGCCACGGGCCTCATGCCGTCCATGGCGTGGGCCATGCAAAATGAGGCGCCGGCTTCAAGATCGCGCACGTCAACGGTCCAGGTCCATCCCACATCGGTGTGTACGAGCTCACCTCGCCCACGCGTGAGACCGTTGATCATATCGATCTGCGTCTGAGGGGCGAATGAGAACGTGGCTGCAACGGGCGGTCGGTCGGCAAAATCGAATTCAAAGAACAGGTAGTCGCTGAGGTTGAAGTCCGCGGGGATGACGTAGGCCTTCGAAGGACGCCAAGCGCGAACGATACGGTCGCAGCGGAATGTCCTGATGTCGTCGGTGACGTTGTCGAGGCCGCAGAAGTAAGCCACGCCCTCGCGCTCGAACATGCCGTAGACGCAGACGGTACGTTCTCTCTGCTCGCCGCGTCCGTTCTGATATAAAAATCGCAGCGCGCATCGCTCGGCAAAGGCGCTCCAAACCGCATCGACGGTGGGAGAGCGGCTGATCGGCGCCTCGTCTACCGTCGTCCTGCCGGTGAGATAGGCAATCTTGGAGCGAATATCGGCAAGCGGTGCGGCAAAAGTGGATGAGCCGGCCGCTAGTGTCTGGTCGATGGCGTTGAGCAGGATATCGGCGTCGTCTGCGGTAATGAGGCCGCCTGCCGCAAACGTGTGCTCGCGGTCGATTGTCCACGAGCTTTCCTCGGTCTCCTGCGCGCCGGTGGGGCGAACCTCCTTGATTAAGATGCCGCGTTCGAGCAGCTTGTCACGATCGCGTCGAAACTTGCGCTTATCCGAGTCGATATTGCCCGAGCCATATCCCAGGTCAGAATCCAAGACGATCTGCTCGGTCGTCAGCGGTTCGGGGGAGCTATTGAGCACAAAGAAAAGATTGAGGATGCGCTGAGCCGTTTTATCGAAACTGGGCTCCGAATTTCCCTTTTTAATTGTCTCGGTCGTGTCGCTTGCCGTCATAGAGTCCTCGCATGAGAAGGTGGTTTGCTGCCATGATTTTAGTCCGATATGGAGATTAGGCTATATCCTTGTCCGCTCGAGGCGTTAAGATGGCCCGAATTCGGTCGTTTGCGCTCGCTCGGGGTATACTTTCGACTATATACGGTTCTAATGTGCATGCATTGGGCCTATTTGTCGGATTATGGATGTGGAGCGCACATGGCGAACACCCAGAACTATATTAACCACCTGCTGCAGAACACCGGCATTACGCCGGCATGCAGCGAAGAAGAGCGCTTGGCTGCCGAGGATATCGCTCAGATCTTCCGCAACCACGGCTTTGACCCCGAGGTTCAGGAGTTCAATGCCCCGGCGCCCAGTAGATTGGCATTTGCCGTTACCGGTATTCTTGCGTTTGCCGGCGCCCTGCTGATGGGCATCGGCGGCGGTATCGGCTTGGTCGGCACCTTGCTGGCCATTGTCGGCGCCGTTCTTTACGTGCTCGAGCGCACGGGCCACCCCGTGGTTTCGCGCCTGGGCAAGACGGGCGTGAGCCAAAATGTCATCGCCTACCACAAGGCCTCGGGCCCGCTCGCGTCTCCGCGCAACCGCCCGGTGGTCGTTGTCGCACACTACGACTCTCCCCGTGCTGAGCTGCTCGCCCGCGAGCCCTATGCTTCGTATCGTGCGCTCATCGCCAAGCTGTTGCCCGTTGCCACGATTGCCCCTGCTGCCGTTGCCATCCTGCGTATCCTGCCGCTCCCCGGCGCGCTCAAGGTTCTGCTGTGGATTGTCGCGATCCTCGCTTCCCTCGTTGCACTTGCCAACGCGGCAAACATCATCTCTAACCGCCACGTTCTTCCCTATACGTCCGGCGCGGTGTGCAACAAGTCTTCTGTCGCCGCTATGCTCGGCGTTATGGACAACGTTGCTCCCTTCCAGGGCGAGAACGAGTTTCCCGACGATGTTCCGTTCGATACCTATTTTGGGGAGCAGAAGCGTCGTGCCGAGGAAATGGCGCGCGCGGCGGCGGAGTATGCCGCGGCCCAGCAGCAAAACGACTACGGCAACACCATCGAGTACGAAGAGCCTACCTACGCCGAGGACGAGTTCGGTCAGCCGATTGCTCCCGACGCTCAAACCGAGCCCGAACAGGGCGAGGCTTTTGACGAGCAGATTGAGGGCTTTGAGGGTGCGTCTGCCGACGAGACGCTGATTGGCGCCATCGTGCCCGAGGATCAGAATCAGGCTGTCCAGGCCGAAGAGTTCAATGACGAGGTTCCCGCTGCTGAGCCGGCGGAGGAGCCTGCCGCGGCCGAGCCCGAGCCCAAGCTCTATCGCAACGCCGCCGGCAACATTCGCTTTGGTTCGGATGCCATCCGTGCACTCGGAATGCTTCCCGAGTCCTGCACGCTCGATTACGAGGAGGGCGAGGAGCCGACGTTTGAGCCCGAGCCTGCGCCCGTTGTCACTGCGGATGATGAGTCTGCCGCGGTTACCGCTGCCGTTGCCGAGCCCGAGGCGGTGTCCGCGATCGATCCCGCGGCAGGACTGGACATTTTGGCTCCCGCCGCGCCGGCGCAAGACGTTGCGGACGAGTCTGACGACGATTACGTTGAACAGCCGAGGCGCGTGTCTTACGAGAGCGATACTGATTTCTCTGCCGAGATTCCCGCGGCAACGCCCCATGCCGATATTGCATCCGCGTTCTCTTCGATTGGCGCCAGCGCTTCCAGCTTCTTTAAGGGTGCGCTTGCAAAGGGCAGGAAATTTGTCGACGATTTCGAGGAGAAGCGCGCTGCCGCACGCGAGGCTGCCGAGCAGGAGGCTATCGCTCAGCAGCAGGCAGCCGAGGCGGCACGTGAGCGCGCGGCGCAAGAGTTCGAGCAGAACGAGGCTATGCAGTCCGGGCCCGTCGACGCTGCCGAAGCTACGACGTCCTTTGAGTCCCAGCAACCGACGTCAGCGGATGTTGTTGAGGCAACAACGTCTTTCGAGGCTCAGCAGCACGTCGATAGCACCATGTCGTTTGATGCCGCGCAGTTCGATTCCACGATAACGTTTGAAAAGCAAGGCACCGCAATTGCCGAGCCCCTTCCTATTTCCGATGAGCAGGGCGACGCGGCAGACGATGACGAGCCCATTGATGCTGCCGAAATCCAAGATGCCGCCGAGGACGAGTCCGTCGAGGCCAACTCTGACGAAGAGCAATACGCGGCAGCCGATCAAGGTGATTCGACCGAGGTCGAGCAGGAGGAAGTGCCTGCGGTTTCCGAGACTCCCGAGACGGATGAGTCGAGGCCTTACTCCACGCAGATTTTCACCATGCCGACCCCGAGTGGTTCCGGTGCCACGGTTGCCAATGTCGCTCCCACCCAGGACGAAACGGTCGATTCCCTTATGGCCCAGATTTCCTCCCAGGCATCGCCGCGTCCGCAGATGAATGTTCCCGATCCGGCGTCGGCACCGTCGCCTGCACCTTCCTCGTCTCCGCTGGCTTCGGTCCCCGATCCGTCGCTGCCGTCTATGAAGCAGGCAAACGTTGCGTCTCGCACGTCGCTGTTCGACCTTCCCGATCCCTCTGCCCAGGTCAACGACCCCTTTGCTACTGCCCAGGGTCCCGAACCCACATCGGCACCCGTTGCGCCTTCTATGCCCGTTGCGTCGGGCGCGCAGCCGATCGAGACCATTTCGGCTCCCGCCCCGGTGGCACCCAAGTCTCGCAAACGCGGCCTGGGTGGCCTGTTCGGTCGTAAAAGGAAAAACGAGCAGGACAGCATGAGTGATTGGCTGGGCGTCGAAGACGATTACGATGCCAAGAAGTCCGGTCGCGGTATCGGTTCGTGGGGTAACTTCGAGGACGATAACGATGGCTGGAAGGGCGGCGCTACGTCTTCCGATGGCGCTTCTTCCGAAGATATGCTCTCGGCTGTCGCCTCTATGGGCGATGATGAGCTGCTCGGTCACGATATCTGGTTTGTGGCAACGGGCGCTTCGGATTGTGATGGCGCCGGCATGAAGGCCTTCTTGGCTTCGCATCGCGATAAGCTCCGCGGCGTATTCTTCATCAATCTTGAATCCGTCGGCGCCGGTAGGCTTTCGGTGGTGACGGTCGAGGGCGAACAGCAGCTGCTCAAGGGCGATCGCCGCATCATGAACCTGGTCAGCAAGGTGTGCAAGTCGTTCCATGTCGATTGTGGCGCGCTCGAGATGCCCTATGCCAAGACCGATGCCTATGCCGCGCTCGAGGCGAGCCGCCGAGCCCTCACCATCGCCGGCGTGGACGGCACGCGTCTGGCTTGCGCTCGTACCGAGGACGACCTGCCCCACAATGTCAACCCGACGAACATTGCCACGGTATCCGAGGTCGTGACCGAGGTTATCCGCCGTTCGTAGACGGAGCTCTAAGGAGTCAACGTGTTTTCGTATATTAAGCGCCATTGGCCTGTCTACGTGATTTTGACCTTGATTGCCATTGCGTTAGGATTTGGGGCTGCCTACATCGTGGGTGCAAAGGGCTCGACCCCCGCCTCCGCAATCAGCGAAGAGGTGGAGCAAGAACAGAGTACGGGTGCCGATGGGATTCCTGAGTCCGAGCAGGCAATCGTTGATGGTGGATCTTCGTCTGCAGAGTAGATACGGCGATTTACATGATTGAAAGCGGGCGAGCCAGGGGACTGGCTCGCCCGCTTTTTCATCGCGCTAGCGCTTCTTTGGGGTCGACCTAAGGCGAGCGAACCATAGGGCTGCGGCACCCGAGGTCAGGAGCGCGGTGATGCAAGCGGCGATGGGAACTGATCCTGTTGCCGGTAGGTCCTGCAGTAGGGTACAGCGTTGAATGACACGGTCCTCGTCATGTGACTCAAGTTTATCGCCGCCGCCGTTGCGGCAAAGATCGACGCGTGCGCTGTTGGTGAGTGCGGTTTGGGGCGTATAAGCCGACGTCGCCTGCATGTGCACGATTGCGCCCCGAGCGTCTGTGCCAAGGATTGCTTTGGCATCGTCAAGGTCGTCGTGCTCATCTTTGAGATCATCGCGGGTCCAAGAATCCGCATCGCTTCGAGTCGTAAAGTCGGCGGCTACCGCACCGTATTCAATGCGAATGCCCGTTACGACGGTATTGGACGCAAGGTCGAGTTCTTTCGCCTCGAGTGTGGTGGATTCCGTGGTCGAGACATCCGCCTTCCAGAGGTGCCAGCCGTCGTAATCGACGAGGCGGCAATCCTCACCCAGACTTTCCCTTACTTCGTCGGACTCAAGCCAAGGATTTTCGTGCCCATCGTCAAGTGTCGCGTTTGCCGGCTCATCGACGTCTGTCGAGTCCAACGGCGTCGTGCGATACCACACGTTGCACAGACCATTGAGGTCGCCGATGGCGACGGGGGTTTCGATTGAGACGAATCTCGCCGTATCGTCCTTGGCACACTCAAGATCATCGGTAATTGTAAACTCATCAACCCAGGTAGTTGAATCGTTTCGAGCGTCGATGGTATAGGAGAAAAGCCCATCCGTATTGGTTTGCATCGCGGCACGGTTTTTACCATCGCCGTTAGCCAACAGGCCCTTTTCGATAGGTTGGACAAGTTCCTGACGCTTGTCGACCTGCCCCTTGATCTCGATGGGCGCATCCTTCATCGCGACGGATTGGACTTCTCCCGTATCCTTTATTTCAAACGTTATCTCCTCGGCAAGGTCATAGGTCCGCGGAGACATCATTTCGCGCAACGAGTAGGTGCCGGGTGCAAGATGTTCGATACGGTGCGGTTTATCGGATGAGGTCCAGGAGTCTATTTCGGTTTCGTCTTGTCCATATAGGGTGAGCTGAGCGCCCTCCACCTCTTGTTTTCCGGTTAGGTCGACTTTTGAGATATCGATCTTGGTGAAATCGTCGGATACTCCGAGATGGGCTTCGATGACGGACGTTGTCTGGTCGGCATATGACAGCTCGACCGTATGGGGACTTTGGTCTAGGAGATATCCTTCGGGCGCTTGGGTCTCAACGACTTCGTAGTATGCGGTTCCACATCCCAGCGAAAGATGGCTCGCACGGGCGGACCCCTGCTCGTCAGTCGTTACGGTGGCGACGGTTTCGCCGTCCAGGGCAACGATACTGCCGTCGGGGCGAATAATATCGCCTGCGGCTCGGATATCAAATACAGCCCCCATGAGTTTGCGCCCGTCGGTAGCGTCGGACTTTACGATTTCGATGCTTCCGGTTGCCGCATCGTCGAAGTATGAGGCCATCGCAACGGGCGTTAGATACCTGTCGGCGGGGATTGTTATCTCGAGATCCTCTCCGACAAGATAAGGTTTCTTTGCCGAGACTTCTCGCACGTAGTAGGTGCCCGGGTTAAGAGACTCGGGCAGCGTGACGGTACCAGTTGCGTCGGTCGTAAAGGTGTTCAGGACATTGTGGGACGGATACCAGCACGTTTGCGAGATGGGCTCGTGGTTGCTGCCGAGCAACTGGAAGCTAAAGCCTGCAAGGGGAACCGCGGCACCGGTTTGGGCGTCGCGCTTAGCAATCTGGAGATGTGTCGATAGGGCATGGTTGTCCACGATGTACTGAAGCTCGGCACCGTCGGCAATCTGTTCAGCCGAGACGGTCCATTCTCCTGCCTGTTTAAAGCCTTCGGGGACGGATTCTGGGACCTCCCGAAGTGTATAGCCGGCACGGTCGTAGGGGATGGCTCCGTGGGCGCCGTCGGGCCGCTTGCCCGCGCCGAACCATGCTCCGGGCTGGTCTTTGGTGGAGGCAAAACCATAGATATTTGTGGTTAACGTTCCAACAACCTGTTGTGAGCTATTGCTGATGACTTCAAAGACAACGCCTTCCGCGGGCTGCTCCAAGCCAGACTGATCGCTGTTGCCATGATCTTTGAATTTGGAAATCTCAAGGTCAAATGCAATCGGAATATCGGAAACGCGAGATTCGAGCTCGACGACGCCCGAGTCGCCCAGCTGGTCGGCTCCAACGGTGTAGGTCCAGCTGTCGCTGGGCAGCAGGTAGCCCTCGGGGGCCTTCGACTCATAGATGGTGAAGGTTCCCAGGGGAACGTTATCAAGGGCCGCTCGACCGTTTTCGTCGGTCGTGAGGGTTTGCGTCCATCCGGGGGTGGATTGAGAGACGCAGGTAAACTCGGCACCGGCAAGCGAGGTCCCCGCTTGGGCTCCAGCGCCCGTTGCGGCGTCGGTCTTTACGATGCGCAACGTGATGGTGCCTGGCTGCTCATCGATTGTGACATGACCACCATTGCCTTCCGTGGTAAAGGGGATGCGGTCGCGTCGAGGGATATAGCCTGCCGGTGCCTTTGTCTCTACCAGGTAGTATGCCGTGTTAGGTAAAAGTGTTGCCTGTGCTCGGCCGTTGCCGTCCATTTTGAGCGTGCCCACGCGCGCGTCGCTCACGCTCTCGAAGATATCGAATGTTGCCCCGTCAAACTGATAGGTGCCGTTTCCGCTGGTAATGACGGTGTTCGCGGACTTCTTTTGGAAAGAAACAGAGACCGCTGGCAGCACGTAGAGCATGTCTTGACGTTTGCTGCCGCCCGATATGGGTCCCAAATAGCGCCGTGCGCGGTGCGGAGCGGCTTTGATGCCTCCCGATTTTGCATTGTCGTGAAGCCACCGTGCGGCAGCCACAACCTCATTGTCGGCGGTAAAATGCCCGCTCTTTGTTTTGCCTTGAGCTGTTGTATAGGAGTAAGTGCCGTCGACATGGGTGGTGCCGTTAAGCATCCATACGGCAAGTTGAGTGGCGGCACGGGCGCGATCGGGCGACAGGCTGTAACCGCCAAATGACGTTGCGGAAGGATATCCGTGACAAACGATCGCCGCGAACTCGTCGTCGAGCCATACCCAGCCCTGATCAAAGTTGAGCCATGGGCCACCCGGCTTGGTGGGACCGGGACGTTCCTGGTTCATACAGTACGCGATTGAGGCGTCTTGAGCCTCGTACTTACCGATGAAGAAGGGCCCACAATCGTCGCTAATGGTGCGAAAGCCGAGCTGATCGTACCCGTCGATGGCAAGTGCGGGTCTCGGAGCCAAGCAACTGATGAGTAGGAAGAGGAGTAGGAGCAGCGGGCCTGTTGCGATTGCGCTGTGGACAGAGTGCGTGGGTGCGTTGGACATGGCTGCTCCTTATCCCTCGTGCGCCGCACGGGGAGGCTGCGGCGCTTGGGACGAGGCTACCCCCGAGGTTCATGCGGGTAAGTACCGGAAGCTGACCAAAAGCTTGCCCGATTTCCGACAAATTGGGTTCATATGGAACAATCAAATAAAACCGCAGGTAAAAGATGGTGAAATAAGGACACCAGAGGTCCCTGTCTCCACAATTGGACTGTTTTTCAGACGATTCTCCACAGCTAAAACAAGCATCGACACCCTTGTATCGAACAAGACAACCGCGTTATACTAGCCAACACACAAGCGGGCATCGCCAAGTGGTAAGGCATCAGCTTCCCAAGCTGACACTCGCGGGTTCGAGTCCCGTTGCCCGCTCCAAAAAAGTTAAAGCACGATACCGTTCCGGTGCCGTGCTTTTTTCAATAAAGTGTCGGGACTCGAACCCGACAGGGTGCGAGCGTTAAGCAAACGCGAAGCGTTTGTAGCGAGCAGGCAAGGTCGCCGATAGGCGACCGCAGCCGGTGCGGATTTGCGAAGCAAATACGCGGACGTCCCGTTGCCCGCTCCACCGAGCATGGCAGATTTCGGGAGTGCGGATTCAGCCCGCCTTGCCCTCGCATGTTCCCGAGCCCGGATTCGCCGACCGCAGCCGGTGCGGATATGCGAAGCAAATACGCGGACGTCCCGTTGCCCGCTCCAATCTCAAAATGTTAGGTTGATGCCCGTAGCTCATACGGGCACCTGCGCACGGTACAATAGTCGAGTTACGACCAACGTGCCAATAACCAAAAAGGAGCCGCTATGATCGATCGCTATACCCGCCCGGAGATGGGACACATCTTCTCCCTCGAGAACAAGTACGCCATTTGGCAGGAGATCGAGGTCCTGGCCTGCGAGGCCCAGGCGGAGCTCGGCAAGATCGGTATTTCCAAAGACGAAGCCCAGTGGATTCGCGACCACGCCAACTTCGAGAAGGCAAAGGTCGACGAGATCGAGGAAGTCACGCGCCACGACGTCATCGCCTTCCTGACCAACATGAAGGAGTATATCGATGCCGACGTTCCCGAGGGCGAGCCCAAGCCCAGCCGCTGGGTTCACTACGGCATGACCAGCTCCGACCTGGGTGATACGGCTCTGTGCTATCAGCTCACTCAGGCTTGCGACCTTATCATCGAGGACGTCAAGAAGCTCGGCGAGATCTGCAAGCGTCGCGCCTTCGAGGAGCGCAACACGCTCTGCGCCGGCCGTACTCATGGCATCCATGCCGAGCCGATGACCTTCGGTATGAAGTTTGGCTCTTGGGCCTGGGAGCTCAAGCGCGATCTGGACCGTCTTGAGGACGCCCGTAAGAACGTTGCTTTCGGTGCCATCTCGGGCGCTGTCGGCACGTACAGCTCCATCGAGCCGTTTGTCGAGGAGTATGTCTGCGAGCACTTAGGTCTGGTTCATGATCCGCTGTCCACGCAGGTCATCAGCCGCGACCACCACGCCTATCTTGCCGGTGTGCTCGCTACCACGGCAGCTACCTGCGAGCGCATTGCGACCGAGGTTCGCAACCTGCAGAAGACCGATACGCTCGAGGCCGAGGAGCCGTTCCGCAAGGGACAAAAGGGCAGCTCCGCCATGCCGCACAAGCGCAACCCCATCACCATGGAGAAGGTCTGCGGGCTGTCGCGCGTCGTGAAGTCCAACGCTCAGGTCGCTTTTGACAACGTTGCCCTGTGGCACGAGCGTGACATTTCGCACTCCTCTGCCGAGCGTGTCGCCCTGGCCGATAGCTTCATCGCACTCGACCACATGTTCCAGTGCCTCATCCGCGTTATCGACGGCCTGCAGCTGTACCCTGCCCGCATGATGGCCAACCTCAATAAGACCCGCGGCCTCATCTTCTCCTCCAAGGTGCTGCTCGCCCTCGTCGATACGGGCATCACCCGCGAGGACGCGTACGCCATTGTGCAGGAGAACGCCATGGCAACCTGGCACGAGGTACAGGATTGTGTCTCCGGCCCCACCTTTAAGGAGCGTCTCGAGGCCGACCCGCGCTGCACCGTCAGCCAGGAGAAGCTCGACGAGATCTTTGATCCATGGGACTTCCTCACCCGTATCGACACGGTCTTTGATCGTCTGGAGCAGCTGAGCTTCGAGTAGGTTCGGGCATAACGTTAGCTTTTTAGGGCGCTTTGCTGGTAATGTGTGTTGCCGGCAAAGCGCCTCGTTGCATTTAGGGAAAGACGGGGATAATAGTCGTCTCGAATAACATTCTGAGAGGGGATCGCATGATTTCGTTTGATTACAAGCCTCAGGGCGTGTGTGCTCGCAATATTCACCTTGACCTTTCCGATGACGGCAACAAGGTGATAGGCGTTGAGTTTACCGGTGGCTGCGACGGCAATCTCAAGGCAATCTCCAAGCTGGTCGAGGGCGCTCCTGCCGATCGCGTAATCGAGGTTCTCGCCGGTAATACCTGCGGTATGAAAAAGACCTCCTGCGCCGACCAGCTTACGCGCGCCATCGAGGCCGCTCGCGCCGAGATCGCCTAATGGGTATCGCCGATCACATCAAGAACGGAATATCGCGTCGCGGCTTTGTACTCGGTGGGGCTGCCGCGGGCGCTGCCACGGTGCTTGCCGGATGCTCGAAAAAAACGGGTACCAGCGATGATGCCGCCGGCGAGCCGCAGGTTATCAAGGACGATTCCAAAATTATCTCGATTACGGATGAGTATGAGGCTGTCGACATCGATCTTGAGCCGGCGGCGTCGTGGACGCTGCCTCTGGGTACGCTGCTGTACTACTGCGACGGCGATTACGCCGCGGCGATGATGGCGCCCGCATCGGCATTGCACGCCAACACGCTCGGTGTGCTCAACCTGGGCGATGGCTCGCTTACCACATTAATCGAGGATCCTGTCGAGGGCACGGGATATGCATTCTACGATGTCCGCGCCGGCGACGGCGTATTCGCGTGGGTTGAGATGAACTTTGCCAATTCATCGTGGAAGCTCTACGCTCAAAATCTGTCGGGCGCTTCGCTCTCTGGCGATGTGGTTGAGCTCGATCGAGGTGGCAAGGACTATGATCCGCCCCTGTTTACGGCGTTCGGGTCATCAGTCATCTGGTATAAAATGCCTTCGGCAGGCGGCAATAAAACGAGTAGTGATTCGTTTTGCTATCGTCGCTCACTTGATGAATCCAAGGCCGAGACAATTTGGAAATCGACGGGCCGCTTTGCATCGGCCCCGCGCGCGAGCGACGGCATTTTGACCATCTCGCCGCGTGTCCGCAACGACGAGGGCGTCTACTACGGCATAACGGCAATCGATCTGACCGACGGCAACAACACCAAGCGTGCCCAGCTAGTCCTTCCCTCGTCAGTCTCGCCTTTCGAGGCCGTGTATATGGGCGATACCTTCGTGTTTTCTATCGAGGCGGCCTATAGCGGCGTGGGCAGCCTGGGCAATATGGGCACGTATATCGGTAATGAGGGAGGGCCGTACCTCTTTCTGTCACGCGAGCCGCTCGCATGTGCGGCTGGCAAGAAGAATAAATACCTTGTTAAGGTACAGGCGTCGCATTTCCTGATCGACACCTCTGCCAAGACCTATGGCTCGCTGCTGTCGCCCGACCGCGCTTTGGAGTATGGCGATTATCCAGCTACGGCGGGAAAATCGGACTCATTCCTTACGTACGCCACGGTGCGCAACAGCCAGGGTATACCAGAGACGGTCACTGCACGCCTATTCTCTCTTTAAGCTTAGAGGGGTTAAAAAGGCGCCAACAGGGGAATAAACGCGTTGTAATTGTGAGTACCGCCCGCCGAGCTGCCGCGTCATAGCGGCATCCGGCGGGCTCAGGTGCGTTAAAATGGGCTTGTTCTTAGCTAATTGAGACAGGGGGGCCGTGTTATGGCTTCAGATGCAAAAAAGATTCTGCTGGTCGAGGATGAGAAGGCAATCCGTGACGCCGTCGCTGCCTATCTCGAGCGCGAAGGCTACTGGGTTGTGGGCGTCGGCGACGGCCAGTCCGCGATCGAGGAGTTCGAGAAGCATCAGTTCGACCTGGTCGTGCTCGACCTTATGCTCCCCAAGATTCCCGGCGAGCGCGTTTGCCGCACCATTCGCGATACCTCGGATGTCCCCATCATCATGCTGACGGCTAAGGGCGAGATCGAGGACCGTATTATCGGTCTTGAGCTCGGCGCCGACGACTATCTGATTAAGCCGTTCTCGCCGCGCGAGCTCGTCGCCCGCGTTCGCGCTCTGTTCCGCCGTGCCCATCAGGCCGACGAGCCCGCCGTCGAGGTACTCGACTTCGGCGATCTGGTCATCGATATCTCGGGCCACAAGATCTTGGTCGAGGGCAAGGAAGTCGATCTGACGGCTTCCGAGTTTAAGCTGCTCACCACGCTTGCCCGCCATCCCGGCCGTGTGTATAACCGCATGGAGCTGGTCGAGAAAGTGCTCGGGTATGACTTTGAGGGCTATGAGCGCACCATCGATAGCCACGTGAAGAATCTTCGCGCCAAGCTGGGCGATGATCCCAAGAAGCCCAAGTGGCTCTACACCGTCCATGGTGTCGGCTACCGCTTCGAGGCTCCGACCAAGACCGATAAGTCGGACGAGAAATAAAGGAAATCACATATGACACCTGCGCGCTTTGAAATCGGGCAAAAGCATAAGCAGGAGAACGAGGCGGGTTCCAAGGCTAGTTGGAACACGCCTCGTTCCGATTCACGGCCAACGATGAGCTATCCCTCGCGCATGGCCCTGGCTTTTGCCCTGACATCGCTCATGACGGTATTGGTGCTGGTGGGCGTAGTCTCCGTTGTATGGGGCACGGTTTTTACGGATTACACGCGCTCCAATATTGTCGAAATCGCCAATTCCGCTGCCGAAAAGTTGGCAACGTCATATGAGGAAAATGGTTCTTGGACCGCGGGGGAGCTGCGTACGGTCGCGACATCGAGTTTGGTGTCCGACGATCTTGGTATGCAGGTTGTCAATAAAAAGGGCGTCATCGTCTACGACGACTCGTGGCCCTCGGCAAGCGCTACTGCCGATGTACGCGAAAATCAGGCGACAACCGACGGTGCGAGCGGAAAGAAGGCGTCGCACAGCCCAGTCTCGTCTGCTCCCACCGATTCCAATAGTGTTGCCAACGTTGAGATCGTGATGTCCTCCGGCGAGCACGTGGGTCAGGTCAAATTGTGGGCGATTGGCTCCGATGCCCTGCTCACCAAGGCAGACTCAGCATTCAGAGAGAAGACCTTTAACGCCATGGCCCTTGCCGCGGTTGTGGCCGTCTGCATCTCGGTCGTTATCGGAGCGCTCATGTCGCGCATGCTCACCAAGCCGATTCATCGTATTACCAGCACCGCCAAGCAGATTCGCGATGGAGACCTGTCCGCTCGTACGGGCTTGCGCGGCGATGATGAGATCGATCAGCTGGGAGAGACCTTCGACGAGATGGCCACCTCACTCGAAAAGGATATGAAGCACGAGAAGCGCCTGACCTCTGATGTTGCCCACGAGCTGCGCACGCCGCTCATGGCCATGCTGGCAACGGTCGAGGCCATGCAAGATGGTGTGTATCCCACCGACGACGAACACCTGGAGACAGTCGCATCCGAGACGCGTCGTCTGGCCCGTCTGGTGCAGCAGATGCTCGACCTGTCGCGCATGGAAAACAGTACCGCGCCGCTCAACCTGGAGCCGGTGGATATGGTGCCGTTTGTGCGTTCGATTGTGAATGGCCAGGAGCGCCTGTTTGCCGACCGTGACCTGCGTTTGCGCTTTGCAGATGAGACGCAGGGCCACGATGACGTTGTCGAGGCAGATCCCGACATGATCACGCAATGCGTCATCAACCTCTTGAGTAACGCCATGCGCTATACCCCCGAGGGGGGTTGGGTCGTGGTGTCGGTGCTCAGCGACCGCAAGCACGTCGATATCGCGGTTTCGGATACGGGCATCGGTATCGCCAAGGATGATTTGTCGCGCATCTTCGGTCGTTTTTGGCGTGCCGACGCCAGTCGCGCCCGCGAGGCGGGTGGCCTGGGCGTGGGCCTCGCCGTGACCAAGCAGATTGTCGAGCGTCATCACGGCTACATATCCGTGGAGTCGGAGCTTGGAAAGGGTACGACTTTTACGATTCATCTGCCTCGCGAGCACACGGCGGACGCGGCATCTACTACAATGGAACACTAGCTTTTCGCTACTCGGTGAAGGAGGGGTTTCGTCCCTGCCGCTCCGAGTTTGCGAAAACGTGCGGGAAAGAACCCGCATTACTGTCGTATTTTGGTAAGGAGTGACTCACGTGACTACGATGGAGCGTCGTCCGGATTCCCGTGGCAAGGTTCGTGATATTTACGATGCCTGTGAAAACCTGCTGATGGTCGCCACCGACCGCATTTCTGCGTTCGACTTTATTCTCCCCGACGAGATTCCGTTTAAGGGAGAGGTGCTCAACCGCATCTCGGCATTCTGGTTCGATAAGTTTGCCGACATCGTTCCCAACCACCTCGTCTCCATCGACCCGGCGGATTTCCCCGAGGAGTTTGCCGAGTATCGTGACTACCTCGCAGGCCGCGCCATGCTGGTCAAGAAGGCCCAGACGATTCCTATCGAGTGCATCGTCCGCGGCTATCTGACCGGTTCGGGCAAGAAAACCTACGACGAGAACGGCACCGTCTGCGGCATTCAGCTGCCCGAGGGCCTGACCGAGGCCTCCAAGCTTCCCGAGCCGCTGTTCACGCCGTCCACGAAGGCCGAGATCGGCGACCACGACGAGAACATTTCGTTCGAGCGCTGCTGCGAGATCGTGGGTGAGGATATCGCCACGCAGATTCGCGACCTGTCCCTCAAGATTTACAAGGCCGCTGCCGAGTATGCCGCGACTCGAGGCATCATCATCGCCGACACCAAGTTCGAGTTCGGTGTCATCGATGGCAAGGTTACGCTGATCGACGAGTGCCTCACGCCCGACTCCAGCCGTTTCTGGCCCGCCGCCAGCTACGAGGAGGGCAAGATTCAGCCCAGCTACGACAAACAATTCGTCCGCAATTGGCTTAAAGCCAACTGGGATATGACGGGGGAGACCCCGCACCTGCCCGCCGAGGTCATCGATGGCACGTCCGAGCGCTATCGCGAGGCCTTCCAGATCATCACGGGCTCCCAGTTCACAAGCATGAAGGAGAACGCATAAGTGAGTACCCGTAGCGCCACGAACAAGCGCACGCAATCCCACGAAGTTACCGGGGTTGCGCGCAAGTCTGCCGCATCTGCTAAGCCCGCCCGCCAAGCAGCGAGCTCCGTTCGCGTCGTGCCGGCTTCGTCTAAGGCACGCCGCAAAGAGCTCGAGAAGGGCGAGAACCTCGAGGGCCTCTCTAAAGAGGAGAAGCGCGCCCGCAAGGCTAAGCAGCGCGCCAAGGAGGACCGCATCTATACGGTGTCGAATATCCTCCTTAAGCAGGACGAGGACTACACCAAGCGCCGCCGTATTTGGTGGGCTGTGCTCGCTATCGGCATGGTACTCGTCGTGGCAATTTGGGCTTCGCTCTACTTCGCTCCCGGCGGTACGGTGTCCAGTCCTGTTCAGATGGTCGGCATCGTTTTGTCCTATGTCATCATCCTGGGTGACTTTATCTACGACTTCGTTCGTATTCGTCCCTTGCGCAACATGTACCGCGCGCAGGCCGAGGGCATGTCCGAGAACAAGCTCAACGCTCTTATCGAGCGCTCGGCTGCCGAGGAGGACAAGAAGGACTCCAAGAAGAAGTAGCGTTTGTATCCATACATATCGCTAAGATATAAGGCGCGTCGTTTTAGCGGCGCGCCTTTTTACTGTTCTATAGATAGATGGAGTGGCACATGATTCGAGCTGCCCTGACGGTCGAAGAAGCTCTGGAGGGCATGAAGGCCCTGGAGCCCAAGATTAAAAACTATGCGCGCCTGGTTGTCCGCAAGGGCGTAAACGTCAAGCCCGGCCAGGAGGTTGTCGTTCAGTCTCCGGTCGAGTGCGCGCCCTTTGCCCGCGTGGTGGTTGCGGAGGCTTATGCCGCCGGCGCTGGCCACGTGACGGTCATTTGGGCCGATGATGCCGTGACGAGGCTCACGTACGAGCATGTCGAGAAAAGCTATTTTGAGCAGACGCCCGAGTGGAAGCGCCTGCAGCTGGATTCCCTGGCCCAGGACGGTGCCTGCTTTATTTTTATCGAGGGTGCGGATCCTGCGGCTCTCAAGGGTATCGATCCCGCCAAGCCCGCTGCAGCTTCTAAGGCAAGGAACACGCAGTGCAAGGTCTTCCGCCGTGGACTGGACTACAACATCAACCCGTGGTGCATCGCCGGCGCTCCGGTCGTGGCTTGGGCGCGCGAGGTGTTCCCGGGAGACGCCGATGAGGTTGCAATCTATAAGCTGTGGAATGCGATTCTGCACACCGCTCGCGCCGATGGCCAGGACCCGGAGAGCGACTGGGAGCTTCATGACGCAGCGTTCGAAAAGAACTTGCGCTTCCTGAACGACAATCGTTTTGACCGGCTGCATTACACCTCGGCAAATGGAACCGATCTGACGATTGGCATGACGAAGGGTCACGAGTGGGCCGGTGGCAAGGGCAAGACGCCCGATGGACACCCCTTCTTCCCCAACATCCCCACCGAGGAGGTTTTCACCTCGCCCGATCGCATGCGCGCCGACGGTATCGTGTACTCGGCCATGCCGCTCATCCACCACGGTAACAAGGTTGACGATTTTTGGATTAAGTTCGAGGGCGGCCGCGTGGTGGACTACGACGCCCGCGTGGGCAAGGCAACGCTCGCAAGTATCATCGATACTGACGAGGGCGCTGCTCACCTGGGAGAGGTCGCGCTCATTTCCAAGAACACGCCGATCCGCGAAAGTGGCGTTCTGTTCTATGACACGCTCTATGACGAGAACGCCAGCTGTCATCTTGCGCTGGGAGTCGGCTTCCCCGAATGCATCGAGGGTGGATATGATATGTCCAAAGAGGAGCTCCTGGAGCATGGCGTTAACGTCTCGAGCACGCATGTCGACTTTATGATTGGCACGGACGATATCGATATTACGGGCATTACGCCTGATGGACGTGAAGTTGTGATTTTCCAGAACGGCCAATGGAGTTGGGAATAGTCCCAGACCGTGGTACAATGCCACCCGCGGGCCGTTAGCTCAGCTGGCAGAGCAGGGGACTTTTAATCCCAAGGTCCAGGGTTCGAACCCCTGACGGCCCACCATAGAATAGAAAAGCGACTGGCGGATGCCGGCCGCTTTTTTGTTACCGCGGCACGGGTTCGAACCCGAAAGGGCGCGGAGCTGAGGAAACGCATGAGCGTTTGCCAGCGCAGCGCGCAAGGCGCGAAAGCGCCGCAGCGGCCGCCTGCGAAGCAGGCTGAACCCCTGACGGCCCACCCAAAGATTGTTGAGACGGTCAACTTCGGTTGGCCGTCTTTTTTGTTGCCGGTGCACGGGTTCGAACCCGTATCTATCTATATATAAGAACGCTTGGCGAACAAAACCTGCCTTTTACCGACGGGAAACAAATAGCTGATGCTTTTGGAGTAAAGTGGCGCTCCAGAGATGACCGATGCCTTAACACCTATAAACCAGCTGGCCATCGCCAATATCAGAAGCCAATGCTTCAGTTATAACCTCAGGGACGCGACTGAGGGACATATTCATTTGTGAACAAAATATGGAGTGCCAGATTCCCGCCCGCGGGGGCCCTCCGGTCTGGCAATATATCTCCTTGCCGCGCGGCCCGGTCGGACCGGATCAGCCGCAAAGCGTGCACCTTGAGAACCGGATACTGCGAGGATGGACACATTCAGTGTCGCATCCGGGCAGACATCGAACCATTTGAAATGGTCTAACTTGGATTTGTTTTTCGCAAGGCCGCCGAGAGGCGGCCCCGAGAAATTCCTTTTCCTATACTAAAACCATATGAA
>JAXJJM010000024.1:0-23383 GCA_036298225.1 Collinsella sp.
AGACAGGGTGCCTTACGCAGCCTAGCCGAAACGCACCGAGTAGACTGAAGCCCACCGGCCTAATGGCTTGGCGTCAGCATGCCGCGATTCGGTCGCACGGAGAGCATTTCCCAGTTGACAAAACTATAGGAACACCCCCTAGAACTTCAGCATATCGAAACGATAGTCCACAGCCTGCAAACAGAAAAGGCCCAGGACAATTTGCTCGACTGTAAACCTTTTTCTTTCACCTTTCAAATTCGCCTGACCCCACGCGGAAGGCATGCGACGGGCTACTTGCTAGGCGCGAGCCATGTGCAGCTTGATTGCCTTGAAGATGATGTTGGCAACCGAGACGATAGGCCAAAGTGCCACCATCGTCATCGGGGCTAATTCGGGAACAACCGGAACCGCTCCGTGAATCACGCTGCCCAACCAGTAAAAAAGCATCAGAACAACGACAGGAAGGCCCACGAGAACCACAAGTTCGATTAGCATAATCGTGATACCGATAATGCCGCCACCATAGACAAAGGGAAGCCTTACACCGCTGCGGTACAGCGAGATAATTACCTTCCAGGGACCAATCAGAAGCAGCCCCAGCAGAATCATATAGTCGAGCCCCAGTGAGCCCCCTCCCAGCACGTAATTGAAAAAGAGCACATAGAGCAACGAAATCACTGACGCTCGCGTAAGGGACCCGATGGACTCGCGAAGTGAATCTTGCAGGCAAGCAGCGGCCTCTGCATCCTCCGCCGCTTGAAACTGAGCCTCGACAGACTGGCTCTCAATCGGCCGGGCCTCGACGAAAATCGCGTCTCCCGCCGTGCTGGCCGCAGCCGCGACTGTAGGCGTTCCGCACACGCCGCAGAACTTGGCGCCGTCGTTAATCTCTGCTCCACACTGTTTGCAATGCATGATCGGGTCCTTTCTCGTTACCCCTTTTCTTGACGATCACAAGATACGATTGGCCGTTTATCCGATATAGAGATTTTGACCGGGTAATTTTCCTAAACGTGCTACGCTATTAAACCTTCAGCTAGAGACAGGGGTAACAATGTTTGAGTTCTCCCAAACACGCACCGTTGAAGGTTCGATTCCGTTTAAGAAAGTCAACCTCATAGAGAACGAACCCAATAGGCCCGTTGGCGAGGCCCAGCTTGTCTTTGAACTCTACATGCCCACCGAGCTGGCCGGCAGCAAAAGCAACGAAGGGCCCGCACACAGCGAGCGCCATGCCGATCTGATCAGGCTGGCATCATGCATCGAACCCACCGCCGTTAAAGAGCAGCCCTTCCGCGCAAGCCTCTTTAACGTACTTGATTACGCCGAACAGACCGGGCCGCTTTTTGGCAAGCACGCAATAGAATCCGTACGCGATTGGGCCAATGCCGCGATGGCAGCACTTATTGCCATGCGCATCCAGGAATACCTCAACGGGAGCTGCACCATCGCAAAGGTCTCCGCATTGGAAAGAATCGAGAAATCAGTGGTAACCTGCGCGGCAAACGGGTCATCCTTCAAGATCTACACCACTATCCTGAGGGCGGGCGGAGATTATACCGACTCATTCAAAAGCCTGCCCATCGTGCGCAAAATCGAATCCGATGCGGGATATTTCTACGCCTTTATGTTTATGATCGACGAGGAAGAATCCCTCGTTGCACTCAACGTGCTCTCTTTTGAACACGAGCTCACTGCTAATGACTTCAGTGTTTTGCAGGCGATGTTCTACATGGACGAAGACTCCAGCTCGGAGATTTCAGCGCGACTCAAGGTCAGCAATAGCGAGGAGAGCTTCTATGTAATCGACCCTCAAGCAGATATCCAGGAGCGCCGCGAAGAACTTGACAACGATGACCGCGATGCACTCACCGCTTTGGTGCAGGCGCTCGTGATCTCGCATCTCTCGGGCGCGCACGTGGATGTGTTCCAGGGCAACGAGTCCACAGGGTTCCTCTCCTTTGACAGCTATCTCTCGTGGCTCTGGTTTGATTTTTCGCGCAAGCTGAGCACCGTCAAAATTGGCTATTGCGAGCAGTGCGGACGCGCCTACTCACTTGCCGGGCATCGTGGCGTCAAACGGCACTACTGCAGCGATCGATGCAAGACCGATGCCAAAAACGAGCGCACGCGCAAGGAGACGGCGAAGATACGTGAGTCGTTTGGAACGGGCGCCAGCGTACGCGACATCGCCAACGAGATAGAACGCCCCGCGGCCTACGTGCGCTCGCAGCTCAATAAATGGACCAAGCTCAAGCACGATCTGGATGAAGACATTGAGTCAAACGGCTTTGACAGCTCCGAGCTACTCAAACGCTGCACCATTGAGAAGCTCGACCTCAACAACCTCCTCAACGCCAAGCGCAAAAAGCAGATTCAGGACTATGCCAAACTCAAGCGCCTCGTTAAGTAGAAACGCTGTCATTTCTTTGCCATCCGATTGACGGGTGGAAAGTTACTCATATACGTGTTAGTAATATATATATTAGTAATACATATATGAGCGAGGCGCATCATGTTTGTTGGACGTCGGGAAGAGCTTGAATCCCTGGAAACCGCCTATCAAAAAGGTTCCTTTCAGTTTGCCGTAGTCTATGGAAGGCGTCGCGTGGGTAAAACCAGCATGCTTCGCGTCTTTACACAGCGCAAACCCCATGTGATCTTCTTTACCGGACAGCAAACCGTTGCAAGCGAAAACCTCGCGCTGCTCAGCCGCGAGATACTTGGCGATAGCGCCGCAGGAGCAGCGTTCCCCTCTATCCAGGTTGCACTCGAATCCGTCTTCGAACACGCCAAAACAGAGCGAATCGTTCTGATTATTGACGAGTATCCCTACCTCGCCGAGAGCGATCCGGGCGTCTCGTCGTGCCTGCAAACGCTTATCGATCGACATAAAGACGCTAGCAAGCTGTTCCTCGTGCTCTGCGGATCGTCCATGAGCTTTATGGAACACCAGGTCCTAGGACACCAAAGCCCTCTTTATGGACGCCGCACCATGCAGCTGCGCATTGATCCCTTCACCATCTTCGACGTGGCACTCATGCTTCCCGATGCACCCATCGAAAGGGTCATCGAGCTGTATTCCGTTGTTGGCGGGATGCCGCTCTATCTATCGCAGCTCGATGGCACGCGTTCCACTCAATGGAACCTTGAGCATGCGCTGTTGCGTCAAGATGCGTTTTTGTATGCCGAACCCCAGAACTATCTGCTGCAAGAGGTCCGCAGCCCAGCTATCTACAATGCCGTCATAACCGCCATTGCCAACGGCTGTGTACGCTCCAAAGAGATTGCCGATGTTGCCCACCTCGCAACGCCACAGGTCGCGCGACTGCTCGACGCATTGATCGAACTGCGAATCGTTGAGCGCGTCACGCCTGTTGTAAAGGCAACAAAACGCCAGGTAGTCTATCGGATCTGCGATAACCTGTTTAGGTTTTGGTATCGGTTTGTTCCACAGTACGCGGGAACAATTGAGGAGGGGCTCGGAGCCGCTGTGGCCGCGCGTATCGTCAAGCATGATTTGTCCACCTTTGTGGGTCCTGCATTTGAAGAAGTATGCCGCCAGTGGTTGATGCTGCAGGTTGTTGAGAGCGAGCTGGATGTGCTGCCCAAGGCAATCGGCTCTTGGTGGGGCACGAACTCGAACACGCGCCGGCAAGAAGAGATTGACGTTGTGCTTGAGGACGCCGATGGGGAGCTCATCGTTGGCGAGTGCAAATGGAGAAACGAGCCCGTAGATACCGACGTTCTTGAAACACTCGAGCGGCGCAGCGCGCTGCTGGGCCGGCCGATCAAACAGTACTTCTTGTTTAGCAAGAGTGGATTTACCAAAGCGTGTCAAAATAGAGCGGCTCAAACAAGCAACGCGAGGCTTGTTGGGCTCGAGCAACTACTATAAGAAAGGAGCTTGGAAACAGTTTTCCAAGCTCCTTTCAGTTTTTATTCGATTCCCACCTTTTTGAGCGTATCTTTGGTGACTTCCGCAACTTGATTGGGATCGACGTGGGATTCCCCTGAAATAGAACCGTAACCTGAGGTTGAGAAATCAAGGAAGTAGTATGTCCGGTAATTGTGCCCATAGCCAAATTGCTGATATAGAGTATTATAGTCCGTCTCGGAAATTTCCTTGCCCTCCGACGCATAATAGTCTTCGTAGCCATTGCCCTCGCTCGGCGCAACTCCCCAGGACTCGTAGTTGCTTACAAGCGAAAAAACATCGCCTTTCTTGCCATATACCGAAGTATTGTCCCCGGCTAAAGCCTGCCTGCCAGCGAGCAATGCCGTAATCGCATTGCTCATCTCATATGTTCTTTGGCTTACGAGGATGCTGCCGCCATCCGCTTTAATCAGCGGAAGAAACATCGTTCCTCCGTTGCTGTTATCAAGCCAATTTTGACTGTAAAGTCTCTTGACGCCACCATCAGCTGCCGACCAAACCTCTACGGTGTAGGACTTCTGAAGTCCCTCTATATCTCCATTCCAAGCACTCTTTAATTCGTCATCGCTCATACCGTTCACAACGGTCAAGAGCTCAGGCTGGCCATCCTGATCAAAATCAACGAGGTCGACAAGGCAAAGCCCTCGCATCGCATAGACAGAATCAGTCACCTCAACAATTTGTGGCCCTCCATAGCACGCGAGGTATTCCTGGCACTTTTGCTTGTAAGCGGCATACGCAGCGGTATTGTCCGCCGCGATGCCTCCATCCTTCTTGTCGTCTTCGTCTGTCTTTGTATCGGCCTCGTTGACCTTAGGCACCTCGAGGGAAACCTCTTTTACGGCATCAGCGGATTTAGAGTTATCAACGACTTCGACGGGGATAGCCCACTCGACTTTGGAATTAGAGTCCTTAACGGTAAGAGTATATTTCCCCGGTTTAACATCGGGAAACTGGCTTACCGTGAAGCCCTCGTCGCCCTTAACCTCAGCGTTGGTGTTGTAGCCGTAGTCGCCGTTCAGGGTCACCGAGTACTTCTTGAGCTTCTCGCCCTTTGCGTCGGTCGGGGTGATCTTGGATTTTTGGACCACCACGATGACTTTGTCCTGGCCGTAATGGGCAACGTCGCCGGACTTGCAAAAGAACAGCAGATAGCTAAAGATGGCAATGACTGCCACACCAACGACGATACCAACGATATAGAGCGCCTTGGGCTCCTTTTTCCGTGCGGATGCATTCACCGCAGAAACAGGGGCTGGCGCCGCGACGGGCTTGGCGACCGGATTGCTCGGTTTTGGCCGGTCGGCGCGCACGGCAGGAATCGAAGGCGTTGCACCGGACGACACGTCGTCTTTGGGCTGGTCGTCTTCTTCGTCCGCTACGGGCTTGCTCTCCACCGGCGACTTTTCCTCCCCCGCCTCGGCACCGGCGGAAGGCTCCTTCTCCGTTTCGCCACTAGCGAAAATCTCTTCCGCAGCTTCATTGATAACGGAAGGCTCTTCTGCCACTTCGTTGCTGGCAGAGTTCAGCACCGCCTTCGCATCTTCGAGTGCATAGCCACACTCGGTGCAGTATCGCAAATCGCCATCAAGCTCAAATCCACAGTTGGGACAGAACATGTTAGTCCTCCTTATCGACTTTCGCCGTTGTACCGTCCTTGACCTCATCAGGGGTTACTTCGGACCCCACTTGAGACTCATCATCCCAGGACGCAACCAAAATCTCGCAATTGCCGTCCGCAAAAGTACCGAGCTCATAGTCTTCGGTGCGATACACCAGTCCCTTGGATGTCACATACAAGCATGTTGAACCCTTGATTGAATAGTCTGAAGAATTGCTCCGCATGAGCATAGAGTTGTAGTCAGACGGATACTTTTTGCCCATTTCCGTAAGATACGGCCAAACTGCCGAACTCATAGAACTGGCAAGATCCTCGGTATCAACGCCGAACATGTCCTGAGGACTAACAGTGTCACCCGTATGCAAATCAAAAATAACACCAGTCACAACCGTGTCGCCATGCGGACCCCATCCCGTCGAATAGCGCTCGTCACGGATACAGAAATAGTTCTCATCCATGTACGTAACCGTCACGTTTCTCGATATGCAGGGAAATTCGCCATCGGGATATAACTCTGCATCTGATTGCTCATTATCTGATGCCCGATTCGTTCGCTCCACATCAATTTGAAGGGGCTCGAGAATCGCCTTGTTAATTTTGTCTGCGACGTCGTCTTTGGCAGAGCTCTTAAGTTGCGGATAGGACCATTCCATGTTAGCCCGCTCGCCCTGGTTGAGCATAGGGTCGACCGGAGCAGACACCGTCAATGACTTTTCCTCCAGCGTATAGACAACTTCTTCGGCCGCTCTCTCGTCCTTCTTGGGCCTTTCGGTCGCTTGCTCCTGTTGCACGGATTGCTGCTGGAGATTGGGCTCGATGACGTTCTTGTAGAGCATGAAAGCAGCGTAAGCGATGCCTGCCGCGGCGATGAAAGCGGCGATCATGATAGCAAACTGCGGCACCAGGCGGTTACCGACCTGACAGCGTCGCATAAAGAAGTTGTACATCTGGGAGTGACCGCTACTCGCGGTCTTCGAGACCGGCTCGGGGCTCGGTTCCGCTGTGGACTCGGCATTCGCGGATCCTATCGCAGAGTCCGTTTTGGTATCTGTGGGTTCCAATATGACTTCAGCGGACGATGATTCTCGCTCCGACGGCTCGGCCTTGGGCCCCTCCTCGGCCGCAGTCTTGCCCGAGAGCCCGCCCAAGGGCAGACCGCATTCGGTACAGAACCGCGCATCGTCGCTGATTTTGCTACCACATTTGGGGCAAAACATGAGCCTTCTTCTCCGATTCCTTTTAGTCTCACTGAGTCGTGAGTTACTCACGTGCCGTTTGTTTCGTAGTTTAACTATTTCTTAAACAAATCGATGGGTCACTTGAACAGACGCATACCCGCTCAAGCGACTCTATACCGGCTAGCTATCCTTGCTCATGATATGGGTGTCAGTGTAAGAAAATCGTTGAACAGGGTTGCTCCCTCGAAGTCCGAACCGATACTGAACTTGAAACCATCTTTATTTACCGAGATGGAGAAATCGCCGCTGATATCCATATCATGCGCGCAGCCAACCACCCCCATTTTTCGGTCCCACCTGTCACGTTATCAGGAGCCCGAAATCGAAGAGATGGTAAAAGCCGCTTGGGGCACATGTGGTTCCATATGCCCCAAGCGGCTATTTCGATTGCTTATGTCACAAAGAAAACTCAGCGACTCTTTTACACACGACTAACGCGCCGCATCAATTGCGACCTTGCCGCTCTCCAGCACGTGGACACGGCCGTCGGCGAGCATCTGAACAACCTCGGGATACAGCACGTGCTCAATCGCATGGATGTGCTCCTCGAGCGTGTCGACATCCCAGCCCTCCTCAACAGCCAGCGCGCGCTGGGCGATGATGGGGCCGTTGTCGTAGATCTCGTTGGCAAAATGCACGGTCACGCCAGTCACCTTGACACCGCGCGCAAAGGCATCGTCGATCGCATGCGCACCGGTAAAGCTCGGCAGCAGCGCCGGATGCAAGTTGACCACGCGGTTGGGAAACGCCGCCAGCAGCGGCGTGTGCACCATGCGCATGTAGCCGGCCATGACCACATACTCGCAGCCGCGCTCGAGAAGCTCGTGCGCGATGATCTCGTCGGCGGCAATAGGGTCGGCATAGACATCCTTGGACAGCGTGAGCGTCTGGATGCCCGCGCGCTCAGCGCGCTGCAAACCCTTAGCCGAAGGACGGCTCGACACCACAAGCTCAATCGAAGCGTTGAGCTTGCCGGCGGCGATCAGATCGATCAACGCCTGCAGGTTGGTACCCGAACCGCTGATGAGCACACCGATCTTGAGCGGCTCGGCCGTATCGGTGCCGGTCGGACGGGTGTAGGGCACAAAGCCCAGGCCCTCGGCAGCAGCCATCTGCTCGTTAGCGCTCATCGGAGTACACGACCTTACCGGAACCCTCGACGCACTCGCCCACGCGGAACGGCTTCTCGCCCAGCGCGACCAGGGCCTCGGTAACCGCGGCCTCGTCCTCGGGGGCGACGATCAGGCACAGGCCAACGCCCATGTTGAAGGTCTTGCACGCCTCGTTGGGCGCAAGCTCGGCCTGGCACGACACATAGGTGATGACGGGCGGAACGTCCCAACCCATCTCGGCACCGTTGCGGGTGACCACGGCGTCGACGTCGTCGGCGAGCGCGCGGTTGAGGTTCTCGGTAATACCGCCGCCAGTGATGTGGGCGATAGCGTGCACGTTGGCGCCGCCGCGCAGCAACTCAAGAATCGGCTTGACATAGATGCGCGTGGGGGCCAACAGGGCGTCTGCCAGCGATGCGCCGCCGAGCTCCTCGAGCGGACGGCTCAGCTCCTCGGCCTTAGCGGCGGCCTCGGGCGTGCCCGGCTTAATACCGTCGACGCCGATGACCTTACGCACGAGCGAGTAGCCGTTGGAGTGCACGCCGGTGGAAGGCAGGCCCAGAATCACGTCGCCGGCGCGGACGTTCGCGGGGTCGAGCATCTTGGGACGGTCGACGACGCCCACGGTAAAGCCGGCAAGGTCGTAGTCGGCCGGAGCCATGACGCCGGGGTGCTCGGCCATCTCACCGCCCACGAGCGCGCAGCCCGCGAGCTTGCAGCCGTCGGCCACACCCTTGATGATCTTTGCCATGTGCTCGGCCTCAATGTGGCCGATGGCAACGTAGTCCAGGAAGAACAGCGGCTCGGCGCCCGAAGCCAAAATGTCGTTGACGCACATGGCGACCAGGTCCTGGCCCACCGTCTCGTGACGATCCATGATCTGGGCGAGCACAAGTTTGGTGCCCACGCCGTCGGTACCGCTGATCAGAATCGGGTCCTCCATATCCTTAAGCGCGGCGGCCGAGAATAAGCCACCAAAGCCACCGATACCGCCGATGACCTCGGGACGATTGGTGTCCTTAACCATTTGCTTAATAGCGTCGACGGCGCGGCCGCCCTCGGCGGTATCGACTCCGGCATCCTCATACGTCACATGCTTGCTGTCGCTCATCTGAGCCTTCCTCTCCCACTACCGTGGCGCCGCCCGGGCGCCAAACGGTGCTCATAGTTGCGTTCATTTCGGCGCGCGCCATAACAGCACGCGCCGTCATATCAACAAAACAGCAGGTAAAACCTACCAAAATGAACCTGTTCCTACATGGCAGGTTTTAGGCCTCGCCGTGCTTCTCTTCCCAGCTGCGGTCGTCGTATTTCTCGACCACGGCGTCGTCGTCAAAATGCAGCGGCTTATCCAGGTTTCGGGGCTTAAAGCCCTCCATAAACTTGTCGCGGCCAAAGCTCTCGGGAATCGCCACGGGGTAGCGGCCGGTAAAGCACGCATCGCAGTAGCCACCCTCGGGCATGACCTTCAGCAGGCCCTCGACCGAAAGGAAGGCCAGCGAATCGGCGCCAATGTACTCGCAGATCTCATCGACCGTCTTGTTGGCGCTGATAAGCTGCGACTGCACGTCGGTATCGATACCGTAGAAGCACGGCCAGATGACCTCGGGCGAGTTGATGCGGATATGAATCTCCTTGGCGCCGGCGTTGCGCAGCATCTTGACGAGCTGCACCATGGTGGTGCCGCGGACGATGGAGTCGTCGATGACGACCAGGCGCTTGCCCTCGATGTTGTCGCGCAGCGGGTTGAGTTTCATACGCACGCCCATGGCGCGCAACTCCTGCGTAGGCTCGATAAACGTGCGGCCCACGTAACGGTTCTTGATAAGGCCCTCGCCAAAGGGAATGCCGCTCTCGTGCGAATACCCCTCCGCGGGCGGCAGGCCGGAGTCAGGCACGCCGATGACCAGATCGGCCTCGACGGGCTCCTCATGTGCCAGCTGACGACCCATGTCGTAACGGCAGGCGTAGACGCTCTTGCCGTTCATGATGGAATCGGGGCGGGCGAAGTAGACCTGCTCAAAGATGCAGTTAGCAGGCTCTTCGGCAGCGGGCACACCCTGCTCGGACACAAGGCCCTCGGCGCTGATGCGCAAAATCTCACCGGGACGGACGTCGCGGACGTACTCGGCGCCCACAATGTCGAGCGCACAAGTCTCGGAGGCGACGACCCAGCCGCCGGCGCGGGTGACACGGGTGGTGGCGTCGACCGTCGCGGCGCCGTCCTGCGACGGCAGCTTCGAAACGGATGCGACATCGGCCTGGTCCAGGCCCTCGTCCACCAGCTTGCCCAGCACGAGCGGGCGAATGCCGTGCGGATCGCGGAATGCATAGAGCGCCTG
Source organism: Collinsella sp. (assembly GCA_036298225.1). Lineage (GTDB taxonomy): Bacteria > Actinomycetota > Coriobacteriia > Coriobacteriales > Coriobacteriaceae > Collinsella. Next base: position 10,233 of record JAXJJM010000024.1, read on the forward strand.
CTCGTTGATGAGCGTCATGGCGTAGCCGCCACGCACGAGCTCCATGGTCTTGCGAATGCCCTCGCGCAGATGGCCTGTACGCTGAGTAAAGTAGCCGATGAGTTTGGTCGCGACCTCGGAATCCGAGTTGGAGAGGAACGGCACGCCCAGCTCGATCAGCTGGCGGCGCAGCTCGTCGGTGTTGACGAGGGTGCCGTTGTGCGCGAGAGCGATAATGACGCTATTGATGGTAGAGAGGTGCGGCTGAGAGGCTTCCCAGCTCTTGGCGCCGGCGGTGCCATAGCGCACATGACCCACGGCCAGCTGACCGGAGAGCGTCGATAAGTCGGCATTGGAGAACACGCGGTCGAGCAGGCCCAGGTCCTTGCGGACCATAACCGTACCGCCGTCACCAACAGCGATTCCCGCCGATTCTTGGCCACGGTGCTGCAGTGCACGCAGGCCAAAGTACGTCAGTCGAGCCACGTCACGATCGGGCGCCCACACACCAAAAACGCCGCATTCCTCATGCAGCTGGTCGGAGTCCGGATCATACGTCGACATGGCGTTCACCTGTCCCGCGGCGCGCTCGGCCGCGCGGATGGTTTCTTGAGACATGGCATCCCCTCAGAGCCTCGTATTTTGGCGTTACCCGCCTTATTATACGCACGGCGCGACGCGCTCCCCAGCGCATGAGCAGCGCTTTTTAAAAGCCCACCGAGCTAATAATCCGTTTTGCGGCCAAACATTTTATTGGTCTGCCCAGTGCAAGCGCCCGCGCCCCCATATGGCCGCCGCGTCCACCGTTGGGGATTGCAAAGTTGCAATTGGGACGTTCGTCCTGTCTTTTAGCAGGTCGGCGGCGTATCCTAGTAACCTAGGACAAAGCGAGAAAGGTTCTGTATGGATCGAAACGAACTCGACCCCAGCGTCCCCAGCGCCACGGAGGTCAAGAAGATTCCCCTCATCATTAAAGTGTACGCCGTCCTGTGCATCCTGTCCGGCGTGGGCACACTCCCGTCGGTCGCCGTCTTTATGTGGCAGGTCATCACCGCACTCATTAACGGCAACGCCGCCGCTAAGCTCGGTGATAACACCCTGGTCGCGGTTGGCCTTATCGTCGCCGGCATTATGCTCTCGGCGGCAAGCGCGATCATCTTGATCGTCTTTGGCCTGGACCTCATCAAGGACCAGCGGCGCAATGCCGCCCGCCTGTCTTACGTCCTCATCGCATTTACCGTCGTGGAGCTTTTAGTTGACGTGATGCTCCAGGGTATCGGACCCTTCCTGCTGCGCCCCGCCATTCAGCTCGGTATCCTCATTGCGCTGTCGGCCACCGTCGACCCCACGCTACGCCAGGAGCGCGAACTGCAGCGCCGTCTGCAAGAGATGCTCGACCGCGATGCCGCCGCCGAGGGGATGCTCGGCCGCGACGAAACCGGCGAGGGCTACATCAAGCTCAACTACTTCAACCTGTTCTGGGTATTCTTCGTCTGCAGCGTGTTAGGTCTCATTCTCGAGGAAGTCTGGCATATGGTCGTCGTCGATCCCGGCGTCTATCAGGACCGGGCCGGTATGCTATTTGGCCCCTTTAGCCCCATCTACGGATTTGGCGCGGTGCTCATGACCATGGCGCTCAACCGCTTCTATAAACAGAATCCTCTGATCATTTTCCTGGTAAGTGCCCTGATCGGCGGCGCTTTCGAGGTGTTTGTAGGCTGGTTTATGCAGACCTCATTTGGCGTGGTGTCGTGGAGCTACTCGCACATGAAACTGTTCGGCATGCCCGACCCACTCGCCGTCCTTACGGGCGGACGCACCTGCACGGGCTTTGCCTGCCTGTGGGGCCTGGGTGGCCTTATCTGGATCAAGCTGCTGCTGCCGAGGCTGCTCAAGCTCATCAACATGATTCCGTGGAAGAGTCGCTACTCGGCTACCGTCATCTTTACCGTCATTATGCTGGTCGACGGCGTCATGACGCTGCAGTCGCTCGACTACTGGTACCAGCGCGTCAACGGCACGGAGCCGGATATTCCCGTCGCGCAGTTCTACGGCAAGTATTTCGATAACGACTACATGGAGAACCGCTTCCAGAGCATGACCATGAGCCCCAAGGATGCGACGCGCGTGTAGCGCCACGCAATGCCGAGATTTTCCAACGCACAGAAAAGCCCGCTGGCAGACTGATTGAACTGCCTCCCATTTCTTGGACATGAGAAATGGGAGGCTTTCTTTATGCGCGTTGATTTGAGGGTGAAGCATGATGTCGAGGCCAGGAAGGCGGCCATAGGGCTCTTCGAGCTCGGGCACGGGTATAAATCTGCCGCGATTGCCCTTTCGCTTCCCGCGGAAGCCGTGAGAAGATGGCAGGAGATATACCGCGCGTTCGGGAGCGAGGTGCTGCTGCGCATGGACGGAAAGCAGGGCAGGTACACATACGAGCAGAAGGTCGCCGCCGCCTCCGCCGTCGTCGACGGCGGCATGACGAAGGCCGAGGCGATGGCGGCGTTCGGCATAATGTCGATGTCGCCGCTCAAGAAGTGGTGCGCGCTATACCGCCGGGGCGGCGCGGAGGCCCTGCGCCCGAGGCCCAAGGGCCGGCCGAGCGGTTCCAGGGCGAGGCCGCGGACCCGCGAGGAGGAGCTCGAGGAGCGGTGCCGTAGGCTCGAGGCCGAGGTGGCCTACCTAAAAAAATTACGCGCCCTGGTCGAGAGGGACGGACTCTGACCAGGGCGAAGGCCGAAGCGGTCGCGGCCCTGCGCGCCGAGGGGCACGCGCTCGGGCACCTGCTCGCATGCGCCGAGCTCAAGCGGTCGACCTACTACTACGCCCTCGCGCACCCGCCGAGGCCCACGCGCCCCGAGCTCCGGGAGGCGGCCGCCGAGATCTTCTCGCGCACCGCCAACGGCTGCGGGCACCGGCAGATAGCGATGTGCCTCAGGGCGGAAGAGGGGGCCGTGATAGCCGACAAGACCGTGCTCAAGATGATGCGCGAGATGGGGATCCGCTGCGGGATCAGACGCGAGACGGCCTACCACAGGTACAACTCGTACAGGGGCGTCGTCGGCAGGACGTTCGAGAACGTGATCGCGAGGGATTTCGACGCCGGGGCCCCGTGGCAGAAGCTGGGGACGGACGTCACCGAGTTCAAGGTGGCTGGCGGCAAGGCCTACTGGGCCCCGACGCTGGACTTCTGCACCAAGGAGATCGTGGCGAGCGACATATCGACCACGCCCGACATGTCCCAGCAGGTGAGGATGCTCGACGAGCTGCTGTCCAAGATCCCCGAGGGCGCCGCCCCGACCATGCACTCGGACCGGGGCTGGCAGTACCAGCACGCCTCGTACACATCCAGGCTCGAGGCCGCCGGCATCGTCCAGAGCATGTCCAGGAAGGCGAACTGCATCGACAATGCCGCCACCGAGCAGCTCTTCGGCCACGTCAAGGACGAGTTCTACAGGGGCCGCGAGTGGAAGACGTTCGAGGATTTCAAACGCGACCTGGAGGAATACATAGTCCACTGGAACACGAGCCGGAGGCAGGTAAGATTGAAGGGCCTGACCCCGGAGGAGTTCCGGAATCAGGCCCTCGCGGCCTAGTCGCTATTTAGGGCGTCCAAGATTTGGGGCGCAGTTCAGATTGAACTGCCAGTGGGCTTTTGCTATAGATGGACTCGAATTGATCGTAAAGTCCTATGCCTCGCGCTCGACCTCGCTCACACACTCATTTTTGATGGTACCGACGAGTGCCTGCAGCGCATCGACCACATGCGGGCGAATGTCTCCGCCAATGAGCACGAGCATGATGTCGTCGCCCACGGCAAGCTCGCCGCTCGCCAACCACACGCGCACGTAGCCGATACCCGGCATCGCGCGCGTTGCCTCGATAGCGGCCTGCACCTTATCGGCATCGAAGCCAAACACCATGCCGCCTACCTTATGTCCAGGCGCCACACCATCTGTCTCGACCCCACGCACCTCGGACTTAGGCGTCGCACGCACCACGCCGTTGTGTGTCAGGTACATCCCGCAATCAGCCGCCGAAACATCGGCCTTGGCTTCGCGCAGCCAAGCATCAACCGAAGGCATCGATTTGCCGCTTTCAAGCATCATTTCTCCTTTTGATTTCCAGGGTAGTCTTTTTGGGACAGGGCTCCCGGACACTTTATTCCTCGACCGGCGTGAGCACCATGACTGCGCGCGTATTGCTAAATGACAGCGAACGGCAGGTCACAAGCGTTACGACCTTGGTTGCCGAAGCGGCGCGATCAGTGGCATCGCTCGCCACGGCAGAGGCACCGTCGAGCATCTCGGACAAGTAATTCTTCAGTCCGTCATCGCCCTCAAAGTTGGGCGTGCGCGCCTTGGCATACGTGTCCTCGACCACCTTGGTCGCCAGCGGACGCAGCTTATACGTCGCATCGCGTGTGATGTAGTACACGTATTCCATGCTGTCGAACGTCGCTTGATCGGTCGTATCCGAAATCACGTTGAACATCGAACCGTCGTTCATATGATGACCGTAAATCGTGGTCTGCTGATCCACTATGCCCGGCGCGGTGTCGTCGCTATCCAAGAAGATGGCTCCCGAGGCATTGGCGGTGCCGTCGAACAGCGTGTTGAGGTACTTGGAGTTGTTGTTGGTCTGCACCACGGGGTAGTTGATGTTGGTGCCGGGTGCATAGATCCAACCCACAACCTCGGGATTTGTCTGGGCAAGCGCATTGAAGTCGATAATTGGCACGCCGCTGGCGTCCTTGTCGCTCACATATTGCTTTTCGATTTTTTGATATGACTCGCTCGCCTGCTTATAGCCAATCTGCGCGTTGATAAAGATGGCGGCCGCAGCAACAATCAAGCCAATGCCGATGATGATGAGCAGAATGGGAATGACAGAGCGGCGCTTTTTGCGCGGCGGCTCGGTATAGCTCGATGGCGCGGTATGCGCCGAAGAGCGAGGTGGCTTCTTGGCCGTACTGTATGACGAGGGGCGATATGCAGCAGGTGTATCCTGACGGCGATGCTTCGCCGGCGTCACGGGGCGCGGCGCACGTGACTGCTGAGGAGAGGATGTCCGACCCTGCTGCGGCGCGCGGGCTGCTCCCGACTTGGCTGGATCGGGAATCCGAGAAGCCGAAAAACGCTTTCCCTGATAGTCGGACATGGCTCTCCTTATGCTGCAAATGGACTGGCAGAGCGCTTAGGCGTCAGCCATCTCCTGCTTCATCTTCTCGATAACCTTGCGGTACTCGGGGTCGCATGCGCCCAGAATCTGCGTGGCGTAAATGGCAGCGTTCTTGGCACCGTTGATGGCCACACAGGCAACGGGCACGCCCGAAGGCATCTGAACCATCGACAGCAGCGAGTCCATACCACCCAGATCGCTCGTCTTCATAGGCACGCCGATGACCGGCAGCGGCGTAAACGCAGCCACGACACCGCCCAGGTGAGCAGCCTTGCCGGCGGCAGCGATAATCACCTTGATGCCGCGGTCGGCAGCAGTCGAGGCCCACTCATGGACCTTCGCCGGCGTGCGGTGCGCGCTTGCAATCACGAGCTCATAGGGCACGCCCAGCGCCTCGAGCTCGGCGGTGCAACCTTCCATAACGCCCAGATCGGACTTGGAGCCCATGATGATCCCGACAACCGGCTTCTGATCTGCCATAAACAAAGACCTCCTGTTGAGAGCGGTGACGCAGCGAATCCGCGACCCTTAACTACTGAGAGTAGTATAGCCGCTCCCGTCCCTGCGGTCTGCGTGGTGCTTTGCGGACGGGGCAGGCTTTATCTTCACTCCGGTTGCTTCGCAAAGTCGTTCAGATAAAGCCTGGCCCGCCCGCAAAGCACCCCTCGACCTACCGGGGATTGCCATGACGTACGTTAGCTGAAATAAAAAAGCGTGCCCACCGTCCTTGGGTGGGACGGCGGGCACGTTTGCTTAGTTGTCGCTGGGACTACTCAGCCTTATTGCGACGGTGGAAGAAGGCACCGATCGCAGCGATGATGGCTCCAAGGCCACCGACAGTCGCGACAGTTGCCGCCGTTTGATCGCCAGTAACGGGGATCGCCGAACCGTTCTTCTTGCCGCCCTGGGTCTTGTCGCCTGCGGGCTTGCCCGCCTGGCCGCCGCCGTTCGAGCCGTTGCCGGAACCCTGGTTGCCCGAGCCGCCGGTGTTGCCCGAGCCGCCCTGGTTGCCGGAGTCGGCATCCTTAAGGCCCTCAATGGCCAGTTTGAGCTGGTCATAGGCCGCCTGGAGCTGGGCGTCGGAAGCATTCTCATCACCCAAGACATCCTCGGCGTAGGTAATGGCATCCGTCAGGGCCTTGACAGACTCGGCCGTCTTTCCCTTGGTGTCAGTCTCCTTCGCCTGCTTGACCAGGGCCTTGAGTTGCTTCTTGGTCGGGTTCTCGACCGGGGTCACCGGGGTCTTCTCGAGCGCGTCACGGGCATCCTCGAGCGCCTTGAGTGCCTGGTCGACCTCGTCCTGCGTGGCGTTCTCGTCGCTCAGGATGGCGCGGGCTCTCGCCAAGGCGTTCTGGAACGCGGTCCAGGAAGCCTCGGTGTAGTCACTGGCCTTAAGGTCGCCGGCTGCAACCTCGGCATCAACCTTTTCAATCGCGGCAGTGAGGTCGTCCTTCGCCACCGGATCGGGAACGGCCGCACCGTAGAACTTGAGTTCCGCCATGCTGCAGTAGGCGTCAACGCTGCCACCGCCGGCGTGGAGCACCTTGACGGTCACGTAGCGACCGCGCGCGGCACCAAAGCTCATCTGCCTCCAGTCGCCACGGTCGGTGAGCACGCGGCCGTCGTTGTCGAAGGTAAACGTACCCATCGACGCGGCGGTGCCCATCTCATAACCGTCGGCGGTGTCGGAGACCAGCACCTCGGCCTCAAAGATATCGCCGTTCGTGCCGCCGTCCTGGCGCGGCAGGAACGTGACGTCGGTGAGATCGTAGTCGCGGCCCAGGTCGACGGTCAGGTGCTGGGGCATACCGGCCTTATAAGCATAGTCGCTGTGCCAGAGCGTCTGCTCATCGCCGTCAAGAGCGTTGACGGCGTTGCTGCCCTCATAGTCGGCCTCGCTCGAGAAGCCGGTCACCTTGACGTTCTCGCGGTTCTCGGGCGTGTTGATGAGCTTCTTCTCATCAACGGGGCGCATCTTGAGGCCGTCGATTGCCTTTTCGATCTTGGTCGTAGCGTCTGCGACATCCTTCTTGCTATAGCTGCCCTGGCCGCCGTCGAGAAGCTTCTGAGCCGCCTCGACCGCAGCGGTGAGAGCTGCATAAGAATCCTTGGTGTAGACGGACTCGCTGTAGCCCGCGGCCTTGGAAAGCGCCGCCATGAGCGCAGAGGTGTCGACACCAGCCTTGACCTCGACCTCATAGGATGCGGTCTTGGAGGGGTCGAGCACTGACGCCACCGTGATCGTTGCCTTGCCGGCCTTGTTGGCACGCAAGTAGTAGTTCACGCTATCGCCGGCCTGAACAGCGGAGACGCTCACCACAGAGGAGTCGGAGCTCTCGACCGTCACATAGGGGTAGCCGGCGCTCTCGGGCGTGGCCTTAGCATCGACGAGCGTAACGTCGCCCTCAAAGAACTCGGTCTGGTTCTTGCCCAGCTCGATACCCTCGATGGCCTCGACACCCTGCGTGTAGTTGAAGTTGATCTCGCGCAGTGTGAGCATCTGGTCACCCGATGCCTCAAGCGGCGTGATCTCGACCTTAGTCGCCTTCTTGCCCTTGTTCTCGGCAGAGAGGCCAAAGGCGTAGCGAGCCTGGAAGGAATCGTACTCCCCACCCGCGAACTCCTGGGTCGAGCCATCCTCGAACGTCACGACGGCCTTGATCTTCTGCACGGTGCCGTTACCGCCGTCGCGGTTGATGACCTCAACGGCATCGAGCTTCGATGGTGTCTTAAAGGCAAATGTCATCGTGGCGGGAAGCTTCACGTAACTCGGAAGCTTGCCCTCGCTGTCCCAGTTGCCGCTCCAGTTCCACAGGAACTCAAAGCCGTTGTCGCCCTCATCGTTATCGAACAGCGCGTTATAGCTCTTCTGCTGAATAAGCTTCTCGACGTTGGAACCGTCGTCGGTCGTGAGCTCGTCGTTGGTCATCGTGATGTTGAAGGCATCCTGACCGTACTCGGCAACCGTGGGCTGCGGAACGTCCGGCATCGTCACGGTACCGTCACTCGTAAACTCGAGCGCATCGCACGCCGGACCGATGAGCCAAGACGTCGAGGGCAGTTCAACCTTGCCGGCCGTCTTGGCCTTGAGTTTGAAGCTCGCCACCGCGCCAGTGCCGTTGTAGAGCTTGCCGTTACCGCGGTTGGCAAAGGCGAGGTTGATGGTCTGTGTGCCGTCCGCGAACTGGACCTTCTCGCGCGACAGGTTCTCCATGCCGGCGGTCGAACCATCCTGCGAGATGCTCTCGGACACAAACTCAAACTGGTCACTCTTAAAGTTGACGAGCGCGCCCAGGGCGTTGACGTTCTTGGCGTCGGCCGCATAGACATCGACGGTGATCTCATCGCCGGCATCGACCTCGGTCTTGCTCGGAATCACCGCGAGCTTGCCGGCGACCTTGCCTTTCTGCTTGGTGCCGCCATCAAGCCCCGCCATGGTAAACGAGTAGTCGTAGACATCATAGACCCCGTTGCCGTTGAGATCGGCAAAGTGGTCGCGAATCTGCGAGTCGAACGTCGAGGTATCGGGCTCGCGGTTCTCGAGACCCAGATAATTCTTCATGTTGGAATAGTCGCCATCGGAGATCGTTGCCTTGTTGAGGTTGGAACCCACAGCAAAGCCGTCCGTACCATCGGCCTTGTAGATGGCGATCTCGGACGCGGAGAAGAAGTTACCAACCGAAGCGAGCGGCGTCATACGCACGTAGCGTGCGGCCACGGCGCCGTCGAACGTCACCGTTTTGCAGGCGGCGGAGCGCTCCCAATCGACCTCCTGGCTCGTCCAATGGACACCGTCGAGACTCGTCTCGATGCGCATCTTGGTCACAGTGCCGTTGCCGGCGTCGGTACGCGGATAGTACTCGAGCTTGTCGAGCTTGTAGGCGCGGCCGTAGTCGACGGTGAGCGCCTTGCCCAGGTCGTTGCCGCCGGAGTGGAAGCCGCCGTCGCTCGTCTGGAACTCATGGTCGAAGGCAAGATCGGCCTTATGGCTGCCGTAGATCGAGCCCTCCCAGGTGATCTTCTCGGCCTCGGGCACGTTCCGCCATGGGTCGAGTGCGGAGTTCGCCGCGAGCACATCGCTCCAACGGGAGTAGCCCTCGGCGTTGCGCGAACGGATCTGGTAGGTGTGCTTGCTATTGTAGGCAAGATCGGTATGCGTGAATTCCGCTGCATCGCCCACGGCGAACACGGTGCCATCGACCTTAAGGTCGTAGGAGGTAGCACCATCGACCTTTCCCCAGGTGAGCTTAATGCTCGTGGGGGTCGTGGCGTCCTCGGGGGCAGCAAGGTTCGCGGGTGCGGAGAGGTTCTCGTTGAGGCGGTCGGCCGCGAGCGTGGCGTCGGCGTTCACGAAACCGCCCAGCTCGAGCGTCTGCTCCGCTGCAGCGACATCGGTCTTCGCAAACTTGACGTAGACCTTGGGGTTCGTGGTGATCTTAGTGTCGTTGAAGCTCTCGCCCTTCTCGGCCTCGGTGCTGTCCGCATCGCTGCCGTAGTGGTTGAGGTTGGGGCTTTCGTTGTAGAAGTAGACCGCTTGGCCAGCCTCGGGGGTCGCGGCGTCGAAAGCCTCCTGTGAGTCGACCTCGGTCACGTTGAGCGCAGTGCCGCCATTCTTGGCGATGACGCTCGCAGGCTTGGCGGACACGTTGGCCACGAAGGTCGTGGTGCGGTTGGAGTCGTAGCCGTTGTAGCCACCCTGCGAAGCCTCGGCGGTAAAGGTGGCGGTGCCGCCCGTGGCCTTGGAGCTGTAGACGGTGCTCACGTGCTCGCCGTAGGAGATGTTGTCGATCGTGCCGTAGGCATCGTCCTCGGTCGTGTTGTTCTGGATGGAGGAGCCGTCGTCCTCGTACTGCGTAAAGGTGCCGTCACCCTCGGTGGCGAAGAACTCGACGATACGCTGGCTGCGATCGGTGCCCTTGGTGTTAGTCTCGGTCACGGCCTCGGGGTTGTTGTTCTCGGCATACATCGGCACGATGGCGTTGGCCTTTACAAAGAGCGGCAACTTCCAAAGCGGAGCATCGTAGTTGTTGAGGACCTGGCCGCCGCGGTACTGCTTACCCGAGAAGTAGTCAATCCAGATGGTGGGATTCTCGTCGGTGCCGTAGTTGGGAAGGTAGATACCATTGCGAACGTCGTTGCCGTTCTCATCTGCCTGGGTATCCTGATACACCGGTGCCACCAGGAAGTTCTCACCGAACATGTACTGATACTGCGTCGAGGTGCTTGCGGCGTACTCGGAGTTGTCGGAGAGCAGCATGGCGCGGATCATGGGCAGGCCGGTATCGCCGTTGCCCGTGTCGATGTTGGCCGCCGAGGCCGCGCTCGTGTAGATATAGGGCATGAGTTGCGCCTTGAGCTTGAGGTAAAAGCGCGAAATGCCCGTGTAGGGATCGCCGTGCGTCATGGGCGACTTGCGGTAGGTGCCCCAGCCGTCCATGTCGAGCATAGAGGGCGTGAACGTCTTCCACTGGTAGTCGCGCGCGGAGATGATGGGGCTGCCACCAAAGATGCCGTCCATATCGGAGCCGATGTTGGGGTTGCCCGAGAGGCTCTGACCGATATACGTGGGGATGTGGAAGCGGATGTACTCCCAGTTGCCGCCGTACTGATCGCCGGTCCAGATGCCGCCAAAGCGCTGCGTGCCGGCCCAACCGTCAAGCGTGATGATGTTGGGGCGCTTGTTGGCGCCGGTCGTCACCGTATCGTAGGCCGTCTTGATGCCGTTGAGGCCAAAGGAGTAGCCAGAGCCCACCCAAGCGACGTCGGTCTTGAGGGTGGTAATGCCGCCCGTCTTGACCTCGGCGTCGAAATCGCGAAGCAAATGCCACGGGGTCTCGGAGTTGCTGTCAGGCTCCAGGTTAGACTGGGTCCACAGACCCGTGCTCACACCCTTGGAGTTAGCATACTCGGTAAACTTCTTAAGGTTGTCGACGTTGGCACGCACGGCGTTGAGGCGCTCGGCTGAACTCGTTCCGTCGGAGTTGACGCCGCCGGTCTTGTAATAACCGTTCTGGCCATAGCCGGCACCGTATCCGTCGTTCGGCAGGAACCAGCCGAGCGGCATGTCGTTGTCCTCGTAGTCATCGATAACCCGCTGGGCGGAGAATTGGCGGTTGAAATCGGTCGCCTTCATGTTCTCGGTATCGACCGTGGGGCCCTCACCGTTGAGCGTCTCGGCCGCAAGCGTGCCGTCGAGCTTGTAGCCCGTCGCCATGCCAGACTCGTACTTAACGTCGCCCTCCTTGCTCGAGGACTTGCTGCCCTTGGTCTCCCACTTCTTCTGACCCGAGGTCGTTGACCAGCCATCACGGTTATAGGCATTCAGATGACCCAGGTAGAAACCGTACTCGGGCAGCAGTACCGGATTACCGGTCACCTTGTAGTAGTCCTGCAGCATCTCGGTCGCCACGTTCGAGGCGCCCTCATTGGTCGCCACGAAGTAGTAGGCGTCGAACTCATTCTCGCTGTGCGAAGTCGTAACTGTTGATGCGTCCGTGGAACCGAAGTCGTAGGAACCCTCTGCAAACGTGTTTCGGAGCACGCCGTAACCGTCACTCGTCCAGTAGAACGGGTTGGGCGAAGCAACGCCGCCATCGGTCCAGTTGTTGGTGTTGGAGATGGCGATAGTCTGGTTGGTGTGCAGGAAGCGGCCGTTCTGAGTACCGCCGCCAAAGAAGTTCTCGGACTTCTCCTTGGCGAGCGTCTGTACGGTGCCCTTCTTATCAAGGTCGAGGGACGCGGACTCGGAGACCACGACACGGTCGCCCGACTTGATGCTCATCTTGCCAGTCGCCTTGTCCAGGATCACGGTCGCCTTTCCACCGCTGATCTCGATAGTGTTGCCCTTGTCGGCAACCGTCGCACTCGGCTTGCTGTAGGTGTCCGAGGCATCGGGCTGGGCCTGGATCTTAGCCGTGTGGGACTTACTGCGCGGCGTTGCGTACTCGGAAAACTCACCCTTGGGATCAACGTTGTAACGGAAAATACCGTCCTCGAGGAACGTAATGCGGCCCTTGATGCCGCCGGCGAAATCGATGTCAACGACGTTCGAGGCAGACTGAGACACGGTCGCCGATTCGACGCCCTTGAGTGGCGTGGCAACCGCCTGCTGGGGACTGGCGAACACGAGCGTCGCTGCCGTGGCAACGAGGACTGCGCTTCCCTTCACCCATCGTTTCGTAAAAATGGAATTCCTACGCACCTGGACTCCTTCCCTCCGACATGCGGAAGTGTCGCGGACGCGCGCCCCGCAGCATGGGCGAACGCATCAAACGGGGGGGGTGTTCGGTACATTCCGTACAATTGGCCCACCCGTTACCAAGGGGTCAACTGGTAGTAACCAGATAGCCACCTATAAGGTTGAACCAGCATACGTGAGCAGTTGCGCAAATTAAGTTTGGAATTCTCCCAGCGGTATAAAAATGAACGTAGATGGCGAAGTGGGTCTAATCAACCATACCAATTGGTTCTCCAGCCAGATACCACTTAAGCATAGTTTTACTGTTTAACTGGTATTACATAACCAATACCTTTCCTCGGAAAACGGGCTTCGCGAATTATCCTGAGGGAAAGTCGTAGCCGCCACCCCGCGACCCACCGGGAATATCCATGACGCACGGTGGCTGATTTGATTTGAAATAGGAGGTTGTTGGAGGGTGGTGGACAGTTAGTGTTAGCGTCGGAATAATTTAGCCAAATATAGTCGGCCGAGATTGACCAATCCCGGCCGACCCATTTTAGCCAACACGCCCGCATCTATGTCTTTCCTATCGCTTCCCTACATCCCCTCGGGCTGGATCCCCCTCACCTTCACCGCTTGGGGGACGGCCTCCACCGAGTAGGTGTCAAGCCCCCTGCCGCGGTAGCTCGGGCCCCGCATCACGAACACCGACGCCTTGTCGAACAGCCTGTCGAGGGCGCAGAGGAGCGTGTCGTCGCCCGTGAAGAACTCATCCCACCCGCTCGGGGCGATGTTGCTCGTGAGGACC
>JAXJJM010000025.1:0-89817 GCA_036298225.1 Collinsella sp.
GCCGTCAGGGGGTCGAACCCTGGACCTTGGGATTAAGAGTCCCCTGCTCTACCAACTGAGCTAACGACCCGATATCAACACGAAGCAAGAACTGGGGTGGGTAAAGGGACTCGAACCCTCGACCTACGGGACCACAACCCGTCGCTCTAGCCAACTGAGCTACACCCACCGTGTCCTGTGCGCTTCGCGCTCGACTATTATTGCAAGGAACGCCACGCGATGCAAGCCCCAATTTTCAAGAATTTTGAAAAGAGTTTTTCGAGACCATTTCGAGCATTTCCCACCGGTTTCATAGGAGTAAACTTGCCCCACCCCGATGTTCGAAAGGACAAGCATGAAAGAACTCTCCAATCGCACGGCAACGTTTACCGATTCGGTCATCCGCCGTATGACGCGCATCTCCAACAAGTATGGCGCCGTCAACCTGTCGCAGGGCTTCCCCGACTTCGATCCCCCGGCGCAGCTGCTCAATAGTCTGGGCACCATCGCCACCGACCCCAAGCCGCTTTACCACCAGTACTCCATCACCTGGGGCTCCCAGGCCATGCGCGAGGCGCTCGCCGCCAAACAGGAGCACTTTATGGGCATGCCGGTGAACCCCAACGAGAATATCGTAGTCACTTGCGGCTCCACCGAGGCCATGATGGCCGCCATGATGACGGTCACGAACCCCGGCGACAAGGTCGTCATCTTCTCGCCGTTCTACGAGAACTACGGCGCTGACACCATTCTCTCGGGAGCCGAGCCCATCTATGTGCCGCTCAACCCGCCCACCTTTGACTTCGACCGCGAGGTCCTCGAGGCGGCCTTCCGCGACAACGACCCAAAGGCCATCGTCCTGTGCAACCCTTCCAACCCCTGCGGCAAGGTCTTTACCCGCGAGGAGCTCACCTTTATCGCCGACCTGTGCAAAAAGTATGACGCCTACTGCATCACCGACGAGGTCTACGAGCACATCGTCTACGCGCCCCACGAGCACGTGTACATGGCCACGCTGCCCGGCATGTTTGAGCGCACCATCAGCTGCAGCTCGCTGTCCAAGACCTACTCCATCACCGGCTGGCGCCTGGGCTACACCATCGCTCCCGCCGAAATCACCGAGCGCATCAAGAAGGTCCACGACTTCCTCACCGTAGGCGCCGCCGCTCCCCTGCAAGAGGCCGTCGTCACCGCCCTCAATTTCGACGATAGCTATTACCGGGAGGTCCTCGACCTCTACACCGCCAAGCGCGACCTATTCTGTCAGGGACTCGACAGTATCGGCCTCACACACAACGTGCCGCAGGGCGCCTACTACGTGATGATGGACATCTCTGAGTTTTGCTATGACAGCGACCTCGACTTCTGCGAGGACCTGGCCTCAAAGGTGGGCGTGGGCGCCGTGCCCGGCTCGAGCTTCTTCCGCGAGCCCGTCAACCATCTGATTCGTTTCCACTTTGCCAAGCGAGACGAGACGCTTAACGCGGCGCTGGAGAACCTCAAGTCGCTACGTGATAAAATCAAGCCGCGCGGGTAAGAACGGCCCGGCAACTAAAGTAACTAAAGAAGTCCCGCACCGCCCGCCGCGTTGCGAGGCTTCTTTTTATAGCGCTTTCTTAAATGGTTTAGAGCTCTATACTTTAATCATGGAGCAACTCGTCCCAGTGAGAGGAATATTATGGCAGAGCAGCAGCTTATCGGAGCGCTCGAGGCCGGTGGCACCAAGATGGTCTGCGCCACGGGCTATGCGGACGGTACGGTCCTAAAGCGCGAGCAGATCGCGACCACGACCCCGCAGGAGACCGTTGAGGCCGTCAACGCGTGGTTTGCCGACAAGGGCATCGCCGCGCTGGGCATCGGCGCCTTTGGCCCCACCGCAGTCAACCCTGCCTCGCCCCAATACGGCAAGATCCTGGAGACGCCCAAAACGGCATGGCGCTACTTTGACCTGCTGGGCACTATCCAAAACGAGCTCAATATCCCCTGCGGCTACGACACCGACGTCAACGTCGCCTGCCTGGGCGAGGTCACCTTTGGTTGCGCCCAGGGCCTCACTGACGTTGTGTATCTGACCATCGGTACCGGCGTGGGCGCTGGTGTACTCTCGGGCGGCCAGCTTGTGCACGGCATGATGCATCCCGAGGCCGGCCACATCCTGGTCACGCGCGACCCGCGCGACACCATCGGCGAGCATAGCGCCTGCCCCTTCCACGACAACTGCCTCGAGGGCCTCATCGCCGGCCCCGGCGTTAAAAAGCGCTGGGATGGCAAGAGCGCTGGAGACATGGCCGATGACCCGGAGGCCATGGACCTGCTCGCCGGCTATCTGGCACAGGCGCTCATGACCTACACGCTGTGCTACGCGCCGCAAAAGATCATCATCGGCGGCGGCGTGGCCGACCACACCCCCATCGTGCCGCTCGCGCGCAAGAAGTGCGCCGAAATGCTCAACGGCTATATCGTCACGCCCGAGGTCAACGACATCGATAACTACATCGTCAACAACAGCCTCGAGGGCAAGCAGGGCATTATGGGCTGCCTGGCCCTGGGCGCACAGGCGCTTCAGTAACAGACGCACCCACGGGGCGTGGCGCGCCCAGCAAATCCGACCAATGGAACGACGCCACCACGCCTCACATAAGCCCTCAAATAAAAAAGGCCGCCTAGGACCAAACAATACGTCCTAGGCGGCCTTTTTGGCGTACATCAGCGACCGTAAGAGATATCGGAGCACAACGCCCGTTGCCGCTCCACAGCAGTCGATCATCACATCGGTGATCATGCCGGCGCGTCCCGGCACAAAGAGCTGAATCGTCTCGTCGATCGAGGGAATCAGCAGCAGGAACACCGCCGTGGGCAGCAGCACGTCAAAGGTGCGCCGGCCCTCAAAATCAAAGGCGTGCGTTGCCAGAATGCCGAGCACCATATACTCGTTAAAATGCGCGCACTTGCGAACAACAAAGTTGGTCACCCATTCATATGGAAGTCCCACGCCGTGCAGGAAACAGCGGATAGCTTCCATGACCGTTAGGCTCAGCGAGCCCGACCCCGAGCCGGGAACCAGCGAATTGCCCCAGATCAAGAGCGCCATCAGGCAGGTCGCGACCGCCCATTTTCGATTGATCTTAACCATGCAGAAGTTATGCCTCCGCGCGGAGCGGCGCGAAGCTGGCGGTACCGCCCTCGATAACGCTCAGATAGGCACGGCCCGTCCGCTTGGCGGTAGAGGACTGCAGGCGCTCAATCTCTTCCTCGAGGATCTGATTGACGCGCTCGTGACGACGATTTTCCATAATGCCGGCGGCAATAGCCTCGGCCCGCTCGATGCTCTCGCGTGAGATACGGGCGGTATCCTCGGGGAACACAGCGCTGTGACGGCCGACATAGGCGGGGGCAGCAGGCTGAGGGGCAGCGACGGGAGCGGGGGCTGCAACAGGAGCGGGCTCGTCAATCTCATCCAGAATCGCGGTGGCGGCGGCCCACATGTCCTCGTGGCCCGAGTAATCGGCCATGGGGACATCAACCTCGAGCGAGGCGTCCGGAAGGTCGCCGGTGTCGATGCGATCTTGGGCTTCAATAGATGCGGTGATGGCTGCAGGCTCATCGAGGTCATCGAGATCGATGTCCGCGGCACCGGAGATGATAGGCATGCTGGCGAGGTTTGCATTGTACGGCGCAGCCTCAGCCGCCTGCTGCTGGGCAGGAGCGCCCCAAAGCGAGCTCTCGGCGGCACGGCGGGCGGCAACGGCCTCCTCGTCCGCGGTCATGGCTTCATCAATGTACGAATTATCGGCAAAAGCGTTCGCGTCCGCCGAGGTAGCGTTGTAGGCGTTATTGGCTGCCGCGTTGGCAACGAGTGCCACGAAAGCCGCCGTGCTGCCCGCAGGGGCGGCCTGGGAGCCCGACACGGCACGCGCCGCGGCGGCGATGTCGTCGCGATTGAGGGAGCCGGTCTGCCCGCCGTTGGTGAGCTCGTCGATGGCGACTTGATAGACGTCGCGCGAGCGTGCAGGGTCGCAGCTCACCGGCGAATCGTCGTCGAGCATACTGTCGATCATGGACCAAGCCTCGGCCTCGTCCATAGCATCTGCGGCTCGAGCGATGGTAGGAACACCATCATCGGCATGACGGCGCTGGAACGCACCGGTCAGGCCGGAAAGGAATGCCGAGGTAGACTGCTCCGACTGAGTCTGAGAAGCAGAAGCCGCAGTGTAAGGAGTCGCATCCTGCTGCTGGGCTGGAATCGAGGCGGTCTTGAACTCGCTTTGATGCTGATTGAGATTGGCGGCACCGCCCATGGCATCGGGCTGGAACAGACGCTCTTCACGCTGCGCACGGTACTCGGAGATACCCAGCGAAGCGGCATAGATACCCACGCCCGCCACCGCGCCCACGGCGAAGGGAACCGCACCCGCCACGACCGTCTCGTTCACCGACGAAAACGGCAGCGTCGCGGCATACATAACCACGGGAGCGGCAAGGCCGATCCCGCACGAAAGTCCGGCAAGGACTGCTCGTTGTGTTGCATCAGAAGAAGCCATGAGCTCTCCCCATCTTCCAGCACCCAAATCGCATCATTCAGTTGGCTGCGCGAGAGAAGATGAAGCGGGGCTATGCCCCAAAGCAACGGTATATGGTTCGTTTCATCTGCGTTTTCCGTCGCGAAGCTTAAAAGCTATTATGCGAAACCGCCCAGTCTATTGCAAGCGACGATGTCGGATTGAAACGGGAAACCTGCTGCTTGCCAGTCTTATGGTCAAAAAAGCGCGGAGCGGCTATATAGAAAAGGGCCGAGGCTCAAAGCCCCGACCCTTTATTGCATTGATGACTATCGCTGCGTGTAGATGACAACCTAGAACGTCTGCTCGTAGTCGCTGTGTTTTTTGGCCGAACGCACCAGGAACTCCTGGTTGGTGTTGGTGCCCTTAAGACCCTTGATAAACGACGCAGCTGCGCGCTCGGTGTTGTTCATGCCGGCAAGAATGCGACGCAGGCCAAAGACAAACGGACGCATCTGCTCGTCAACCAACAGGTCCTCGTTACGCGTACCGGAGGCAACGGGGTCGATAGCCGGGAAGATGCGGCGGTCGGCCAGGTCGCGGTCGAGCTTGAGCTCCATGTTGCCGGTGCCCTTGAACTCCTCAAAGATGACCTCGTCCATCTTGGAGCCGGTGTCGATGAGGGCAGAGGCCAGGATGGTGAGCGAGCCACCGTTCTCGATATTGCGGGCTGCGCCCAGGAAGCGCTTGGGCGGATACAGTGCCGCCGAATCGACGCCGCCTGAAAGGATGCGGCCTGAGGCGGGCGCCGCCAAGTTGTAGGCGCGGGCAAGACGCGTGATGGAGTCGAGCACCACCACGACATCGCCGCCCAGCTCCACGATGCGCTTGGCGCGCTCGATGACGAGCTCTGCCACACGAGTGTGGTTGTCGGCGGGCATATCGAAGGTCGACGCCACAACCTCGCCCTTGATGGAACGCTGCATATCGGTAACCTCTTCGGGGCGCTCGTCGACGAGCAGGCAGATGAGGTGCACCTCGGGGTTGTTAATCGAGATAGACTGGCAGATCTTCTTGAGGATTGTGGTCTTGCCGGCCTTGGGCGGGGACACGATCAAGCCACGCTGACCCTTGCCGATCGGCGACACGATGTCGATGGCGCGACCGGTAATGGAGTCCTTGCCATGCTCCATGCGCAGCGGCTCGTTGGGATAGACCGGGGTGAGGTCACCGAACTTGGGGCGGTTGCGAATCTGCTCGGGGTCTAGACCGTTGACGGTCGTGATTTTGGCGAGGCCGGCGCGCTTGTCGCCGCCGCGCGAAGGACGAAGCGAGCCCTCGATGACGTCGCCCGTGCGCAGACGCGCGGAGCGGATGAGGTAGGCGGGCACGAAGGCGTCGTCGTTGGACTTCATGTAGCCATGGGCATGGATGATGCCGGAACTGTCCGGACGAATCTGCAGGATGCCCTTGATGTCGCGGAAGCCCTCGGCCTTCGCGGCGGTGACGTAGATCTCCTCGACGAGCTCGGCTTTCTTCTTGCCGGTCGTCTCAATCTCGAACTCCTTGGCCTTCTCGCGCAGCTCGGCGACCTTCATGGCCGCGAGCTCCTCGCGCGAAAGCGTGGGCTCGGTGGGAGCGGCATTACGCTCCTTGTTGCGCTGCTTGCGATCGCGCTGGCGGTTGCGGCGGTCGTTGTTGCGCTCGTCCTTGCGCTCGTTGCGCTCGTCGTTGCGCTTGTGCTGGCGACGGTTGGGGCGAGCGCCGTCTTCGGCCTCGGCGGGCGCGGCGCCATCGGTTGCGGCGGCATCGGCGTTAGCCGCAGTATCATCGCTGGCCTCGGCCTTGGAATCGCCCTGCAGCTCGGCCTCGGCCCGCTGCTCGGACGCCTTGGCCTTAGCGGACTTCTTACGACCGCGCTTGGGCTTCTCGGACGCAGACTGTTCGACGTCTTGGGGCTCGGCGGCATCAGTCGATGCATCGGCGGTCGTCTCGGCGGAATCCTCGGACGCACCCTTCTTGGCAGTCTTGGCCTTGGACGTGCGCTTAGCAGCAGTACGATGGCTGCGACCAGGACGGACGTCGGCGGGCTCGACATCGGCGGGAGCGGCCTCGGAAGTCGTAGCATCCTGGACGGGTGCATCGGCAGCGGTTGCAGACTCGGCGGTCGCCGCAGCATCCCGAGCGGCTGCAGCTGCGGCTGCGGCCTTCTCTGCCTCGACGAAGGCCTTGGGCTTGCGACCGCGACGGTGCGGGCGCAAAGCCGGATCGACAACGGGGACTTCGCTGGCCTCGACAGGCGCAGCGGACTCAGCAGGCGATGCGCCCTCCCCTGCCGCGGAACGAACCGAAGCCTCGGTGAGCTCGAGGGTTACCTGATCGGCAACCTGCTCGGCCTTAGCAGCCGTGCGACGGCGTGTGCGCGGTGCCGGCTTCTCGGTCGGCTGGTCGGCGGCAGGTGTCTCGGGCGCAGACGGAGCTGCAAGCTCGGTCAGAGCCGCGGCCTCGCGCTCGGCAGCACGACGGCGGGCGCGCACCACCTGAGCCTCGCTAATCTGCGCCAACGCACGCGCCTGCGCGACCTCATCGGAAATCGGCTCCGAGGAGTCAGCTGCAACGGTGCGCTTGACGCGCGTCGTGCGCGTGGTACGGCGCTTGGGCTTGGTGACCTCCTCGCCGTCAGCAGCAGACTTGGCCGTGCGGCGCGTACGCTTGGGCTTTGCCGGAGCAGCCTCCTCACCAGTTGCAGGCACGGCCTTCTCAGCCGCTGAAGGCGTAGGCGTCGAAGCAGCCTTGGGCGTCTCAGGAGCCGAGGCTTGCGCGGGCGCCGCGACCTGGTCCAACGCAACCGGTGCAGCGGGAGCGGCTTGCGTCGTCGTTATTTCGTTTTCTTGCTGTTGATCAGACACAGTGTTTGCTCAACTTTCTTTTCAAGCCCTGTGATCACATGCTCCCTGCATAAACCTTCAGGGCGGCTAAACAGTCTAGCTCCGTCAAATACCGACGGACATCATTGATCTGTATCGAGATATTTGCGTCATATACGCAGCGTTAGTGTAACACAACCGCAACCACCTGCAACTTAGTCATTGAGGACGTTCTTAAACGACTAGTCAAAAGGGACAATCTTTGGTTTACCGCCCACAAACCTGAATGCTTCCGCCAAAACTATGACGGTTTACTACGATGAATCGCTCAACCGCGACCACTCCGAAATTTGTTGAACTAAAACCGCAGGTAGATGCCTTGCACTTTTTTTGCGAAAAGCCGGCGTGGTTGGAATCTCTCAATTCATCGTAGTAAACCGGCATAGTTTCGTATTTCCAGCAGTCCCAAATTCGTCAATACGCCGGCGTTTATGCAAAAAGCCCGACCTCCGCATGGAGATCGGGCTTATAGGGCTCAGCAAAGCCGAACCTACACGGTCAAATGACCCGTAGCTTACATCTGCTCGGGAGCGGAGACACCAACAAGGGTGAGCACCAGGGCGAGCGTCACGCGGACGGCGTCGCAAGCGGCCAGACGGGCACGCGAAAGCTCGGGGTCGACGGGACGGCCCTCGCTAGGCAGCACCTGGCAGGCAGCGTAGAAGCTGTGGAAGTCGCCGGCGAGTTCCTCAGCAAAGTGCGTCAGACGGAACGGGGCGCGGTCGCGAGCGCAGCTGGCGATGAGGTCGGTGAGCTCGTTGAGCTTGCGCGAAAGGGCGAGCTCGGTCGGGTCGGTCAGCAGCGAGTAATCGACGTTCTCACCGATGGCCTTGGCGGCGACGGCCTTCATGCCCATCTCGTCAGCCTGCTCGGGCGTAACGTCAGCGGCACGGCGCAGGATGGAGCACACGCGGGCGTGAGCGTACTGCACGTAGTACACCGGGTTGGAGTTATCGCGCTTCTTAACAGCCTCAATATCGAAGTCGACCATCTGGTTGGAGCTCTTGGAGATGAGCGTGTAGCGAGCGGCATCGGAGCCGACCTCGTCGACGAGCTCCTGCAGGGTCACCATGGTGCCCTTGCGCTTGGACATACGGACGGGCTTGCCGTTACGCAGCAGGTTGACGAGCTGGCCCAGCAGAACCTCAAACTTGCCGGGGTAACCCAGAGCGTCGCAGACGCAGCGGACGCGCTCGATGTAGCCGTGGTGGTCGGCGCCCCAGATGTCGATGACGTGGTCGACGCGCTGGAACTTATCCCAGTGATAGGCAACGTCGGAGGCGAAGTAGGTGTACTCGCCGTCGGACTTGATCAGGACGCGGTCCTTGTCATCGCCCAGGTCGGTGGAGCGGAACCACAGGGCGCCGTCCTTGGTGTAGAGGTAGCCCATCTTGTCGAGCTTCTCAAAAGCGCGGTCGACGGCAGAGGTGCCGGCGGTCTCGCCCTCGGTGTCCTTCACGTACAGCGAACGCTCGGAGTACCAACGATCGAAGTCGCAATTGACGGCGTGGCAGAGGTCGCGCATGTTGTCGACCATCTTCACATAGCCGCGCTCGCGGAAGCTCTCCATGCGCTCCTGAGGATCGGCGTTGACCCACTTATCGCCGTCGGTGCGCCAGAACTCGGCGGCCTCGTCGATAATGTAGTCGCCGCCATAGGAGTCCTTGCCAAGGGTCTCGGCAAAGTTATCCTGGTACGGATGGGTCTCGGGATGCTCGTCGTTCTCGTCGGCAACGAAGGCGTCGCGGTCGGCGATCAGCAGCTTGTGAGCCTCATCGATATCCACGCCCTGTTTGGCGATGATGTCGGCAAGCTGCATATAGCGCGTGCTGATGGAGTTGCCGAAGGTGTTCATCTGAGAGCCGTGGTCGTTGATGTAGAACTCACGCTGGATGTCGTAACCGGCGTGGTCCATAACGCGGCAGAGCGAGTCGCCCAGCGCGGCCCAGCGGCCGTGGCCGATGTGCATGGGGCCGACGGGGTTGGCGGAAACGAACTCGACCTGGGTCTTCAGGCCACCACCGACGTTGGACTTAGCGAAGTCCATACCCTTCTCGCGAGCCTCGCCAAAGATGGCATTCTTGACGGCAACGGAGAGGTAGAAGTTGATGAAGCCGGGGCCTGCGATCTCGACCTTCTCGATCGCGGGGTCCTCGGGCATATGGGCAACGATGGCCTCGGCGATCTTGCGCGGGGCGCAGTGGGCCAGCTTGGCGGACTTCAGGGCCATGGTAGAGGTCCACTCGCCATGAGAAGTGTCAGCCGGTCGCTCGATAGCGCAATCGTCAAGTTCAAATGCGGAAAGGTCGCCGGCCTCCTGGGCCGCAGCAAGCGCAGCGCGTACCAGCTCTTCAATCTTCTCGGGCATAGATCCTCCTTGTGTTAAAGCCCCCGAGCTCTTGGTCACTCGTGGGGCAAAAGCCAGAGTTTGTAGCACTCTATCACAAGCGACGGGCACTGTCGCAGGGTAAAGCTAATAGATATTGCATATGCACAAAAATGACTACAGCTTGTATGGAGTCACTCAAAGATGCCGGTCTGCCTGCAGATTATGCAGGCGTTGAAAATGCATAAAGGTGTGAATGAGCTGCGTCTGTTATCGAATACTCTTACCTATCGGAGTTGTGTGCTTTTCCAGCATATAGTAAGGGTTTGCGCACGTCAGCGTGGTATTCTTAACATACGTAAATTCGTATAAGTTGGAGGTAGCATGTTCTCAATCGGTCAACACGTCATTCATCCGGGCCAGGGAGTCTGTACCGTCGTCGGTTTTAGGGACGACACACCGCAGCCCATGCTGCTGCTCGAGACCAAGCAGGGACATGCGCAGACGATCCTCATGTACCCCGTGGCGCAGGCCGACCGTTTGCACGCCGCCATCTCGCAGCAAGATGCCGAGCACTTGCTGAGCCACTATGACGAGCTGGAGTGCGACACCTTTACCGAGCGCAACAGCTCGCTTGAGGAGACACACTTTA
The DNA here is from genome assembly GCA_036298225.1 of Collinsella sp. GTDB lineage: Bacteria > Actinomycetota > Coriobacteriia > Coriobacteriales > Coriobacteriaceae > Collinsella. The sequence goes on from JAXJJM010000025.1 coordinate 10,384, forward strand.
AGCAGCAGCTCAAGCTGGGCGCGCCCGAGACGGTCCGCGTGGCAAAAACCATGATGCACCGCATTCGCCAGGCCGAGGAAGCTGATAAAAAACCCAGCTCCTACTACATGCGCGTACTCAAGGAGGCCAAGCGCCGCTCCATCGAGGAGTTCGCCGTGGCCTTGGGCGTCACCGAGGAGGACGCCGAAGCCCGCCTAGCCCAAGCCGCCCTCAACTAACCTGCCAAAAAGGGACAGGTTTATTTTGGCAGGTTTTATCTGGCCAAACGTCAACAAACAATCAGTAAATGCCGGGTGCTCCGTTTTGTTTGTGAGCGCCCGGCCATTTTTCTATCGCCGTAGAAATGCGTGAAGCCCGTTTGCGATGACATCACGCGAGGACCATCCAGATCGACGCAACCAACACCCACATCCACAACAAGCGTGCCCGTCTTGCTCAGCTACCATTAAAAAGCATCAATTTGAAAACGCAATAACATTTCGGCAGGTAGCAGCTATTGTCGGTGAACTGAATCTCGACAACCGATGCCTGCGAATGAGGTATCTTCAGCCCATCCGAGCTAAAGGAGGGGCCATGCCGAGAAAACCTCGTTCAAAGTCACCAACCGGTTATTTCCACGTCACGTTGCGTGGAAACGGAGGGCAATTGCTGTTTGACGATGCCGAGGACCGAATCGCCATGCTTCAGATCCTCGATGTGATCCTCCCTAAACACAATATTGAGCTTATCGCTTGGTGCCTTATGGGAAACCACATTCATCTCCTCATCGACGATCCGGACGACCGCAAGAGCGACGCGATGCACGCGATAGCCGTGTCGTTTGCGGGTAGATACAATGCGCGGACAGGGCATATCGGCCACGTGTTTCAGGAGCGGTTTTGGGATTCGCCCATTAAGTCGGAAGTATATTTACTTGAGGCAATTCGATACATTCATCTGAATCCACAAAAAGCAGGACTGGCGGCATACGACGAATATCCCTGGAGCAGCCATCGCGAGTATCTAATGAGTGCCAGGTCACGGCCGCATGTCACCGGCAGCGTTGTCGGCGTTTTATTCCCAACACCTCGCTCATACCTTCAGCTCATGGAAAGTGCGCCGTCGCTTCCCTATCGCCCCAGCGCAACAGCCAAGGTTCGTGAGGAAGATCTATGTGAATTTGGCACGGCAATCGTGCAGAGTGTCGTAGGATGTGCTCCAACGGAGCTCAAATCCGTCTCCAAAGCACTTCGCAATGAGGCGATACTCGCGCTTCGAAAAGAAGGGCTGACAATTAAGCAGGTTCAGTTGCTAACCGGACTGGGGGTATGGATTATCAAGAACGCCGCTTAGCAATGCACATGCCGAATTACGAATACGGCAAAGCATGGCCGTCTGCCGCGAAGCGCCGCCAATCGCCGGCATCACCGCGTCAAAAAGAAAACGATTCCGCTGAATAACGTCCAACGGAAGCGTTTTCCCAGATAAAACCTACCAAAATAAACCTGTCCCTTTTTGGCAGGTTAGGCCTGGAAGGTGTCGCGGTCAGGCGCGAAGGACTGCATGGCCGCGATGGTGCGGTCGAAGAGCTCGGGAAGCCCCCAGCCCAGCATCTCGGCGCCCTGCGAAATCACGTCGCGCGAGCAGCCGGCGGCAAAGCGCTTGTCCTTGAACTTCTTCTTGAGCGACTTGGTCGTAAAGTCCATGACGCTCTTGCTCGGGCGCATGATGACGGCGGCACCGATCAACCCGGTGAGCTCGTCGCAGGCAAACAGAATCTTCTCCATCTGCAGTTCGGGCTTAGGCAGTGAAGCATTGAAATCGGACGTGTGCGTCTGGATAGCGCGGATGAGCTCGGGCGATGCGCCCTCGCCTTCAAGGATCTCGGCCGCATAGATGGTGTGGTTCATGGGGTCGTCCTCATGCTCCTCCCAATCCAAGTCGTGCAGCAGGCCGACGATGCCCCAGAACTCCTCGTTCTCGGGGTCGAACTCGCGCGCAAAATAGCGCATGGTGCCCTCGACGGTCTCGCCGTGGGTGATGTGGAACGGGTCCTTGTTGTGCTCGTTGAGCAGTTCGAACGCACGGTCGCGGGTGATTCCGGCGGAAAGCGTCTGGGACATGGCAATACCTCCTGGTGATTCGGTGCTAGGACACGGTGTCACTATCGTATATAGCCGCGGCTCAAGCCGAAAGGCAGAAAAGGTTTGCGGAGAAAAAAGCCGGGCGAGCGTGTCGCCCGGCAAAACCGCAGATAAAACCTGCCAAAATAAACCTGTCCCTTTTTGGTAGGTTTAGGGACGGACCTGGCCGGTGCCGCGGAGCTTGTATTTGTAGGTGGTGAGGGCCTCGGCGGCAAAGGGGCCACGGGCGTGGAGTTTTTGGGTCGAGATGCCGATCTCGGCGCCCAGGCCAAACTCGCCGCCGTCAGTGAAGCGAGTGCTGGCGTTGGAGTACACGGCCGAGGCATCGACCGCATCAAGGAAGCGCTCGCAAGCATCCGTGTCCTCGGCAACGACGGCCTCGGAGTGCATGGTGCCGTAGCGGTTGATGTGCTCGATGGCCTCGTCCTCGCTAGCCACGACCTTCACACTCATCTCGAGCGCCAGGTACTCGCGACCCCAGTCCTCCTCAGTCGCGGCGACGTAGTCATCGCCCTCTACAAAGCCGGCGTCGGCGCACGCGGCGCACGTGGCCTCGTCGCCGTGAATGAGCACGCCGTGGTCGTGCAGCACGGCAACGACCGCAGGCAAAAACGCATCGGCCACAGCACGGTCGACCAGCAGCGACTCGGCGGCATTGCACACGCCTACGCGCTGGGTCTTGGCATTGACGATAATGTTGAGCGCCTTATCAAAGTCGGCGGATTCATGCACGTAGATGTGGCAGTTGCCCGTGCCCGTCTCGATCACCGGAACGAGCGACTCGCGCACGCAGCGCTGAATCAGGCCTGCACCGCCGCGCGGAATGAGCACGTCGACGATACCGCGGAGCTTCATGAGCTCGCCGGTGGCTTCGCGATCGGTGGACTCAATCATCGAGACGGCCTCGCGCGGGAAGCCCTTGGCCTCGAGCGCATCGGCCAGCAGCTCGGCGATCATGGCACACGAGTGATAGGCCAGCGAGCCGCCGCGCAGAATGCAGGCGTTGCCGGTACGGATGCAGATGCCTGCGGCGTCGGCCGTCACGTTGGGGCGCGCCTCGTAGACCATAGCGACCAGGCCCAGCGGCACACTCACACGGGTCAGGTCCACGCCGCTTGCAAGCACGCGGTGGTCGAGCACGCGGCCCACGGGATCGGGCAGCTCGGCAAGCTTTTCCAGGCCGGCGGCCATGCCCTCGACGCGCTCGGGCGTCAGCAGCAGGCGATCGAGCAGTCCGGCCGAGGTACCCGCATCGCGCGCGGCGGACATATCGAGCTCGTTAGCGGCGACGATGGAGTCGACACCGTTGCGCAGTGCTGCGGCCATGGCGCGCACGGCCTCCTGGCGCTGTTCATCGCTCGCCGTGGCAAGCGAGGCCGACGCTGCCTTGGCGGCAACGGCAAGATCGTGGACATACGTGGCTATATCGACCGACATGGGCGGCCCTTTCTCCTAGAAGTTTGCAACCATGGTAGCCGATTTGCGCATGGCCTCGCCCGCGGCGGTAGAATTGGTCAACCCGAAACACCGCAACGAACGGAAGACTCACATGGCCCTCATCACTTCGTACCACGTCCCCGGCCTTTACGTCGAGGACCACAGCATCGACGTCCCCCTTGACTGGCGCGGCCTGGAGCCGATGCTCCTGGCCGTCGGCAGTACCATGCGCCGCGGCGCCATGCCGGCACCCATCGCCGGCGCGCCCGAGAGCATCAAGCTCTTCTACCGCGTGGTTAGCGCGCCCGACCGCATCAACGACGATCTGCCGCTGCTCCTGTTTTTGCAGGGCGGCCCCGGCGGCGAGAGCCCACGTCCGCTGTCGCCCACAAGCGACGGCTGGATCGAGGAGGCCGTCAAGCACTTCCGCGTGGTCCTTCCCGACCAGCGCGGCACCGGACGCAGTAGCTGCGTGGACGGACGCACGATCAAGGCACTGGGTGATCGCGCAACGGCCGCCGGCGCCGATACAGCACGCTCGCAGGCGGACTTCCTCAAGCGCCACCTCGCCAGCTCCATCGTGCGCGATTTTGAGTACCTGCGCCTAGTGGGCTTTGGCGGCAAGCCGTGGGTCACGCTCGGCCAAAGCTACGGCGGTTTTTTGACGCTGAGCTACCTGTCGCTCTTCCCCGAGGGCGTGGCGGCGAGCTTTACCTGCGGCGGCATCCCCCACGTACCGGCGAGCGCAAGCGAGGTCTACGCGCACACCTTCCCGCGCATGGCCGCCAAGACGCAGCAGTATTATGACCGCTATCCCGCTGACGTCGAGCGCGTGGCAGCCCTGGCCGATGCGCTCGAGGCTCAGAAGCCCGTGCTGCCCGACGGCTCGCCGATGACGGTCGAGCGCCTACAGCTCATGGGCAGCGACTTTGGCATGAAGCCGAGCTTTGAGCGCATGCATTGGACTATCGATCACGCTTTTGTTACTGGCGACGGTACGCTGAGCTGCGGCTCCTCGGTATCCGACAGCTTTTTGATGCGCGCCTTCGAGCGCACCAACACACGCACGAACCCGCTGTACTGGACACTGCAGGAGTTTATCTACGCCGACGGCGACACCATGCCCATTCGCTGGGCCGCAGCAGAGGAGAAGGCCCATCGTGCCGAGTTCGACACACTCGCGCGCCCGCTCATGTTTACCGGCGAGGCCATGTTCCCGTGGATGTTCGAGCAGATGCCCGAGCTCAAGCCTTTCAAGCCCGCCATGGACCTGCTGATGGAAGACACCAGCTGGGACAAGATCTACGACCCGCAGCGACTGGCGTGCAACGAGGTGCCGCTCCAGGCCGCGGTGTACTTCGATGACATGTACGTGGACTCGGGCATGCAGCTCGACACGCTCGACCGCGTGGGCAACTCGCACGCCTGGGTGACCAACGAGTTCGAGCACGACGGCCTGCACGGCAGCGTGGTATTCAAGCACCTCTTCGACGAGGCCCTCAACCGCGGAGACCTGCGCCGAATCTTCTAGCAAAGGAGTATCCCCACCTGCCGGCACAATAGGAACGTCCCCAAGTGCCGGCAAAAGCGAGGCAGCGCTGCTGGCAAAACGAACCGTAGCGCTGCCTCACTTTATGCAAATACGATCAAGTTATCCCTGTGTATCGCCGGCTTCTCGGCCAGATCTGCGAGCAGGCGGTTGCTGGCAATCTGGTCCTGGCGGCGGCCGGCGGCAAGCTCCAGCACGTCCGAATCGGCCTCGGCGATACCACGGGCGACAACCATGCCGCTCGGGTCGCACACGTCGAGCACATCGCCCTCGGCAAACTGGCCATCGACCTCGCGAATACCCACCGCGAGCAGCGACGAACCGCGGCTGACCAGCGCCTTCGCGGCGCCGTCATCGACCGTCACCGAGCCGTGCGCCTTGTCGCCCAGTGCAATCCACAGCTTGCGCGGCGCAATGTCCAGGCGCTCCGCCGGCGGATCGAACAGCGTACCCACGCTCTCGCCGCGGGCCAGACGCACGAGCGCATCGGGCTCCTCGCCCGAGCAAATCACGCTCTGAATGCCCGCCGTCATGAGAATGCGGCTCGCGCGGATCTTGGTGATCATGCCGCCCGTGCCCACCGATGTGGAAGAATCGCCCGCCGAGGCGATGATCTTGGCGTCGATCTTATGCACGACCGGGACGAACTCGGCCGTGGGGTCCTCGTGCGGATTGGCAGTATAGAGGCCATCGATGTCCGAGAGCGTCACGCACAGATCGGCAGAAACCAGGCAGCTCACAAGCGCCGCCAGTGTGTCGTTGTCGCCAAACTTGATCTCGTCGACGGTGACGGTATCGTTCTCGTTGACGACCGGCACCACGCCAAGCTCCACGAGGCGCAGCAGGGCGTCGCGCGCGTGTAGGTAGGACGTGCGGCGGGCCGTATCGTGGCGCGTGAGCAGCACGAGCGAGGTGAGCAGGTCGCGCGCATGGAACTCCTCGTCGTAGGCCGACGAGATGATGCACTGACCAGCCGAGGCGCAGGCCTGCAGGCTCGGCAGGTCGCCGACCGGCTTGCGGTCGAAGCCCAACACGGGATAGCCGCAGGCGATAGCGCCCGAGCTCACCACGACCAGACGCCAGCCGAGCTTGCGCAGCGCTGCGGCCTGATCGGCAAGCCCGCCGATAAAGGAGCGGTTGACCTTGCCGTCGGCGCCCACAACCGTGGACGAACCGATCTTTACCACCATCGTTTTATAAGAAGTCGTCATACGTCAAACCAATCAACTGTTCAGCGAACGGCCGAGCTGGCGGCCAAGGGAGCGTGACTCGCCCCTACCGCCCAAGGAATTAGTGAGCCCAGGGAAAGGCAGAGGCCGCGGCCATGTTCTTGCGCACGAGCTCGTCGCGCACCTGAGCCAGGCCCTGCTCCATGCCCACCACATAGGTCTGCGGGTACAGGAAGCGCTTATAAGCGGCGTCCAGATGATCGAGCGCCCAAGCACAGCGCTCGCGCGCGTCCTGGATGCTCTCACGCGGAGCCACCGCACTGCCATCGCGCACGATCGGCACCAGCAGCTCGCGATACTCAAGTTCGGACACGTCGGTCACCAGAGCGGCATCATTCACGGCCACGAGGGCATTGCCGCGCGCGGCGCCCTCCCCCGCCAGATGGTCCTCGTCGTAGATCATGTCGCAGACCGGGCCGCCAAAGCCGTCGTAATAACGGCGCACGCGTTGCACACCCGGGATCGTGCGCTTGTAGGGCTGCTCGGAGAGCTTGACCACCGGCGTCCATGGATCTGCCTCGCTCGCACGGCGAGCGGAAAGCTTGTACACGCCGCCCAGCGCCGGCTGGTCATAGCAGGTCGCAAGCTTGGTACCCACGCCAAAGCTATCGATGGGCGCGCCCTGGTCGAGCAGTGACTGAATCGTGTACTCATCCAGATCGTTAGAAACCGAGATCCCCACATAGGGCAGGCCCTCGGCATCAAAACGGCCGCGAACATACTTGGAGAGCTTGGCGAGGTCGCCGGAGTCGATGCGAATAGCCGACAGGCGCTCGCCCACCGCCTCCATCTCCTTGGCAACCGTAATGGCATGCTCGCAACCCTCGCGTACGTCGTAGGTGTCGATGAGCAGCGTGCAGTTCTTGGGACTCGACTTGGCAAAAGCCCGGAATGCCTCGAGCTCGGAGTCGAAGCTCATGACCCAGCTGTGCGCATGCGTGCCAAAGACGGGAATACCGTAGCGGCGGCCGGCGAGCACATTGGACGTAGAGGAGCAGCCGGCAACGTAGCTCGCGCGCGCGACGGCCAGCCCGCCATCGGGACCCTGGGCGCGGCGCAGGCCAAACTCGGCAACGGGACGGCCGTCCGCCGCCAGCACCACGCGCGCCGTCTTGGTGGCGACAAGCGTCTGGAAGCCGACAATGTTGAGCAGCGCCGTCTCGAGCAGCTGGCACTCCAGCGCGGGGCCGGTGACGCGAACCATGGGCTCGCGCGGAAAGACGAGCTCGCCCTCGGGAACGGCGTCGATGTTTACATGCGCACGAAAATCGCGCAGGTAGTCGAGGAATGCAGGCTTGAACATCACGCCGCCGGCCGGGGCCTGGAGTGAGGCGAGGTAGTCGATATCCTCGGGCGTAAAGCGCAGATTCTCGACCAGCTCGGGCAGCTCGGCGGTGCCGCACATGACGGCATAGGCGCTGCCAAAGGGATGGTCGCGGTAAAACGCGGTAAAACAACCCTGCTCATTGGCCTTGCCGCTCTCCCACAGGCCCTGGGCCATAGTGAGCTCGTACAGATCGGTGAGCATTGCAATATCGGTGGGATGAGAGATATCGGTCAAAGCCATGGGGCGACCTTTCGGATGCGTTGTGCAGAGGTTGAGGGTTGGCGAGGCGGGCGTGCGGGCATGGAGCCCAGCGCGAACAGGCTAGTGCAGACCCATGCTGCCCGTGATCGTGTAGACCATAAAGACGATAAACGCGATGAGGGCGAGCACGATGATGATTTTTTGAGCCGGCGCCATGCCAGGGATCTCGTTCTCGCCCGTAGGCTCCTTGGAGGTAACCATGCGCTGGGCAAAGCTCATCTCGTCGCGGCTCGGCTTGGGATCGACGGACTTGGGACGAGCGGCCTTTTTAGGCTGAGGTTTGTGCGCGGCAGGTGCAGGCTTCGCAGCAGCGGGCTTGGGTGCGGGCGCGGGCGCCGATGCGGATGCGGCGTTCGAGGCGACCTCCTCGGCCTTCGCACGCTCGGCACGTAGGGTAGCCAGCTCCTCACGCTCGCGACGGGCCTCTTCCCGAGCCTCGCGGCGGGCCTTCTCAGCGCGGAGCTCTTCCAACTCGGCGCGCTCCTCGTCGGACAATGGTTGGGACTCAAGCTCGGCCATGGTATAGCCCTTTCTTTTAAAAAAAGCCGCCGACACAATGTCAGCGGCTTATCAAATCCAAGGGTGGAGACGAAGGGAGTCGAACCCTCGGCCTCTGCCATGCGACGGCAGCGCTCTCCCAACTGAGCTACGTCCCCAGGACAAGTCGATATTTTACCTACGGCTCGCCAACTGTCAACGCCCAATAACCAGTCTTTTTGGGGCGCGGCTATTTTGACAACTTTTCGAGCAGGCGATCCTCTCGATGATTTTTTAATCCCCGTCCCAGAAAAATCATCGACGGACGCGCTACTTTGCGCTGGTAAGAACACCGGTGGTGTCGAAGGCCGGGGTGAAGCTCTCGTCTACCGCGCCGCCCTCTTGCCAGAACATCGTCGTAAAGCCCAGGTCGTCGGCATGGTCGAGCACCTGCTCGTACTCCTCGCGCGTCACGGCACGCGCCAGGTCGCCGCCCTGCTCGCGCATAAGCGCATTGGGCGTGTACTGGTTCATGACCGAGATCGGCACATCGCCCACCGTCTGCCACACCAGGTCCAGCACGCGACACGAATCGTCTACATGTCCCGGCAGCACCAGATGGCGCACAATCATGCCGCGCTTCATGAGCCCGTCCTCATCCACCAGCTCTCCCCCGCGGCGATCGATCTCGTGCGCCATCTGGGCCAAACCCGACACGGCCACGCGCGGGTAGTCCTTTATATGAGAAAGTGACTGCGCAAGCGCCGCATCGGCATATTTAAAGTCGGTAAGCCACACGTCGACTAGATCGCCCAGCACCGCCACGGCACTCGCGCGCTCGTAACCACTCGTGTTGTAGACGATTGGGATGACCAGCCCGCGCGTCCGTGCCGCGGCAATCGCGGCAGGCAACAGGTGCGCATAGTGTGTCGCCGTCACCAAATTGATGTTGTTGGCACCCTGGTCCTGCAGTTCCAGCATTATCTCGACCAGGCGCTCAGGCGAAATCTCAAGGCCAAAATTGCCGGTCGAGATCTCGTGGTTCTGGCAGTAGATACATTTAAGCGAACAGCCGCTAAAGAAGATCGTGCCCGAACCGGCCTCGCCCGAGATAGGCGGCTCCTCCCACATATGAAGCGCCGCTCGGGCCACCTTGAGCGTGTCGTTAGCACCGCATACGCCGTGCGCGCCCTCATCGCGCGCCGCACCGCAACGGCGCGGACACAAATGGCAGGCGGGCGAAAAAAGTTCGGTCAACGACGTCGGCATAAAAACATGCTCCAAAACAACGATTCAGCAGCTCAAACGTAAAGGGCCAGACCGCGTAGACGGCTCCGTCCCTAAGGCGCCGTAATCGTCCGACACGATTTTTGTAATGTCAAGACTGGAATCGACAAAGTGCCGCTTTATGATGTAGGTATTCCGCCCCCCGCGGAGCAACTGGGTGAACCGTCGCGTTTATTTAGGGAGCCCACACAGTCGTACCTAGTACAGGTATCCTTCGTTGTTAAGGACGCTGGAACAGTCGATGAGGGCACCCACCTGTTTTAGGTGGGTTCATTTTCGTAACGTGGGGGGTGGTTTTCTTTTGCCGAAAATCACCATTACAGTCCATATACCATTACAGTCCATTTGGATTCCCGCCGGCATCCCGACAAGCCATCGACAACATCCCAATATCTGGTAAGCGCGTGATTATCGCTGCGTGCAATTACATGCACCCCCCTTGGTCGAGTATCATGGGACAGCTATGCCCTTTGCGCATGGCGTTCTTCTGACCTTTTCCTTCGACGCTTGGCGGTTTTTAGATTCATGGCTTCATCCCCGAGCTACATACCGTACCTATGCGTGGCAGCGGCGGCCTTTATCACGACCTTCCTCGCGGTGCCCCTGGTCAAGCGCTTGGCAATTAAGCTCGATGCCGTCGACTATCCTTCTAAGCGCCGCATCAACACCAAGCCCATCCCGCGTTTGGGCGGAACGGCGGTGTTTTTGGGCCTGGTCGTTGCCTGTATTGTGCAAATCCTAGGCACCTGGCACCTAGGCTGGCCACCCGTCCTGGTGCCGCACCCGCGCCTTCACATTAGCTATCCCATGCTGGCGCTCTCCTTTACCGTCATCTTTGCGACCGGCGCTATCGACGACGTCTTCCAGCTCAAGCCCAAGCAAAAGCTGGCCGGACAGGTCCTCGCCGCGCTCATCGCCTGTATCGGCGGCCTGCGGATCGGCGTCATCGTCAACCCGTTTGCCCCCGGCGAAATCATGCTCGGGTGGCTCGCCTACCCCATCACCGTAATCTATCTGGTGGCATTCACCAACATCATTAACCTCATCGACGGCCTCGACGGCTTGGCCACAGGCATCTGCGGCATCGCGTCGTTCACCATGTTTTCGATGGCTGTTCTCTCGGGCCGCATCGACGCCGCCGCGCTCTCCATTGCGCTCTTTGGCGCCTGTCTGGCCTTTTTGCGCTACAACTTCAACCCCGCAAGCATCTTCTTGGGCGACTCGGGGTCGTTGCTTCTGGGCTTTGCGCTGGGCTCCATCTCGCTGCTCAACGTGAGCCGCACCGCCGCACTCACCTCGCTTATCATCCCGCTCATCGTTGCCGGCGTGCCCATCATCGACACGTTTAGTGCCATCGTGCGCCGCAGGCGCGCCCACATTAGCATCGGGCAGGCCGACAAGGGTCACATCCACCACCGCCTCATCCAAGAAGGCTACAACCAAAAACAGGCCGTGCTACTCATCTATGCCTGGTGCATCATGCTTTCGGCCGGCGCCGCCGCGATTAACCAGGTCGAGGTGCCCATGCGCGTGCTCATCTTTACCGTGCTCGCCATTGGCTCGGCGGCCTTTGCCAAGCATCTACATCTGTTTGAGCCCGTGCTGCGCCACCATTACAACAAGCGCACGCACGAGGACGAGCTCGTCACCCCCGACGACCCCGCCTTTAAGCAGGAGGAGCAGGCGGCAGAAGAGCGTAGGGAAGAGCGGCACCACAGGCGCTAGGGTTTGCCGGTGAGGATGGGCCAAGACGTTGGCAGCCGTTCGCGCGGACGCCGCGGCGGACATGAAAGCCGGCCCCTGACAGTCCCTCACCCACTCACGCCCACCCCTCTCAATAAACACGCTATCATCAAGACCTGCGAACGAACGTTAGGAGCAATCATGCCAAACGAGAACAGCTACGAAGTCGCGCTGCAAAAGAGCAACGCCATTCGCGAGGGCCTGGCCAAGACGCCCGAGAAGTTCACCATGCTCACCGGCGACCGCCCCACCGGCCGTCTGCACCTGGGCCACTACTTCGGCACCCTCAAGGGCCGTGTTGAGCTGCAGAACATGGGCGCCAAGACCAACGTGCTCATCGCCGACTACCAGGTCATCACTGACCGCGACACCACCGAGCACATCCAGGACAACGTGTACAACATGGTCATGGACTACCTTGCCTGCGGTATCGACCCCGACAAGACCATGATCTACGCTCACTCTGCCGTACCCGCCGCCAACCAGCTCATGCTGCCGTTCCTATCGCTGGTGTCCGAGGCCGAGCTGGCGCGCAACCCCACGGTAAAGGCCGAGATGGAGGCCTCGGGCCACGAGCTCACCGGCCTTCTGCTCACCTACCCGGTACATCAGGCCTGCGATATTCTGTTCTGCAAGGGCAACGTGGTGCCCGTCGGTCGCGACCAGCTGCCGCACATCGAGCTTACCCGCACCATCGCACGCCGCTTTAACAACCGCTACGGCAAGGTATTTCCCGAGGTCGAGGCACTGCTGTCCGAGACCCCGCTACTGCCCGGCCTTGACGGTCGCAAGATGAGCAAGAGCTACGGCAACGCCATCAACATCTCGATGACCGCTGAGGAGACGGCCAAGCGCATCAAGAAGAGCCAGACCGACTCTGAGCGCATGATCACGTTCGATCCCGAGAACCGCCCCGGCGTGTCCGGTTTGCTTTCGACGGCCGCCATCTGCACCGGTCGCTCCGAGGTCGAAATTGCCGAGGAGATTGGCATGGGCGGCTCCGGCCAGCTCAAGAAGTACGTGACCGAGGCCGTCAACGAGTACTTCGCGCCGATCCGTGAGCGTCGCCAGCGCTACGAGAACGACCTGGATTACGTAAAGGACGTCCTGCACGAGGGCAACCGTCGCGCCAATGAGATCGCCGAGCAGACCCTGGGCGAGGTTCAGGACGCCATGGGCATGGTGTACTAGATCGATCTGCTGGCTAGAACTTTCGATTGCTATAGGGCGGGCGCTACGGCGTCCGCCTTTTTTGGTGCCCGACCGGTTCGGCTCTGCCCATTGCACTCCCCCGACAAACAGGAACAGGCTCTCTGGCAGTTAGTTGCCAGCGAGCCTGTTCCCGAAGTACACCGTTGAATCGCACAGAGGGGAGGAATGCGAATCAAACTCAACAGGGCAGGCTTTTTCATCGCCTTTGGCCTGCTCCGTTGCTGAAACCAATATAGTTCACCGTGGTTTACTTTGTAGCGGCAATAAACGCCGCCACACCTTCTCCATAAGTTAGCTCAGGTAAACTAAAACCACCACAAAGGGGACAGCACCTTTGTGGTGGTTTTGACACGAACGAGCCGCTACAGCCCGGCAGACCAACGACAGGCACCCAGATCGACGTGCCCGGGATCGGCAAACGTCACGCCCTCCCCTAGCAAAAGCTCACGTTGAGCATCGGGGCCGCCAAACGCAAAGCCCTCGCAAATGCGGCCATCGGCAAACACCACACGATGGCAGGGAATCTGACCAGGGCGCGGATTGCTATGCAGGGCATACCCCACGTACCGCGCACTTCGTGGACGACCGGCGAGCAGCGCCACCTGGCCGTACGTGGCGACCATCCCCTCGGGAATCTGCTCGACCACCTCGTACACCCGCTCAAAAAAGCCCTCAGACGCCATTGCTCGCTCCCTTCCACCCGGAATAGCATAAACCACCACAAAGGTGCCTGTCCCCTTTGTGGTGGTTTATAGCAAGTCGGTTAGTTGACGGGCTGGAAGAAGGCTACGGCTACGGCGCCGGGACCTACGTGGGTGCCGATGGTGGCGCCAATGGTGTGGACAGGCAGCTCGCCCTCGGTGTGGCCAGCCCACAGCGCCGCACTGTCCTCGATATATTTCTTGAGCACGGCGTCCGAAAGGCCCGTATAGCCGAGCGCCAGCGGCATGGAAAAGTCGATGCCGCCTGCCTTTTCGACCTTCTGGTTGAGCAGGTTACGTCCGTTCTTGGAACCGCGCGCCTTGCCCAGCTGCACGATCAGACCGTCCTCGGCAGCCACAACGGGCTTTACGTTGAGCAGCGTGCCCACGGCGCCGGCAGCAGCAGACAGGCGACCGCCGCGCACCAGGTACTCCAGCGTCTCGAGCAGACCAATAACCACCACGCGGTCACGGACGGCCTCGACAGCCGCCGCGATCTGGGCCGCGCCCTGGCCCTCGTCCACTAGGCGCAGGGCATACTCGACCAGCACGCGCTCACCCAGGGTAACGTTATTGCTATCAACCACATACACGTCGCCGCCCGGCGCCTCGGCAAGTGCGGTACGGGCGCTCTGATTGGTCCCCGAAAGTTTGGCACCCACGGTAATAATCACCGCCTCGTCGCCGGCCTCACGTGCTTCGGCAATCGCCTGCGAAAAGGCGTACGGGTTGACCTGACCGGTCTTGGGCAGCTCGTCGCGCTCCACGAGCATCTCGTAAAAGCGCTGGTGATCGATGTCGACGCCATCCATATACACATCGGTGCCAAAGGTAACGGACAGCGGCAAGACGGACAGCGCCGGGTGCTCCGCCGGCGACATATCGCTGGCGGAATCGGTAATAATGCGGACGGACATAGCGAATCCTTTCTTGCGCAGGTCTCGCGCAGGGAATTTTGACAGCAATGTCCCGGCACGGCGTACGCGCTCAAACGGGACGATGCAGTTCTTGGCTGAAAGCTAGCGCCAGCGCGGCTCTAGATCTCGCGCAGGGTGTTGAGAATCGTGCGCAGCGACGCATACATCTGCTCGCGCTGCTCCACGCCCATAGCCTTACCGGTGGTATCGAGCACCTCGCGAATGATGCGGTCCGCCTCGCTCATGCTCTCGCCGCCTAGAGCGGTCAGGCGCACCGGAGCACGATACTTAACGGCGGCATCGCCCGAATCATCGACCTCGACGTAGCCGCCCTCCTCCAGATGCGCGAGCGTGCGCGAGACGGCGGCACGGGTCACGCCTGCCATGCGAGCCAGGTCAGCACCAGTCAGACCGTCCTTGCTGCGCTCAAGATAGTACAGGCACATAACGTCGGAGCCCTTGAGGCCCAGCCTTGCGCCCTCGGATGTCTTAATGCGCTGGATCTCCTTGTAGAGCCCGCTGATCAGTCCGACAAAGTCCTCGAAACGTGTCTCGTCGTTCTGCTGCATGGGAGACGACCGCCTTTCGCTTGCATGATGCTAACGGGTAAACATCTTAGCCGCACAAGGCAACACCCATACCCAAATATCCCATTTGTTAACCCATCAACATAAAAACCACCACAAAGGGGACAGGCACCTTTGTGGTGGTTTGGGGCATCAATAGGTTCTAGGCGTCGCTACAGCTCCACGCAGGGATTGTCGCGGGTCACAAGCGTCTTAACGACAACCGTCGCTCCCAGATAACGCTCGAGCAGCTCGGCTAAGCGATCGATCGCGGCCTGGCAATCCCACATCCGCTCGGGCTCCACGCACTCAATCGCCAGGAACGCATCGGCCGAATCGTCGGACAGGGCCGTTCGAACGCCGTCGCGCCAGTTCCAGCAGCGGCACACGGCGCCTGCATCGTCGATATAGGCAAGCTCGCCGGGCAGCGTCGGATCATCCGCCTCCTCGCCAAGTGGCAAGAACACGTCGCCGCCGTCTGTCACCTTCAAGCGAAGGTCTCCCTCAATCGCATGCAAATCCTCGCCTCCCACGGGCAGCGCATAGGTCAACGAAATCGTGTTGTAGATATCCACCGCCGGCGTAATATGACCGACCGGCTTGCCCTTGAGCACGCGCTTGAGCAAGTTCTCGATCGAGCAGCGGGCGCCCTTTTTGGTCTTAAACAGGCGATAGGCCTCGCGCCATGCCTTGACCGGCGCATTCTCGCTGATCGTGTCGCTGGTCAGATGACGCTCCGCGTCGATATTGGCGCGGTCGAGCAACGCCGCAATCGCGTCCACGTCCTCTTGAGGAATCTGAGCCGCGGGCTTCATGCCCTTTACGACCACAACACCGACAGCCGCCTGCGGAAATAGCTCCCAAAACGAATCCTCGGCAGTAAAGCTCTTCATGTGCTCTCCCTTCATAGCATGCGCCCGAGCCCGGGTGCCTAAACAAAAAGCGCCCTTACGACGGCCACCTTCAAAGTCCTACGGTGCCGCCACAAGAGCGCTTACGCTGCCCCCATCCGGAGAAGGGAGCGATATGTCAGGCGTATTGTAACCCGAGTCATCCGCGCGAGTAAAACCACCACAAAGGTGCCTGTCCCCTTTATGGTGGTTTTGGGTCTGAAGCAACGCTAGTGTCGGAGTCCCAGCAGGCCGCGGCCGCGATGACGGGCGTCGGCGTGCACCTGAGCGTGCGGACCGGCGGCCTTCACGGACTCGGGCAGGTGCGAGTACTTCTTCTCGAAGTTCTCCTCGAACATCACGGCCAAGTTGTGCGCCGCCTCGTCGTAGCGCGCGGTGCTCTGCCAGTACTGGCGCGGCACCAGGATGCCGTCGGGCACGCCGTGGCACGTGGTGGGAATGTCAACGTTAAAGATATCGTCATGCACGAATTCGCTGTCCTCGATGGTACCGTCGAGGGCGCGGGCCACCAGGGCGCGCGTGTAGGCAAGCTCGATGCGATGGCCCACGCCGTAGCCGCCGCCAATCCAGCCGGTGTTGACCAGGTACACACGCGTGCGGCCGTCGGCGATGCGCTCACCGAGCATCTTGGCATAGACCATGGGGTCGAGCGGCATAAACGGCTCGCCAAACAGCGAAGAGAACGTGGGCGTGGGCTCGGTGACGCCGACCTCGGTGCCGGGGATCTTGGCCGTAAAGCCCGTCACGAAGTGGTACATGGCGGCATCGGCCGCCAGGCGTGAGATGGGCGGCAACACGCCAAAGGCGTCGCAGGTCAGGAAGAGCACGACGCTTGGAGTGGTGCCCATGCCCTTGGTCCACGCGTTGGGGATATGCTCGACGGGGTAGGCCACGCGCGTGTTGTGCGTGATCGAGACGTCGTCGTAGTTGGGCTTGCGGTTCTCGTCGAGCACCACGTTTTCGCAGATGGCACCAAAGCGGACGGCGTTGAAGATTTCGGGCTCATGGAACGCGTCCAGGCCCTCGCATTTGGCGTAGCAGCCACCCTCGATGTTGAAGATGCCCATGTCGGACCAACCGTGCTCGTCGTCGCCGATCAGTAGGCGCGTGGGGTTGGCCGAAAGCGTGGTCTTGCCGGTGCCGGACAGGCCAAAGAACACGGCGGTCTCGTGCGTGACGGGATCCATGCTGGCCGAGCAGTGCATGGACAGTACGTCGTCCTCGACGGGCAGCAGGTAGTTCATGACGCTGAAGATCGACTTTTTAATCTCGCCGGAGTAGCCGGTGCCGGCGACCAGAATCACGCGTTCCTGGAAGTTGATGACCACGGCGGCGCTGGAGTTGAGCCCCTTAATGGTGGGATCGCACTGGTAGCCGGGAGCGGCGAGCACACAGAAGTCGGGCTCACCGGTGCGTGCGATTTCGCGGGCGAGCGGGCGGGCGAGCATCTGCTTAATAAAGAGTGCCTGGCTGGCACGCTCACAGGCGACGAGCAGTCGGCGCGTGTGGTTGCGGTCGGCGCCCGCCATGCCGCGAGTGACGAACACATCGCGCTCGTTGAGGTAGTTGACGATACCGGCCTTGATGGTCTCGTAGCTCTCGATCGAAAGCGGTCGGTTGACGGCGCCCCAGGCGATCTTGTCGTGCACGTCGGGCGTGTCGACGATAAAGCGGTCGTTGGGCGAACGTCCGGTACGCTCCCCCGTCTCGATCACGAGTGCGCCGTTGGAGGCCATACGGCCCTCTTCGCGGCGAATCGCATGCTCGACGAGCTCGGCTGCCGGCAGGTCAACCAGCAGGCGGGGCTGGTTCTCGGCGGGGTCTTCGACCAGCGTAATGCCAAAGTTGGACAGAACTTCTGCAGGGGTAACACCAGGCATGGGGCCTCCTTTAAAAACGCGACACGTGGACGCGGCGCGCACTTTACTCACGTAAAGCCCGTTGTACCCGATATGCAAAAACGTTTTTGCGGCAAGGGCGAAGCGCCCGCCCAACGGTCAAAAATCGCACGCAAGCGGCCTAGTCATTGGGGACGTTCTTAAATGACTAGTCGTTGGGGACACCCTTGAACAGGCAACAGCCAAGGAGTGTCCCCAGATGCCGGCACTTGGGGACGTTCCCAAAGTGCCGGCTACAGCGGCAGGCCTTGGCCGAGCATGGCAATGGCGCTCATGAGGACCAGCATGCCGGCGGCGTAGGGCAGCACCGCGCCCAGAAGCTCGGCGTCCTTACCGCGCACGTGAACGGCGGCAAGGCCAATGGCGAGGGTCTGCGGCGAAATCATCTTACCGGCGGCGACACCCAGGGCGTTCAGCGCGACCATCCAGTAGTCACTCACGCCCAGCGCCGAAGCGGCCTGGCTCTGGATGGGACCAAACAGCATGCCCGAGGACGTGCCCGAACCGGTCACGAACGCACCGACGGCACCGATCCACGGGGCCAGAATCGGGTACAGACCACCGGCGACGGCGATGCAGAACGCGCTGATCGAAGAGATCATGCCCGCATAGCCCATCACCTTGGCGCAGCCCAGCACCGAAAGCATCGTAATTACCGTCGGCATCATCTGCTTGACGGTCGCGGCCAGCACCTCGCCCATCAGACGCGGCGAAGCGCCCTGAATCGCACCGCCGATAAACGCGGCCAGGAAGATCCAAACACCCGGTGTGTTGATCCACGAAAACGTAAGCGTACCGGGGTTCTCGCCGCAATACACCTGCACGTGACTCGCAAACGGCGCAAGCGCAGCATGCACGGCGGGCGCCAGGTTGGACGTACCCAGCAGCAGCACAAAAATCAGGATGAAGCACGACCAGGCAGAAAGCGCCGACTTAACGGTGAGCCGTTCGCCGGCCTCGATATTCATATGGAAGCGCGCGTCCAGGTGACCGGACTTCTCGGCGCGCATGGCAAGCGCGGCGGTCAGCGCGAGCGACACGATGGAGCCCACGATCACGGCCAGCTCGGGACCCACAAACATGGCAACGACCAGGGCCGCACCTACAAAGGACACACCGGAAAGCAGTGCCACGCCGGCAACGCCGTGCAGACGCTCGGCAACGCTTGCAACGTTACCTTGGTCATCAGCAACACGACCCGCAACCAGCACGATAAGCAGCGGCATCGCCACAAAGAAGGGCGCGAGCTGCACCAGCTGAACGGTAGCCAAATGCAGGGAATCCAGACCCACCAGGTCGGCAACGGACACCGTGGGGATGCCAATGGAGCCGTAGGGCGTGGGCACGCCGTTGGCCAGCAGGCAAATCAGAACGGCAGGCACGGCCTCAAAACCAAGGCCCGCGAGCATGCCGGCGGGAATGGCAACGGCGGTACCAAAGCCGGCCATGCCCTCCATAAAACCGCCGAAGCACCAGGCCACGAGCAGCGCCAGCAGACGACGATCGCTGCTAATGGAGGTAATCATGCTGCCGATCACGTCCATGGCGCCCGTGCGCACACACAGGTTATACGTGAACACCGCGGCGATAATCACGAGCACGATGGGCCACAGGGCCATCAAAAAGCCCTCGAGCGAGGCCGTGGCTATCTGCGCCGCCGGCAAATGCCACCACGCAAAGGCGAGCACGCACGAAAGGGCGAACGAGCCAATGGCGGCTTTCCAAGCCGGCCATTTAAAGCACAGCAGCATCACGACGAGCCAGATGATCGGCACAAGAGCCAGCAAAAACGCAGCGACATCCATAGGTAAAAACTCCTTGGTACCGCGCAAGCGGCATCGGGGGGTCACAAAACTTCAACAGGATACCGCACGTTTACCGACAAATTACAGCCGCCCGCCGAAATTATTGAACAACCTGTTCAAAAAAACGAATCGATACCACCGCAGCTATACTAGAGCGCAGCAAGAGAAAGGAACCTCCTTGAGTATCACGCCCCTCGATAGCATCCGCCGCGCCATCGCCCGCCGCAATGGCGTCGCCGACCCCGCCGTATCGGGCGGAGCGCACGGGCAGGGCGGACGCATCGAGAACGGCCTCTTCCCTGCCTCCCACACGGCCGAAGAGCTCGCGCGCATCCAGGAGCTGAGTCAGCGCAACGCCGGCGGCCCCGACAGCAGCCAGGCCACACGCCGTCGCCGCGAGCGCGATCGCCAACCCGGCCCCATCCGCCGCATGGTCAATGCCTGGTGGAACCGTCTGCTCGGCGCCGTCTACGGCGGCGGCTTCTCCATGCAGGAAGCGGAATACGAGGAGCACGCCACCCGTCGCGACTATCTTTGGAACACCCTCGGCACCGCCGTGTGGGGCCTGGCGTTTCCGCTGCTCACCATCGTGTCCACGCAGCTCGCGGGCGCCGAAGAAGCAGGCAAATTCTCCATCGCCTTTGTCACCGGCACGCTCATCATGATCGCGTGCAACTACGGCGTGCGCAATTTTCAGGTCTCGGACATCGACGAGAAGACCAGCTTCGCTTCATACCAGCTCAACCGCTGGCTTTGCGGAGCGCTCGCGCTGGCATGCGGCCTGGTATACAGCAGCGCCCGCGGCTACGATGCACAGATGGCCACGATCGGCCTGGGCGTCTACCTGTATAAGGTGATCGACGGCATCGCCGACGTGTACGAGGGCCGCCTGCAGCAGGCCGACAAGCTCTATTTGGCTGGCATGAGCCAAACGCTGCGCTCCGCCGACGTCATCGCGGTCTTTAGCGTGGCACTGTTCCTCACGCGCAGCATGCCCATCGCGGCCATGGCCATGGGCATCGCCGCGATTGCCTCGCTCGTGCTGGTCACCGCGCCGCTCGCCCTGCTCGAAACCGAAAAATCGCGCCGCGTGAGCCTGCGCGAGGTCGGCCACCTGTTTGTCCAGTGCGCCCCGCTCTTTGGTGCGCTGTTCCTGTTCAACCTTATCGAGAGCATGACCAAGTTCGTGATGGAGGGCACGCTGGCCTATAAGTATCAGCTGTACTTTAATGCCCTGTTCTTTCCGGCGCAGGCTATTTTGCTGAGCATCGGATTTATCTATAAACCGCAGCTCCTGCGTCTGTCGAGTATTTGGGCGAATCCACGCAAGCGTCGCCGCTTCGACCTGATTATTGTTGCCGTTATGGCACTGATCGTGGTCATTACCGGAGCGTGCGCCGCATTTATGGCAGGCCCCGGCATCCCCATCATGAGCTTTATGTACGGCCTTAACTTTGAGCGCTACCGCACGCTGGCACTGCTAATGGTTGTCGCCGGCGGCGTCACCGCGGCAATCGACTTTATCTACGCCATCATCACGGTGTTGCGCCACGCCGGCGACGTCACCAAGATCTACCTGATCTGCTTCGCCGTAAGCGTGGTGCTGCCAGTGATCCTGATTAAGCTGCTGGGTCTGATGGGCGCCGTGGTAAGCTACCTAGCCATCATGGCTCTACTCCTGGTGCTACTGATCATCGAGTACGCCCACATCCGCCAACGCATCGAACGCGACCGCAACCCATACGGCGCCTAATTAGCTGCCCCCGGTACCGGAATTTGCGATGGAATCTCCCCGACTAGGGTCTCGTTGTGACAATATGCACCACACAAAACTAAGTGAGTAGTCTTTTACCGAATCCCCGACCACACCGACAAACCACAAGTCTGTGTCGGTTTTATTGAGGCAAATATGTTGGGTGCTCGGCATTTCCAAAAAAGTCTACTCACTTAGCCAGCGGGCAGCCAAAAAAGAACCGCCGCGACGTCGTTTGACTCCGTTGCGACGGTTTTTCGAGCATTTTCGCGCCGCCGAGGACGCAGACGCTCCTCATTTCTAGCGCTTACCGAGCAAAAAGGCGCTACTCTCCGAAAGTAGTCAAAAAAGCCCCGTCCCAAATTAGCTACCCTTTGCGCCGTTATTCCCCGGGGCGAATATTCGCGTAGAACTCAGCCCCATCATCGAGCCGCAGGATCCCGACGCGGCCGAACTCGGAGCCGGTGGCGGCGGCGCAGTCGATGTCGATGCGATCGGGCACACCGGCAGTGTCCTCGACGCCCAAGCGCACGATCTGCCCGCGTCCCGATTCCTCATCGAGCCCCGCCAGACCACCGACCTCGCAATAGCGCCCAAGCGATACCGTGGGCGTGTGGCCGCTCACCACGACCGGGCCCTTGCCCTCGGCAGAAAGCAGCCCCGTCGGGGCATCCCAATAGCCATGGCGAATCCAGAGCAAGTCATCGGACGACTGTACGGCGAGCATTTGCTGCAGCAGCTCGCGATCGGCATCGACCGCTCCCCTGCCGTCGCCGCAATCGACACCATGCTCAAGCAAAAACGCACGCGCCGCCTCGGTCTGAATGCCGGCGTGCACCAGCAGGTACGGCCGCTCGGCAGTCTCGACCACCGCGTAGAGCGGCAGCGCGGCCATCCATCGCACGAGCTCCTCGTATGCCTCAAATTCCATGTCGTTGAGCTGCTCACGCGTCGTCCAGCCACCGTTGATATCCCAGGTCTCGGCATCGAGCGGATCCTGGCCAATGATGGCATCGAGCATGATCTGCTCGTGATTGCCCTTGAGCACGCGGGCGTTGGGCAGCGAGCGCACGAGCTTAATAACGCCGACCGGATCGGGCCCGCGATCGATCATGTCGCCCAGCACGTACAGCGTGTCGTCGGACGTCAACGAGATCTTAGACAGGGCCTCGTCAAGCGCACGCACGTGCCCGTGAGCATCAGATGTCACATAGATCGCCATGGTACGCCTCTCCTTGCATTGCGGCCGAAGCCCGGTGCCGCAACTAAAACTTCAAGTTGAACTTAAACGTTACCCATTGTACTCCGTTGCAATAAAGCTGGAAAGGGTTTCCGAGCAGAGGCAAAGACGGCAGCCGTCTATGACGATATCGCGCACGCCCGCAATCCAACCCCATAAACCCACCATCTTTGGGTACAAATAACCGTAGACAACTGACCGTGCCACGCCAACCACCCAGGAGCGGACACTCCCTATGAACCAGATTCTTCTCTTTATCGGCCTCGTCATTATTCTGTGCCTGACCATCAAACCCGTCGGCAAAAAGCTCCCCTTCCCCACCCTGCTCATCTTTATCGCGCTCGGCATGCTGCTGGGCGTCAACGGTCCGGCGCACATCGACTTTAGCGACTATGCGCTCACCGAAACCGTTTGCAGCACGGCGCTGCTGTTCATCATGTTCTACGGCGGCTTTAACACCAACATCGACCGCGCCAAACCTGTCGCCGTGCCAGCGGTGCTGCTGAGCACGCTCGGCGTCGTCATCACCGCTGGCATCACCGGCGTGTTCGCGCACTTCGTGCTGGGCTTCGACTGGATCGGCGGTCTGCTGCTGGGCTCGGTCGTGGCGTCGACCGATGCGGCGAGCGTCTTTAGCGTGCTGCGCGAGCACAGTCTTTCGCTAAAAGGCGGCACCGACTCGCTGCTCGAGGTCGAATCGGGCTCCAACGACCCCGTCGCCTACATGCTCACCGCCGTGCTCGCGACCCTCGCGGCGGGCGGCGACGTTAACATCCCCGTGCTGCTGGCCAAGCAAATCATCCTAGGCGTGGGGCTGGGTCTTGCCATTGGCTGGACATCCAGCCGCCTGATCGAACGCGCGCAGGCAACAGCCGAGGGTGCGCAGACCATCTTCTTGTTTGCCGTGGCCATCGTCGCCTACGCGCTGCCGAGCTACCTGGGCGGCAACGGCTTTTTAGCCGTGTACCTTGCCGGCATTGTGCTAGGCGCGAGCGACATCACCGGCAAGGTCGAACTGGCGCACTTCTTCGACACCCTCACCGAGATGGCCGAGATGACCATCTTCTTTTTGCTCGGCCTGCTCGTGACGCCCGTCCGCCTGCCGCAAATGCTGCTGCCGGGCCTGGCACTCATGGCGTTTATGCTCTTCGTGAGCCGCCCCATCGCCGTGGGCATGCTGCTGGCGCCCTTTAAGACGAACCCCCGCCAGGTTGCGCTCGTAAGCTGGGCGGGCCTGCGCGGCGCAGCTTCGGTCGTGTTTAGTCTCTTTGCCGTGGTGGCCGGTGTTCCCGGCGGTCACGACCTGTTTGACCTGGTCTTCGTGATTGCCGTGTCGAGCATTGTGGTGCAGGGCTCGCTGCTGCCGGCAGTGGCGAAGAAACTCGACATGATCGACGCGGAAGGCGACGTGCGCCGCACCTTTAACGACTACCGCGTCGAGGACGGCATGTCGTTTGTCAAGCTCAAGGTGGGCGCGGGGCATCCGTTTGCCGGTCGCTCGCTCGCCGATATTGGCAGCGCGACGGACATGCTGGTGGTCCTGGTGCTGCGCGATGGCGCGCACCCGGTGCTGCCCAATGGCGATACCGTGATTGAAGAAGGCGACCTATTGGTGATGGCTGCCCCGACATTTGAAGAGCGTGCCGAGGTTACGCTGCGCGAGGTCACCGTGACTCCCCACGGCCGCTTAGCTGGACAGCGTCTGCGCGATGTGCCGCAAGGCAAGCACCCATTTATTGTGGTGATGCTCAAGCGCGAAGGCCGAACCATCATCCCCGACGGCAACACCCTCATACACGCCGGCGACGAAGCCGTCATCGCCACGCTGGCGTCGTAGCCCTCCCCACCCATAACTTGCGGTGAAATAGGGACTGAATAGGCCATCTAGCAGCCTAAACAGCCCCTATTTCACCGCAAGTTATTGAGGGGATGGGTTGAAAAACATTTGAATTGACACCGTAATGAAAAAGCCGGGGAAAACGTCCCCGGCACTAGGAAGCCTTCTCTTTTGAGATAACCGACTTCTATCACATCACGAACGCTAGTTAGATGCCATTCATTGAGGGCTTTATCAGGCGCGCCATCCCATCCACATGGCGTCATTTGAAAGCCGTCCGATCTCATGCTATAAAGAATTCGGTACCCTCGAATAGAGGGACCTCCAAGAGCCGGGGGATGTCCCCCGGCATTTTTTATGCGAGTCAAGACTAAATAGTCCTCGCGAAACTGCCGGCGCTATTGCGTCTGCAATTTACGAGCCGCCCTACCCCACCTCTTAACGGCTAAGGACTTTTCGCAGGTAGTTTGACGAACATATGTTTGCATACTATAATTTTACTTGAAAGCGCCCCTCATCTCGTGGTATAAAGAAGTCGGTTCCCTCCAAGAGAGGGGCCTCCAAGAGCCGGGGTCTTACCCCCGGCATTTTTTTGCAAAAACGGAGGCCCACCATGAGCGAACTCTCCGTCTTTGTTGACGAATCTGGCGACCTCGGAGGCGTCTCCAACTACTACCTCGTCACCCTCGTTTTTCACGATCAAAACGATGCAATCGTTGAACGCATTGACCACTACGAGCGCGCCCTTTCGCAGTCCTCGCTTCCCAATACGCCTTTTCATGCAGGACCCCTACTGAATGGAAACGGCGACTACAAAGATCTTCCCAAAGAGCATCGACGGCACATGCTGAGCGCATTTCGCGCGTTCATTCAGCATCTCCCCATACGTTACCTCTGCATGCAATACCGAATGAGCGAATTCGCCGACAATCAAAACGGTCTTGCGGAGAGAATGAGGCGAGACCTCACAGTTGAACTTTTCGACCATCTGGAATTCTTCCAGCGATACGACACCGTTAAGATTTACTACGACAACGGCCAACCGATTGTAACGGAGGTCATTCATTCTGCGCTTGAGTACGTTCTAGCAAGGGATGTCATCGTATACCGAGAAGCCACACCACGAGCCTACCGGCTATTCCAAGTTGCCGACTACATCTGCACGATCGAGCTAACGGCTATCAAGTTTGACAGTAAGGAAGAAACCAAGACGGATCGGCTATTTTTTGGAACCCGAAGGACGTTCAAAAAGGGATTTCTCTTATATCTCAGGAAGAAAAGGATGAACTGACCCGGGGTCACCACGCTCCGTAGTCATCGTCGGCGGCAAAGTCGCGGAGGTCGAGGCCTTCGCGTTCGGCTCGGGCTAGGAGCTCTTGGGGCGACTCGTCCTCAATATCCACCACATCGAGCATAGCGGCCGGAAAGCCTACGCCAGCCGCACTCCCCGCACGGTCGAGCAGGCTCTCGCGCAGCTGATCTACGTCAACTTCGATCTTCATGGTGCAACCTCCTATCGAGCCAAGCCCCTACTCACTAGCACCGAGCGCGTCCACAGCAGCAACAAAAGCCGCAACCTGCTTGTCGTCCATCTGTGCAGCCAAACGCCCCACGGGCTCATCGTAGGCGAACTGCACCTTATCGATAAAGCAATCCCAAGCACGCTCATCCACACGCACGGCAGCCTCGCAATACTGGCTGAGCTTTTTGAGTCCATACCAAAACGCATTCACATGGCGCGCAGGATCCTCATCCAGCACACCATCGTAGCGACGCCCGTTAAACTCGCGCATGCGCGCCACGGCAACCTTGAGCGAATCGCCGCCTTCGGCAGAAGCCTCATCCACCAGCTCGGGAATCGTAACCTCACGCCGAACAGTATGCCTGGTTGCACCATCGTACTCGCCCACCAGCACGTCCTCATCAAGCCGAGAATCGTAGTCCAAATAGCTCGTGCCGCAACAAATGCCGTGCGGCGAGCCCGTGCCAAACGCGCAGAATAACCCGCCGTCGGCAACAACACGACGGTAGGTCTCAAACGACTTCTTAACCTGAGCGAGCAACTCGGAAAGCTCCCCGGCATCGCACGCCGTCTCGATCGCAACGCGCGCAGGCTCGGGCAACGATACCGGCTCCACCATGCTCCCCGCAATACGGGCGGCACGCTCGGCCCGATACGCCTGCGCCGCCAAGCGTGCCCGCTGCGCAGCACCGCGCACGTTGGTAAGTTCACGCTCCAACGCCACGTCACCAGCAACATCGCCCGCAAACCCGTCAGTGCCCTGCGGGCCAGTCGCACTCAGCTCGGACTCAAACGTCGCTGTGATCATACCCGCAAGGTCCGTCGCGTCGGCGGCACAGCGCATCTGCTCCAGCTGCGTACATAGCAGATCGGCATCCAGGGGCACGGCATCCACAACGCGCACGTCACTCAAACGCGCCGTGCCCTGCAACACCAAAGCCCCCGCGACATCGTACGCCGTGCGAACCTTGGCCGCAGTATTGGCCCGCAGCTTTACCTCGATAAACGCAAGCGTCTGCTCCAAACGGGCCAGCAACTCGGCCTTCTCCTCCATGCGCAAAAAGGCAGCATAGCGGCGCTCCATCCGTAGCGGTCCAACAATGCCCGCCTGCTTGCGAGCGCGTGCAAGCGCGGCGCCCTCAACACGGCGAACATACCCGTCAACAGCCCGCACGGCAGACTCGCGCGCAGCGTGCTCGGAAGCCTCGACGCCCTTAAGCACACCCAACAGCTCACGGGAGCGCGCCTTGCGCACCAGCTCCCCGCGATCGTACTGCTCAAGCGCCGTCTGACGCTTGCCTACCGATTCAAAGCCAAACAGCTCGTCGAGCAACTCGCCAACGCAACGCTCGTCCGCCATGGCGAGGCCTCCTTACCCGAACACGCCTATACGCTCGCGGGCCCACGCGTACGCAAACCCGCTCGCCCGCACTTCTACAGGTCCAGTGCCTTCTTCGCGGCGTCGACGGGATCGCCATCCATGTAGAACACCGGGCTCAACCCCGAAATAATCTCGGAAGAAACACTCTGCAGGCCCGCGATGGCGCTCAGCGGCAAAATCACGCGCTTGGCACCGGCGTTTTTGGCCACGCGCATAATGTCTTCGAGCCCACGGATCTCGTCCATGGAGCCCGACATGCGCAAGATGCCCGGAATCGCCAGCGCGGGCATCACCGGGCGGTTGCACGCCGCAGAGCACAGGCCCACAAACTCGGCGAGCGAAACCTCCTCGGACAGGCCCTTACTCTGTAGGTCGTTGTAGAACAGCAGGTAATCCTTGGAGCCAATGTGCATGCCCGGCGCCACGCGGTTCGCCAGGTTCACAAAATTGTCGAACGCGGCCTCCAGCGTATCGCGCACCGGCTTGTTAAAGGCCACGCCCTCGTGCTTAAACTTGCACTCGCCGGCAACGGCCTTGTTCTCCAACTTGTACACGGCAACCTCGCCGCCCTGCGACCTGCCCACGCCAAACACGTGACCGGACAGCAGCGGCCCGTCGGGAATCAGCGTGTCCTCGCTCTGCTCGGGCACGCGCACCACGTGCACGTCCTGCGGGTTGTCGGCATCCATATAGCCCAGGTTGACGTCGATAAACTCAACGCCCGCCATAATCTTGAGCTGCTCCTTTACGCGGCGACGGCCTTCGATGGCGTAGTCCAACAGCCAGCGCACGTCGTCCTTGTCCATGGCCTCGTCGGGGAACAGTAGCTTGGCCAGACCGCTAAAGGTCTTGCGCACGGCGATCTCGTCGCGCTTGTTAAAGTCGCTGTTAAAGCGGAAATACCGGTCGATATGGTGCGTAAAGTCCTTGCGGCGCATCTCCTTGCAAAACTCCGACAGACAATCGGTAATCAGGCCGTAATGCCCGGTCAGTAGGCTCGAGCGCATCTTGGGAATCTCCCAGCCCGGCAGGTAATAATGGATGCGGTCAAAGAAAGCCGAATCGTTGTTAAACTCCGGCGGGAACGGATCAAACAGGTGCGTGGTCTTAAGGACGTTTTGCACGGTGTCGTTGATGTTGCCCTCAAAGACCATAGAGGCATCGGCGTTGATCTGGTCGCGGCCGCGCGCGTAACTGCCACTCGCCATGTAGTCTTTCATGATCTGCACGGCGTTGGTGTCCTTAAACCGCATGCCGGCGACCTCGTCGAACGTCACGCAATCCCAGTGTCCCACCAGGCCCACGCGGTCGGCTCGCATGGAGTTCATACGGCCGAACAGGTTGGCCGTGGTGGTCTGGCCACCCGAAAGCAAAATGGCGTAGGGCGAGACCTCTTTGTAGATGTGGCTCTTACCGGTACCGCGGGGACCCAGCTCGCACAGGTTGTAGTTGCGCTCGATGAGCGGCACCATACGCTCGATAAAGTGCAGGCGCTCTTTCTCGGAAAGCTCACTGGGCTCATAACCAGCGGAGCGTAGCAGCATGTTGAGCCACTCGTCGCGCGAGAAATACTGGCGCTCTTCGACCATGGCATCCAGGTCCAGGTTGGGCATCTGGATGGGCGTGAGCGACGCCACGCTAAACGGAGAGTCCTCGGGCCCACGCTTCTTACGCTTGGCCTTGGCGCGGCGCGGCGCATCATCGCCAAAGACCTCCATGCCAAACTCGTCTTCCTCATCCAAGGGGTGACGATACTCGATGCTCATGATGCACCAAATACCACCCTGCAGAATCTTGGAATAGTCGCGCACGTACTCGGCCGGCATCACAAACGGCTCAATGGTCAGGTTGGCAAACGAGGCCACGTAGATGTCTTTGTACTCGTCGAGCTTGGCCGTGACCTTGTCGATGATGGTAAAACGGCCCAGCTCACGGATCTTGGACTTAATGCGCTCGGACTCGTCGGGACGCACGTAGTTATCGGTGAGAATCCTGCGGATGCGATCCAAGCCCTCTGCCACGGCTTCCTCGTCATCGGTCGAGCAGTACATACCCAGCAGATACTCCAACACAAAGGTGGGCACGTTGGCACCGCGCTTCATAAGGGCCGTCAGGTCCTTGCGCACGATCTTGCCAGCAAAGTGCTCGAGCAGCTTGCCGTCCAGCCCATCCATGTCGTAGCCGTCGTCCTCGGGGGCCTCGGCCACGGCCTGGTCATAGCCATCGGTCGAGGACTCGTCCTCGACGGCTACCGCAGACTCAGCGGGCGCAGCAGTCTCAGCCTCCGCAGCAGGCACGGCCTCCTCTGCAGGCGCCGCAGCCTCCACGGGCGCATCCACATCAATCGAGGGAACTTCCCACAGATTGTCGTCATTGCTATCAAACATATAGGGCACACTCCTAAAAACCAAAGTCAGCAACAGGGGCAAACGAAACAGCGATGGTATACGTCTCGCGCCAAACGATCTTGCCCGTCTCGCGCTCGCGGCAGACCAGATAGTACGGACCCTTGGCCGAGAATCCATCCGTTGCATGCAACGCAAACTTGGCATGCACCACGCGCTCCTGCGAGTTGACAGAAGTCTTGTTAGCATGCGCCTTGACCGTATCGCTCACCTCGTTGCCACTTGCATCGGTAAACACCAGCTCGTACTCGCACGGCAAAACCTTGCCTTGGACGGGTTCTTCCTGGATCAAGTTGACCGAGAAGAGCGAGTTGGTCACTCGGCGTCCCTCACTTAGTACGCGCAGCGTCGCCGCGCGCGTGTCGACAAAGTCCTTGGAACCCGAGCGCGCACGCCAAAAACCGATAACGGGCACGCAGAGCTCCTGCAGGCTCATGCCGCCGTGGACGTAGTTGTTAGTGCCGCCAGGACGCTTGAAGTGCACATTCTCGCGCGGGGCAAACCCCTCAAAACCGGCGCCCAAACGTCCCATGTCAACATTAACAAACACCTCGCGTACCTCTTCCGAAAGCTTGGCCACGGCCTCGTTGGGCACCACCAGATGACGCTTGCCGTGCATGACAGGAGCGTCAAGGAAGGGAAGATCTGGCTTGCCGAGCATCTGGCACTCGTTGAGCTCACGACGCGTGTAGATGAAGCCGTGATCCGCCGTCATAACAACACGCGCGCCCGGGGCGTCGGTGCACACGCGGCGCGCCAACGCAGCAAGTTCCTCCACGGTGTCCGCACAGGCACCGAAGACGTCATCCTGCGTAGCGGCCTTCTCGCCCGTGGCATCGATCTTGTTGTGGTAGAGGTAAACAAGTCTTGAGTCCTTGAGCAGCGCCTTACGCTCGGTTCCCGCCATGTTGAGGTATGCGCTCGAGCGCAAAGCGCGGGCCGTGGGCTCAACATGGGTAAGCACGGCCTCGCGTTGCGGAGTCGTTGCGGTGGGCTTGCCGTCAGCCAGCACAAACGAACCATCCGCTGCAAGCCCAAGCGCCTGATGCGGCAGCAGCGCGGGCATGCCCACCTCTGTAATGGAGGGAAAGACCGCCTGCATGCTAGAAACCTTGACGTTGCCGCCGCGCTCGCGCTCGAGCAGCGCCGCGACGTCGCAGGCCACCTCATAGCGCAGCGCGTCGCTCACGATAACGACCGTCGTTTTAGCAGAGCCCACAAAGGTGGGCAGCACATGCCAGTAGAACTCATCCTGCCGTTCGGGACCCTCGATGTAGCCGCAATCGGCCCACTCCCCTTGCGCAGCGGATGTCCAGCAGGCATTGGCATCCGCCAAGAACCAGTTGCTGTAGAGATTCTCCGCCCAGTCCGCCACAGCGCGGGTGGGCTCCTCGAGCACATCGCACTCGACGGAGCGCGCCCGCAGATACGCGGTGCACATATGACGATAGGCGGCATCCATGGCATACCAATCGGACGTGTAGGCATCCCACACCTGCTGGGGCTGCGCCAGATGGAACCCGCCCGCGTGCGCCTGCCTAAACGCACACATATCGGCCACAGCGGCAAGCAGGTCAAAGTAGCTCTCGACACGACGGTACCAGCTTAGGTCGCAACGGCGCGCAGCAAAGGCACGCGCATCCTCAACACGGTCTGCACCTTGCGCAAACGAGCAGAACAGCTGCGAGAGCACGGCCTCATTGACGCACGGAAACACATCAAGCGAGGTCAGCACATCGATCGGTAAGGTCTCGAACCGTGCAAAGAGTCCGCGGGCGTCCTCAACCAAACGGCAAATCTCAAATAGGTCCTCGCTCGATGCCTGGGTATCGGCGGTCTGGTCCCACGCACGCACCGCCTCAAGGCAATAGGGCCCGTAGGCGGGAGCCACATGGCTTTCAAGCCCCTTGAGCGCCCCCTCGGGAAGCGCGGTAGACGCCGCCGTAAGGAGCACATGGGATGAAAGCATAAGCAATGAGTCGCGCTCATACAGCGGTCCCTCAAACCCATAGCAGCGAAGCATAAAGGCAGAGAGCACATCGCGCACGCAGTACTTGTCCATCAACTCAGCCAGTGCCTCGGGACCCTCGTGCAGCAGCATGGTCATACAGCCACGCAGCACAAACGCGGGGCGCGCGTCACCAAGCTCTTTACCGCCAAAAATCACCGTAAGGATGCCGAGTTCGATATCGGATGCGCCTGAGGCATGCGGAACACACGCGGCAAACTTAGCGCAGCGGGTCTTGGCATCAAAGAACGCCTTGTGCTCGCGCAGACTCTCGCGCACGGCATCGATGTTCTCGATACCAAGCTGATCGGCCAAAAGCGAAAGATAGTCAGCCTGGAACCGATCGGCATACAGCTCGACATCGGCAAGCCAATCGCCCTCAAGCCTGCCGCGCGGGCAACGGCGATACAGCAAGATATCGCTCGCAAGGTCATCGCGGTTGATAAGCTTCTTAACGGCAAACATGCGGCCCTCGCAGGCCTCAACAAACCGCACCGGGCGCTCAAAGTCACCGTGAGCGGGCATAACGCCAGCATCGGCCCCCGCGCCGTCGAAACCCTCGGCGGCCAATCGCTCAAACTCAGGGGCAAACTCGCCGTCCGCATCGTGCCAAACCACCACACGGCGGGGCATACATGCAGGCAACGGTTGCAAAAACCGCAGTTTGAGCTGTTCTTCTACATCGATCTTGGGCATGAATATCCTTACCGTATCTGCAGTTACTTGATCTTTGCCAGCACATCCTGAAACTTGGCGTAGTTGACCTTGACGCCGTCATCCAGGTCGATCTTAATCATCTGGTCTGCCAAGTGATGCAGCTTCTCCTCGTAGCTAATGATCTCTTTGAGCTGGTCGTTGAGCTTTTTGACGCGCTTATCCAAGCGCACGCGCTCGCCGCGCTCGGCACTGGCAAGGGCATCGTTGGCATAGCCGATCTGCGAGCGATAGCGCTCCTGCTGCTCATGCACATAGTCGGTGCGGATGCGAGCCAACAGGTCGGGCTGATAGCGATGCATGTAAACAAGGCACTTGAAGCCGTTCTTTTTTCCACTGTCGAACAGCCAGTAGATGGGACGCTTCTTATAGGTCTGGCAGTGGTCCTTAAAGAAGTCCTTCAAAAAGTAGGTGCGGATTACCTCGCGCGAGGTGCCCTTGCCGCCGAGCGCCTCGGCAATAAAGGCCAGGTTCTGCTCGAACGTCTCCTCGCCGTACACGGTACGCACAAAGTCGATAAAGTAGCGCACGATGTCGTCGTCAAAGTACTCATCGTCGGTGATGGGCAGCACGTTATCGCTATCGGGCATAAAGGTCACGTGCGCGGGATCAGACATCTTTGACAGATAGTCGTCGACCGTGGCGCCCTGATCGGCCAGGACCAGTCCGTCCACATCCAGCGAATAGCGACCAAACATGCAGCCCACGGCATAGCTTATGAGCGAGGTGATCTCGTCGCGCTTGGTACGCACGTATTTGTTGCCTTTATAGCTCTCGGGAATCTCATCTGCGGTATCGAAGATGCGCGCCACCGAAACGAACTTATCCTCGACCTCGATGGGCACCTCACCCTCCATGTTGTAGATCTTGGCAAAGATTCGGTTGAGCTCTTCCTCGTTAGTGCGAAGCTGCTCGAAGCGAGCATTGACCTCGGCCTTACGAGCCTCGTATTTATCTTGAAGTAAAGTGGCCATGACAGACCGCCCTTTCTTTGTTGAAAAGTGCGGCTATGCAAATTTAAAATTTACGCTAGCCAGCTAAACAATTATCAGATTTAACTTCTTTACGGATTAAAGCGCGTCGTTTATTAATTCCCTAGTGTTTGTTGCTCTTTCTATGAATGAGCTTTTCAAATTCGCCTCTGCTAGCGTCCTTAAAATAAAAACGAGCGTCAATATCAATCGCCTTTATCCAGTCGGTAAACGCCTTTTGAGGCAGAAGCATCATGGCAGTCGTTTTTCCACTTGAACCACCAGCTTTATCCTCGAGAAGCATCATTCCATTAGGGAAGTAATACGTACACCCATGTGCAAGTGAATTGCGGATATGAGTTAGTAAAGTCATTCCTTTACCTGAGTCTTTAGGTTCGGGACCCTTGCGACCAGAGATTGTATAAGGTTGAATACAGAGGACCCTCGGACTAACGATATCAATCGGAGCTTCAATCTCTTGTTTAACTCCATCAGCCGACTTTTGATTTACAGTTGTTTTAAATCCATATTCCTCAATCACATCTCCAAGATTATCAGCCATAAGTAATTCGCGCTTCCCGGAAGGCACCCCTTCATACTCAAGAAGAGTATCGAATGGCAATTGTTTCAATCCATAATCAGAGGCGGTTCTTCTTTGAGAGGCAGAGTTAGCTACAGATTTAGTCACAAAGAAATCCCAAATAGAAGAAATCTCATCCGGAGTCCAATAGCTAGATTCATGCAGAGACATATGAAATGAAGATATACAGGCTTTGTCCATAACCAGCACCTACACCAAAGGGTTATGTTTGAAATCCCAAGAGGTTTCAAACGAATCCCAATCGGTTTTTGATAGTTCGCGGCACGAGTCGACCATGTCGTTGACCAACGGCTCCTGTTCCTCGTTCTGAATGATCGGGTAGGTTGCGATTTGGCCTACCTCGAAATTAAGCGTCGGCGAGAGCATGCTTGCGACACGCATGATCACGGAGCTGTTACAAGCTCCCTGGAGATACTTGAGTGACTCCTCGTCGCTAAAAACGCTCGTGCCCGCCACATCAAAGATATGCCCAGCAGGCTTAAAACGAAACGCAATGGACCCGCTTGAAATCTTCGACCAGGTAATCGATGGGCTAAAGAAGCAGTTTGTATTCTGTGGCCTGGAAAGCAATCTACCATTCTGGTCTTTGTAATTACGGATCTCCTGTCCGTCATTCTCCCAGTTAACAACTGAGCTATTATTTCCGTACCATTTGCGGAAATCGCCGCCCTTGTTGTAGGGGAACCACTTGCAAGCGCTTTCAATCGACTCTTGAATAGATCCACAGGAATAGACGCTCTTGCAATCATCGACTTCCCACCACTCGCGAACGAAACGAGCGTTCTCGCCAGTAGCAAGCCCTTGGCGCGGCTTGCCATGCTCACTGAGCTGTTTTGCGTTTCCAAACGCATCCAGAAGAGCGTCACTGGCCCAGTAGGCTATGGGGGTGCCGGGGATTTGCTTGAAGGTGTCGGCGTCGCGGCGATAGAACCAGCCGCAGTCGGGGTTTCGGATCGCCTCGAGCAACTTGAGACGCTTCGCCTCGCTGCCGTTGATGTCGACGAGGCGAACATAGGCACCCTCGCATGCCGCGCGGCCATTGTAGATGACACCGGCAGTCACATTGACGACCTCACCACCGATGGCATCGAACGCGCGAGGTCCCAGATGGGCCATGGAAACGATTGTCTTGTTGTCGATAACCTTGGCGCGCATCTTCTCAAAGCTGCCCAGGAACATCCAACTCTGCATGGTAACCATTGCGGCGTAGCCCTTATCCTCGACAAGGTTAAAACCGCGCTCGATAAAGCACGTGCAGAGGTCGCTCTTCACGTCGGGGTAGTTCTTCTTGATCCACTTGCTCATGAATGGATTAAAGCTGCTGCTGCCCATATACGGAGGATTCGCAACGGTGCAGGTAAAACGACGGGACAGCTTCTCGCAGATGGCGGCAGCGCTTTCGAGCTTAGTTTTGGCCGTAGCGGCAAAAAGGTCATCGGAACAACTCGCGGCGGCAGCCTTGAGCTCGTCGATCTCGTCCTCTGAGGGATTGAGCAGCGAACCGATCTCGCCCAAATGACTCAGCTCCTCGGCGAGCTTCTTGTTACCCGGCAGCTCGTCCTCCCCCAGCGGGATGCTCGAGAGCACGGTAACGTCGGCGCGAATGCCACGCCTAAAGAAGCGACGGTCGTGCTCGCGGGCGCACATGGCAAGCGCCAGCTCCGCGATCTGTGCCGCGCGGGAATCGATTTCCATACCTGCAAGGTTTTTAGTAAGAATGAGCTCGGGAATCTCGCGCTCACGATAGCCGCGCTCCTCGTACATATGGAAGAGCAGCTCAAACGCATAGACCAAGATATGGCCCGAGCCGCATGCGGGGTCGCAGAGGGTTATCTCCTCGGGACTCGAAATGCGAATGAAGTCCTCGTGCTCAGCATCGGGCTCGATGTAATACTCCATGCGCTCGCGTAGCAAACTCCCCGGATTGTTGAGCATCCACAGACGGCCGAGC
Organism: Collinsella sp.; assembly: GCA_036298225.1. Classification (GTDB taxonomy): domain Bacteria; phylum Actinomycetota; class Coriobacteriia; order Coriobacteriales; family Coriobacteriaceae; genus Collinsella. Next base: position 46,210 of record JAXJJM010000025.1, read on the forward strand.
GAGTTCTCGACCATATAGCGCACGATCCACTCGGGGGTGAAGAGCTGCGTGGCGGTCGCGATGTCCGCCGCTGCTGCCTTGCGCTTGGACTTGAAGAACTCGTCTTTAACGTCGGCATTGTAGTACTGATACATCCAGCCCAGAACGGTTACGCCCTCGCGCCAGTCCTCGTCAGTGAGGACGGCATTGAGTTTGCCCACCACACTGTCAGCCATCATGAGGCCCTGGGGCAACAGCAGCTCCATGGCTCCGCCCACGCGTTCAAAGACGCCCGGCAGGCAATCGGCAAGCTCCTCGCACTGAGCAACAAACAGGTAGCGCCACAACGGTTCATCCAAGCCCGCCATCTTGAGCTCGGCTATGCGATCGGTATCGGCCGTCGTTATTTCCACGTCCAGTGCGTTCTCCACGGCCTCGCTGCCATGGCTGCCGTCCGCGCGACTTAGCATGCGCATACGGCTGGGAAGCCATCCGCATGCATCCATGAAGCGAATGGCCACGATGCGGTTGAACCAGGTGTAGGCCGCACGGTCGTGCAGCGCCTCGTGACCCACCTCTGCCTGCATGCGCAGCAGTTCGTCGCGTTGCTCAATCTCAGCCGGACTTAGGGGCAGGCCGTTGACGGTCTCGGACCCAACGGGCGCGGGTGCAGGTTCGGTGATGCCGTAGCGCACCATCTGCGCCTCCACGCCTTTGATGAGCTCCGTACGGGCCCAGGTGCAGAAGCTCTTAAGAGCAGAATCGTTCATGGTTGATGAGCCTTTCTAAACGCCATAAGCCACCGGTGCGCGCTTTGGCACCGGTGGCTCCGCGGGTTAGTTGATACGGATCTCGTCGTTTGCAGCGAGCGCCTGCATAAGGCGGGAGCGCAGGTCGTCCACGTAGCGCTCCACGTCCTCTGCGGACAAGAGACGACTCGGCTTGACCAGATCGGCGCGGCGCACAGTCTTGATCTTGCGCTGGGGCTTGGGCGCGGGCACGGGAGCAGACGATGCGACGCCCTTGTTGGAGACCTTCTTGACCACCTCGCCCGTACTCATGACCTCGGTGGTGCGGCGCTCGTTGTCCATACGCACGCGGGCCTCATCCACAGCGTCGTACATCTCGTTGGCCGCCGCACTGAGCCAGTCGCCCCAGTTAGTTGCAACAACGCTCAGTTCGTTGAGACTTTGAGCGCTGTGGGCACGGTTTTTGAACGACTCGTATTTAGTGCCGGCGTCTGCTATGGCGTCCTTGGCCTGATTGACAAAGCCCTTTTGACTCTCGGCCTGCGCCCGCAGGTCTTGCAGATCGCTCTCGATGCGACACAAAAACTCATTGCGGCGGATGCCCAACAGCTTTTTCATGTCATCCTCGACGGGATCCATAAGCGGCTGCAGGTCTTTAATACGGCCGTAGGGCTTGGGATCTTTGAGGATCTCACGAACCTTTGCCACGTTCTCCACCGCACCGGGAATGTCATCGGAGGCATACTCGATACCCTCGGTGCGGTTCAAGAAATCCCTGGCGTGGTCAAACGCTGTTCGTTGATTGGACTCGAAGAACTCAACCACCTTGTCAAAGTCTTCCTTGGCATCGAGCAAACGCTCCTCGTGCTTGGTGTACGTGGTCAAGAACGCCTCGGCCTCGTTCTGGTCCTTAAGGACGTCGGCCACCTCCGAGCGCATCTTCTCGCACTCGTCCTCACCGGGATACGGGTAGGCCGGCTTGATGCCCGTGTAGTAGTCGCGTGCCATGGCGAGGCACGCCTCGCGCAAGCCCTCAAGGCGCTCTTTGAGCTCGGCCACGAGCTTATCCTCGTTGGAGGGCACGGTCTTGAGATCAAACAGGTCACACATGAGTTCGCCCGCGGCGCGTAGCAACCGGTCGCTCATGCGCATGCGCAAGCGCACCTGGGCCTTATCGGCATCCTTGCGCAGGAGCGCCACCATGCGGCTGTCGCCGGCTTGAACCGTCTGGCCGCCAAACAGCACCTGCGCGCGCTGCTCCACCACAAGCTGCGCCACCACATTTGCGATGTCGACCTCGCGCCAGCCAAAGGGCCTTTTCTGGTACTGGCGCTGGATATCGCCCATAGCGGTATCCAGGTGGCGCTGGTGCTGCACTTTGAGGTAGTCCTCGACCTCCTTGAGCGCACGCGTGTTACCCGCGTCCATGCCAGCGAGCCCCACTTGAACGTTGCCAGCCAGAGTGGAGCGAATATCAGAATCGCTCGTGACCGGCACGCCGATATAGTCGGCCTTTTCAAAGACCACATCGCACAGCTGCGCCAGCACTTGCTCAAAGACCTGAGCGGGTTTGGCCGCGCGGACCTCAACAATGCGGCCGTCGACCGCGCAACGTGCATGGAGCACGGCCTCGCTCAAAAGGGTATCGGCCTCTTTCTCGTTATAGGCCGCCTCGCGCATCTTGGACTCGACGATCTGGCGCGTACTCGGCTGAAGCTCCTGGAGATTTCGCGTCTTGGCGTACTTGCGAATCTTGGCGGCGTTGACGAGTGGGGCCCAATAATCCACCTCGTCGCTCAAGGCCACGATGGCCTTATCCACGGATTTCAATGCCAGCTCGGCATCGTCCGAACGGCCCAGATCGCTGGCCATGGTCACCACGGAAAGTTCCATGCCGCCCATGTTGGATCCATGAATCGAGCCATCCACGTAGCGGTCAAAGGGGAAGTCGTTGGTCCCGCGATTGAGCTTGCGCGTAGTGTAAATGCTTTCGAACAGGCGCTTCTTGATGTACTCAATCACCTTCGCGTTGTCGATCGGGGTCCGTGCAATCTCCTGTGCGATTTCTTGTTCCTCGTCGGTAAGGAAGCTGTAGATATCGCCCTGGCGCGCCACGTAGTTCTCGTGTTCCAGGCGGGAGAGGGATTCCTTGACGCGGTCCTTAAGGGCGCGCTTGTCCACGTCGAGGCCGTCTATCATGAAGATGGAGATGTTCTCGACCGTGGCCTTAACGTAGCCGATGTAACGAATCAGGTACAGGAGCTTGAGCACCTGAACGTCGTAGGGTTCAAGGCCCTTTGCGTCCTCGGCCGCACGGACCGCGCGGTCGACCACCTGGTTGATGCCGTGCTCAAGGTCTTTGGAGATAGTGTCGAAGAAGCACCAGAACGGCACGAGTGCACCGGTCTGGTCATACTGGATGGCCTGAGCGCTCTCCTGGAACGCGCTCAGCATGGAGCGCTCGCCCGTTGACATATGCTTGGCCTTGACACCGTGCTTGCGCACCTCGGTCATCACGTCGGGCAGGAGCTTAAACTGGTAGCCCACAAACGGGTAGCTGGCCACAAAATCCTTGGAGTTGGCGTAGCCGGCAAGGTCGGAACGCGAGCCACCCTCAAAGGTAAAGTTGTTTTTAAGCACGGCGGCGTCTTGCTCGTAGACCTGTGCAAGCATATCGGCCGCCGGCGCGGTCTTCTCGAGCACACGGCGCTGGATGACCTCGTCCACGCTGGAGCTGGAGAGCGAAAGGCGGGTATTGAAGCGGCCCTGGATCTTTGAAAAGTCGTTGCCCACGGGCAGGCTCAGGTTGTCGATGGCCTCCTGGCTCGTAACCATCACCCACACGCGGCCACCGCAGGCGGCACCCAGCTCCTCGACGATGGTCTGAAGGCTCAGCATAAGGCTTGGGTCCTTGTCGTTTGTAATAAACTGACCCACCTCGTCGACCATAAAGAGCAAACGGAAGTTGCCGCCGTGGGCCGCTGCCTGAGCGTCTACGTAGTCCTTGACCTTTTTGGCAAAGACATCGGGGGCCAAAACCTCGTCCTCAGAACCCTCGAGCCAGTTCCATGCGGCCTTTTCGCTCATGCCGAGCACGCTCTGCAGCACCTCGACCACGTCGTCCTCAAAGTAGCTGTAGGTGTCGCGGGTCTGGAGCCAGGACTCGCCGTTCACGCGCTCAAAGGCCTCGCGGAACTCCTGGGTCTTGCCCAGGGAATCGATGTAGTCCTCGAGCTTTGCAAGCTTGAGGTCCTCGCCGTAGAAGCCGCGCGCCTCGTAGAACATGCGCTCAAAGCCGCGAAGCAGCGCCGTGGGAGCCGTATCGCCCTGCTTCCACTGGCCCGCCTTGCTATCGATGTTAAAGAGGATGGCCTGCGTGGGCACCGAGCAGGCGCGCTCCATGGCAGCCGCGACCATGGGGTCGACGATCTTGCCGTCAAAGTAGCGGATGGCGCTCTTACCGCCGATCTGGCGATTCTCGAGCAGGTAGCTCAGCATCTTGAGGAAGTGCGATTTACCAGAACCGAAGAAACCACTGATCCACACGCCGATCTTGTCGGTGCGCGCATCGATGGCATCGCCGTAGGCCTTGAAGAACGTGGCAAAGTGCCTCTGCAACTCGCGCGTCACCACGTACTCGTCAAGCTCTTGGCGGATGGACCCATCTTTTGAATCCTGGACCTTGACCACGCCGTTGATGGAGCGGTTAAGGTCTTTTGCAAAGAGGTCGCGAATGATTGTGTTGTCCATGGGTGCTCCTTTGGGTTTGGGAACGTTATGGCATAGGGTTGTTACCGGCGGCAGGGACATGCCTGCGGGGAGCCGTGCTTACGAGATATCGATGGCGCGGTAGTAGTTGTCGGCCGGCAGACGGTTAAAGAGCTGGAAAGAAGAGCCGTTGAAACTGCCCGGATAGGCGGCGACCACAGGCACCTCATCAAAATCCGCAAGCATGCAGTGGAGAAGCGTGTGCATGCGAAAGAACGGGAAGACCTCACCTGCACCGGTGAGGAGAATGACGTCTCCGGGCGCGAACGGCTCGGTCTGCTCAAGGATGTACGCGGCAACTTTCTCGGGCGAGGCGAACTTGGCCACGTCCTCGAGCACGCGCTGGGTACCGCGGCGCTCCTCTTGGCGCGGGATAGCCTTGAGGACACGGCGCTTTTCGAGAATTGCCAGCACGGCGTCGTAAAGGTTCACGACCTTGAGCGTGCACGGAAGCTTGTCGGCCTCGGCATCGCATGAAAGGGTGTCAAATAATGCACGCGCCTCAAACTCCAGCGCGGGGTCATAGCAAAAAGTGTGGAAGCCGATCTCATTGCCTATGCCCTTGTTGGCCAAAAAGTCCTCGCTGCACAGGCACTCGCGCAGAAGCTGCGCACGGCGCTCAAATTCCTGACAGGCGCGCTCGGAGCGGGCATGCGCCGCCACGACGCTCTTGCGGGAATGGATGCCGATATTGGTGGTGAGATCGGTCGCCGGGGTGATAACAGGGTCGACGGCGCTTTTGACGGGAGCCACGCTACATCACCGCCCTGCCGGTAAGGGCCGCGATAAGCGGCTGCTCGCCCAGCTGAACCAAGGCTCGCTCGACATCGGAATCGAGGAAGAGTGGTGACAGGCGCTCGGACTCCGGGCCCTGGCCCTCGCCGATAAGGCCGGCATGGCGGAGCGTCTGGCGGAGCGAGCCCTTAATGCGCTTGACCGTGGCCTCAGTCCAGCGGGCCGCGTCCGGATACTCCGTGGTAAAGCGTGTCATAAAGGCGTTGAGGTCAACCGCCGTAAAGGCATAATCGAAGTTTTGTAGGCGCTCCCCTACCTCGACGAGCACCAGCTCGCGCACGATATCGTAGCGGCAGATCATGCTGTAGAAGATGGCCTGGTCCGCCTGCGTTGGAGTGCCGGATGCCATGAGCCTGGTTAGGGATGACGCAGCCTCGACGGCGGTTTTGGGGTCGATGCCGCGCGCGGCGCATACGGCGTCCGTGGGCACCATGGCGTCAAGGCGGCGAAGGCACACGGTTGCGCGGTTGGCGACCATGCGCTCCGTGGGATATTGAAAGAGGTTCTCGCTCTTTACGCGTACAATGACCTGCTCGTCGCTTGCGCCCCGCATACGAAGGGCAGCGACGATGCGCATCTCATGCGGGAGGAATTGCTCGCGGGTGAGCACCCCCCCCCCGAACGCTTTTTGTGGTTACATCCACAGTACACGCTCCAAGGGTGTCAAAGGCTGTCACAAGTGCGCCGCAACCCGGCAGGCAGGCGCGGCGCACATGACAATAATCATACCTGTTGGTAAAAAAGTTACCACGCCCAGAGTGTCAAATGTTGAGCAACAAAATTTAATCCGGTTAACGGTCATTTTCGCAGCTTAGAAACTTTAACGAGGTCGCCCCAAATCATACTTGCCAGACAACCGCGCTTACGAATGCAGGCACGCACACGCCCAACGCCACCCTTCGCTACACTCAACATAGAGTTCTACATATGATTCTATGTAAGGAGTTTCATATGCCTGTCGTAAAGCCTATTTCCGATCAGACGCGCGCGCTAACTACCATTCAGGAACGCGAAGATCACATTCAACGTACCATCGCTCATGGTTACGACGACCTCACCAGCGGTCGTGTGCGCCCCTGGAAACAAGCGAAGGCCGAGGCGGATCGGATGCGAGCCTCGAGATAAGCCCTCCCCCATGTAACCATCCTGTAAATCATAGCGGCGCAGTCGAGTTTTACCGTGATGCGGTCGCGCCTGGCGCTCCACTGTGCTAAAGTATCCCGAACGTTCAAACGACTACGAGGGGGAACTAGAGGATGGCACGTGTGCACAACTTCTCAGCTGGCCCGGCCGCGCTGCCCACAAGCGTGCTCGCCGAGATCGCCGACGAGATGATGGACTACCGCGGTTGCGGCATGTCCGTGCTCGAGATGAGCCATCGATCTAGCATGTACCAGCAGATCATCGACGACGCCGAGGCAACCCTGCGCCGCCTGCTGAGCATCCCCGACAACTACCGCGTCCTGTTTTTGCAGGGCGGCGCCACGCTGCAGTTTGCGGGCATCCCGATGAACCTCATGCGCCGCGGCCGCGCCGGCTACGTCGTGACCGGCAACTTTGCCAACAAGGCGTACAAAGAGGCCGCCAAGTACGGCGAGGCCGTGCTGCTCGCGAACTCCGAGGACACCAACTTCGACCACATTCCCAACATGGCCGACATCAACGCGCGCATTGCCGCCGAGGCCGCGGGCGACGGGCTCGACTACGTTTACATCTGCCAGAACAACACCATCTTTGGCACCATGTTCCACCAGCTGCCCGATTGCGGCGACGTACCGCTGGTCGCCGATGTCTCGAGCTGCTTTTTGTCGCAGCCGCTCGACGTCGAGCGCTACGGACTCATCTACGCCGGCGCGCAGAAAAACGCCGGCGCCGCGGGCGTGACCGTGATCATCGTGCGCGACGACCTGATCGCCGACGGTCCGGCCTTTGCGCAGACGCCGCAGTACCTGGACCTTAAGACCCAGGCCGCCAAGGGTTCCATGCTCAACACGCCCAACACTTTTGGCATATACGTGTGCGGCAAGGTGTTCCGTTGGGTTGAGCAGACCGGCGGACTTGCCGCCATGGCCGAGCGCAACTGGGCCAAGGCCAACCTGCTCTACGACCTGCTCGAGAACAGCAAACTATTCCACGGCACCGCGCAGACAGACAGTCGCTCCATCGCCAACGTCACGTTCCGTACCGGCGATGCCGACCTCGACGCCGCCTTTGTCGCGGGCGCGGCAGAGCACCAGATCCAAAACGTCAAGGGCCATCGTCTCGTCGGTGGCATGCGCGCCAGCGTGTACAACGCCGTCACCATGGAGGACGTGCAGGCGCTGGCCACATACATGAAGGACTTCGAAGCGCAGCATAGTTTGAGTCCGCGATCTAACTAGCCCGCAACCCGCGGGCCGACCAGCCACTTCAAACCACTTGTTTTAGACAAACCTGCTAAGGAGTTTTTCCATGCGTAAGATCAAGACCATCGACGACATCACTAAAGACGGCAAAGTCGAGTTTGGCGAGGGCTACGAGTTTGTGGGCACCGCCGAGGAGGCCGACGCCATCCTGATGCGCTCGACCGACCTGCACGGCTACGAGCTGCCCGAGGGCATCCGCGCCATCGCCCGCTGCGGCGCCGGCGTCAACAACATCCCCGTCGAGGAGTACGCCAAGAAGGGCGTCGTCGTCTTTAACTCCCCCGGCGCCAACAGCAACGCCGTCAAGGAGCTCGTCCTGGGCATGCTGGTGCTCTCGAGCCGCGGCGTAGTGCAGTCGATGAACTGGGTGCGCGACAACGCCGACGACCCCGAGATCCAGGTCGATGCCGAGAAAGCCAAAAAGGCCTTTGTGGGCCGCGAGCTCAAGGGCAAGCGCATCGGCGTCATCGGCCTGGGCAACGTGGGCTCCAAGGTCGCCAACGCCTGCGTCGATCTGGGCATGGACGTCTACGGCTACGATCCGTTCATTTCCGTCGAACACGCATGGGTGCTGAGCCGCGAGGTGCAGCGCGTGGGCACGCTCGAGGACCTCTGCCGCGGCTGCGACTACCTCACCGTGCACGTGCCCAGCAAGGCCGACACCATCGGCATGATTAGCACCGAGCAGATCAACCTGCTGGCCCCGGGCGCCGTGCTCATCAACTACGCGCGCGAGACCATCGTCGACGAGGACGCCATCGACGCCGCCCTGCGCGCGGGCAAGCTCAGCTGGTTTAGCTGCGACTTTGCCACGCCCAAGACCGTCAAGATGCCCAACACGTTTATCACCACGCATTCGGGCGCCGGCACCGGCGAAGCCGAAGCCAACTGCGCCGACATGGCCATCAGCGAGCTCAAGGATTACCTGGAAAACGGCAACATCGCGCACAGCGTCAACTACCCCGCCTGCAGCATGGGCAAGGCGCGCGCCGCGAGCCGCATCGCCTGCCTGCACGCCAACGTGCCCAACATGATCGGCCAGATCACGGCGATCCTGGCCAAGGACAACGCCAACGTGCAGCGCATGACCAACGAGTCTGCCGGCGAGAACGCCTACACCATGTTCGACACCGACGAGCACCTGGACAGCAGCACGATTGAGGCGCTTAAGCAGATTCCGTCGATGTATCGCGTGCGCGTGATCAAGTAGCGTCGGCGCCAAGCCTGCCAGACAGGCCATGAAGCCCATTCGGCCCCCGTTTTCACGAAACGGGGGCCGATTTCGTTGCTCCGGACGACTTTAGAAATGATACCCAGAACAAGTTTTTTCGGATAATCGACAGTAAGACCCAAATCACCAAGCGCACCCCTTTTGATAAACAACTTTATCAGGGACTTTAGTGGGTAATAATCGATTTCTATATGCCGAATGTAAGTTGACTGTCCATTTTCCGAAACAACTTATTCTAGATAGCATTTTTAATGCCCTTCCAAGGCGAAACTGAAGCCTTTTTGCGACCAGAACTCTAGCTCGCGCTACCGTTTACCCACCGCGCGACTACATTCCCGCCCAATCGATAAAAATCTCTTCACGAAGCCGCCGTTCGAGCTCCTGCTGCCGAGGCGTCTTGTCTTTCAGTGGCGCATCGAGATAGGACATAATGAGCTCCATCACCACGCGGAAGGCATCAGAGTCGGCCAGCTGGCCATAGGTCATCAGAACGACGGGATATCCCATCGCTTGCAGCGCCGTCGTTCGATCGGAGTCCGAGATCTTGGATTCAATGGATCCATGAATGGCTTTACCTTGGCATTCAACCAGGCACTCTCGGCTGCCGTCCTTATTTGCCAGCAGGATATCGGCATAGCGCCTATCAAGCCCCGAAATCAGACGGGCACTGCGCGTCATACGAATCTCAACGTTATTGGTAAGGCGCAGCCCTTCGCCGCCGCGCAACCTCGTAAGGCCAAACAGCATCGAAGCCTGGACCTCAAGCGGCGATGCCGCCACCCCCGTAATGCATTTCGCGGCACGTGTGAACGATTTAGCACCGCGGAGCCCCGGGATCTTATCGACGTACTCTGTAAGTTCAGAGAACTCGATCAAGGGCGGTCGTTTCCACAGGTCCGTTGGATTCCCCGAGACATCCTTTACATTTTCCCAACCCAACCGTGCGTCACCCCACTGGCCCCCATATGCCTGCACAAGTGCCGACTTTACCTGAGGCGCGATCTTGCACACGGCAAAGGTGCCGCACATCTCATACATGCACATGATCAGGCGCTCGTTTGAGACCGAAGGAGCCAGGGTCAGCAGGGTAAAGAGCGGGGACGCGACATCGAGGCCAAACTCTGTCTGCCGCACGGAGTCAAACGGCCTCTCCCCGTTCCAAACATGCCTGACAATGCGATCGCCCTTACGTCCGCAGCTGCCCTGTGCCAACACGTGTAACGGGGTGCCCAGGAAATGCTTGACGAGCGGGTGCTCGCAAAGACGCTCCCTGCGCTGGTCGTCCGCAGAATCGGGCAGGTCCGGCATTATCGCCAAGACCTGTGGAGGTATCCGGTGATACCGAAAGGCAGATATGTCGCACAGCATGTCGTCCATAAAGGCTACGTACCCACTGCGTCGTTTGTGAACCCGCTCGGACGGCAAACGCGCTGGCTCGGCCTGCGAACGGTAAATAATGCCACGCCCACGTCGCGGATCTCTCAGGAGGCTTACAATCGGTTTGGAAAGCAAACTGATTGTGAGGTTGCATATGGTTGATGAGGACTCTGCCTGGCGGCTTGCGCAGGAGCTTGTGCGGATCGACAGCTCAGACCCGGGCGCGTATGAGGATGAAATTGAGCGCTTCATTAAGAGGCTCATTGAGGAGCAGCTGGCACAACTTAGTAGTTCTGCGCTCCATGCCGTGCAGGTTGAGGAACTCGAGGTGCTGCCCGGGCGCCGCAACCTTATAGTCACCGTGCCGGGCCAAAGCGACGAGCCGCGGCTGGTCTATATCTGCCACATGGATACCGTCACCTTGGGCGATGGCTGGGACGCAGACATCGCACCGCTTGGGGCAGTTGTGCGCGACGATAAACTCTATGGCCGTGGCGCCTGCGACATGAAGGGTGGCCTGGCCTGCGCCATTGCCGCACTGGTCCATACGCTCGAGCGCGTGGCGGCGGATGGCGCGCTACCCCGCCGCGGCTTTTCGCTCATCTGCTCGGTCGACGAAGAGGACTTTATGCGAGGCTCCGAGGCAGCCATCGATGCCGGCTGGGTCGGTTCGCGCGAATGGGTGCTGGACACCGAGCCCACCGACGGACAGATCCAGGTGGCGCACAAGGGGCGTACGTGGTTCGAGATTGAAATGGCTGGCGTGACGGCACACGCGAGCCAGCCTTGGAAGGGCGCCGATGCCGTCGCCGCCATGGCCGAGGCCGTCTGCGCGCTGCGCCATGCGTTCGCAGCGCTGCCCGCGCACGATGAGCTGGGGCCTTCGACCATCACGTTTGGCCAAATCGAGGGCGGATATCGCCCCTATGTCGTGCCCGACCGCGCCAAGGTCTGGGTCGATATGCGCCTGACTCCGCCGACTGATACGGCCGTCGCGAAGCGCATGGTAGAGCAGGCCATCGCCGGCGCCGAAGCCGCGGGCCCCGGTTGCCATGGCAGCTACACCGTGACGGGCGACCGCCCCGCCATCGAGCGCGACCCGAACTCTCCCCTTCTAGCAGCGCTCAAGCGTGCCGCCGATGACGTGACGGACGCGGACACGACCGTCGGCTTCTTTACCGGCTACACCGACACCGCCGTCATTGCCGGCAAGACAGGTAACCGCAATTGCATGAGTTACGGTCCCGGGTCGCTCGCGCTCGCGCACAAGCCCAACGAATATGTGTCCCACGCCGATATCGTTCGCTGCCAGAACGTGCTCATCGCGCTCGCCGATAACGTGCTCTGGGACGCGAATGGGCAAGTTGGGGCATAATAAGCCGCGAACAAACCGACTCGTGCGTTAGGACCGCCCATGAAAGCACTTCCGTTTCCCTGCATCCGCCCGGCTCAGGACCGCGTGCTCGAGGCGTTGCCCGCAATGGGCAGCATCCTGAGCGGCAACGATGCTCTGCGCGGAGCCATTGCCGATGGCCTGATGCTCAAGGACCCGGGTGCGGCGTATTACGTGTACGAATGCTCGGGCGAGCCGGGACGTGTGACGGGTGTCGTGGCGATCTGCCCGACGAGTGTACTTGCGGGTGGCAAGGGCGATGCCAGCGCTGACGTGGCCGCCGCCGCGCGCGCGATCGCCGAGCTCAAGGTGCAGCCGCGCCCCGTGTCGCTCGCCTACGAGGCCTCGCCCGTCATGGATATCATCCTGGGCGCCGCCAAAGAGGGCGCGTCGCTCTACGCCGTCACCGACCCCGCGGGCATTACGCACCGCGCGTGGGAGGTCAAGCGCGAGGACGCCGTCGGGGCCATCCGCGCTATGCTCGACCAAGCACCGGAGCCGGCACTGGCCGACGACCCCGCCTACGCTGCCGCGCTGACCGGGGCGTCGCAGCTGCTGGCCGATGAGGCCCGTTCCGCCGGAACGTACACCGGCAAGGAGCCGTTCAACTTTACCGTTGCCGTGCTCTTCCCCGCCGCGCAGGTCGCCAGCGGCGCGCCGCGAGTTCCGACGGGTTTGCTCACGCACCAGGTCGCGCGGTTCTAGCAAGACCAGACCGCCCAGCACAAAAATCGGCAGCTCAACAAACAGGAGGCGGAGATGCAGCAGGTACATGCATCTCCGCCCCTTTTGCGTCGAGAAGTTATGCCGGCGACCCGTGCCGCCGCGCTCGCGTTATCCGCGCTGCGGACCTGCAGTAGCCACAAGCGGTTCAAGCCCCAGCTCGCGCGCGTAATCCTCCTGCGTAAAAATCTCAATCAGCTCAAACGTACCGGCCTCGTCGTCAAACACGAAATGCAGCACCGAGCAGTTGCCCGGCACACGATCGCGTTCGTCGGCCGCCGCGCCCTTCACGTGGTCCATGAACTCCTTGATGGCAGAGCCATGGCTTACCGCGAGCACGCACGTATGGTCCGGACGCTGCATAAGCTCGGTCAACGTCGCCACCATGCGCTCGCGCACCTGCATCTGGCCCTCGCCGCCAAACTGGCGATAGAAGTCGCGCCACGGGCGCTCGGGCATAAGCATCACGCGCTCGGCCTCAAAGTCGCCAAAGAACCACTCGCGCAGACCGTCCAGGCGCTCGTACGCCAAGCCCGGCCACAAGTTGGCGATAGTCTGCTCGGTGCGATGAAGCGTGGAGGTGTAGGCATGATCGGGCTCAATGCCACGCGCACGTATAAACATGCCGGCGCGCGCCGCCTGGTCGCAACCCAACTGCGTAAGCGGCGAGTCACTCCACCCCTGAATGATACGCTTAAGGTTGAATATCGTCTGTCCATGACGGACCAGATACAGATCTTTATTCATAGGGGTCCTTTCGTTCGTTACCAACCCAAGAGCGAAAACGCCCCGTCGCAATAGCCAAAATGAAGCACGGCACCGTTGTCGGGTAGCTCTCCCCTGCCAGTCACATACTCAAGAAACTCCTGGCAGGAAGAGCCGTGGGAGACTGCCAGCACACAGTCGTGCTGCGGCCTGGCCATGATGTGGGACAGCGCCGCGACCATGCGCGACTGAAGCTGCACTTCCGACTCGCCACCAAAGGCCACCGGATAATCACCCCAGGGCTGCGGCGGCATCTCGCGATTTGATGTACCCTCCAGCGAGCCCAAATGCCACTCGCGCAGGTCATCGACCAGCTCTATCGAGCAGCCCTCACCAGCAATTAGCTCAGCCGTATGCCGCGCCCGGCCCAACGGCGAGGAATACACACGGTCAAAGGTCACGCCACGCGCCTCAAACGCCGCGCGCGTCGCCAGCGCCTGCTCGCGCCCGCGCGCCGTAAGCGGCGAATCGTGCCCACCCTGCAAAATGTTCTGCACATTGAGCTCAGTCTGCCCATGCCGCACCAAATACAAATCTGCCACACGTCCTCCCCTCGCACCACCGCAAAGGGGACAGGTACCTTTGTGGTGGTTTACCGCCGGATCACACCGCGGTGACGCTCAGCTACACCAGTACGTCGGCAAGCGGGCGCTTGGGTACGTGGTGCACCTGCGCCTCGTCGCGCCAGTAATTAATTGAGCCGTCGGGGTTGGAATCGATCGCATCGATCACCTGCGTCTCGGCCGGAACGCCAAACGCCATGATCAGCTTGAGCTCATACTTGTCGCTATCGAGCCCCATGGCATCGATCGCGTGGGGCGTAAAGGCCTTGAACATGCAGGCAGCCACCTCGGGCGTGGCGCTGCGGGCGGCGAGCATCATCGTCTGCGCGGCAATGCCCGTGTCGACCTCAGTAATAGGAGCGGCGGGCTTACCCGGAACGGCGCGCTCGGCAAGAATCGCGATGTAGCCGGTCGGGCGCTCGCCCTCATCGGGACCCGGCCAATCCTTGAGCGCACCGGCCCATGCAAGCTCGTCAAATACACGCGCGCAGTCCTCTGCACCGCTTACCACATGAAAACGCAGACGCTGAGCATTGGCACCACAGGGAGTCAGGTGCGCCAGCTCCGCCAGCTCAAGCAAAAGCTCACGCGGCACGCGCATGGACTCGTCAAAGCGACGGCACGTGCGGGCGCAGCGAACCAACGCATCAAACGCGTCCAAGCCGAGCTTTTCGCAACCCTGCTTTGCCATCGACTCAGCGCTTACCGGCGCTGCGGGAACTGCTTCGTTCATAGGGACCCCCAATTTCGGGCAATTGTTCTTAGGAAAATCTAACCTAAAACGTAGGCAATAACGAACAGGGCTGCAATGTTCTACACCTGTTGAATAGAAAATCGCGACGTGGGGAACAACGGAAAAAATTCGGGGCCTTTGGGTTACGTTTCGCCCTCCCCGACCCATACGCCAGCGCCTTTAGGCGATACTGGTTGTAACGATCAAGGCTTACGCCGCACGGAAAGGAGACATTATGGGCATCTTTAAGAACGATGACCAAAAATCGAGCCAGTTTGGATTTGACGAGAAAAGCATGGCAGGCAAGGCCGTCAAGGCCGTGCGCTGGATTTACGCCATCACGGGCGTCTTGGCGCTCGTCGCCGGCATCGCACTGCTGTTTGCGCCCGCCAAGTCCCTCGTCTTCCTAACGACCGTCTTGGGCTTCTACTTTGTGATCACGGCCGCGATCAGGCTGTTTACCGCTGTTTTCGAGCCACTGCTGCCCACCGGCTGGCGCGTGACGAGCATCATCTCCAACCTACTCATTATCTTGGGCGGCGTCATAATCCTGCGCAACCAGGCCTTCTCGACCGCGACGCTCACCACGATGGTGGTTATCGTGGCCGGCTTTGGCTGGATCGTCGAAGGTGTCATGTCCATTCTGGAGTCCGAGCTTTCGTCCAACCGTGCCCTCGCCATCCTGAGCGGCGCGCTCTCCATCATCGCCGGCATGTTCGTGTTTATCTATCCGCTGTGGTCGGCCAAGATGCTCGTCATCTTTAGCGGCGCCGCACTGCTGGTGTTTGGCGTAACGCTGATTGTTCGCGCTATTCAATTTGGCAAACTGGTGCACTAGATGCCGCGAACGCTCTTTATTGATGCAGACGCCTGCCCGGTCACGCGCGAGTCGATTGACTGCGCGCGGCGGGCGGGCGTCGCCGTCGTTATCGCCGGCAACAGCACACAGAACCTGGAACGCCACATTCGCCGCGACGATCCGCGCGACGTCGAGCATGCGCGACGCGGATTTTGGGTCACGACGCTCGATGTGAGCGTGGGCGCCGACAGCGCCGACTTTGCCATTGTCGAACGCCTGCAGGCGGGCGATGTAGTCGTGACGCAGGACATTGGCTTGGCGAGCATGGTGCTCGGGCGCGATGCCGCCGCCATCGGCGTGCGCGGGCGCGTCTACGATAAGGCGACCATCGACATGCAACTGTTTATTCGCCACGAGGAAAAGAAGGTGCGCCGCGCCGGCGGTCGCACTCGCGGTCCGGCGGCATTTACCAGCGAAGACCGGGCCCGCTTTAAGCGCAACCTCACCGAGCTGCTGCGCTAACCAAGGTAGATTTTCGGGACATGCCCGGAAATCTACCTTTTTGTTTTGCGCGGTGTGAGCGCTCGGAATCCATGGCTCAACAAAAAACGGGCTTCAAAATGCCATGCGTCGCCGCATTGCGCAGGCGCCGAGCATGGCTATTTGAAGCCCATTTTTTAGGCCTACTTAGAGGCCGAAGGCGGATAGGATAAGGCCCCAGCCGGCGCCGATGACGTACATCATGACCAGGAACACGGCGTTTTCACGAGCGCTGCGGTTGGTGCGGAACAGGACAAGATAGCCCACGCCGGCGGAAATGAGCGTGCCGGCGAGCATCGGCGCCAGCTGTAGCGCGCCCTCCAGGTACAGCTGCGTAATGACCACGCTGGCCGAGCAGTTGGGGATCAGGCCGACAAGCGCCGAACCCAGGACGGCGAGCGTCTCGTTGCCACGCAGGAACTGCTCGATCGCGGACTCGCCGAAGGTCTCGAGCACGGCGACCAGAATCAGCGTCACCAGAAAAATGAATACCGATACCTGCACGGTGTGCGAGATGGCGCTGCGAATAATCGACAGGACGGGCGCACCTTCGTGGGAGTGACCGTGGTCGTGCCCATGGCCGTGGTGGTGCTCATGCTCGCCTGCGTGACCGTGGTCATGGCTGTGTCCGTGGTCGCGCTCGTGTTCATCTTCATCATCATCGCAACCGCAATGGTCGCGCTCGCACAACTCGTGGATGTGGTCGGCGCTCACGCCCGCCTCGGCCACTTCATCAATGATGTCGCCCCCGGTATGATCGTCGTGCGCGCAGTTCACATGAGCCGGATTGGCAGCGGTCCCCAGCACGGTACGGCGAATCGCCGCATGCGCGCGGGAATTACGACGAAGGCCGCGGATAGCCGCGTCCACGATAAAGCCCGTGACCAGCGCGATCAGTGCCTTCGAAGCCAAAAGCATCGCCATGGTCTGCACGGGCACCTGCTCGGCGAGCAACAGCGGCAGCATCTCATCGGAGGTCGAGAGGAACACGGCGACCAGCGTGCCCAGCGTCACGACACGGCCGGCGTACAGCGTTGCTGCCATGGCCGAAAATCCGCACTGCGGCACAATGCCCAGCAGCGAGCCAGCCACGGGACCCGCAGCGCCGGCGCGCTTGATAGCGCCGTTGACGCGGTCGCCCGCAACGTGCTCAAGTGTCTCGAGAGCAAGATACGTCACCAACAAAAACGGCGCCAGCGAGAGCGTGTCCTTGCCGGCGTCGAGCAGAATATCAATCAGCAAATCCATGACGGATGGAACCTTTCATGTCTTTCGGCAGCATTGTAAAAGTCCTAGCGGTCAACTAGGGTATTGTAGTTGTCCTAGGCGCGATGCCAATAGTTGCCCATGGTAAACTATCATCTCGCCATAACTCAATGCCACCGAGCCGCGCGACACGGCCCGTCCAAGGAGCAGTTATATGAACGTTTCACAAGCACTCGAATACGAGCGCCAGCCGTTTATTCCCATGTTTATCTATGGCGATCACGGCGCCATGGAGTCCGAGCGCCAGAAGGGCGAGGAGGCCCTTAAGGTGCTCGAAACCGAGTACTTTACCGCCGAGGGCGACCCCAGCTTCGACTTTGCCACCGTGCGCGACCTGGCTGACCGCAACCGCGACCTGTGCGACCAGATTGGCGAGGCGCGCCTGCGCAACGTGACGCCCGCGACGCTTTCGCGCGGCCTGTCCGATGCCGACACCTGCGCCGCCATCGGCAAGATGCAAAAGCGCACCGCCGCGTCGGTCATGCGCGAGATCCGCGGCGACCGCGACGCGCTCGGCGTGGCCTACGCCCGCAAGCCCATCCAGGGCACCGTGCTCGGTATCGACATCGAGACCACCGGCCGTGCACCCGAGCGCGGTTATATCATCAATGTGGGTTGGGAAATCATGGAGCTCACCAGCGACGCCGTCCCGCACGACGCCGAGGCGCACTACTGCGGTCTGCCCGACATCTACCGCGGCGAGGATGTGCCGTTGTCGAATATCCACCACATCACCTGGGACGACATCGACGGCAAAAAGCCATTCCGCGAGAACAAGGAACTGCAGAAGCAGCTGCTCAAGCTTATGAAGAAGTACCCGTACATGGCGCACAACGCCGCCTTTGAGGACAGTTGGTTCAAGATCCACCTGGACGGTTACGCCGAGGCACGCCGCGCCGGCAAGATCATCGTCATCGACTCGCGCCAGATCTGCCGCAGCCTGGATGCCGACGTCCGCTTGCTCCCCCGCGAATCCGCGCCCGCCGCGCTCGAGAACTGGGCGCGCCGCCGTGGAACCCTCGCCGCCGACGCCAACGAGCAGCATCTGGGTTTGGACGACACCGACCTCATGCTCCGCACGGTACAGGCCGAGTTCAACCTCAAGAACCTGTTCGCGAAATAGCAACACCTGCGACAAACGCTGCTTACTCACGAGCGGCCTCGCAGCGGGAAACACAGCAGCGGGGCCGCCCTACGTTCCACAGATAGATCTGCCATCACAAATTCTGAACCCCCATTTTGAACGAATCGGCCAATTCCCGACACGTAATTCGTTGTCGGATGGTGATGCATCGGTATCAAATGTGCAGCAATTGAGTATTTATATGCCATAGCTAAGCTGCGAAAACTTTTATTTAGGGCATACCAACCCATAATTGCGTCAAGCTTTTGGACAGCATTTGGTTAGACCTCTAAAACGGCTTTTCCACTCAGCGCCATCAACACGGCATTAGCTGACACGATATATACCATGAGTATCGTATTGTCACATACCACTGCAAAAGCGGTCTACCAGGCCGCGTATTCGGCGTCTGCGAAAGACACCGAGCCCTGTAACCCTGCCGCGATTTACGGATCATGTCCCACCGGAACGCTCCTTGACGCAGCCGCAGAATGGCTCACCAAACATGATGTTTCCCTCGACGCAAATGATTCCCTCGAGGTGATGGTGTTTGATCGCAGGAATGCGCGCTACGCAATGAACTGTCAATGCCACGTTACGTCAAAACGATTCTCGAACTCACGCTTTATAGAGCTCAAAGATGGCATCTTCATTGTTGGCGTTGAGATTTGCGCGCTTCAGGCCGCCACCCATCTCCCTTTTCGCGAACTGGTGGAGTACTACTTTGAATTGTGCGGCGTTTACTCCCTTGGAGCCGGCTCTTCCACCTCGCATAACGAGCATTTCGCGCTCACCTCGACCGAGAGGTTAAAACAGTTCTTTAATTCCATTACCAGATGCGACGGTCTGGCCCTTGCCCGAAAGGCGATCCAATGTGTGCGCGACGGATGCCGGTCTCCTATGGAAACGGCCTTTGTCATGATGCTGACGCTGCCCAAAAGCGAAGGAGGGCTTGGTATTAAGGGAATTGAGACCGATTACGAGGTGCAGGTCACCGCCGCCGCAAAGAATCTCACGAGACGCAATAAGTTCTTTATGGATGCGTATCTAAAGAAATCTCGCACAGACATTGAATACAACGGGTTTTATCATGACGCGGAAGAAGACCGCGCCATTGATGAGGAGCGCAAGAATGCGCTTGCGTCCATGGGATACGGAATCATCACCGTCAGTCGTTATTCCTTTATGCATGCCAGCGCTTTCGTTAGGGTCATGGAGGCGATCCAACGAAAAGAGGGCATACGCCCCTCGCGTCTGCCAAAAGACTTTCAAATCATGCAAGAAGACCTGAGACAGTTTGTACTCAGAAGGTTTATTGAGGAGAAGAAACGAATCCAGGAGGAGCTTCGCCAGGATTCCGAAGAGCGCCAACGAATCGACCTCGAAAAAGCAATGCTCGAAGGCATCACATTGGACGATCCGACGATTAACGAGGCTCCGGCAATCGATGACATGCAGACAGTCGAATCCGACAGCCCATCATTTGCCCAAACAAGCAGCCTCGCGCCCGAGGGCAGGATCTTCGGGGCCGGAAGCTAGACCGGCTAACAAGGTGGGCACCTTAGCGACGTGCAAAATTGCGAGTATTCAGCAGAGCCGGGTGTCTATCACCCTCGAGTGGATCCAAATGTGAAGCGAAATCACTCTTGCGTTAGAGCGTTAGGCAACATTTGAGGAAGAACTCATCGGATTAACACCCTAAGATAACTCTTGAACTGCATTATATGGCCTGCAATAAATTAACGGACCCCCTATCGTTGCAGAATACTCCAATTTTTGCACGGCTCAGGGGCACCCACCCCGGCATCGGCTATCAAAACCGCTCAGTCCGGGATCTCGTCCACTATTCCCCATCATTTTGTGCAACGAATTACCTGAACGTCATTGACATATGAACATATACTCATATAATCGGAAGCAAGTTATATGAGCGCATGTTCATATGAAAGGATATTGCAATGAGCATCCGCGTTGATGAAACGAAACCCGACATCGAGGCCACCGAACCCGCGATCCCCACCACCTGCTCGCCCGAGGACCTTCCCGACGAGGAACTTCTCTACGACCTCGCCGACCTGTTCAAGGTCTTCAGCGACACCACGCGTATCAAGATCCTTTACGCCCTCATGGGCCGCGAGCTCTGCGTGGCAGACATCGCCGAAGCGACCGAAACCTCGCAGTCGGCAGTATCGCACCAGCTGCGCACACTCAAGCAGTCGCACCTGGTTAAATTCCGGCGCGACGGGCGCAATATCCTCTACTCGCTCGCCGACGACCACGTCTACACCATGCTCAACCAGGGCATGAGCCACATCTGCGAATAGCAGCCAACCACGGTACCAGCGCGGCCTGCACCCAAGCCGCAAATACAGGGAAAGGAACCCACCATGAAAAAGCAGTTTAAGCTCGATGAGATCGACTGCGCCAACTGTGCGCGCGAGCTTCAGGACGAGCTGGCCAAGCTCGAGGGCGTCAAATCCGTGTCCGTCAACTTTATGACCCAGAAGTTGACGCTCGAGGCCGATGAAGCCGAGTTCGACGAGGTCCTCGACCGCGTTGTGGAGTTCACCGCCGACGCCGAGCCGGACTGCGAGATCATTCTCTAGCCCAAGTTTACGCCAACCCGCAAGGCCGCGCTTGCCGCGGCCTTTGCTCGCGAAATTATATGAGCGGGTGTTCATACATTCAAATGGGAGGATACGAGTCATGGCCACCGCCGACCCCAAAAAGAAAAAGAAGAAGCGCAAGAAAAAAGAATCACTCGAGCATAAGCGCAACCGCATCCTGGTAGCACTGGGCATTTTTGCGGTGGTGTATGCCCTCGACGAACTCGGTGCCCTTACCGCCGCATTCGGTACCCCGGGTGACATCTACGCCAGCTTCGTGCTGTTCCTGGTGCCGTTCCTAATTGCCGGCTACGACGTGCTCCAGAAGGCGTTCAACAACATCCGCCGCGGCAAGGCCTTCGACGAGAGCTTCCTCATGGCCGTCGCGACCATCGGCGCGTTTGCCATGGTGCTCTTCCCCGATACCGACCCGCACATGGCCGAAGGCGCCGCCGTCATGCTGTTCTACCAGGTCGGCGAGCTGTTTCAGGCGTACGCCGTGGGCAAGAGCCGCAAGTCGATCAGTGCCATGATGGACATCGCGCCCGACTACGCTAACGTCGAGCAGCCCGACGGCACACTCGAGCAGGTCTTCCCCGATGACATCGCGGTCGGCACCGTGATCGTGGTCAAGCCCGGCGAGCGCGTGCCTATCGACGGCGTCATCGTCGAGGGCGAAACCCAGCTCGACACCGCCGCCCTTACCGGTGAGTCGGTCCCCCGCCCGGCCAAAACCGGAGACGATATCATCAGCGGCTGCATCAACATGACGGGGCTCATCCACGTGCGCACCACCAAGCCCTTTGGCGAGTCCACCGTCGCACGCGTCCTGGAGCTCGTGGAAAATGCCAGCGAAAAGAAGGCGCGCACTGAGAACTTTATCACGCGCTTCGCCCGCGTCTACACGCCCGCCGTCACCGGCGCTGCCGCGGTACTCGCGCTCGGCGGCGGCTTGGTCACCGGCGCCTGGTCCGACTGGATCCTGCGCGGCCTGACCTTCCTGGTCGTCAGCTGCCCGTGCGCGCTCGTGATTAGCGTCCCGCTCAGCTTCTTTGGCGGCATTGGCGGCGCATCCAAGCTGGGCGTCCTCATCAAGGGCTCCAACTACCTCGAGACGCTCGCCGATGTGGACACCGTCGTCTTTGACAAGACCGGCACGCTCACCAACGGCACGTTTTCGGTCGTGGCGGTACACCCCGAGGCTGGCTACACCGAGCAGTCGCTGCTTGAAGTCGCAGCTCTTGCGGAGTCGTTCTCCGATCACCCCATCGCGCAGTCCGTGCGTGTCGCCTACCAGGGCGAGGTCGACCCCAAGCGCGTTAGCAACTCCGCCAACGACGCGGGCCACGGCGTGACGGCAACCATCGACGGCAAGCACGTCGTCGTTGGCAACGCAAAAATGCTCGCCGCGACCGGAGTCGAAGCGCCCGATTGCGAGGTCGTCGGTACGATCCTTCACGTGCTGGTCGATGGCATCTATGCCGGCCACATTGTAATTGCCGACACCGTCAAGGCCGATGCCGAGCAGACGATCAGCGACCTGCACGCCGCCGGCGTCAAGCGCACCGTCATGCTCACGGGCGACCGCGAGGAGGTTGCGGCGTCTGTGGCCAAGCAACTCAGTCTCGACGAGTTCCACGCGCAGCTGCTGCCGGGCGATAAGGTCGAGCGTGTTGAGGCGTTGCTCGCGGCCGAAAGCGGCAAGGGCAAGCTCGCCTTTGTCGGCGACGGTATCAACGACGCACCTGTGCTTACGCGCGCCGATGTGGGCATTGCCATGGGCGCTATGGGTTCCGACGCCGCGATTGAGGCCGCCGACGTGGTGCTCATGGATGACAAGCCGTCCAACATTTCCCGCGCGATCCGCGTGGCGCGCAAGACCATGGCGATTGTTTGGCAGAACATCATCTTTGCGCTGGGCATTAAGCTGCTGATACTTGTGCTGGCAGCGCTGGGCATCGCTAACATGTGGCTTGCTGTGTTCGGCGACGTGGGCGTGGCGATCATCGCCATCCTGAACGCCATGCGCGCGATGGGTGTCAAGAACCTGTAGCACTCGTGGTCCCTCCGGTCGGGGCCGGGCTTGGTTTTGAAAACGTCCTCGCGCATGAGGCCCGTCTTTCCTGCTCCTGCGGAGCAACGGAAAGACGGGCCTCGCGCTGCGGAGTGTTTTCAAAACCAAACCCGGTCCCGGCCTGCATTGACACAGCTGAAGGTTCTTGGGCATCGCTTGCTGGCGGGGTTCCTTGTCTGAGTTGGACTTGGTTGGCGGGGCTACTGGTCCCGGTCGCTGGTTCGCGCTTTGCGCGAACTCCGCGCCACTGTAAGTCAGTTAGGCTTCCGTTGTTGGGCCCGCCGCATCTTCCCGTCCCAGCATCGCCCTTAGCTTTTCAAAGCTCTCCTCACTCAGGCAGTGCTCCATGTGGCAGCCCTCTTGCGACGCGACCTCAGCCGAAACACCCGCGTCCTCTAGCAGCCCCACGAAAAAGCAGTGACGCTCCCACATTTGACGAGCGACCTCCAGCCCCCGCTTTGTCAGATGAACATCTCGTTTGCCCATTTCGACATAGCCGTTGCTTTCCAACGTCGCCATGGCCTTGGAAACGCTCGCCTTAGTTACGCCGAGGTACTCCGCAACGTCAATCGAGCGCACGATGCCCTGACGTTCCGACAGAACGTAGATCGATTCGAGATAGTCTTCTCCGGATTCACGTAGGGCCATGGGCCGCCTTTCGCGATGATTGCTAGTTAGCCTTTGGATACTTTCCACGGCTAACTTTACCGCAAAAGTTGCCCATGTCTTACTACTTTGTCTAAAAGTTAGCCGTGTTTCACAAAACGTGCGGGACGAAAACAAAATGGGGACGCCCCACAAGGAGTGTCCCCAGGCGCCGGGTGCCGACCCGCAGTTACATCAATCCAAAGTGCTTCGCAGCGTTGTAGATGCCGTCGTCGTCCACGGCAGTCGTCACATAGGTCGCCGCAGCTTTCACCGCGTCCTGTGCGTTGCCCATGGCCACGCTCGTGCCCACGGCGGCAAACATCGACAGGTCGTTCTCGCCGTCGCCAAAGGCAATCGCCTCGCTCGCGTCGATACCAAGCCGCTCGAGCGTCGCCGCGACACCCAGGTCCTTGCCGCCGTTAGCGGGAATAATGTCGCAGAACAGGTCGCACCAGCGCGTGGTGAGCGAATGCGACACGGCGTCGGTCACGATATGCTCGTCAGCCGGATCCACAAAGGCGCAAAACTGGTAAACCGGCGCGTCAAATGCGTGCTCAAACGGCTCCTCGTGGTAGACGATTCCCGCGTTGCTGCCGGCCGTCACCACGCGCTCGGACAGGCGGTTCACAAACGAGTTCTCGCCCTGCATGCACAGCGAGTCATAGCGCCCCTGCGCCACCTGGTCCACAATCACCGCGACGTCGTCCGAATCGATCGGGCAGCTACGGTAGACGCCCTCAGCATCAAAGCAGTGCTGGCCTGAAAGCGTAATGTACGCATCCCAGCCCAGGTCGAACAGCCAGTCCGGCATCTGGTAGGTCGGGCGACCCGTGGCGATCACGCACGCAATCCCCTGCTCATGAAAGCTGTCGAGCACCTGCTGCGCCGACGCCGGAATCCGGTGGGTCTTAAAGCTCAGCAGCGTGCCGTCGATATCGAAAAACGCGGCTTTGATCATCCTCGTCTACTCCTCGCCCTCGAGCTTTTCGCTCGCCTCAAGCCACGCCATCTCCAGCTCGTCCATGGCGGCGTGGACCTCGTCGATCTTTGCCTGCTGCTCGCCCAGCGCCGTGTAGTTAGTGGGATCGACCTGGGCCATGGCGGCCTCGGCCTCCTCCACGCGGGCGCGCTGCGTCTCCATCTTGCGCTCGAGCGAGCTCACCTCGCGGCGGAGCTTCTGGCGCTCGGCGTTGGAAAGGCCATTGGGCTGGCCGCTCGACTTGGGCTTTTCGGTCGCAGCTGCCGCGGCACCGGTATCGAACGTGCCGGTCTTGGCGCTCGGCGCACCCACGGGCTCGCCCTCGGCCGTGGCGTTGCACAGGCGCAGGTACTGGTCGACGCCGCCGGGCATATGCGTCAGATGGCCATCGAGCAGTGCCCACTGCTGGTCGGTCACGCGCTCCATCAAGAAGCGGTCGTGCGTCACCAGGATCAGCGTGCCCGGCCAGCCGTCAAGAAGGTCCTCGACAATCGCCAGCATATCGGTATCCAGGTCGTTACCGGGCTCGTCCAGGATGAGCACGTTGGGCTCGTCCAGGATCGTCAGCAACAGCGACAGGCGACGGCGCTGGCCGCCCGAAAGATCGCCGATGCGACTCCAGAGCTGCTGGGTCGTAAAGCCCAGGCGCTCGCAGAGCTTCTCGGGAGAGGTCTCCTTGCCGTCGATGACGTAGTACTTCTTATAGTTGCCGAGCACCTCGCGGATCGTGTCACCCATGTAGGGTTCGAGCTCCTCGAGCTGCTGCGACAGCACGCCAAAGCGCACTGTCTGGCCAATCTTCACGCGGCCGCGCGTGGGCGCAATCTTGCCCTGAATCACATCGAGCAAGGTCGACTTGCCGGCGCCGTTCTCGCCCAAAAGACCATAGCGGTCGCCCGCGCCGATAAGCCAGGTCACGTCGGAGAGCACCTGCTTGGGCGCGCCGTCGGTATCCGCATAGCCGGCATCAACGTCGATCACGTCGATGACCTGCTTGCCTAGGCGGCTCACGGCGAGGCGCTTGAGCTCCAGCTCGTCGCGCACGGGCGGCACGTCGGCGATCAGCTCGCGAGCAGCCTCAACGCGAAACTTGGGCTTGGTGGAACGAGCCTGGGCGCCGCGGCTCAGCCACGCGAGCTCCTTGCGCGCCATGTTGCGGCGGCGCTCCTCGGTGACGGCGGCCATGCGGTCGCGCTCTACGCGCTGAAGGATATATGCCGAGTAGCCGCCCTCGAAGGGGTCGACCTGGCCGTCGTGGACCTCCCACATGCTGGTGCAGACCTCGTCCAAGAACCAGCGGTCGTGCGTGACCACGAGCATGGCGCCCTGACCGCGCTGCCAGCGGGCCTTTAAGTGGCGCGCGAGCCAGTTGATGGTGCGCATGTCCAGGTGGTTGGTGGGCTCGTCGAGCATGAGCACGTCATAGTCGCCGATCAGCAGGCGCGCAAGGTCCACGCGACGGCGCTGACCGCCCGAAAGCTCGCCCACCGTGCCCTCCCAGGGCACATCGCTAATGAGACCGGCGAGGATCTGGCGCGTACGCGGACTCGACGCCCACTCATACTCGGGCGTGTCGCCCACGACGGCATGATGCACGGTATCGGTGTCGACAAGTTGGTCCTTTTGGCCGAGCAGACCGATCGTGGTGCCGCGGCGATGCGTCACGCGGCCATCGTCGGGCTCCAGCGTACCGGCAAGCACGCTCAGCAGCGTCGACTTGCCGTCGCCGTTTTTGCCGACGATACCAATACGGTCGCCCTCGCCCACGCCGAGCGTCACGCTATCGAAAATATGCTTGGTGGGAAACTCTAGGCTGACGGAATCGCATCCCAAAAGAATCGCCATATGCCCTGCTCCTTCGTAGAAATTCAACGTTGTCCATGATAGCAGCGAGCACCACCCCAAACCACCACGAAGGTGCCTGTCCCCTTTGTGGTGGTCGTTTCGGTCGCAGAGCAAAAGGCGGGCCATCTCCCGCAAGAGATGACCCACCTCTCCAATCAGTCCCGCGGTAACCGTGGCCGCCGCGGGCCTCAAGCATGTCCCGGACTAGGAGAACATGCCGGTGAGGTAATCATTCAGCCGCTTATCCTTGGGCCGTTGGAAAATCTCGTCGGTCTCGTCGTACTCGACCATATCGCCCATGTAGAAGAACGCCGTGCGGTTGGACACGCGCGACGCCTGCTCCATGTTGTGCGTCACGATGACGATGGCGCGCTCGGCCACGATCGACGACATAAGGTCCTCGATCGCCAACGTCGAGATGGGGTCGAGCGCCGAGCAGGGCTCGTCAAACAGGATCACGTCGGGGTTGAGCGCCAGCGTGCGCGCAATGCACAGACGCTGCTGCTGGCCGCCCGAAAGCGCGTAGGCGCTCTTGTCGAGCTTGTCCTTGACCTCGTCCCAAAGCGCCGCGCCGCGCAGGCTTTCCTCGACCATGCGGTCGAGCTCGTCACGGTCGGTGATGCCGTGGCGCTTAGGCGCAAACGTGATGTTGTCGCGAATGGACTTGCGGAACGGGTTGGGCTGCTGGAACACCATGCCAATGGAACGGCGCAGCTCGTAGGTGTTTTCGGTCTTGGTGTTCACGGTGCGCCCGCGATAGTTGATCTCGCCCTCCACGCGGCAGCCGCGAATCTCGCGATTCATGAGGTTGAGGCTACGCAAGAAGGTCGACTTACCGCAGCCCGAAGGCCCGATGAGCGCCGTGATCTCGCCCTTGTGAAAGTCGAGCGACGTATTGTGCAGTGCATGGTGGTCGCCATAGTACACGTTGACGTCCTTGGTGGAGAGCACGACCTCGTCGCTCACGGCCTTGCCGCTCACGCGCACGCGCTTCTCGCTCTCCCCCACGCTCGACAAAAAGTCCTGGGTCTCGGACGATGCCGCCTCAGTTGCGGGCGTTGCATTTATCTCGCTCATTCGGCCGTCATCTTCCTTGCCAGTTGTTTGCCC
This sequence comes from Collinsella sp., assembly GCA_036298225.1. Lineage (GTDB taxonomy): Bacteria > Actinomycetota > Coriobacteriia > Coriobacteriales > Coriobacteriaceae > Collinsella. The sequence goes on from JAXJJM010000025.1 coordinate 73,681, forward strand.
ACGATACGGGCGACTACGTTAAACAGCAGCACGCAAATCATCAGCAGCGCCGCGGTGCCCCAAACGATCTGCTGGGCCTCGGGGCTGCCCTCGCCATAGATCTTGTAGATGTGCACGGCGAGCGACTCACCGGGGCGGAACACGTTCCAGGCGCAGGTGGGGCTCGACAGGTTAAAGCTCAAGAAGTTCAGACGCACCGGCGAGCTCATGCCCGAGGTAAAGAGCAGCGCCGCGGCCTCGCCAAAGACGCGGCCGGCCGAAAGCACGATGCCGGTCACGATGGCGGGCATGGCCTCGGGAATCAGGATGTGCAGCGTGGCCTCCCAGCGGGTAAGGCCCATGGCCAGGCATGCATCGCGCTGGGCCTGTGGCACGTCCTCGAGCGCCTGCTGAATCACGCGCACCAGGATGGGGATATTGAACATGGTGAGAGCGACGGCGCCGGAGATGATGGAGTACTTCCAGCCCAGCTGCACCGAGAACACCAGAAAGCCGAACATGCCGACGACGATGGAAGGCAGCGAGGACAGCGTCTCGATGGCGGTAGAGGCGATGTCGCGGATAGGGCCGTTCGGCGCGTACTCAACCAGGAAGACCGCTCCGCCCAGACTGATGGGCACCGAGATGACCAGGGTGATCAACAGCAGATAGAACGAGTCGAACAGCTGGTAGAACACGCCGCCCTGGGTTCCGTTGGCGCGCGACGGCTCCGTGAGAAAGCCAGGTTTGAACAGCGTCGAGATGCCCTCGAACAGGATGTAGGCCACCATGGAGACGACGATGAGCATGACTATGGCGACGATCGCCGTCAACACGCCCGTGGCGAAGCGGTCCTGCTTTTGGACACGCCCGAGCCTCGCCTCGTCGATATGGATGCGCGTGCTAGCCACGAGCCTTCGCCCCCTTGCGGCCAATGAGATGGATAATCAGGATGAAGATGAGGCTCATGCCCATCAGCAGCAGACCGAGCGCCCACAGAACATCGTCCTGGGCCGAGCCCTCGGCATAGACCGCCATAGACGTGGTGAGCGTGGTGGTGATGGTGGACGCCGGCGACAGCAGCGACGTCGGCATGGCCTCGATACCGCCGATGACCATGCGCACGGCGAGCGTCTCGCCAAAGGCGCGGGTCATGCCAAGGATGACCGCGGTCATGAGCGACGGCATGGCGCTCTTGAGCACCACGTGCCAGATGGTCTGCCAGCGGGTGTAACCCAGCGCGAGCGAGCCCTGTCGGTAGCTGTCGGGCACGGCGCGCAGGCCATCGACCGAAAGCGTGGTCATGGTCGGCAGGATCATGACGGCCAGCACGATGGCGCCGGGCAAGATGCCCAGGCCCGTGCTCACGTGGAAAACGCTCTTCATAAGGCCGACGACAACGTGAAAGCCGATCAGGCCAAAGACGACCGAGGGAATGCCGGTCAAAAGCTCAATAAGCGGCTGAAAGACCTTGGAACCAAACTTAGGCTGAATCTCGACCGCAAAGATGGCAGAGCCGATGGCGATGGGCAGCGCGATGAGCGTGGAGAGCACCATGACCGCAAACGAGGTGACAATCAGGGGCAGGGCGCCGGTGTAGGGCAGGCCGCTTTCGGCTGTGTTGGCCAGGTCCCACTTGGTGCCGGTGAAGAACTCGACGACCGAAACGCCGTCCTTGAGAAAAGCCGAGAGGCCCTTTTGGGCGACCATAAAGATGAGCGCGGCAACGACAAGCGTCACGAGCGCAACGCACGCGCCCGTGACGCCCAGGCCCACGTTCTCAAGGTCGCGCTTTGGCAGCTGTTTTGCCATTGCAAACCTTTCCGGGGCGATTACTTATTTAACGGAGACCTTGCCGCTGGCGTCCTTGACGACCTTCATGGCAGAGACGGGGATAAAGCCCTGCTCCTCGACGAGCTTGCCCTGGACGTCATCGGAAAGCATGAACTCCAGGAACGCCTTGGTGGCCTCGTCGGCATCCTTAGCGCAGTACATGTGCTCGGTAGCCCAGATCTTGAAGGAGTCGTCGGTGACATTCTTGCTCTTGGGCTCGACGCCCTCGACCTTGATGGCGTTGAACTTGGAGTCATCAAAGTGCGAGAAATCGAGGTAGGAGATGGCGTTGTCGGTGCTGCCCATCTGAGTCTGGACGTCACCGGACTTGTCGAGCTCGGCGTCGCCCTTAAAGTCGACGGTCTCGTCGCCAAAGACGGCGGCCTCGAAGGTGGCGCGGGTACCGGAGCCGGCCTTGCGGTTGAGGACGACGATGGTGGCGTCGTCGCCGCCGACCTCCTTCCAGTTGGTAATCTGACCGGAGAAGATACCCTTGAGCTGCTCGAGGGACAGGTCGTCGACCTTGACGTTCTTGGAGACGACGGGGCCCATGCCCACGACGGCGACCTCGTGGTCGACGAGGTTCTTGACTTGATCGGCCTCAAGCTTGGTCTCGGCGAAGACGTCGGAGTTGCCGATGGTGACGGTGCCGGCGGCGACAGCGGTCAGGCCCTTGCCCGAACCGTTACCCGAGCCGGAGACGGAGACGTCGGGGTTGGCGTCCATGAACTTCTCGGCAGCGGCCTCGACGAGAGCCTGGAACGAAGAGGCACCGTCGTAGGTCACCTCGCCGGAGACGGACTCGGCAGCAGCGGCGCTACCCTTGTCGGCGGCATCGGATGCGCCGGAGCCGCCGCACCCAACGAGACCGAGACCGACGATGCTGGCAAGACCACCAGCGAGGCCGAGGAACTGACGACGAGAATAAGCCTGATCGAGCATGATCTTCCTTTCATACATGCGACTCGCGGGCACCCTGCCCGCTTTGCTGTTTGGAAAGATACGACCTCGATCGAACGGCAGCCGCGCCAGCTGCGGTTTCTTACGGGCATCTGATAGACCCTTACCGCAAGCGCGGCTCAGCCTTTACAAACGAATAACAATCCCGGCATTTAGCGTGGCGCGCCTTTTACACCGATAAAAAGAAGTTGCGGTGAAATAGTTCCTGTTTGGCTGTCAGGCAGCCGATTCTAGGAACTATTCCACCGCAACTTAGATTGGGAAACCGCGAAACCTTAAAGCTCCAACTCGTTGAGCCTTAAGATGGCCACGATATAGATCTTGAGCGCTTGCTTGAGCTGTTCCTCGTTGGCGCACTCGTTGGGGCCGTGCATCTGGCCGCCCCATGCGGGCAGCTCCAAGCCGGTCTCCTCGGGGCCAAACGAGACGGCGCGGGCAAAGTTGCGCGCGTACGTACCGCCGCCCATGGCAAAGGGCTCAGCATGCTTGCCCGTAAACTCGTTATAGGTATCAATAAGCGCCTTCACGGCCGGATCGTCGGCAGACACCGAGAACGGCACCTTCGCGCGACCCAGCTGGCACGTCACACCAAAACGGCCCACGAGCGGCTCGAGCTGCTCGCGGATGGTATCGGCACTGGTGCTATCGGGGAAGCGCACGTCGATGACCTGCTCGATGTGGCCATCCACCACACGGATGACGCCGGGATTGCAGGTGAGCGGGCCAAACGCCGGGCTCGTCGCGTCGATACCCAGGCCGCGGCCATAGGCGTCCGCATGCACAAAGGCCAAAAACTTGACAAACTCGTGCTCGGCAGGCGTCAGCAGGCGCTCGTCGCGTGCACCAAACGCGTCCTCGGCCTCGCGCAGATACGACACGATCAGGCCGACGGCATTGATCGTCCCCTCGGGCATCGAGGCGTGACCGCCAATACCGTGGGCGATAATCTGCACATGACCATTGTCGAGAGCCGTGATCTCCAGGCGGTCAGCATTCTCGACCGGCGCCGGCAGCTCATCGGCGGCAATCGCGAGCTCGCAGATAGACTGCGACGGAATGGCGTTGCTCGCCTCGGCACCGCTCCAGGACACAATGCGCCCGCCGTCGATCTTGGGGCTCACGAACGTCGCCCCAAACTGGCCCTTCTCGGCATTGCAGACCGGGAACTCGGCATCGGGCGTAAACAAAAAGTCGGGGTCTGCGTTGTTCTCCAGATAATGGTGAACGTCGGACATGCCCACTTCCTCATCGCAGCCCAGCAGCGCGCGGAAGGTGTAGCGCGGAACAATGCCGTGCTTGAGCAAGTAGGCGCCGGCGTAGAGTGACAATACCGCCGGGCCCTTGTCGTCAATCACGCCGCGACCGAGCAGCCAGCCCTCGCGGCGCTCCATCGCAAACGGATCGGTGTTCCAGCCAGGGCCGGCGGGAACCACGTCCACGTGGCAGATAGTCGCGAGCTGTTTGTCGCCGCGGCCCGGGATATCGGCGATTCCCACATAGCCCTCGTCGTCGCTCGTCTGATAGCCGAGCTTCTGCGCGATGCCGAGCGCGCAATCGAGCGCGTCACGGACCGGGCGGCCAAACGGCGCGCCGGGCTCCGCATCGGCAGAAACTGCCACGGACGGATAACTCACCAGCTGCTCGATATCGGCGACGACATCCTCCCAGACCTCGTCGACATACTCGGCAACGCTCTGCTCCACCTGATTCATGGACGACCTCCTTACCAATGAGCGGCGAGCGTGCCCGCCCCTCACATCAAATACCTATATAGCGAAAAGTTTAGCAAGCTCGGCCACCGAGTGCACCACTGCATCGGCACCCGCCGCCTCGTGCTCGCCCGGCGCCGCCGCGCCCGAATAGATACCAATGCACGGCACGCTCATCGCGTGCGCGCCCTCGACGTCGTTAAAGCGATCGCCGATCATCACGGCATCGCCCGCGGCCGCACCCAAGGCCGCCAACGCGTCGCGGACCGAATCGGCCTTGGTCTCGCGCCCCTGCGGCGGATTCATGCCAACCACCGCCTCAAACTGAGAAAGTCCCAGCTCTCCCACCATGTCAACGCACTTTGCCTCCATGCGCGACGTCGCCACGGCCAAGCGCTTGCCCTGGGCGACCAACCCATCCAGCAGCTCGGGGATCCCGTCAAACACGGGATACTCCCCCGGTCCCAGCTCGTCAAAAAAGGCGCGGTACTCGTCGGCCACCACAAGCGACTCCTCGCGGGAGAAGCCATAAAAGTCGTGAAAACTCTTCCACAGGGGCGGCCCGATCATGCGACGCAGGTCACCCATCTGCGCCTCCGAAAACCCGCGTGCAGCCAGCGTCTTGCGCGTCGAGGTCATCACCGCCCGACCCGTATCGGCCACCGTGCCATCAAAATCAAACAGCACGACCGGCCGTTTGCATATCTCCAGCGCCTCCATCGGCATCCCTCTTCCCCAGTTGACGATTTCCACACCGACACTTCAAACTGTTGACTATTCAACAATTGAACCTAGAAATGTGGAACGACTCCACTATACTTGTCGCACTTTGCTCTCAGAAGGCGGCGCCGTCGCGCCCCAACGAAAGGTGCAATTATGTCTTTTGCCATCATAACCGACTCCACGTCGGACATCTCCCCCGCCCGCGCCCAAGAGCTCGGCATTTACGTGATTCCGCTGCATGTGATTATCGAGGGCGAGGACCTGCTCGACCAGGTGCAGATTACCGCCCAAGAGTACGTCGCCCGCATGGCCGGCTCCGAGCAGCTGCCGCACACCTCGCAGCCGAGTGCCGGCGAGTTCAAGGAACTCTTTGACCGCGTGCGCGCCGACGGCCACGATAGCGCCATCTTTATCTCGCTGTGCAGCGAGTGGTCCGCCTGCTACGCCAACGCCAGCCTGACGGCCGAGACGCACGAGCTCGACGTGCGCTGCATCGACTCGCGCACCGGCTCGGGCGCCGAGGGCCTGCTGGTGGAGTACGCGCTGGCCATGCGCGAGGACGGCCGCAGCCTGGACGAGACCGAGGCGCAGATCCGCGCGACGCTGCCCGACGCCCACCTGCTGCTGATTCCCCGCACGCTCGAGAATCTCGTTAAGAACGGCCGCGCGCCCAAGCTCGCCGGCCAGCTCACGCAAATGCTCAACATTCGCCTGGCCGTTTCGCCGGAGTGGAAATCGGGCGAGATCAAGGCCATAAAAAAGGGCCGCGGTGCCAAGCGCATCGTTACCAACACCATGGCCGATTGCCTCGCATTTTTGGCCGAGTATCCGGGCTCCAGCGTGCGCGTGCTCACGACCGGCGCCGCCGAGGAGCAGGAGCTTGTCAACGAGGCACTCGCGGGTCAGGATTACGTAGACGCCGGCACCGGCCCCATCGGCTGCACCATCGCCACCCACGTAGGCGTCGACGCCATCGCCATCAGCTACTGCCCCCGCTACCAGCCAACTCACTAGGGACGCCCACATCAGTTGCGGTGGAATAGGGACTGTTTTTGGCGTATGGCCACAAATCAATCCCTATTTCACCGCAACTTCTTTTGCTGAGCCATCCATATACAAGATATGCAGACGATCGGCGCATTCCCAGCTGTTTGGGGGAGCTTCGACTAGCCCCTAGCGGTACCCGGTGGGCAAAAAATGGCAAATATGAGTACTGTCATAAATTTAGTAACAGCAAAATTTCGCTGAATTGCCCGCTCCCACCGATTTCAAGCTCCATAAAGCCCCGAATTGTCGTGTTTAGGGGGGGGGTGAATATACTAAAACTCAGTCAATTGGTCTTAGATACTTCTCAAATGATATGAGACTAACCGAGCAACAGTACTCATATTTGCCATTTTTGCCCACCGGGTCTGAATGTCCGCTCTTTACGCCTCCGGCTACCCATATGACCGCAAACCCTGATTATCAAGGGCCGTCGCGCGCCTTGGTATCGACCGAAAGCCGCTCGCAGAATAATCCCTTGCCATTAGCAAACTTGAATCGAAATTACATATCCCAAAAAGCCGTAATGCCGTACCCTCGTCTCAGCAACTCCAATACAAGAACGGCATTCAAATGGGCAACGCTATGCATCGATACGCCCTCTTTGGGGCCACACAATTCAAATTCGATAAGACGATCTCACACGCTTCGGCCCCGCACCGACAAATCGTCATTTGCAACAACGGTTCAGACGTACGTTACGCCACACTTGAAGAGTGGGAAGAAGCTGGTGCTCTGTTCGACGAACGAGCACAATTCGAGGGCATCGTCACCAGCGCGAGTCCGGCACGCGACAAGCTCGAGCTCTTTCGCAGTCTCTTTACTGGGCGTAAAGATGTTTACGCCCATGGATATCGCAGAAAGGACGGGGGCATTGGCTATACGCCTGCTTGTGCAAATGAGTGGAAGCCGGGAATTTGCCCCAAAGCAGCCTATCAAAGAGTTAAATGCGTAGAATGCAGCAATCGCGTCTTCCCCGAATTAAACGATGCGGCAATCATTGCTCACTTTAAAGGCAACGATGATAAGTTCCGTGATGTCCTCGGGCAATATGTTCTCGACAGGGACTGCAACACAAAAGTTCTCGTCGTTGATTTTGACAAAGCAGACTGGAAAGAGGCAACAAATGCCGTACGGCTTGTTGCAAAGCGGCGGGGCATTAACGCCGCCGTTGAGCGCTCAAGGTCCGGCAACGGCGCACACATCTGGTTTTTCTTCCTCGAGCCAATCAGCGCAAAGGCTGCCAGAGAGTTTGGAAGTTGCCTTATAACCGAAGCTGCGGCGCATAATAAGACAATCACGTTCGAGGCCTTTGATCGAATGCTACCCGCTCAGGACACTATTCCCGATGGAGGCTTTGGAAACCTCATCGCACTTCCCTTTCAAGGCAAGGCACAACGTGAAGGAAACAGCGTATTTGTAGACGAGCAATTTGAGCCCTTTCCCGACCAATGGCTTTATCTGTCGCAAGTCCAGCTGATTCCACGCTCGACGGTGCAAAAACTGATCGACACCACTGGGAATAACCCACACGGGCTAGCAACAGTTACGGTAGCAAACAAGGCCAAACGATATGCCCAAAAGCCACGAAAGCGACTACCACTCACATCGCGGGACTTTCCCTCATCGCTGCCCGTTATTCAAGCCGATATGCTGTACATCCCCGAGAAGTCTCTGAGTCCAGCAGCTCAAATGGAAATCCGCGGACTTGCGACATTTGCCAATCCGGCATTCTATCGCGCGCAGTCCATGCATCAATCAGTATTCGGCAAACCGCGACTCATAGACCTTAGCGAACTGAGAGATGGTCATGTTGCAATTCCCCGGGGCTGCAAAACTCAACTTGAGCAGCTAGTTCAAGAGACCGGCGTTACCGCCCACTATTCAGACGAGCGCAAATCGGGTAATCCGATTGTTATGGCATTTAAAGGAGTCCTTCGCCCTGAGCAGCAAATCGCCGCTGATCAGATGCTCATATACGAAGACGGAATCATGTCCGCGCCGACAGGCTTCGGTAAAACAGTCATCGGAGCTTATCTTATTGCATCCATTGGTCTTCCAACGCTCGTCATCGTTCCCAAAACCGCACTCATAACCCAATGGAAATCCCAGCTCGAGCGATTTATCGACATTACGGACAACAGGGAGCCCGTCCGAACCCCAAAAGGACGAATCAGCAAAAGGCAGCCTCCGGTCATCGGACAAATAGGAGGAGGCAAAATGGCCGTAAGCGGCCTCGTCGACATCGCTTCATTCCAGTCGTTATCTGGCAAAGACCGCCAAACCGGAGAGCCGATAGTTAAGGGCCTTGTTCGTAATTACGGCCTCATTATCTGCGACGAATGCCACCATGCCGCCGCACCACAGCTCGAGCTTATTCTCAAGTCCGCCCCGGCCAAATACGTATACGGCCTTTCTGCGACGCCCGAACGATCCGACGGCCTTACGCGGGCGCTCTCCATGCTCTGCGGCCCGCTCCGTTATGTTATCGATCCAAAAGCGCAAGCGATTCAGCAGGGCATCCAGCGCATCGTACGGCCTCGTTTTACTGGAATTCGACTACCCGCCTACGAGCCAGGTGCAAACTTCAATCAGATTCTCGACCTGCTGTGCACGCATGCAGCTAGAAACGAATTGATTGTCAACGACGCTATTGAAGCTGCGTCAAACGGCCGGCATCCGCTCGTGCTGACTAAAAGGAAAAAGCATGCCGAGGAGCTGTTCGGGATACTCAAAAACCAAGGACACGAACCCGTTCTCCTGACCGGGGAAATCGACGCCAAAGAAAGAAAAACGATACTGAGCAGTCTTCCCCGCTTCGAGCATGAACATCGAATCATCGTCGCCACCGAAAGCCTTTTGGGCGAGGGCTTCGATCTGTCCTACCTTGACACTCTACTCATTGCCACGCCAATATCGTGGGACGGCAGCATCACGCAGCAGGCGGGCAGGCTCCATAGAAGCCACGAGGACAAGCGACGGGTTGAGATATTCGACTACGTTGATTTATCTATACCCATGCTCGCCCGCATGTACCAGAAGAGACTCAAGACCTACGCCAAGCTCGGGTACGAAGTCTACGTGACCGGTGGCAGCGAGCAGTCCGATCAAAACATTCTCATAGAACCGGCCAATGCCGTAGAGACTCTGGTTGAAGACATCGTTGGCGCCGCCAAGAGCATCTTCATTGCCGCGCCCTACGCATCCGCCGCCTGCCTCGCAAAGCTCGGCGATGCAATCAAAGATGCCACCGCCCGAGGGATTGCTCTTGAGTTTTTCATTGCCTCGACTCCGCGCGAAGATGCAAGCGAGACTTTGGCAGAAATGAACGTCGAGCATGCCATTAGAGCAGAAGGACGTTTGTGTGCAGCGATAATTGACGAAGAAACAATCTGGTACGGAACGATCCCGCTACTAGCTTTCCCCAAGAAAGAAGACTGCAGCATCAGGTTCAAAAACAGCGAGATCGCAGCGGAGCTCTTAGACGAAATCAACCACAAGGGAAAGCCAGATGCCACGTCAACAGACGGAACATCTCCATCACTTGCGGTGAAATAGGGGCTGTTTTTGGCTTATAAGCCGCAATCAATCCCTATTTCACCGCAACTTAGAAGTGAGTGGCTAGCTCAGTGGGCCCTGAAATAACTCTTGATGCGAACCCATTCTTACCAGTCGAATCACCGGATTGGTTTTATGCGGCAGGTAGAGAACGACCACGTCGACCAGGCCATCGGAAAGATGAAAATCGATGTGACCGTTGTAATTGCCGCCCGGGTTGGAGAGCTCGTGGGCACCGTACTCTGCCGGAAGCACGCCGTGTGCCGCAAGCTCGGCAACTGCCGCCTTAAACTCGGTTTTTAGCTGCGGGTGGCTCTGCATCGCTCGCTTATAGTCGGCCTTAAACTGAGCCTCGACCTTAATTTCAAACATCGTCTAATCCTCATCGAGGAACGACATCAACTCATCAACGTTATCGAATGACGGGCTGTCGTCTGGCAGAATCCCCAGCTCACGAGCCTCGGCGATCACCATAGCGCGCCTCGTCGCCTCGTTGGGTACCTCCGGCCGCCCCACAATCTCAAACGGAATCTTCCGCTGGTTCACAAGCTGCCGAACAGCAAGGTTGAGATACGAATTAAGGTTCAGGCCAACCGAATCTAAAAACTCAGTCGCCTGCTCCTTAAGCCCCTCCTCGATGCGGACCGTCGTGGGCTTAATCGTTGCAGTAGACATACGCGACCTCCTCGCCCTCGTCTTTTGCATCAGTATACCCAATAAAAATGGCAATCTGATGTTAGATAGCATCAGATTGCCACGCATATTCATGTCGCAGCGGCACGATTGCTCTACATCAGCCCGCTCAGGGCGACGTCGACCGCTTCGTTGAGGTCGTCGGTGATGTGCACCAGATCAGGATCGAGCGGGCTGATCATGCCGGCATCCATCACCGGACCGTTGAGCCAGTCGAACAGGCCCTGCCAGTATTCGCTGCCCACCAGCACGAGCGGCATGCGCTTGACCTTGTGCGTCTGCACCAGCGTGAGCACCTCGAACATCTCGTCAAGCGTACCAAAGCCGCCGGGGAACACGATGGCGCCCGAGCTGTATTTGACGAACATGGTCTTGCGCACAAAGAAGTAGCGGAAATCCATGCCGAGGTTCACGTATTTGTTAAGCCCCTGCTCGTGCGGCAGCTCGATACCCAGACCAACCGACTTGCCGTCAACGCTCGCCGCTCCCCTGTTGGCCGCCTCCATGATGCCGGGGCCACCGCCGGTGATAACCGCCACGCCGCGCTGGGCGATCTTGCGGCCGACCGTGCGCGCCGCCTTGTAGAGCGGGTCGGTCTTGGGCGTGCGGGCACTGCCGAAGATGGTCACCGCGGGTCCAAGCTCGGCAAGCGCGCCAAAGCCATCGACGAATTCTGCCTGAATACGCAACACGCGCCACGGATCGGCATGCAGCCAGTCGGTCGAATCCTCGGGCGCCAGCAGATTGGCGTAGGTGTTGTCCTTAGGGATCATGGGTCCGCGCATGACCACGGGGCCGCGGCGGTACGTCTCGTCGTAGGCGGGCTCGCCCTCGACGTTCTCGTTCTTAATCATGGGTACTCCTATCGAGAAAAAACGGGCGAGGTCGACGCCATGCGCCAAACACCCGCCCGAACATCAACTATTCGGTATGGTACCCACGATGCATCAAGTACTTGCAAGCTATCGGTCAGCGGTCGCGCAGCCGGTGTCAGCAAATGTGACGAGCGGTTGCCGCTCAGCCTTTGCCATTGCCCACGCTCTGCAAGCGTGTCTGTCGCCCTTAGTAATCCACCGCCGCAGGGCTGTTCATCCAGTCGCTCACAAACGCGCCGTAGCGGCCCTCGATAATGGCCTGGCGGGCACGCTGCATAAGGTTGAGCAGGTAGTAGATGTTGTGCATCGAAAGCAGAATGCCGCCGAGTATCTCCTTCTGCGTGACCATGTGACGGATGAGCGCGCGGCTGTAGCCGCCCGTGCACACCGGGCAGGTGCAGGTGGGGTCGATGGGGCCGTCGTCGTGCGCAAAGCGCGCGTTGCGGAAGTTAAGGCGACCCTCGCTGGAGAACGCCGTACCCATGCGGCCCGTACGCGTCGGCAGCACGCAGTCGAACATGTCGATACCCACGCCCACACCGCGCACGAGGGTGGTGGGGTTGCCGACGCCCATCAGGTAGCGCGGCTTGTGCTTGGGCATGTACTCGCTTACGAGCGGTGCCAGGGTCTCGAACATGGTCTCGTGGTCCTCGCCCACCGAGTAGCCGCCAATGCCGTAACCGGGGAAGTCGCCGCACTCCTCCAGATGGCGCAGCGAGCGCAGGCGCAGATCTAGGTGCATGCCGCCCTGAACAATGCCAAAGAGCGCCTGGTCGTCGCGGTTATGCGCCTTATAGCAGCGCTCGGCCCACATACTCGACAGCTCAACGGCGCGCTCAACGTAGGCGCGCGTGGCGGGATAGCCGGGGCACTGATCGAGCTGCATGCAGATGTCGGAGCCGAGCTTCATGGCGATTTCCATGTTGTCCTCGGGCGTCCAGAACACGTGGCGACCGTCGTAATCGTTGACGATGAAGCGCACGCCCTCGTCGGTGAGCTTGACGGCGTCGTTGTGGCTGAACACCTGGAAACCGCCCGAGTCGGTGAGGATAGGACCATGCCAGTTCATAAACTTGTGCAGGCCGCCCAGCTCGGCGATAGTGTCCTCGCCGGGACGCATGGACAGATGATAGGTATTGGCAAGCACGATCTGGGCGCCGAGCTGTTTGACGGTCTCGGTAGGAATGCCCTTGACGTTTGCCTTGGTGCCCACGGGCATGAAGATTGGCGTCTCGATGTCGCCGTGCGGGGTGTGCAGCACGCTGGCACGCGCATGCGTCGTCGGGTCCTCGGCGATCAGATCGAATTTAAAAAGGCTCTGGTCCATAAACTGGAACTCCTTGGTTGCGGTTCATACGCAAACCATTATACGGGCAACCCGCAAGAAGCACCGACTCGACAGAAACTGGTGCAAAGGGGTCATAGTCGTTTAAGAACGTCCCCAACGACTACTTTTCGCCAGCAACGCAAACGCCGATGTTATGGCACCGACAGCGAAAACCCGCCAAAGCGAGCAAGGTGCCTTGAAACGAGGCGGCATTGACCTTCTGGTCATGCCGCCGAAGTTGAAAGGCAGATTGCCGCTCTGGCGGGTTTGCAGCGTCAACTGGTTACGCGGTTTGGTAAAACCGCGTAACCCCTAAGGCCGCTGGCCCATACCACCCTCGAGGGTGACGGTCTCGCCGTTCATGTACTTAAAGTCGGGACCGCAGAGCTGAACGACCACGCGGCCGATTTCCTTCTCGACGTCGCCGTAGTGGCCTGCCGGCGGCATGTGGACATTGGCCTTGAACGCCTCGGGATAGGCATCCTGGAAGTTCTCGAGCGCAGCGGTCCAAGCAAGCGGGCAAGCGATATTGACGTTGATGCCGTCCTTGCCCCACTCGTTGGCGGCAACGCGAGTCAGACCGCGGATGCCCTCCTTGGCGGCGGCATAGCTGCACTGGCCGTAGTTGCCAAACAGGCCGGCGCCCGAGGCAAAGTTGACCACGGAGCCCTTGGTCTCCTTCAGGTGCGGATAGGCCTTCTGCATGTACAGATAGGTAGCATACAGACCGGAGTAAATGGCCAGGTTAAACTGATCCATGGTGTGGTCGGCGATGGTCACACCCGAGGCGCTGGCCTGGGCGTTGTTGACGACGGCGTCGATGCGGCCGAACTCCTCAATGGCCTTGTCGATGACGTTCTGGACGACGGCCTCGTTGTCCTGACCAGCCGAGACATCGGCCTGAACAGGCAGAACCTTGACGCCGTACTCGGCCTCAAGGGACTCCTTGGCGGCCTCGAGCTTGGCGACGTTGCGGCCGGTGATGACGAGGTTCGCGCCCTCCTTGGCAAAAGCGATATCGATGCCGTAACCGATGGAGCCAGCGGAGCCGTCCTTAAGCGTGGCCTTGCCGCCGCCGGTGACGATCACGGTCTTACCAGTGAAAAGTCCCATATAAAGTCCTTTCAAATCGCGACGGGCGCACCCGCCGACTGCGCGCATCCAAATAAACGCGCCAAAAGCTGAAATGCAACTTTAACGGGTTCAAGCGAAAAATAAAGCCCATGGCAGGCGAACGGCGCAACGTCTTTCGGCGAAGGGAATGTCAAGTAAAAATTGGATAGAGTGGCCGAGTTTTTGCTATCGACGCGAGCCATCGAACACGTTTTGAAACTTTGCTGCGGCGCGCGGGAAGTCGGCGCGAGACTTTATCATAGGGTGACAAACAACGATGAGGAGCACATGCCTATGACAGACGAGCTGGACCCCCAGACTCAACAGCATATTGATGATTCCGTAAACGTCGCCGCAGATACTGACTCTGTGACCTGCGATGATATCGACATCGACGACCCCATCTTGGACGAAAGCGCTACGGCGGAAACCCCTGAAACAGAAAACGCCGACGAGGAAAACGACGATGCACCCGCTCAGGACGAGGCCCCCGTACAGGACGCCGCTCCGCAAGCTGCGGGTCCCATCGAGGTGTCTTCAGAAGAAGAGCTCGACGCCGTCATGGACTCCATGATGGATGCTGTCAAAGCGATGAAGGATGCTGTCGCCGATGCCGACGTTGACGCCGAGGAAGAGGAGGCCGCCGAGGCAGCCTCGACCTTCGTACCCGGCGAGACTCCGGTTGCCGACCAGGGCAGCGCCATGCCCTCGTTTCTGCAGCTCGAGCATCCCACGATTGGCGCCGATGCGGTCGACCCGCACGCAGCAGGCTTTTCTGTGGTCGAGGGCGGCACCGGCAATATCGCCGCGCCGCAGGCTACCGATGCGGACGCCGCCGACACCGCTCGCCCGACCGCCCCACACTCCCCCGCCGCGAGCCGCGATCTGGGGACCGCCGTCTCGAACACCGCGAACGCCGTGGGCACCTTTATCGCCCAGGGCGCCTCGGCCATGCGCGAGATGAACGCCGCGAAAAAGGCACTTGCCGATGCCCGTGCCCACCTGGCCGAACTTGAGCAGCGCATTGCTGACCAGACCGAGGAACTCGAGACGCGCCAGGATATCGCAGGCCGCTACGACCAGATTGTCGCCGACCAGCGCCAGGCGATTGCCACGGCCCAAAAGACTGCAGCGGCCGCCGAGATTGACCGTAATGCCCACGCCTCCAAAGCGACAGAGCTCAAGGGTCAGCTCGAACAAATGAAGACAGAGGATGACGCGATTGAGCTCCGCCTGAAGGCCGCGCTCGATGCCGTGGAGGCCCGCGAGGCGAGCTCGCGCGAGACCGGCAACCGCCTCGTTCGACGTCTTGAGGATTCCAAGCGCATCCGCGACAAGGTGAAGGCAGAGCGAGACGCCGGCATTGCCGCCGCACAACAAACCGTCGACGCCACGCGCGCCCAGCTCGAGACGCTGCGTCATGAGTATGCCGAGCTGCAACGCAATCCCTCGGCAAATCCCGCCAACTATACGGTGCGCACCAGCGAGCTCTCGATGCAGATTTCCGACACGGCAGATGCCCTGCGTAAAGCCGAAGAAGATGTCCCGCGCATCACCGCCGACCTTGAGCACTCGCTTGCCGCAGCCGAGCAGGCCGTCGAGCAGGCTCAAGCCCCTATCGCCGACGCAAAACGCGCGCACCAAGCCGTGACGACCGAAGCCGATACCGCGCGCGACGAGCTGCAGACGGCGAAGACCGCCGCCGCGACTCGTCAGCGCGAACTGCGCGAGAAGATCGCCGCGGAGGACAAGGCACGCCGCGAGCAGGAGCAGACCATCGCCAACGCCCAAGCAGATGCCGCACATGCGCAGTCGATCATCGAACAGGCGACCGAGGTGCACGACCACCCAGAGATCACCGAGTCGCTTGCAGGGTCCTTGGCCCGAGACAAAGCCGAACACACCGAGACCGAGCGAGAAGTCGCCCAGCTGGAGGCCACCGAAGACGACGTACGAGAGCGCACCCGCGACTCACGCATCAAATTCACCGGCGCCATCGTCTGCATAGTCGCCGCAATCCTGGTGATCATCGCAATCTGGCTGTTCGCAAGCAAGTAGTCGTTTAAGAACGTCCCCAATGACTACAAAGGGGTCAGGTTAACATGCACCAACATGGTGCAAAGTAACCTGACCCCTTTGCACCAATCTCTTGACAACCAAAGAAATGCCGATGTTTTGGCAGAGTCAGACACTATGACCCAATCCAGGGGCACGGAAACGACAGGAGCCCCCGCTCGTGACCGCGGGTCGGGGCTGCGACAATGTTGTTGAAGTGCCAGAGGCGCAGCCGCGCCGCAACGAGGTTGGGAGGCTCCCGTGCCTA
>JAXJJM010000026.1:0-47715 GCA_036298225.1 Collinsella sp.
CAGACGGCCATCCGGAGGCGCCCGATCGGCGGCCCCTCGGGGCTTGCCCGTATCGTAGGCAATGCGCCGAATGCTCGCCATCGAAATTTATCGATGGCCTATTTCAGACTGTAATGGGGTGGCGTGAGCGGAGTCGCCGCGTTGTATAAGTCTGGCCGGCCCGACTGATGTGTCGATCTGTCGGGCCGGCCGAGAATGGTGAAGAGATCTCGCTGTTGAATGAACGAATGTTACAAGCAGCTCTTCAAGGCGCTTTGGGCGTTGGCTGGGGCTGCGCAGTCAATCGCATGCAGTGATAGGCGAGGCGATTGCTCGATGAGCCGGCGACTAGTTCTGTGCTGCACTCGTCCCGGTGCCGTCGTTGTCTGCCGAGTACCAGAATGCGTAGGCCGCAACGACGGCATCATAGACGGCTGCGACTACGTTATCCACGACGGCTGCAAAGTTGACCACAACGGGAACGGGGCCGGTTTTGGAATCCATCTTCTCTACTTCTGGGGTCTCATACATGGGAACATCTCCTTAGAATTGTGACAGGACGCTCAGGTCGCCTAGATCATCGTCGATCAGGTCGATATAGAGGTCGCCATCCATATTGATGTCTGCAATCAACGATGAGATCTCTTCCATCTCGTCAATCGAGTGCATACGATTGGCCAACGCGGTAACAACGGGCTTATCCCAAACGGTTGCCATTCCGGCATCGTAGTATTCCTGAAGGCTGTGTTTGCGAACGTTTCCGATGATGAGAGGTATATAGGGGGATGCGACGATATCGCCATTGGCGTGGATGGCCACTTGGTCAAATTGCATTTGCAGTTGAGGGAATCTGACCAAGTGGTCGATGGGGTCGCCCCACTCAAGCATGAAATAGCCTCGATAGTCCGGATCGTATCGAAGGTCATTGATCGTGTTGACTAGCCGACGGTATTGATTATTCGAAGGGCGAATCGTGCGGTTTCTTCGGGCTCTACCGAGGAGCATGAGCGGCTGAACTCTAAGGTCAATTCGGTCAGTTCTACCCGACGATTTCAGCTTGTCTCGAAGCATCGTGCAAACTGGTTTGAAATCGTCGACATTGAACGATGTCGGACAAAAGGCAATTGAAAGGTGCAGTGAGGTTTCGTTCAGCGTGATATCGATGGCGTCGAGCACCCGGTCGTATAATCCCGAGAGTCCTCGCATATGTTCGTGAGAATCGCGTAGGCCATCGAGGCTAAACTGTATGCCGTTTAAACCGGCGCGTTCGAGCTCATGCAAAGTATTTGAGTTTGCGAGCAGACCGTTTGACACGAGGTTGCATTTGACGCCAGATGCGCTGAGCCGCCGCAAGGACTCGATGACAAGATCCTTTCGCAGGAGGGTCTCGCCTCCGCAGAAGCAGAAGCTAAAGGGGTGCATTTGACAAATCGAGTCGACGAGTTCGAGGACTTCGTTGTCGGATAATTCGTTCGCGACGACATCGTTTTCTCCACTGTTGTTGAAGCAGTGTAGACAACGAAGGTTGCATTTGTTTGTAATGTCGAGCGCAACGCTGTGGGGCGCTCCGATTATTGCCGGCATGCTCATTATTGCTTCTTATCGAGCGGGCGAACAAACAGCTTGACGTCGCCCGAGTCGAGCTCATTGGGCAGGGTGCCGACTAAGGAAAAGCCAAGGCGCTGGTCGGAATGGTCAAGTTGTTCGGCGATTGGGGTGGAATCAGGCGCGTCAATTCTGAGCGCGCGGTAGGCTTTGGGAGCGGAAGATCCGTAGTATTCCGCAAGGCGGTCGAGCACACCGGCAAGCAGCGTGGAGCTGCATGAGATAAATTTGATGATGACGCTGCGGCCGGCGGGATTAGTGGCCGGCTCGCATATTATCAATCCATTAATTTCTCCGGACTGGCTCGTGAGTAGAAAATAATCATGGGTAAAGGAAAAGAGCCTTTGGCGAAGAACCAGAAAGTTCTCCAATTCGGGCTCAACGTCGAACTCAGAGAAATAGATCCTATTGCCATTTTTGGACTGTTTTGCAGAGAGGGATTTTGCAGCCGCCTCTTCGATTTCAGCAAACCTGCTCGCGTCCGCGAGAATAAGCAGCTCGTCGGGATTCACCGATGTTAGGTAATCGGAGCCGAAAGGGTCGTTCATATATCTCCCTTCTTTCTTCCAAACGATAAGACAGTTTACGGTCAGGCTATGCAGGGTTTGGGCCAGGTCATGCGCTAGCGTCTCGCGCGGTTGATCTGGGTATTTTTCTTGGAACAGACGGAGAATTTTGGGCAAATCGCAGGTGCCGTCGCATAAGTCAAGAATCTCTTTAGCGACCCTGTTGAGGATCGTATAGATTTGTTTCCCATCTGAGCTTAGGACGCTCAGGCGGTTATTTGGTTCACTGCGAAGGTAGCTTGGGTCGAGGGGGATAGGGATGACTCCAGGCAATGATGAGATTTGCGCGCTCCAAACATTCACGGATTCCATTGATCTCCTTTGGTTGTGGCCTATCTTCCTCGAATAGCAACTCGTTCGATAAAATATCACAAATCGAAACGATATATAAAAGAATATATTTATATCGATATACAATATTAGGTTAAAAAAAGTTTTGATGTTTGTCGATAGGGCTGGTATTGAAGGAGTGGACTGGAGTGATGGCGATGTCGGACGTTGTGGTTTCAATGGTGGGGTCATGCCTGCTGCTGTTGTTCGGAATAATGATATATCGAGGCAAGCTCACGGGATTGCTTGCCGGAATGTCATTGCTATCGGGAGAGCGTTTAGAGGAGGCAAAGCGGACGGCCGAGTCTCTAGGCGCAAGCCGAGTGGTGGGGGCGTCTATAGTTTTCTCCGCAATATGCCTTTTTCTCTCGTCCCTTTTTCCGGACAAAAGGGCTATTCTCGGTCTGATGGTGGCTGCTGTTATAATCGCCGCGCTTGCCTATGCAAATAGGGGGCTTATTCGTATGTATATAAAGGTGAAATGGAATCCTGGGCACCGCAACCCGAGATAATGTCTTGAGCAAGGATTAACAACAAGGGATATATGGGAGCGATTAAGCGGCGAGCAAATTCAGTTTTGGATAAAAGGCCGCTTGATGGGAGCTGGCATGTTTAAGAAGACGGTTCACGAGTTGTTTCGGTGTAAAGGGTCACGGCTTTTCGTGATTCTCATGCTGGTGAATTTTGCTCTCTCGTGCGTCATGCCCGCCTTAAACGGTGGGTTTGTAGACTTTCTCGTGACGAATAGGGATCCATCTCGCGTCGTGTGGTTTGCGGCCTTTGTTGCGGGCATAGGGATATCGGCCTCCTTCATGTCGTATGCGATGGGTGTGAACGTATCGCGCGTCATCTTGGAGATGACGACGAGACTGATGGGGACCACGTGTGAGTCGTTTGAACGGGGGCCCCTGGAAAAGGGGGAGCAGGCGGATCCATCCTATACAACGCAGAGGGTGTATGCGGATTCGAATGCGGTGTCATCGTTTGTCGTGAACAACTTCCTGACGATCGGGCTTAACATCGTTCTGGTTGTGTTGATATGCATCATCCTGTTTTCGATTAATCCGGTGTTCCTGGTGTTAAGTGCATGTTCGCTTGTTGCGTACTTCATTTTATTCAGGGCGTTGAAAAAGCCGTTGTACAACAGTTCGCTTGCGAACAAGGAGGGTTTGAGTAAGCTTTTCGCGTCCGTGAGCGGCGAGCTGTCGCAGTTGTTTGACATTAAGTGCGATGGCGCATATAACCAGAGCGCTCGGACGCTCAAAGGGGTATTCGAGGGGTACTACCCGATTTACATGAAAGCAAGTAGGGTCTCGAATCTGGCCACATCAAGCGACGGCCTGATCTCGTCTGTGTTTCGGGGGGCACTGCTCGTGATCTCCGGGATGGAAATATTGAGCGGAAGAATGAGCTTAGGCGAGTTCACAATGGTGAACTCGTATTACTCGATGGCGTTCGGATGCTTCAAGTATTTTTTGAATTATTTCAAATCGTATCAGGACGCAAGGGCCTCGTTCGACCGATTGGGGGCTCTGACGGAGGACGCCGAGGACCGCGGCACCCTCACGGTTGGGCACGTGGAGAGCATATCGTTGTCCAACATCGCGTACCGATACGCGGGAAAGCCCTACTTATACCGCGACCTCTCCGTGGAGGTGGAGGAAGGAAAAACCTATGCCATTACCGGGCCGAACGGATGCGGAAAAAGCACGTTTCTGAAGGTGCTCCTTGGACTATATTCTGCTGGGGGACATCGGGCTTTGGGGTCGGTGCCATATGAAGAGCTCGATATGGAGACGATCCGACGGGACCTGTTTGCGGTGTGCCCGCAAAAGCTCTTTATTCCGAACGAAACGGTGGAGAATTACCTTGAGAGGACGTCGATTCGGGGATCGAGCGAAAACCTCCGAGAGCTTGTGCCGAGTTTCTATCGAACCGTCGAATCGTTAAAAGGCAAGAATTGTAGAGACCTTTCTGGTGGAGAGTATCGAAAGCTAAGGATATTCGCAGCACTTCGCAGGCAGCCGGAAGTGCTTGTGTTCGATGAACCAACGAACGATTTAGATGAAGAAAGCCGTCGGGAGTTCACGGAGTATATTCATCGAAATCCCTTCGATCAGCTAATTCTTGTTGTAAGCCATGATCAGGATTTGATTTCAGCATGCGATAGGAAGCTGGATTTGGATTTCGATCCGAAAAATGGGCAATGCTGATGGGAAACGCTTAGAGTTCGGGCTTGCGCGTCATGGAGTAATCTTTCCTCTTATCGAAAATCGTTACAATATAAGAAAAACAGTAAGCAAGAAGAAATGGCTCGGGGAAGAGCTCGCTGCTGTCAGTGATATTGGGTCTATATCCAGATAACACGGAAGGGGCCGTCCTCTACAACGGGGTATCACAGCGTCGCATCGACCGATACGCATTGCGGCGGTGCCGAGTTGGCATTACGGAGCAAGAGCCCCCTATTGTTGGGGGGACGATCCTCGATAATCTTACGCTGCTTTCTGATGATTTCGAGGCCGACAAACTGAATCGGATGCTTGCCATATTGGGGTTAGACAAAATGATTGCCGCTGCGGAGAACGGGGCGGCAGCGATGCTTGGCAGCAAGAAAGGAGGGGTGTCCGGCGGGGAGAAGCAGAACATCGCAATTGTGCGGCAGATGTTGAAATCGCCGGACGTCATGTTGTTTCTTGAGTCAACTTCAGCGCTTGATGCGAAGAGCCGGAGCGCGCTAATTAAATTGCTTCATGAGGTTAAGAGAGACCATATTGTAATTGTTGTCACTCATGACGAAGAGATGCTTGCGGCTTGCGACGAGGTCATTCCGATGCCCGGATGCTTATCGGGACGTGGCGTTGAAGGCCCAGAAGATCGAAATGGCGTGGGTGTTGGGTAAGTCCCTACGCGTACGACGTTGGGTTTCTGATCTTCATCGTCCTGCAAAGAGGGCTTTGTAACACGTTTCCCCTGGGAGGCCCCTTTTGTCCGTAGTGGCAAAGAGGGGCTTTTTCGTTTCCCTCTTGCGGCGGAGGGGGACACCATGCGCCTATACAGGACGACCTGCGCGCTTTCGTCGGATGACGGGCTATGTGTCGAGATGGGGGTCTCG
Organism: Collinsella sp.; assembly: GCA_036298225.1. GTDB lineage: Bacteria > Actinomycetota > Coriobacteriia > Coriobacteriales > Coriobacteriaceae > Collinsella. Next base: position 5,593 of record JAXJJM010000026.1, read on the forward strand.
GGTGGAGGCCGCGTCGCGGTCGCGGTCGGCCAGCGACCATCGGTACGGCTCAATCGTATTACCAGAACTAGTAAGGAGCCGCCCTTTCGGACGACTCAAACTGTAATGGGGCTTTTTTAGCTACCCCGGCCGTTACTCCGCCAAAGCATTCGCGCTATCTGCCGGGGTGGCTAAAATAGCCCCGTCCCAAATTAGCTACTCTGACCAAAATCCCTGGGACAAATACTTCTGATAGATTTTGTCTTTCTTGGCTATTGCGTAGTTTAAGAGATTCCATTCCAATAATTACAGCTTTTTGCTAAAGCGCTTTAGCAGTTTATACCGCTTTTGACCTGCGACTACGTTGTACTGGTATCTTCATAAGGTAACCACCTTTACCTACCGTTTACCGCCAGTTTTAGCACGTTTACCAAACCGCGCAGCCTCTGCTCAAGCCCGCCCAAAACCCGCCGTATAGTTCCCTCACGGTCCGCATCCGGCGGGTCGATTCGTTACCACGGTCGTGTGTGCGAACACATAGAAGGGGAAGTATCGTGAGCGATTGCAAGAGGGTTTACCGTTTTGGAACCGACGCCCAGGGCACTTGTGTCACCGAGGGCGACAAGTCTATGAACTTTGTGCTTGGCGGCAAGGGCGCTAACCTTGCCGAGATGAGCCGTATCGGCCTGCCGGTCCCCGGTGGCTTTACCATTACCTGCCAGACCTGCGTTGAGTACTCCGGTGCCGGCAATGTTTGGCCTGCCGGCGCGCTTGACGAGATCGTTGCCGCCGAGGCCGACCTCGAAGCCCGCTGCGGCAAGAAGCTCGGAGATGCCAACGATCCGCTGCTCGTCTCGGTGCGCTCTGGCGCTCCGTTCTCCATGCCCGGCATGATGGACACGGTCCTCAATCTGGGCCTCAACGACGATTCCGTCCTGGGCCTCATCGCCCAGACGCAGAACCCGCGCTTTGCTTGGGACAGCTATCGCCGCTTTATCCAGATGTTCTCCAACGTCGTCATGGGCGTCGACGCCGACCTGTTCGAGAACGCCCTGACCCAGGCCCGCCTGGTTGCCGGCGTCCGCGTCGATTCCGAGCTTTCGGCCGAGGACCTGCAGGAGCTCGTCGAGACCTTCAAGGGCATCTTCTCCGCCAACGTCGAGGCCGCCCTGTACCCCGAGCTCGAGGTCGCCGATGGTAAGCCCGTCTTTCCGCACGATCCGGAGCTCCAGCTTCGCCTTGCCATCCAGGCCGTCTTTGGCAGCTGGATGAACGAGCGCGCCTGCATTTACCGCAAGCAGCACGGCATCTCCGACGAGCTCGGCACCGCCGTCAACGTCCAGGCCATGGCTTTTGGCAACAAGGGTGAGACCTCTGCGACCGGCGTCGCCTTCACCCGCAACCCGGCCGACGGCACCAAGGAGTTCTACGGCGACTTTCTGGTCAACGCCCAGGGCGAGGACGTCGTCGCCGGCATTCGCAACACCGAGCCCATCGCCGATCTCAAGACCACTCCGGGGCTTGAGTCCGCAGGCGAGGAGCTCGAGCGCGTGTTCCTGACGCTCGAGGATCACTATCGCGACATGTGCGACATCGAGTTCACCATCGAGCAGGGCAAGCTCTGGATGCTCCAGACCCGCGTGGGCAAGCGCACTGCCACCGCCGCCCTGCGCATTGCCATCGAAATGGTCGAGGAGGGCCTGATCACCCGCGAGGAGGCCGTGAGCCGCATCGATCCCGCGCAGCTCGATCAACTCCTGCACCCGCAGTTCGACGCCTCCAAGAAGTACGAGGCCCTGGCCAGCGGTCTGAACGCCAGCCCCGGTGCCGCCGTGGGCGAGGTCGTGTTCTCGAGCGACGACGCTGTCGCGCGTTCCGCCGAGGGTCACAAGGTCATTCTGGTTCGCTGGGAGACTAACCCCGATGACCTGAAGGGCATGGTCGCCGCCGAGGGTATCCTGACCAGCCACGGTGGCAAGACGAGCCATGCCGCCGTTATCGCCCGCGGCATGGGTACGCCCTGCGTCTGTGGCGTTGAGCGTTTCCACATCGACGCCGCCGAGAAGGTCGTGCGCATCGAGGGCAGCGACCGCGTGCTGCACGAGGGCGACGTTATCTCCATCGACGGTACCCAGGGCATCGTCGTCGACGGCGCCGTTGATCTGGTTTCGGCTGAGCTCACCGGCGACCTGGACACCATCCTGTCCTGGGCCGACGAGATTCGTCTGGACGAGACCGATGGCCACGCCAACCACGTGCGCGTCAACGCCGACAACCCTGAGGACGCCGAGCTCGCCCTCGAGTTTGGTGCCGAGGCCATAGGCCTGTGCCGCACCGAGCACATGTTCCTGGGCGATCGCAAGAATATCATCCAGAGCTTTATCCTGTCTGACGATGAGGCTGTGAAGCAGCAGGCCCTGGCCGACCTGCTCAAGGTTCAGACCGAGGACTTCCTGGCGATGTTCAAGACCATGTCCGGTCGCGATGTGGTCGTCCGCCTGCTCGATCCGCCGCTTCATGAGTTCCTGGATAATCCTCGCGAGCTCGAGGTCGCCATCACCAAGAAGGAAGCCGCTGGCGCCAGCGAGGAAGAGCTTGCCGTCCTGCGCACCCGCCTGCGTCGTATCGACGGCATGGTCGAGTCGAACCCCATGCTCGGCCTACGCGGCGTGCGCCTGTCAGTCGTCTTTAGCGATCTGCCGCTCATGCAGGTCCGCGCCGTCGCCACGGCTGCCGCCCGCCTTATCAAGGAGGGCGTCGACCCGCGCCCCGAGATTATGGTCCCGCTCGTTTCCATTACGGCCGAGCATGTTCAGACCCGCGAGGTTATCGAGCGCGTGATCGCCGAGGTTTCCGCCGAGGAAGGCGTCGAGCTCAATATTCCCGTGGGCACGATGCTCGAGCTGCCGCGTGCCTGCATGGTCGCTGACGAGATCGCCCATCATGCCGACTTCTTCTGCTTTGGCACCAACGACCTCACCCAGACCACCTTCGGCTTCTCCCGCGACGATGCCGAGGCCAAGTGCATCCCGCTGTACATGCACAAGAAAATCTTGAAGGACAATCCCTTCGAGACCATCGATACGGCGGTGCTCGAGCTGGTGCGCATGGCCGTCGAGATGGGTCGTGCCACCAATCCCGACATGCACTTTGGCGTGTGCGGCGAGCACGGCGGCGACCCCAAGTCCATCAAGGGCCTGTTTAACGTGGCCGACGTGGACTACGTGTCCTGCTCGCCCTACCGCGTGCCCCTCGCACGCCTGGCTGCCGCTCAGGCCAAGCTCGAGGCCAAGCGTTCCGCCTAACGTTTTGGGTTTAGACGCCTAGCGTAGCCCCCCTTCATGCCGCCCGTCTCATTCGTGAGACGGGCGGTTGTCATGTGCGGGTTTTGTCTTTTTGTCTGCGTAAAAAATTGTTCTTGCAGCAGAAACCCGCGCGTGTATACTCGAATACGTTTGTTCAACTACGTGCCGGCCAAGGTGGTACGGCACCTCTAGAAGAGTAAGGAATTGCACATGGATTACATCCGCGCAATCGAGCGTCAGCAGATCCGCGAGGACATTCCTCAGGTTCGCGTCGCCGACAACGTCAAGGTTCACTACCGCATTAAGGAAGGCGACCGCGAGCGCATCCAGGTCTTCCAGGGCGACGTCATCCGCATGGCCGGCGCCGGTGCCCGCGAGACCTTCACCGTCCGCAAGATGTCCTTCGGTGTCGGTGTTGAGCGTACCTTCCCGCTTCACAGCCCCAAGATCGCCAAGCTCGAGGTCGTTCGTCATGGTCGCGTCCGTCGCGCCAAGCTGTACTACCTCCGCGACAAGGTGGGCAAGGCTGCTCGCATCCCCGAGAAGCGCTAAGAAGATCGCAGCGTCTGTCCACTCGTTTGGACACAAGGGTCACCTTCGGGTGGCCCTTCTTTTTATCTGATTTGCATGCAAGGAGGGCCTGGTATGGCCAACATGACGAGCTCGGTTTCGGCATCGCAGGTTGCCGGAGAGCTGGCGAGCGCAACGTTTGAGGAGATCCCCGCCCTCGTGGAGCATTATCGCGAGGACCCGCGCCAGCAGGTGATCAAGGCTTGCGAGCGTGCTCTTAAGCGCCATGCCAAGGAGCTTGCCGAGCGCGAGCGCGTCAACGGCATGTACGAGCTTATGCATGAGCTCGGCGGTGATGGCGTGGTCGTGGGCGTCGACGAGGTGGGCCGTGGCTCGGTAGCGGGGCCCTTGACCGTGTGTGCCGTGTGCCTTCCGATGGAGCCGCGCATCTGGGGCATCAACGATTCCAAAAAGCTCACGCCGGCGCGCCGCGAGCTGCTCTCGGTTAAGATTGCCGAGGTGGCGACTGCTATCGGCTTTTGCCATATCGCTCCTGCAGATATCGATGAGATGGGTATGGCCCGCGCCATCCGCGCTGCCGTTGCGGGTGCGGTGGCCGATACGGGACTTGAACCCGACTGCGTCCTCATGGATGGCAACCCCTTGGGCGCCGTTCCCAATGAGCGCGACGTGGTTAAGGGCGATGCCAAGATCGCCTGCATCGCCGCGGCGTCCATCATGGCCAAGGTCACGCGTGACGAGATGATGGTCGAGTACGACGCCGAGTATCCCGAGTACCATCTGGCCGAGTCGAAGGGCTATGCGAGCCCCGAGCACATCGAGGCCATTCGCAAACATGGACTTTGTCCGCTGCACCGCGTGAGCTTTTGCGGAAACTTTCTGCAGACTGAGCGCCTTTTCTAGGCCAATTGTGGAGACATGGACCTCTGGGGTTTTATAAACCTGCTGGTAGCGGGCCGTATGCAACACCATTGTTGCGTACGGCCCGTTTTTTGACGGCATTTGGTCAGCTTTTGGTTTGCTTCCGGTACTTACCCGCATGAAAGGTGCCCTCATCATCGGGGCAATGCAGTGTGCGGGAAAGGAGACCCCATGAGTGCCGCAAGCAAAAAGAGCAAGACGCAGCAGCTCAAGGAGCGTTGGGAAAACGGCGAGCTCGACTCCGGGGCGATGACGCCCGAGTTTATCAAGGGACTCAGTCCCCGCGAGCTGGGCATGCTGGGCGAGCTGATCACCATCGACTACTTTAACGAGCGCGGCTACACCTTGCTGGAGCAGGGTTATCGTTGCACCGAGGGCGAGGCCGATCTGGTGCTGCTCGATGAGCTCGACGATGTCGTGGTGATGGCCGAGGTCAAGACCAGACGCGTTGCACTGGATTGCGACACGCGGGTCTTTCCCGAGGAGGCCGTGGACGCCCAAAAGCAACGCCGTTACCGCCGCATCGCAAGTTGCTACCTCATGGAGCATTATCCGCTCAAGGCGATTCGCTTCGATGCCGTGGGTGTCACCATTCGTGGCGGGCATATTGCCGAGATCGAGCATCAGTACAACGCGTTCGATTGGCAGGTGTCGTGATGGCGTTCGAGACGTTTGCCGTTCACGCGGCCTGCATCCGCGGCGTCGAGGCGATTCACGTCACGGTCGAGGTCTCGCTTGCCGGTGGCGTTCCGGGCATCCAGATGCTCGGCATCCCGAGTATGGAGGTGATGGAGTCACGCGGTCGTATTCGCTGCGCGATGCGCTCCGCCGGGTTCGAGATCCCGCGCTCGGGCATTACGGTCAATCTGGCGCCCGGCGATATTCGCAAGACCGGTAGCGGCTTTGATCTGCCCATCGCCATCGCGGTATTGGCGGCCGATGGTCAGATTCCCCGCGACAACCTCGATCGTTGTCTTATTGCTGGTGAGCTTGGCTTGGACGGTACGGTGCTTCCCGTCAAGGGCGAGGTGGCGTTTCAGCTATTGGCGCGTGATATGGGGCTGTCTTTTATCGCCGGCAGGTCCGACCAGCATGTGCCACTCGCGGGCGTGGATTGCGGCTTTATCGATCATTTGTCTCAGCTTGCTCATGGTATGGGCGATGCCGCGCGGCGCTACTTGGATTCTGAGGGCGTCGAGGCGACCTTTGAGCCCGAGCTCGACTATGCCGACGTACTGGGGCAGGAGGTTGCCAAACGCGGCATGGCGCTGGCGGCAGCGGGTGAGCTCGGTTTGCTTATGATCGGGTCCCCGGGATCGGGCAAGACGATGCTCGCCCGTCGTATGACCGGCATCCTGCCCGAGCTTTCCGTTGAGGACCAGCAGGAGGCGCTGTGCATCCATTCGGTCTTGGGCGAGAACATCGATGGATTATTGGCAGGTCATCGGCCCTTCCGCAGTCCCCACCACAGTATTTCAACGGCGGGCCTCATTGGCGGAGGACGCCCGGTGCATCCGGGTGAGATCAGCCTTGCTCATGGCGGCGTGCTCTTTTTGGACGAGCTTGCCGAGTTTCCCACGGGTGTGCTGCAGACGCTGCGTCAGCCCATCGAGCGCGGCTATGTGAGGATCGTACGCGTCGACGGGGCCTTTACCTTCCCGTCGCGCTTTCAGCTGCTGGCTGCGAGCAATCCCTGCCCCTGCGGTTTTTTGGGCGATCGCGAGGTACCGTGTCGCTGCTCAGCGGCGATGGTCGAGCGCTATCGGTCTAAACTGCGCGGCCCTTTGGCCGACCGCATCGACATGATGATCGATGTGACCCGTCCCGACCCCCAGGTGATTATCGAGGGAGCGGAGGGCATGTCGTCGGCCGAGTTACGTGACTACGTTGTGCGCGGTCGCGCCTTTCGCGCCTGGCGCGAGTCCCGTATGGACGATGCGGATGCCGAGGCCGAGGATGACGAGACGCGGTCCATTGACGGCGTCGTATCGACCTTTGAGCTCGATGATGCGGCGGAGAAGTGTGTGCTCGGCCTGTCGAAGCGCACACATCTCACGGGCCGCGGCATCGTGCGCCTGGTTCGCATTGCGCGTACGATCGCAGATGTCGCCGAGAGCGAGCAAGTGACGCAGGACCACGTGCTCGAGGCGGCGATGTATCAGGGAAGGAGGGACCAATGATGGCCGAGGGGATCTTTGAGCTGCATCCAGGTGATGCGTTGTATCCCGAGACTGTTTTGGAGCTTTCTGATGTACCCCAGACGCTCTATGTGCGCGGCAACCCCGAGGTGCTTTCGACGCCCGCGCTCTCCATCATCGGCGCGCGCAAAGCCTCGCCGTATGGTCTTGCCGTGGCAGAGCTTGCGGCAAAGGTGGCGGTCGAGGCGGGAGTGACGGTAGTTTCGGGCGGCGCGGTCGGTTGCGACCAGGCCTCGGGTTGGGCTGCGGTCAACGCTGGCGGCAAACACGTCATGGTGCTGGGGACGGGCGCCGACGTGGTCTATCCGCGCTCGAGCGCGGGGCTTATTACGCGCACGCTCGATACGGGTGGCGCGGTCGTGTCGATCTCCCCGTGGGGCATGGGTCCTCGCAAGTTTGCCTTTCCGCGTCGCAATCGCGTGATCGCGGCCCTGTCGCAAGCCCTCTTTGTATCCGAGGCGGGTATGCCTTCCGGGACGTTTTCTACAGCCGAGGCTGCTATGGATTTGGGGCGAGAACTTCTTGCCGTACCGGGGTCGATCCTATCGCCCGAGTCGCGTGGCACGAATTACCTCATTGCGAACGGTGCCTGCTGCATCATTGACGAGGAATCTATCGAGATGGCTATCTCACGCATCTATGGAACCCTGCGCTACTCGCGCCCCGATGCTCCCGGCATTGCCGACCTGGATTCAACGCAGCAGACCGTGATGCATGCGCTCATCGCCTCTCCGCTCAAGGTCGACGACATCGCGGCGCTTGTCTCGCTCGATGCTGTCGGCGTACTCAAACTCTTGGGTTCGCTTGAACTCGAGGGTCTTATCGAGCGCATGATGGATGGAAGGTATGCGCCCTCCAAGTTTGCCCTTCACGCCCAGACGCCCTTCGGTCACAATGGAAAACGTGTCAATTAGAAAGGTGTTTGCAGATGCAGTTCGATCAGGTGACAGTTATCGGTGGCGGTCTGGCGGGTTCGGAGTGCGCGATCCAGCTGGCAGATCGCGGGTTTGCCGTAAAGCTGTGCGAGATGCGCCCCCAGGTGAGCTCCCCGGCCCACCATACCGATCACCTGGCAGAGCTCGTCTGCTCCAATTCGTTTAAGTCGACCCGTCCGGATTCCGCGGCTGGTTTGCTGAAGGCCGAGCTTGAGCGCATGGGTTCAGTTCTGCTCGATTGCGCCCATCGCGCGGCTGTTCCCGCCGGTGGCGCCTTAGCGGTCGATCGCGTCAAGTTTTCCGAGCTTGTCGAGGCCGAAGTTGCCGCTCGTCCCAATATCGAGATCGTTCACGGCGAAGTCACGCAGATTCCCGAAGGTCACGTGGTCATTGCCGCCGGCCCCTTGTGCTCGCCGGCGCTGAGCGAAGAGGTCATGAAGCTCGTCGGTGGCGACGCCCTTGCGTTCTTCGATGCCGCGGCGCCGATCGTCGATGCCTCCACGCTCGATATGGACGTGCTGTTCTCACAATCGCGCTACGAGGAGCAGGGGAGCGGCGACTATCTCAACGCTCCGCTCAACAAGGAAGAGTATGAGGCCTTTATCGAGGCGCTTACCACGGCCGACCGCGTGGTGCTCAAGGACTTTGAGGGCGGTGATCTGTTCCAGGCCTGCCAGCCTGCCGAGGAGGTTGCGCGCACCGGCAAGGACGCCATTCGCTTTGGCGCCATGAAGCCCGTCGGCCTCACCGACCCGCGAACCGGTCGTCGTCCCTGGGCGGCGATTCAGCTGCGTGCCGAGAACAAGGAGAAGACCGCCTATAACCTGGTGGGCTTCCAGACCAACCTGACCTTTGGCGAGCAGAAGCGCGTCTTCCATATGGTGCCGGGCCTGGAGAACGCTGAGTTCTTCCGCTACGGTGTCATGCACCGCAACACCTTTGTCGATGCCCCGCACGTGCTCGATGGCACCTTTGCCGTGCCCGGTACCGGCGTGCGCCTGGCCGGTCAGATCACCGGCACTGAGGGGTACATGGAAGCCGTGGCGACAGGTCTGCTCGCGGCGCTCAACACCTATGCCGAGGCTATCGGGGCCGCGGGCGTCGAGTTGCCGCGTGTGGGCGCTCTGGGTGCGCTCGTGGGCTATGCGACCGATCCTGCCACCGTGGGCTATCAGCCTATGCATGTCAACTTTGGCCTGGTGCCGCCACTCGAGGATGGTAAGCGCCGCAGCAAGCGCGACCGCTACCAGGCCTATGCGGACCGTGCGCTCGAGGCCCTTGATGCCTATCTGGCCACTCGCCCCGATCTGTTTGGAGGCGACCGGTCATAGCCTTTGACCTGTACGACACCGTTGACTCGTTTATCGCCTATATCTCACGTGTCGAGGGACTTTCTCCCAACACGGTGACGGCCTATGGCTCGAGGCTGGAGCGCTTTGCTGCCTGGTGCGAGCGCGAGGATATAGATGCTTTCGCTGCCGACGTGCGCACCATTCGTCGCTATCTTGCCGAGCTTTCGCGTGGGCAGGTGGCGGCTCGGACCCTTGCGGCACACCTGTCTGCCATTCGCTCACTCTATCGGTGGATGGCTGCCGAGGGGGTCGTGGAGGGCGATGCGGTCTCGGCGATCGCATCGCCCAAGCTGCCGCGCGACCTGCCGGGCGTCCTTACGACTCAACAGGTGGAGGCACTCCTCAAAGCCCCCGATACCTCAACACCCGCGGGACTGCGCGATGCGGCGATGCTCGAGTTGCTCTATGCCTCGGGTGCCCGCATCTCAGAGCTTGCGGCGCTCAATGTGGAATCCATCTCATGGTCCGAGCGCACGCTGCGCCTGTGGGGCAAGGGGAGCAAAGAACGTATCGTCCCCCTGTATCGTCGTGCGCTCGAGGTGACGCGTCTCTATATTGAAGAGGGGAGGCCGGAGTTGCTCGCTCGGGCAAAGCGCCGCGACCTCGCTACCGGGCCGCATCCGCTGCTTATATCGGCGCGCGGCAATCGCATGAGCGCCGCCATGCTCCGGCGGCGGTTCCATACGCTGACGACGCTCGCCGGCATTCCGGCCGACATCGCCCCGCATGCGATGCGCCATACCTTTGCGACCGACTTGCTCGAGGGCGGTGCGGACCTGCGCTCGGTCCAAGAGCTGCTGGGTCATGCGAGCCTGTCCACGACGCAGATCTACACGCATCTCACACCCGATCGGCTTAAGCGGGCTGTGGCTCAAGCCCATCCCCGCGGCGAATAGTTGCTGGGACGTCCCGCGCCGCACTCAGGTGTGTGGTTTTGATTGCGGGTTGGCAGGAAGAAGCATTCCTGCTATCATTCATCGGGTTGCTTCACGGCAACATGTTTTTATCACGCACGCGCGGCTACTTCATACCGTGGTGCCCGGGCTTTGGTAGCACATGTCCGGGTTGGTTTTGGAGGATGACCCCGCGCGGAGGCAAACCACAGGAGGTTTAACATGGCTACCAAGATTAATATCCGCACCCTGCTCGAGGCCGGCTGCCACTTCGGTCACCAGACCCGTCGCTGGAACCCCAAGATGAAGCCGTTCATCTTCGGTGAGCGCAACGGCATCTATATCCTTGACCTCAAGCAGACCATCCTCGACGCCGACCAGGCCTACACCTTCGTCAAGAACGTCGCCAAGGGTGGCAACGTGCTGTTCGTCGGCACCAAGAAGCAGGCTCAGGAGGCCGTCAAGAACGCTGCTGAGCGCGCCAACATGCCTTACATCAACCAGCGTTGGCTCGGCGGTATGCTGACCAACTTCGTCACCATCCGCTCCCGCATCAACCGCATGGAGGAGCTCGAGGCTATGGTCGAGGACGGCCGCATGGCTGTTCTGCCCAAGAAGGAGCAGGCTGTTCTCGGCAAGGAGCTCACCAAGCTCCAGACCAACCTCGGTGGCGCCCGCGACATGAAGGGTCTGCCCCAGGCTCTCTTCGTCATCGACACCAAGCGCGAGGAGAACGCCATCAAGGAGGCCCAGCGCCTGAACATCCCCGTCGTCGCCCTGATCGACACCAACTCCGATCCCGACGAGGTCGAGTACGGCATCCCCTGCAACGATGACGCTATCTCCGCTGTCACCCTTATGTGCGAGCTCATGGCTGACGCCTGCCTCGCTGGCTCCGGCAAGGAGCAGGTCTCCGAGGCCGAGATGGCCGCTGAGCCCAAGGCCGAGTAAATCAGTCTTAGTTAATTCTTTTTCATCTCTTTGAAAGGAACCACAATGGCCCAGATTACCGCCGCTATGGTTAAGCAGCTCCGCGAGATGACCGACTCCCCGATGATGGAGTGCAAGAAGGCTCTCGTCGAGGCTGACGGCGACATGGACGCCGCTGTCGACGTTCTGCGTAAGAACGGCCTTGCCAAGGCTGCCAAGAAGGCTGGCCGTGAGACCAACGAGGGCGCTGTCGCCGCGTTCGTCTCCGAGGATGGCAAGACCGGCGCTCTGCTCGAGCTCTCCTGCGAGACCGACTTCGTTGGCTCCAACGCCAAGTTCACCGGCTTTGCTTCCAAGGTCGCTGAGGTTGTCGCTACCACCGAGCCTGCTGACGTCGACGCTCTGCTCGAGAAGCCGATGGGCGAGGAGACCGTTTCCTCCGAGCTCACCGAGATGATTCACATCATGGGCGAGAACATGAAGATCTCCCGCTTCGCTGCTCGCAAGGCTGAGAACGGCGCGCTCGCTTCTTACATCCACATGGGTGGTAAGATCGGCGTCCTCGTCGAGTTCGCCTTCGAGAAGGCCGAGACCGCTCAGGCTGAGTCCTTCAAGACCTTCGCTCACGACGTTGCCCTTCAGGTTGCCGCCGTCGCCCCGATCTGTGCTACCCGCGATCAGGTTCCGGCCGAGACCGTCGAGCACGAGAAGCAGATCTACATGGCTCAGGCTGCCGAGTCCGGTAAGCCCGAGGCTATCCAGGAGAAGATGGCTGTCGGCCGTCTGGAGAAGTTCTACAAGCAGTCCGTGCTCACCGAGCAGGAGTTCATCAAGGACAGCTCCCTCACCATCAAGAAGTACGCTGAGCAGGTCTCCAAGGAGCTCGGCGACACCATTACCGTCGTTGCCTTTGACCGTCTGGTTCGTGGCGAGTAAATAAGCTCTTGTAGCTGGTAATGAGCAGGCTGTGGGTTTTACTCACAGCCTGCTTTTTCATGGCTCTTCTTAGAGCCTTTGATAGAATGTTGAGAGTTCAATCTAAAGGAGGATCGCTTTGTCCGACATCCGATATAAACGCGTGCTTCTTAAGCTTTCTGGCGAAGCACTGATGGGCGACGGCCAGTATGGCATCGACCCCAAGGTTACCGACCATCTTGCCAAACAGGTCAAGGAGCTGCTCGCCGTTGGCCATGAGGTCGGCGTCGTTGTCGGCGGCGGCAATATTTTCCGCGGCATGGCCGGCGCTGCCGGTGGCATGGAGCGTGCTCAGGCCGATTACATGGGCATGCTGGCAACCGTTATGAACGCGCTCGCCCTGCAGGATGCCTTCGAGCACAACGATGTTCCCTGCCGCGTTATGAGCGCTATCCAGATGAACGAGATCTGCGAGCCCTATATTCGCCGTCGCGCCATCAACCACCTTTCCAAGGGCAACGTCGTTATCTTTGCCGCCGGTTCGGGCAATCCGTACTTTACGACCGACACCGCCGCGGCTCTTCGTGCGTGCGAGATCGGCGCCGAGATTCTGATTAAAGCCACCAAGGTTGACGGCATCTACGACAAGGATCCCGTCAAGTGCGCCGACGCCGTCCGTTTTGACAAGATTACCTATCACGAGGTGCTCGTCCGCGGTCTGCAGGTTATGGATTCCACGGCTACGGCACTGTGCCAGGACAACCGTATGCCGATTTTGGTCCTCAACATCGATGGCGAGGACACCGTCAAGCGCGCGCTCGCGGGTGAGCCCGTCGGCACGCTCGTCTATCAGGAGGATTAAGCATGGCAGAGAACATCACCGCCCATATGGACAAGTCGCTCGAGTCCCTCAAGCATAACTTCTCCAAGGTCCGTACCGGCCGCGCCAATGCCAACATTCTGTCCGACATCACCGTCGATTATTACGGTGTTCCCACGCCGGTCACGCAGGTTGCCGCCGTCAAGACCCCCGAGGCCCACATGCTGCTCATCGAGCCGTGGGACAAGGCACTCATCAACGCTATCGTCAAGGCCATCGGCGCTTCCGATCTGGGTATTACCCCCAACTCCGATGGCACCGTCGTTCGTCTGCCGTTCCCGGCTCCCACCGAGGAGCGCCGTCGCGAGCTCGTCAAGGAGTGCCGCGAGTACGCCGAGCAGGCCAAGGTGTCTATCCGTAACATCCGTCGCGACTTCAACAACAAGCTTGAGCGCGATGAGGAGCTCACCGAGGACGATGTCCGTCGCGAGCAGGCCAAGGTCCAGAAGCACACCGATGAGTATGTCGCCAAGGTCGAGGAGCTTCTGAAGGAAAAAGAAGCCGAGGTCATGGAGATCTAAGGTGCAATACGACGAGCATAAACTGGTCGAGTACTTTGCCGACGCCCCTGCGGGCGTCGGTTTTTCCGACCTTGACCTCAATAACATTCCGCACCATATCTCGTGCATCATGGACGGCAATGGTCGCTGGGCCACATCGCGCGGTCTTGCACGCACCGAGGGCCACAAGGCGGGTATCGTCTCCCTTCGTGAGATTATTACCGCCTGCGTGCGTCTGGGCGTCGACGTGCTTTCGGCCTATGCGTTTTCTACCGAAAACTGGAACCGCCCGCAGTATGAGGTCAACGTCTTGATGCACCTGTTTGCCAAGACGTTTATCGACGAGCTGCCGCTTCTGAAGCGCGAAAACGTGCGCGTTGTCTTTTTGGGTGACATTTCCGCGCTGCCCAAGAAGACCCGCGACGTTTTTGAACGCGGTCTTGCCGAGTGCGCCAATCACAACGGCATGACGCTGGCGCTTGCCGTCAACTACGGCGCGCGTGCCGAGATTACCCGCGCTGTCCGTCAGATCGCACTCGACGCTGCCGCCGGTAAGATCGATCCTGGCTCAATTGATGACGACATGGTGGCTTCCCACCTCTATACCGCTGGCCTTCCCGATCCTGAGCTTGTGATTCGCACTTCTGGTGAGCTGCGCCTTTCGAACTATCTGCTGTGGCAGGTGGCTTATTCCGAATTCTACGTCACCGATACCTATTGGCCCGACTTTGATCGTTGGGGCCTTGTCGACGCCATTTTGGCCTATCAGGGCCGTGACCGTAGGTTTGGTGGTCTGAGCAAGACCGAGGAGGCTTAATCGTGTCCGATCGTCCCAAGGCAATTGCTCCCAAGACATCTGAGCGCAAGGCTGTCGCTGCGGGAGCGCCCGCAGCGAAGAATGGCACCGGTTCGTGGCTTGCCGGCTTTATCACCCGTGCCGCCGCCGGTATCGTCTATGCCGTTGTCTTTATCCTGTGCCTGGTTTTGGGTATTGTGCCCACGGCCATCTTTGTTTCTGTCATGAGCGGTCTGTGCTGCTATGAGTTTTTCCGTATGACGAGGCTCGATGGCAAGATGGCTAACGAGCGCATGGGTATCGCTGCCGCCGTACTCTTTCCGCTGTCGGCGTTGGGCGATTCGATGTTGCTGAATGCCCTGCTTTTTGCCCTGATGCTCGCTGTGGGCATTTGGTATGTCTGGTCGCCGCGTACCCGCATCTCTGATGTGGCCGTGACGCTCATGGGTCCCATCTACACTGGCTTTATGCTGTCGGCTATCGTGCTGCTGCGCGATGCCGTGCCCGGTTTTGCCGGCGCCCTGCTTTCGGTGGGCGTTTGTGCGTCCCTTTGGGTCTCCGATTCGTTTGCCTACATCGTGGGCAGCCGTATCGGTAAACACAAGATGGTTCCCAAGATCTCTCCCAAAAAGAGCTGGGAGGGGTTTGTCGGCGGCATCCTGGGCTCGGTTTTGATTTGGCTCATCCTGTGGGCGACGCATTTCTACAAGCTCAGCCTGCCCTATGCGCTGCTGTGCGGCGTGGTCGTGTCCGTCCTGGGCGTTATCGGCGACCTCATCGAGTCGCGTATCAAGCGCGGTGTGGGCGTTAAAGATTCCGGCAATCTCATACCGGGCCACGGCGGCATGCTCGACCGCAGCGATTCGCTCATCTTTGGCTGCATTACCGCGCAGCTGCTGCTGATGATCGGAGGCGTGCTGTAATGGCTTATCAGACCACCTACGGTCCCGATGGGCGTCTTCGTGTTGCCATTCTGGGCTGTACGGGTTCTATCGGCACTCAGGCGCTCGACGTGTGCCGTCAGCATGCCGATCGCTTGCAGGTTACGGCGCTGTCCGTTAACTCCAGCACCCCCGAGCTCGTTGCCGCTGCCCGTGAGTTCTCGGTCCCGGCGGTTGCCGTGGCGGACGCCTCCCATGGCGCCGACGCTGTACTGCAGGAACTGCCCGAGGGCACGGAGCTCGGCGTTGGCGCGCAGGCCGTGTGCGAGCTCGCATGCCGCGATGATGTCGACTGCGTGCTCGTTGCCATCGTGGGCGCTGCCGGTCTCGAGGCGAGCCATGCTGCTCTGACCTCGAACAAGCGCCTTGCCCTGGCCAACAAGGAGTCGCTCGTCGTCGGTGGCGATCTGCTTATGCCGTTGGCGCAGCCGGGCCAGCTTATCCCTGTCGACTCCGAGCATTCTGCCATCTACCAGTGCTATCTTGGCGAGAATCCGCGCGAGGCTCACTGCATTTGGCTTACCTGCTCGGGCGGCCCGTTCTTTGGCCGCACGCGTGACGAGCTCGATCGCGTGACGCGCGCCGATGCCCTGGCGCATCCTACGTGGGCTATGGGTGCAAAGATCACGATTGACTCCGCCACCCTCATGAACAAAGGTCTGGAGCGTATCGAGGCCATGCATCTGTTTGGCTGCGATCTCGATTTCATTAACGTGGTCGTGCAGCGCCAGTCTAAGATTCACTCCATGGTCGAGTTTGCCGACGGCTCTGTGATGGCGCATCTCGGTGCCTCCGACATGCGCATTCCCATCCAGTTTGCCTTCTCGTATCCCGAGCGTTGGGATACGCCGGCTCCGCGTATCGATTTCCGCGAGTTGGGACAGCTTACCTTTGACGCGGCCGATATGGATACCTTCCGCTGCCTAGCGCTGGCCGAACGTGCCGGCAAGACGGGCGGCACCATGCCGTGCGTGCTCAATGCCGCCAACGAGGTCGCCGTCGATGCCTTCCTGCATGATGGCTGCAGCTTTACCGATATCGACCGCATTGTGGAATCCTGCATGGATGCTCACGATGCGCAGACGGTCGATTCGTTTGAACAGCTTCGCGACATCGATGGCTGGGCGCGTGAAAAGGCCGCGCAGGTGCTCGCCACAGCCCGTTCTTAACCCATAAGGATTGCTTTTTCGTTTTATGGATACTGTTCTGAGCGTTCTCTCATCGGTCTTTTGGGGCCTGCTGATGCTTTCCGTCCTCGTGTTTTTGCACGAGGGCGGCCACTTTTTGGCGGCGCGTGCCTGCGGCGTCCGGGTGACTGAGTTCTTTTTGGGTCTGCCGTGTCGCTTTGATATCCACCACACGTCTCGTCGTATCGGCACCAAGTTTGGCGTGACCCCACTGCTGCTGGGTGGCTACGCTGCCATCTGCGGTATGGATCCGACCGACGTCTCCTGCGCCGATCGCGTGCTCGCGGCTATCTATCGTCATGGTCGCGTGACCGTGGCCGACCTTGCTGTCGAGCTTGAGCTTTCCGAGGAGGATGTGCTCGAGGCATGCGCCCTGTTGCTGGGCTGGGGTTCCATCGCACCCTGGTATGAGGAAGGGGAGAAGCCCTTGCCGAGCTACTATCCCACCAAGTATCAGACGCTGCCGCGAGATGCGGCGGGTTACACTACCTTTGACGGCCGCCGTTTCGATCGCGAACATTCAACTGCCGAGGGCGATGTGTGGGAGCTGCCGTGCGGCGAGGCCGAGTTCCTTGCACAAGAGCGTTCGCACACCTATCTTGGCCAGGGCTTTCTCAAGCGCGCCTTTATGCTGCTCGCGGGCATTCTCGTCAATATCCTGACGGGCTTTTTGCTCCTTATGAGCATCTATTCCATCGCGGGTGTCACGGTGCCGGTGGATACCAATGTGATCGGCCAGGTTGACGAAGGCTCGATTGCCGCCGCGGCGGGAATCGAGGGCGGCGACGCAATCCTTTCGGTCGACGGAGTATCGTGCTCTACTTGGATGGACGTATACGATGCCATCGGCAAGGCTGCCGGTAAGGACGATATCGCCATTGAGTACGAGCGTGGCGGTAAACAGCATACGACCACGGTTGCGCTCAATGAGGACGAGCGCCTCGGTGTGTATGCCTCTACTCAGGTGGTCCGTTTAGACCCCATCACGTCGGCTCGCCTTTCGTTCTCCTATGTCGTGCAGACAGCGGAGGGCGTGATGCGCCTGCTCCAGCCGCAGCATACGATGGAGATTCTCGATCAGTCTTCTTCGATCGTGGGCATTAGCGTTATGTCCTCACAGGCTGCTGCTGCCGGCCCTGCCACGTTCCTTTCGTTTGCCGCCCTCATTTCGTTCTCGCTTGGCTTTATGAACCTGCTGCCCATCCCACCACTCGATGGCGGCAAGCTGGTCATCGAGATCATTCAAAAGATTGCTGGCCGCGAGCTTCCGCTCAAGGTCCAGACGATCGTGAGCTATGTGGGCATCGCGCTCTTTGCGCTGCTGTTTGTCTATATGCTTCGTTCCGACGTCCTTCGATTTATCCTGTAGGGGAGTGTTTGGATTGTCTTTATCCCATCCTTTGCCTCGCGAGTTGACGCGCCCCGTGCATGTGGGCGGTGTGCAGATCGGTGGCGGCGCGCCGGTGGTGGTCCAATCCATGACCTGCACCGATACCGCTGACGCCCAGGCAACGCTTGCGCAAGTGTGCACGTTGGCGCAGGCTGGCTGCGATATCGTGCGTGTGAGCGTGCCCACCGAGGCCGCGCTTGAGGGTTTCCGCACCATCTGTGCCGAGTCTCCGGTGCCGATCGTCGCCGATATTCACTTTAACCATAAGCTCGCCATCGGCGCCGTCGAGGCTGGTGCCGCCAAGCTTCGCATCAATCCCGGCAATATCGGCGATTGGGCTAAGGTCGATGCCGTGATCGATGCCGCGGGCGCCGCTGGGTGCGCGATTCGTATCGGCGTCAATGCCGGTTCGCTCGAGCAGGATATCGCCGAGCGCGACGACCTCACGCAGCCCGAAAAGCTCGTGATGTCGAGCGAGCGCTTCGTCAAGCACTTTGAGGACCGTGGTTTTACGAACATTGTGCTTTCGGCCAAGGCCCATAGCGTGCAAACGACGCTTGATACCTATCGAGCCCTGTCGCGTGAGATTCCCCACGTTCCGCTTCACCTGGGCGTGACGGAGGCGGGGACCAAGCTCCAGGGCACCATCAAGAGCTCTGTAGGCTTGGGTATCTTGCTTTCCGAAGGCATTGGCGACACCATGCGTGTGTCGCTCACAGCCGATCCGGTTGAGGAGCCGCCGGTTGCCTGGGGTATTCTGCAGTCGTTGGGCCTGCGTCGCCGTGGCCCCGAGATTGTCTCGTGCCCCACATGCGCCCGCTGCCAGGTTAACCTTATTCCCATTGCCGAGGAGGTTACCGAGCGGCTTAAGAACTACTCCGCGCCGCTTTCGATCGCTGTGATGGGATGTGCCGTTAATGGCCCCGGCGAGGCTTCTGATGCCGATCTGGGCGTTGCTTGCGGACGTGGTCAGGCCTTGCTCTTTTCGCATGGCCAGATCATTGGTAAAGTAGCTGAGAACCAAATTGTCGACGCGCTTATGGCCGAGGTCGACAAGCTTATTGAGGAGAAATAAATGACCCGAGCAATGTATATGTCTAAGCTTTATGCGCCGACGCTTAAAGAGGATCCGGCGGACGCTGAGCTCGCCAGCCACCGTCTGCTGCTCCGTGCCGGCATGATCCGCAAGGAGGCCACCGGTCTATATTCCTACCTGCCGCTTGCTTGGCGCTCGATTCGCAAGATCGAGAACATCGTGCGCGACGAGATGGACGCTGCTGGCGCCCAGGAGCTTATGATGCCTATCATGGTCGATGCCGAGTTGTGGCGTGAGTCCGGCCGCATCGACGCCTATGGCAAGGAGCTTGTGCGCTTTGACGACCGTCATGGTCGCGAGTTCGTCCTGGGTCCCACCCACGAGGAGACCGTCACGGCCCTGGTGCGCAATGAGCTGCGCTCCTACAAACAGCTGCCCGTCAACCTGTACCACATTCAGGACAAGTTCCGCGACGAGTTCCGTCCCCGCTTTGGCCTGATGCGCGGTCGCGAGTTCATCATGAAGGACGCCTACAGCTTCTCCGCCACGCAGGAGAGCCTGCAGGAGGAGTACGACAAGATGAAGCAGGCCTACGCTAACATCTGCGAGCGCTGCTACATCAAGGCTCTGCCCGTTGTCGCCGACTCCGGCGAGATCGGCGGCGACACTTCCGTCGAGTACATGGCTCTTGCCGACGCCGGCGAGGCTTCGCTCGTCTACTGCGACGATTGCGGTTTTGCTGCCGATGACGAGGCTGCAAGCACCAAGGTCGTTGTGACCGAGGGCCCCGGCGATGGCACGCTCACCAAGGTCGAGACTCCGGGTATGGGCACCATCGAGGCCGTTGCCAAGTTCTTCGGCTTCCCCGAGAACGGCACGCGCAAGTCGCTGGCACTCATCGACTCCGAGGGCAAGCCGGTCGTGGCCATTGTCCCGGGCGACCACGAGCTCAATGACTGCAAGGCCGAGCATGTCTTTGGCAAGGGCTACCGCATGATGACCGACGAGGAGCTTCAAGCGAACGGCCTGCACAAGGGCTTTATCGGACCGGTCAACCTGCCCGAGGGCATCCGTCTGGTGTGCGACGAGAGCCTGCGCGATTCCAAGCAGTGGGCCTGCGGTGCCAACGAGGTCGATTATCACTTTACCGGTGCCTGCCCCGAGCGCGACTTTACCGTCGATGAGTGGGCCGATCTGGTCACCGTTGTCGCCGGCGACCCCTGCCCGCACTGCGGCAAGCCGCTCTCCGCTGCCCGCGGCATCGAGGTCTCTCAGGTCTTCCAGCTGGGCACCAAGTATTCCGAGGCCATGGGTGCCACCTTTATGGACGAGGATGGCAAGGAGAAGCCGCTCATCATGGGCTGCTACGGCGTTGGTGTGTCCCGCTCGCTCGCTGCCGTCGTGGAGCAGCACAACGACGAGCACGGTATCGTCTGGCCGGTCTCCGTTGCCCCGTACGAGGTCGCGGTGATTCCGCTCGATCCCAAGAAGGAGGAGTGCGCTACCGTCTGCGAGCAGATCGTTGATGGCCTGTGCGCCGAGGGTATCGAGGTCGTCGTCGATGACCGTGACGAGCGTCCCGGCTTTAAATTTGCCGACAACGACCTTATGGGCTTCCCGTATCAGGTCGTTCTGGGTAAGCGTGGCCTCAAGAATGGTACTGTGGAGCTCAAGGACCGTGCCACGTGCGAGCGTGAGGACGTGGCGATCGACGAGGTCGTCGCCAAGGTTGCTGAGCTTGTTAAGGCGGCCCGCCGTTAATCGACGATTTCGCTTGTAGTTCGATATACGGGACGGCCCCGCATTTCTCCAGATCGGGGAGATGTGGGGCCGTCCTTTTATTTTGTGGCATCCTCGATATCTGAAAGAAAAACCCCACAGCCCATATGAGTTGCGGGGTTTTCTTGTGCCTCCGATGCGAAATAAATCGCTCAGATATTACTGATAATCGACGACGTCGATCCAGTCCTTCAGGAACTCATCGTTCACGTTGCGCTTACGAGCGAGCTCGGAAGCGGCGACGATGCTCGTCCACTGACGCACGACCTGCATGGGCATGTCGGCGCGGTCGCAGTAGAGCTCCAGGTAGGCCTCAGCCTGGTCCTTGCTGTTGAGGGCGAAGAGCAGGTAGGTGGTGGCAACGTCGGCAGCAGGGGAGCCCTGGGTGGCGTGTGCCCAGTCGCACACATAGAGCTGGCCGTCGTCGCCGACGATGACGTTGGAGGGGTTGAAGTCGCCGTGGCAGACCTTGAACTCCTTGGTCATGCCGTCCAGACGCTCCTGAAGGTTGTAGCGCGTGGTGGCATTGAGCTGATCAAGGCTGTCGATCATGCGGGCGAACTTGTCGCGCTGACGGTTGAGCAGCGGGGAGGTATAGCCGTGGATCTCGATCTGGAGGTCGACGAACATCTCGAGATACTCACCAAAGCGCTGAGGCTCGGCAGTCATCTTCTCGGCAAGGGTGGTGCCCGGAACCTTCTCGGTCACGAGCGCCCAGCCGTTGGCGTTCTCGAGCTGGGAAACCTCGAGAGCCTTGGGGCTGCGGATGCCGCACTCATTGATGCGGGCAAGATTCAAAGCCTCGTTGAACACGTCGGAGACAGGCTTGGTCTCGTTAAAGACCTTGACGATCTTGTCGCCCAGGTCGTAAACGACCTTGTTGCCACGGCGGACGAGCTCGGTCTTGGAATCGGGTAGCAGCATGGTTGCATCCTTTCAACGATGCGATAGAAGCGACGGCGGGGGTGTGTGAAACACCCGTGCACCCCCGCCGTTAAAAACCGTGCTAAAACTAGCAGACGGCGTAGTCCTGAGGCTCGCGGCCGTAGTAGGCGTCCAGGTAGAGCTCCTTGATCTCGCTCATGAGCGGGTAGCGCGGGTTTGCGCCGGTGCACTGGTCGTTGAATGCCTGCTCGGTCATCTCGTCGAGGGTGTCGAGGAAGTACTGCTCGTCAACACCGTAGTCGGCGATGGTCTTCTTGACGCCGATGAAGTCCTTGAGTTCCTCGAGCTTCGTGATGAAGTTCTCGAAGACCTCCTTGTCGTCCTTGCCCTCGATGCCGCAGTACTTGGCCATCTCGGCGTAGTTGTGCAGCGCGTTGGGGTAAGGATACTGGGAGAAGGTACCCATCTTGACGGGAGCCTCGGCGGCGTTGTAGCGCATAACGCGGGTCAGGATGACGGCGTTGGCGAGGCCGTGAGGCAGGTGATGGAAGGCGCCGAGCTTGTGAGCCATGGAGTGGTTGAGGCCCAGGAAGGCGTTGGCGAAGGCCATACCGGCCATGCAAGAGGCGTTGTGCATCTCCTCGCGGGCATGCGGGTCCTTGGCGCCGTTCGTGAAGCTGGAGGGCAGGTTCTCGAAGACGAGCTTAGCAGCGCGCTCGGAGAGGCCCTTGGTGTAGTCGGAAGCCATGATGGAGACGTAGGACTCGATGGCGTGGGTCATGACGTCGATTCCGGAGGCAGCGGTCAGGCCGCGCGGGGCGGTCATGCAGTTGTCGGCGTCGACGATAGCCATGTTGGGGAGCAGCGCGTAGTCGGCGAGCGGCCACTTGATGCCGGTCTCCTTGTCGGTGATGATGGCGAACGGCGTGCACTCGGAGCCGGTACCCGAGGAGGTCGGGACGGCGACGAAGTATGCCTTCTTGCCCATCTCGGGGAAGGTGAAGATACGCTTGCGGATGTCCATGAAGTCCATGGCCATGTCCTCAAACTTGCACTCGGGGTGCTCGTACATCATCCACATGATCTTGCCGGCGTCCATAGCGGAGCCACCGCCGACGGCGATGATGACGTCCGGCTCAAAGAGAGCCATCTGCTTGGCGCCGCGACGTGCGCACTGCAGCGACGGATCGGGCTCGACGTCGTAGAAGCAGTCGTGGGCGATGCCCATCTCGTCGAGCTTGGCCTCGATGGCGCGGGTGTTGCCATTCTTGAAGAGGAACTGGTCGGTGACGATGAAGGCGCGCTTCTTGCCCATGACGTTGCCCAGCTCGTCGAGGGCGACGGGCGTGGAACCCTTCTTGAAGTAGACCTTCTCGGGAGCGCGGAACCACAGCATGTTCTCACGGCGCTCGGCCACAGTCTTAACGTTGATCAAGTGCTTCACCCCAACGTTCTCGGAGACGGAGTTGCCGCCCCAGGAGCCGCAGCCCAGGGTCAGAGACGGCTTCATGCCAAAGTTGTACAGGTCACCGATACCGCCGTGCGAAGACGGGGTGTTGATGACGATACGGCAGGCCTTCATGACGTGCTCGAACAGGCTGATCTTCTCGGCCTGGGCGGGGTGCACGTACAGAGAGGCGGTGTGGCCCGGGCCACCGGCGAGCACCAGGTGCTCGGCCTTGTCGACGGCCTCCTGGAAGTCCTTGGCGTGGTACATGGCCAGGACCGGGGAGAGCTTCTCGTGGGAGAACTCCTCCTTGGCGGGGTCGGTGGAGGTGACCTCGGCGATCAGGATCTTGGTCTTGGCGGGAACCTCGATGCCGGCGAGCTCGGCGATCTTGGCGGCAGCCATGCCGGGAATGCGGTGGTCGAGAGCGCCGTTCTTGAACATGGCGGCACGCAGGGCCTCCATCTCGGCACCCTGCTTGACGAAGTAGCAGCCGCGCTTCTGGAACTCGGCCTTGACCTGGTCATAGATGCTGTCGATGACGGTCACGGACTGCTCGGAAGCGCAGATCATGCCGTTGTCGAAGGTCTTGGAGTGGATGATGGAGTTGACGGCGAGCAGCACGTCGGCGGTGTCGTCGATGATGACCGGGGTGTTACCGGCGCCAACGCCCAGGGCGGGCTTGCCCGAGGAGTAGGCGGCCTTGACCATGCCCGGGCCACCGGTGGCGAGGATGATGTCGACGTCGCGCATGACCATGTTGGTCAGCTCGATGGAGGGGACATCGACCCAGCCGATGATGCCCTCGGGGGCGCCAGCCTTGACGGCGGCGTCAAGCACGAGCTTGGCGGCGGCGATGGTGCACTTGGCGGCTGCCGGGTGCGGGGAGATGATGATGCCGTTGCGGGTCTTCAGGCTGATCAGCGTCTTGAAGATCGCGGTGGAAGTGGGGTTGGTCGTCGGGATGACGGCGCCCACGATGCCGATGGGCTCGGCGATCTCGGTGATGCCGTAAGCCTCGTCGCGCTCCAGGACACCACAGGTCTTGGTGTTCTTGTAAGCGTTGTAGATGTACTCTGCGGCGTAGTGGTTCTTGATGACCTTGTCCTCAAGAACGCCGCGGCCGGTCTCCTCGATGGCCATCTTCGCCAACGGGATACGAGCCTTGTTGGCGGCCATGGCGGCCTCATAGAAGATCTTGTCGACCTGCTCCTGCGTGTACGTAGCAAAAAGCGCCTGGGCCTCTCGCATCTGAGCGAGCTTAGCCTCAAGCGCCTCTACGTTGTCCACAATTGCGGGAGTAGTGTTTTCCGGTGACTTTTTCACCATTTGTGTCTCCTTGCGATCGGAGATTTACCCTACAAGATGCATGATAGCAAGAAATAATTCGGTGAACGGTCAGATTCCCGTAAAAGACAAACTAAAACGCTTCAATAAACTGAAGCGTTTTAACTAAAATTATCAGCCTGCTGCATCGCCCCGCTCATTGGGGACAGACTTACATGAGTGCTTTCACTCATTTGGGACAGACATCGTTTTGTCATTTTGCCGTTCTGGGCCTGTTATTGCCGCTTATTGGATATAAATAGGTTGCAGGCTCAGCATTTCGCGTTGCTTCTCTCCTTTTAGGTGTTGCCTGAACAGTTTTGAAAGGAGAGATTATGCCCCGATGCGCCCGCCCCGTTTCGATCACCGGCTATTACCACGTCTTTGACCGCGGCAACTCCAAACAGATTATTTTTGAAGATGACTCCGACCGTTATCGTTTCTTATCGGATATCTCGGACAGGTTTGCGCGCCATGAAGTGGCGGTGTTGGCTTGGTGCCTTATGGACAATCACTTCCATTTGATGGTTGATGACCCATTGGACAACCTTTCAAAGGCAATGCAGTGCGCGCTGACGGCATATGCTAAGTATTTCAATGGAAAAACGGGGAGAACGGGACATCTGTTTGACAATCGCTATTCGCGGGTCGCGGTTGAGTCGGACACGCAGGCGGTGCAGCTGCTCGACTATATTCATCTCAATCCCGTGAAGGGTGCGCTTGACTCGCTCGATGCGTACCGCTGGTCAAGCTATAAGGCGTATCAGCTGGGCTATGATCCCTTTGACATCTGTGATGCGGCCCCTATGCTCGATATTGTCGGTGGCTCCCGTTGCTATTGCGAGCATCTCGAGGAAGTTGCCGGGCGCATCTGGTCAATGGAGGTTCTTCCACGCCGGCGGATCCCCGATGAGGAGGCCCTTTCCGTTGCGCGCGAAGTTCTGCCGAGCATAGATCCTGCACTGCTCAAAGCCCTGCCACGCCCCGAACGCGATGCGTGTCTGCTGAGGCTTAGGCGGGCGCATCTCACGGTTAAGCAAATTGCCCGTATCACCGGCATCGGCGCTACAAGCGTGACCAAGGCAACTGCAGGCTGGAAGGATGCTGCGTGAGGCAGGGGCCGGAGCCAGTCAGTGCGTCGCATGCGTGCTTCATGTCTGTCCCCAATGCGTGAAAGCACTCATGTAAGTCTGTCCCCAATGAGTGCAAAAAGGAACCCTCCGTAGGGGAGGGCTCCTTTGGTAAGTTCTATGTGAACGCGAGGTCTTTGACCCGGAGAGTCCGAGGTACTTGTTGGTAAGACCTTATTTAGGAGCGCGCAACCTTGCCAGACTTGAGGCAGGTGGAGCAAACGTTCATCTTGCGACGGTGACCATCGACGACGACGTAGACGCGCTGGATGTTGGGGCGGAACTTACGGTTGGTGACGCGGTGAGAGTGGCTGATGGAGCGACCGGCAACGGGGTGCTTACCGCAAACTTCGCAAACTTTGGACATAACTGACCCTCCTTGGGCGACAAACGAACATGTCGCGTTAACAAACAAGCCTGAACTATAGCACAGAAGCAGCTCCCTGTGCGTAATCTACACAGAGATATTCCTCTTTTGGCGATAGTGCTCACGCCACGGCCCTGGACGTAGATCCGATTTGCGTGCAGCAGAGGGGATTATGCCAGCTCGTGCGTGCGTTTTCAAGCTCGTCCCACAAATATATATAGGTTTATTGAGCATTGGGCTCCGTTTACGGATTGCTCTGTATTAATGCTCGCAATTAAGCTCGAGGTTGGCTACACTATCCCATGACCATTAAAGGGGTACGAGATACCCACATGGAATTACATAGCTGCCAAAGAGCAGCCCTTCCTGTGGGTGTCTGGTCCGCTTTAAGCGGTCGGGCATCTATTTTTTTGACTGTGTCAGCAGTCAAGACATGTGAGGAAGGAGATCGATGGGCACGACTTCCCCCAAGGCGGTCATCATGGACGAGACCGCCGTCAATCGAGCGATGACCCGCATCGCGCACGAGATTCTCGAGCGCAACGAGGGCTGTGAAGACCTCGCTCTGGTCGGCATCGTCACGCGCGGCGACCTTCTGGCAAAGAAGCTCGCCGAGGAGATCAAGGAGATCGAGGGCGTCGACGTTCCGCTCGGCAGCCTCGACATCAGCTTCTACCGCGATGACTACGCTACCAATTTCGCTCCCGCGATCCACGCCACCAACATTCCCTTCAGCGTCGATGGCAAACGCGTCGTTTTGGTGGACGACATCCTGTATACGGGCCGTACCATCCGCGCCGCTCTAGACGCCGTCATGGACCTGGGCCGTCCGAGCCGCATTGAGCTGGCAGTCCTCGTTGACCGCGGCCACCGCGAGCTCCCCATCTCGCCGGACTTTGTCGGCAAGAACGTTCCCTCGTCGCATGAGGAGAACGTGCACCTATATATGAAGGAAGTCGACGGCCACACCGCTGTCGAGATTAACGACGTCGCGCCGGGTTCCCACGTGGGCTCCGCGCCGCTGGGAGGTGAGTAGTACCGTGGCGTTCAACCATAAGCACCTGATCGACATTACCGAGTACTCCGAAGAGGACATCAAGCTCATCCTCGAGACCGCCAAGGCGTTCTCCGAGGTCAACGAGCGTGCGATCAAGAAGGTCCCCACGCTCAAGGGCAAGACCATCGTCAACATGTTCAACGAGCCCTCGACGCGCACCCGCAGCTCCTTCGAGCTCGCCGAGAAGCGTCTTTCGGCCGACAGTCTTAACTTTGGCGGCTCCTCGACCTCCACGGTCAAGGGTGAGAGCCTCGTCGACACCGTCGAGACCCTCAACGCCTATAAGATCGACTGCATCGTCGTTCGCGATAAGCACGCCGGTGCTCCCTACATCGTCACGCAGAACTCGCCCGCAAGCGTCATCTGCGCCGGTGACGGCAAGCACAACCATCCCACGCAGGCCTTGCTCGACCTGTACACCATCTGGGAGCACAAGGGTGACTTCCACGGTCTGAAGGTCGCCGTCGTCGGCGATATCGCCCACTCCCGCGTGTGCGGCTCGCTGATCCCCGCCCTTAAGATCATGGGCTGCGAGACCTACGCCGTCGCCCCCGGCACGCTGCTGCCGCCGGCGCCCGAGGTCCTGGGCTGCGACCACGTGACGAGCGACCTCGATTCCGTCCTGCCCGAGCTGGACGTCGTCTACATGCTGCGCGTGCAGCAGGAGCGCCTCGAGGGTGCCCCGTTCCCGACCATTCGCGAGTACCACAAGCTCTTCGGCCTGACCAAGGACCGCGAGAAGCTCATGAAGCCCGATGCGATCATCTGCCACCCGGGCCCCATCAACCGCGGCGTCGAGTTCGACTCCTATATGGCCGACCACCCGCAACGCTCCGTCATCCTGGAGCAGGTCTACGCCGGTATCTGCGTGCGTATGGCTATCCTGTATCTGCTGCTTGGAGGTGCCGATAATGGCCTTGCTTCTTAAGAATGCCCACGTCGTCGACCCGTCCGTCGAGCTTGACGGTGTCGTTGACGTCCTGATTGACGGCGACAAGATCGCCGAGGTCGGCGAGAATCTCGCCGTCGAGGGAGCCGAGGTCCGCGACCTTTCCGGCAAGTACCTCGTCCCTGGCCTGGTGGATATGCACGTTCACCTTCGCGAGCCCGGCTATGAGGTCAAAGAGGACATCGAGAGCGGTACCCGCGCAGCTGCCAAGGGCGGCTTCACCGGCGTGTGCGCCATGCCCAACACCGATCCCGTCACCGATAACGGCACCGTCGTGGAGTTCGTCAAGTCCCGCGCTGCCGAGGTCGGTCACTGCCGCGTCTATCCGTCGGGCGCCATGACCCGCGGTCTTAAGGGCGAGGCCATGTCCGAGATGGGCGATATGGTCGCCCACGGCGCCGTCGCCTTTACCGACGACGGTCGCGGCGTACAGGGCGCGGGCATGCTCCGTCGCTGCATGGACTACGGCAAGATGTTCGGCAAGGTCTTTATGAGCCACTGCCAGGACGAGGACCTGGTCGGCCACGGCCAGATCAACGAGGGCAAGGTTTCGACCCGTCTGGCCCTCGAGGGCTGGCCGGCTGCCGGCGAGGAGCTCCAGATCGCTCGCGACATCGAGATCGCTAAGCTGACCGGTGCCAAGCTGCACATCCAGCACATCTCCACCGCCCATGGCCTGGAAATCGTGCGTGCCGGTAAGGCCGCTGGCGTTCAGGTTACCTGCGAGGCCACCCCGCACCACATGTTCCTGACCGAGAACGACCTGGACGAGACCTACAACACCTCGCTCAAGGTCAACCCGCCGCTGCGTACCGAGGAGGATGCCGAGGCTATCCGTCAGGGCGTCATCGACGGTACCGTCGACGTTATCGTCACCGATCACGCTCCCCACACCCCGTGGGAGAAGGCCCGCGAGTTCGAGCTTGCGCCCTTTGGCATGATCGGCCTCGAGACCTCGCTGTCGCTTGTACTTACCGAGCTGGTCAACACGGGCAAGATGAGCATGGGCCGCATGGTCGAGCTCATGGCCATCAAGCCGCGTGAGATCCTGGGCCTCGACCAGGTTCAGGTCAAGGCGGGCTCCGTTGCCGATCTGACCGTGTTCGACGCGTCCGCCACCTGGACGGTCGGCGAGGACGGTTACGAGTCGCGCGCCGAGAACTCCGGTTTCGCCGGCCGCACGCTCACCGGTCGTGCCACCGATGTGTTTGTCGGCGGTAAGCAGACGCTCGCCGACGGCTGCATCTGCTAGCATTGCCTTATCGCTTATGTGCGCGGCGCCCTTGCGGTGCCGCGCTTTCTGTTCGTTTTGACCATGCAACCGCATGGGGGATTGGAGCGTCTATGCCCACACCTTCCACTGCACGCATGCACGACTTCGAGGTCGTCTCGAACCAGGAGATCGCCGACGGCATCTTCTCGCTCGTCATCTCGGCCCCCAAGCTTGCAAGTGCGCTCAAGCCCGGTCAGTTTGTGAACATTGCCGTGCCCGGTGATGCGTCCTCGCTGCTTCGCGTGCCCCTGAGCTTCTATCGCGCCGACGCCCAGGCCGGCACCGTCGAGCTGTGGTACGCCGTCGTGGGCGACGACACCCGTCGTCTGTCGCAGATGGGCCCCGGCTCCACCTCTAATCTGCTGGGTCCTGGCGGCCGCGGCTGGTTCGTGCCCGAGGGCACCAGGAAGGCGCTGCTCGTGGCGGGCGGCATCGGCGTTCCGCCCGTGCTGTGCCTTGCCGGTAAGCTTGCCGAGCAGGGTGTGGCCGTCGACGTGTGCCTGGGCTTTGGTACCGCGTCCAAGGCCGTGGGCATCGATGAGTTCCGCGCTTTGTGCGACACGGTCAGCGTTTGCACTGACGACGGTTCGCTTGGCACGCACGGTTTTTGCACCGATCCTGCCGCCGAGCTGCTCGGCGAGGGCGGCTACGACTACGTGGCCAGCTGCGGTCCCGCCGTCATGATGAAGAAGGTCGCCGCCGCTGCCGCCGAGGCCGGTGCGTACTGCGAGGTTTCGCTCGAGCGCATGATGAGCTGTGGCTTTGGTGCCTGCAACACCTGCAATGTCGAGACGGTCGACGGTATGAAGGGCGCCTGTATGTGCGGCCCCGTGTTCGATGCTTCCAAGGTGGTGGTCTTCTAGTGGGTACCGTGAACATGGCCGTCGATTTCGGCGGCGTCAAGATGCAGAACCCCATCAACACCGCAGCCGGTACCTTTGGCTACGGTTGGCAGTTCCAGAACTTCTTTGATGTTTCCCAGCTGGGCGCCATCACCACCAAGGGTTGCGCTGCCGAGCCCTGGCCCGGCAACCCCGCGCCCCGCATGGCCGAGATTCCCGGCGGTATGATCAACTCCGTGGGCCTTCAGAACCCCGGCGTGGCCGCCTTTGCCCGCGAGTCCGGTCCGTGGCTCGAACAGCTGTCCAAGGACGGCTGCCAGGTCATCTGTCAGGTTGCCGGCCACTCCGTTGACGAGTTTGTCCGCGCACTCGAGATGTATGTTGAGCTGTGCCCTTGGGCTGCCGGCTACGAGATCAACGTGAGCTGCCCTAATATCGCCGCCGGCGGTGCCGCCATGGGCTCCACGCCCGAGGGCGCCTCTTCCGTTATGGCTGCCTGCCGCAAGGTGACCGATAAGCCGCTTTTCGTGAAGATGGCGCCGGTCAACGTCGCCGAGATCGCCAAGGCCCTCGAGGCTGCCGGCGCCGACGGCCTTTCGGTCATTAACTCCATCCAAGGCATGGCCATCGATGTTCATACCCGCAAGTCCCGCGTGGCCAAGCCCAAGGGTGGCCTTTCGGGCCCGCTGTGCCACCACATCGCCGTTCGCATGGTCTGGGAGGTCGCCCAGGCCGTCGATATCCCCATCAACGGCGTCGGCGGTGTCATGACTGGCGAAGATGCGGCCGAGTTTATCCTGGCTGGCGCCACCTGCGTGTCGGTCGGCATGGCCAACTTCGTCGATCCGTGCGCTTCGCTCAAGATTGCGCATGAGCTCGAGGCCTGGGCCGAGTCCCAGGGCGTGAAGGACATCAACGAACTGGTAGGTGCGTTCGAATGCTAGAGACCGATGCCCGCGACCGCGTAATCGTCGCTCTCGACTGCGACCGTGAGCGTGCGCTCGAGCTTGCCCACGAGCTTTCGGGCCATGCCGCCTGGCTCAAGGTTGGCATGACGCTCTATTACGCCGAGGGTCCCCAGATCGTCAAGACCTTTAAGGACCTGGGCTTTAAGGTCTTCCTCGACCTTAAGTTCCATGACATTCCGCATCAGGTGCGCGGCGCTGCCCGCTCGGCCTCGCTTGCCGGTGCCGACCTGCTTTCGGTCCACGGCCTGGGCTCGGGTGCTATGCTCGCTGCCTGCCGCGAGGGTGCCGAGGAGGCGCGTGAGGACCGCGCCAAACTCGTCGCCATCACCGTGCTCACGAGCATGAATCAGGATGCCTTGAGCGAGATCGGCGTCGAGTCGCCCGTGGCCGAGGAGGCCGCCCGCTTGGCAAAGCTTGCTCAGGCCAACGGCATCGATGGCATCGTGTGCTCACCGATGGAGGCTCACGACATGCGTGAGCTGCTGGGTCCTGATGCCCTGATCGTGACTCCGGGTGTGCGTCCGGTGGGTGCCGCCCTTGGTGACCAGTCCCGCGTGGCGACGCCTTCCCAGGCTATCGAGCGTGGCGCAAGCCACATTGTGGTGGGCCGTCCCGTCACCGGTGCCGACGATCCGGTTGCCGCCTTTGACGCCATCGTCGCCGAGCTGGTCGAAAACGTCGCGTAAAAGATTCCCCTAAGTCACCAGTTTTGGGTCTCATTAGCACAAAATAGCCTCGGTGCCTGCGTAAACTTTCCCATCCTTTGTGTGGAATCGCAGGTCAGGGGCTTAACTTTGGGCGCAGTATATTGCACTTTTTGCGGGTATCGTCTAACCTATGGAGCCGCGATTAGGCATTTTGTACGTTCTACGTGCTAAAATGCCAATTATTGAATCAGATATAACCCAACTATTTGGAGGTACGAATGGCACTCCCTCAGCTTACCGACGAGCAGCGCAAGCAGGCTCTTGAGAAGGCTGCTGCCGCACGTCACGCCCGCGCTGAGCTTCGCGAGCAGATCAAGAAGGGTGAGAAGTCCCTCGAGTCCGTGCTCAACTCCGATGACCCCATCGCTTCCCGCATGAAGGTTTCCACCCTCATCGAGTCTCTCCCCGGTTATGGCAAGGCCAAGGCCGCCAAGATCATGGAGGAGCTCGGTATCTCCGCTACCCGTCGCGTCCAGGGCCTCGGCGTCCGTCAGCGCGAGCAGCTCCTCGAGCAGCTGACCAAATAAGTGAGCGCTCAGGATTCCAAGCTCTTTGTGATTTCTGGACCGTCAGGCGCAGGCAAGGGTACGCTCGTCACTCGTGTGCGCGAGCGCCGCTCGAACCTGGGCCTGACGGTTTCGGCTACCACGCGAGCACCACGTAAAGGTGAGGTCGACGGCGTCAACTACTTTTTTCTGACGCGCGAGGAGTTCGACCGCCGCGTGGCAAACGGCGAGTTTGTTGAGTGGGCCGAGGTCCACGGTAACTGCTACGGCACGTTGGTGAGCGAGGTCACATCCAAGCTCGCCTCGGGCGCGTCTCTGATTTTGGAGATCGATGTCCAGGGCGCCCTGCAGGTGAAGGAGCGTTTCCCCGAGGCCGTGCTGATCTTTATCAAGCCGCCTTCGCTTGAGGTGCTCCGCGAGCGTCTAGTCGGTCGCGGTACCGAGACGCCCGAGACGATTGAGCTGCGTATGGCAAACGCCGCCGATGAGCTTGCCCTTGCCGACCGCTACGACGACGTCGTGGTAAATGACGATCTCGACCGCGCGACCGATGAGCTCGTTCGCGTTCTCGATATGCATGAAAGGATCTGAGGTCCGTGTCCGTTGTAAAGCCTTGCATTGACGATCTTCTGGAGAAGACCGATCACAACCGCTTCCTGCTCGCTTCGCTTGCCTCCAAGCGCGCCTGCGACATCAATAGCATGCTGCGTGGCCAGCACAACCGCGTGCTTGCCGTCCAGGATGTCGATGACATCACCATCGGGCTTTCCGGTGCCGATACCATCTCGATGGCTATGGACGAGATTGTCGACGGCGACATCTCTTACGACGAGGCCCGTTACGAGAAGGCGCTCGGCCACAAGGTTGCTGAAGCCTAAATGGCGGCTCGCGTCTGCCTGGTCCACTATCACGAGGTTGGACTGAAGGGTAAGAACCGCGCACATTTTGAGCATATCCTCATGGATAACATCAAGGCGGCCTTGGCCGCCTTTTCCGTGAATGCCGTGTCTCGAATTTCCGGTTATATCCTCGTGACCTTTAACGAGCATCAGGCCGATGAGGCGGCGCGTGTCATTCGCACCGTTCCCGGCGTTGCTCGTGTGTCTTTGGCGTATCACACTAACCGCGACCCGCAGGAGTACTGTGCCGCCGCCGTCAAGGCGCTGCGCGAGTTTGGTCCTTTCGATTCGTTTAAGGTGCACGCCAAGCGCTCCAATACCGACTATGAGCTCACCTCGATTGATATCAATCGTCAGGTGGGCGAGGTGTTGTGTGAGGCCTTCCCCGATAAAAAGGTTCAAATGCACGACCCCGATGCCATGGTGCACGTACTGGTGGTTCAGGGTAGCGTTTATGTGTACGCGCGCTCCGAGCGCGGCGTGGGCGGTCTGCCGGTGGGTTCTGCCGGCAAGGTCGTGACGCTGCTGTCGTCGGGTATCGATTCTCCGGTGGCGACTTGGATGCTCGCGCGTCGCGGTGCGGTGTGCGTGCCGGTACATTTCTCCGGTCGTCCGCAGACGCCCGATACGAGCGAGTATTTGGTACAGGACATCATCCGTGCGCTTGAGCCGGGTGTCCAGATCGGTCGCCTGTACGTGGTGCCGTTTGGCGACTGCCAGCGTGAGATTTCGGTCACCTGTCCCAGCAACCTGCGCGTGATCATGTATCGCCGCATTATGTATTCGGTTGCCGAGCGCATTGCACACATCGAGGGCGCCAAGGCCATCGTTACGGGTGAATCGCTTGGGCAGGTTGCCTCCCAAACGCTTGAGAATATCATGGCCGTTAACGAGGCCGTGAAGATCCCCGTGTTCCGTCCGCTCATCGGTTCGGACAAGCAGGAGATTATCGCGCGCGCCGAGGAGATTGGTACGTTCGATATCTCGACTGAGGCCGCTCCCGACTGCTGCACGCTGTTTATGCCGCGTCGTCCCGAGACGCACGCTAAACTCGATGCCGTGCATGAGGCCTGGGAGTTGTTCGATCACGAGGAGATGATCGAGCGCCTACTCAAGCAGACCGAGTACATCGACTTCGAAAGCAACACGTATAAGGCCCCTAAGACCTTAAAACGCAAACATTCGGAGCTTGCTCCGCGTGAGATTTACCAAGATCACGAGTAAATTTGTGCATAGACCGACGATGCTCTTGCATCGTCGGTCTTTTGCTATCTGGGCATTTTGCGGCTAAGTGTTCATTTGCTGACGTGTGTCTGAATAAATGGACAGATTTGTGCAAGGTTTTGGTCAGCTTTTGGTTTGACTGCGAAAACCGGTTTTGAAGCATGGCTGTTGCAGGGCTCTTTTCCTGACACGATGGTGTTGGGAGGTTTTGCTATGGCGCAGCGCGAACAACACGAACGAGTCAAAAAGATGGACCGCTGGGCGGGCAAACTGCTCGGTCATAAGACAGTGGTGATGGCGATACTGGTCGTCATTGCGATGGCGAGTGGACTGGCAATGGCGAACTTTGGCGGCGGTGCCGGCGGTGTGTCGTTTGAGCGCACTGATGGTTCGGGCACG
This sequence comes from Collinsella sp., assembly GCA_036298225.1. Taxonomy (GTDB): domain Bacteria; phylum Actinomycetota; class Coriobacteriia; order Coriobacteriales; family Coriobacteriaceae; genus Collinsella. Next base: position 40,040 of record JAXJJM010000026.1, read on the forward strand.
TTAGTGGAGCCGGGATCCGGCGATGCTTCGAGTGGAAAGACATCTGAAGGCTCTTCGCCTAAGGCGTCTGCCGCGGCAGAGGTCTATGTCGATGTTGATGGCGCCGTGGTGTCACCCGGTGTATATCGCCTCAAAGACGGGGCGCGGGTGGCTCAGGCGATTGATGCCGCCGGCGGGCTGGCGCCCGAAGCAGACGTTACGGGGCTTAATCGTGCATCCAAGGTCACTGATGGACAAAAAATTCACGTTTCAACGGTGGGGGAGCAGCAGGTGTCCATTGCGGAAGCCGGTGTTGATGGTGGGACTTCCGCATCATCAGGCGTCGGTGGCGCAACAGGCCTAGTAAACATTAATACGGCAAGCTCGGCAGAGCTGCAGACGCTCTCGGGCATCGGTCCCTCAATGGCACAGTCGATTATCGATGAGCGGACAAAGAACGGTGCTTTTGCTTCGGTTGACGATCTGATGCGCGTGTCGGGAATCGGCGAGAAGAAGCTTGCCAAAATCAAAGAATGCATCTGCGTATGAGTACGACCGAGCGAGAGCACGTGATGCCTCCGCGGCCCCTGATTCCGTGGACGATGGCCCTGTGTGCCGGCATGTGCGTGAGCTGCGCCTTGGTGCTCAGCATAGCCGCTGATGTGCTGCTGAGGGAGCGGGCGACGGCGGTCGGGCCGCTATGGGCCATTCCCGTTGCGGCAGCGGTTTTCGTTGTGCTGGCTCACTCTTGTGCGCGGCTTGCCCCTTTGAAGCGGTGGCTGTATGCCGCGTACGTCGGTCTCGTGGCGGGAGCGGTCGTCTCGGCGTGGTGGGCTGTGGGTGCGCTCAGCGCCTCGAAGGCGCTCGACGGTCGAGCGGCAAGCGGCCTCGAGTTTGTCGTGCAGGGTGATCCATCCATAAACGACGACGTGTATTCCTATATCTGCGAGGCACGCGCGGACGGTAAGAACTTGGCAACGGTTCGCCTATCGTGTGATCGTGAGCTCAAGGTCGGGGCGCACGTGCGTGTTATCGGTCGCGTTTCACGTTTTGAGGACGATGCATATGGACGATCGCGCGTGCTCCGAGGCGAGGTGCGCAAGGTTAAAGCCGTTCGAGTCGTGTCGGTCGATGAGGGCTCTCCGGTGCCGCTGCTTCGGCTGAGAAATGGGCTGCTTGCGTCCGTCGCGCCTGCGACCGACCCGGCGCGTGCGCTCATAGCCGGTGTCGTCTGCGGTCGTTCGGCCGAGCTGCGCGCCCAGCCGGCGGGCGACTGGTTTTCGGTGACGGGAACGGCGCATCTTATCGCCGTCTCGGGCAGCCATTTGGCTATCGTGGGGTTTGTAATCGAGGGTGTATTGCAAAAGACTCGGTGCTCACGTGGTCTTCAGCGGGCGATATTGGCGATAACGCTTGTGGGCTATGCTGCCTTTACGGGCGCGTCTCCCTCGGCCGTGCGTGCGTGCTGCATGGTGTTCGTGACGCTTGTCGTAAACAGCGTGGGGCGTCGTCGGCACGGCCTTTCGGCACTCTTCGTAACCATGTCCATCTTTGTGCTACTGCGGCCGACGGTGCTGTTCGAGATGGGCTTTCAACTCTCGTGTGCCAGCGTCTTAGCCATTCTGTGCTTTTGTCCCTATGCGACCTACGCTTTGGGTGAGCTAGGTGTGCCATCAGGCGTTGCCAGCATGCTTTCCGTCACGCTGTGCTCACAACTGGCGACACTTCCCATTACCATTCCTGCCTTCGGTACATTCTCGCTCATTGCTCCGTTGGCAAATGCGGTCCTCGGTCCGGTGGTGAGCGTACTGCTCGCTGTGTCGATCGTGCTGGTTCCCTTTTCGTTCGTGGCACCGTTGCGGACTTGGGCGCTCGTTGTGCCCATGATTGCCGCCCGTTGCGCGCTGTTCTTCGAGCAACTGTTTGCCGCCGTGCCGGGTGCATACGTGAGCGTGCCGCCCGATAGCATGTGGATTTACCTAGTGCCGTGTTTTCTGGCGGTTCTGCTGGTCTGGTGGCCGCGTCCCCGTGCACGTCCTATGGCGGTGGGGCTTACATGCCTGATGCTCTTGGCTGCGATTCCGTACGTCTATTGGGATCGATTCGCTCCGCCTTCGGTGACGGTGCTCGATGTGGGCCAGGCCGATGCGATTCTTATCCGCCAGGGCGGCGCAGTTGCACTTGTCGACTGCGGACTCGACGAGCGCGTGGTGGCGGCGTTGGTTCGCAATAACGTGCACCATATCGACGCCGTCTTTGTGACGCATTGGGATGAGGACCACTGGGGTGGTCTGCCTGCCGTGCTCGAACAGTTTTCGGTCGGAACGATTGCCGTGGCCGCGGATGCGCTGGAGGATGCTCCTGCCGAGGTATTGAACCGACCTGGCGTGGAGTATCGGCAGGTGCGCCGTGGGGATATGGTCGACATCGGCTCATTTTGCGCCCGCGTGATGTGGCCATTCGAGTCCGTGGATGGCGAGGGAAATGAGGACTCGCTTGTCCTTCTGCTCTCTTATGTTCAGGAAGGCAAGGGCCTGCGCATACTCCTCACCGGTGATGCCGAGCTCGACCAAGAACGGGAATTCGTGCAGGAGGTGGGGGATATCGATGTCCTTAAACTTGGGCATCACGGCTCCAAGGTTTCAGTCGATGGTGAGTTGCTGGACATCCTGAAGCCCGAGCTTTCTCTCGCAAGCGCCGGTGAGGGGAATCGATACGGCCATCCGTCCGATGCCTGCATCGATGCCGTTAAGGAAGCGGGTGGTGTGTTCGCGTGTACCATCGAACACGGCGACATTACCGTCACACCGACTGCGAATGGCTTTGCGATGCGATGCCAGCGACCGTGACGACGTCGTTGGCGTGTGGTGGGCCCCTGGGCTAGAATGGCACGGAACGAATACGAAGGCCTGCGGGAGGGGAGCGCAATGTCCGAAACCGGTTTGCTGCCGGCATATCTGATCGTCGGTACCGACGGAGTTAAGCGCGACCACGCCGTCTCGCGTATGAAAGCGCGTCTGGAAAAATCGGGTATGGTCGAGTTCAACCTCGACGAGCGAGACATGACCAAGGACCCCGATATCGAGTCCATTATCGGATCGCTCAACACCTTTCCGATGGGCAGTGAGTTTCGTCTGGTAATCCTCGATGGCTGCTCAAAGCTCGCTAAGGCGGTCTCGGAGCCGCTCGTTGGGTATCTGGCGAGTCCCAGCCCCACGACGGTTTGTCTCATCATCGCCGACTCGCTTGCCAAGAACACGCGCCTGTATAAGGCGATCGCCAAGATCGACAAGAAGGCGGTGATCGATTGCTCCGGTACCAAGCGCTGGGAGCTACCGCGCCGCGTGCAGCAGATGGCGACGCAGCACGGCAAGTCGATCTCGACGGCGGCCGCCGAAGAGCTCGTTTCGCGCTCGGGCGAGAACACCCGCATGCTCGATAACGACTTGGCTAAGCTTGCCCAGATGGTCGAGGCGCCCCAGATTGAGCTTGCCGACGTTGAGCGCTGGATTGTACGTACGGCAGAGGTCCAACCCTGGGACTTTCTCAATGCGGTCTCGGCACGTGACATGCGACGCTCGCTCGAGCTTTTCAATCTATTGCCCGCCAAGAGTTACGTGTGGACTTACACGTTGCTGTGCGGCCGCATCCGCGAGCTTATCGTCGCCAAGGCGCTCGATGCGCGCGGACAGGGTCGTGAGCTGGCCGCAACGCTCAAGCTCCAGTCCTGGCAGGTCAAGAATCACTTGACCTGGGCACGTCGCTTTTCGATGGCAGAGCTCGTCGCGGCGCTCGAGGGGGCGGTCGATGTAGAGCTCGCGCTCAAGGGTTCGGCCGATTCTGAGGCCGCGCTTTTGCTCTGGATTACGAACATCTTGAGAAAATCGTGATGATACCTGCCTATTTGACAAATTCGTTCTATCCCTTTGAGGGGGAGCGTGCTATAGTAGGCGCTTGCATGACCTCACCGTGTCTCAGAGGTGTCATACATTTTTTGCAAGGAACTCGAAAGGAACTCCAGAAGTGGCAAACATCAAGTCTCAGAAGAAGCGTATCCGCACCAATGAGGCAGCTCGCATGCGTAACAAGGCTGTCAAGTCCGAGCTCAAGACGCTGACCAAGCATGTCCAGTCCGCCGTCGCCGAGGGCGACGCCGAGAAGGCCCAGGCTGCCCTCAAGACCGTCACCAAGCGTCTCGACATGGCTGCCGCCAAGCATGTTATCCACAAGAACCAGGCTTCCAACCGCAAGTCCGGTCTTGCCAAGCTCGTGAACAGCATCAACGCTTAAGTTGTAAATTTCACACCACACAGATTACGCGCATAAATGGAGCCTGTTTTATGGAACAGGCTCCATTTTTTGTACCGCTCGGGTAAGATAGTCCGCATGAATACTTCAATTGACATTTCCCACATCCGCAACTTCTCGATTGTTGCGCACATCGACCATGGCAAGTCCACGATCAGTGACCGCATTCTCGAGCTCACCCATACCGTCGACGAGCGCGACATGGAGTCGCAGCTGCTCGACACCATGGATATCGAGCGCGAGCGCGGCATCACGATCAAGTCCAATGCCGTTCGCGTGTCCTATGACGCCGACGATGGCGAGACGTATCAGTTCAATCTGATCGATACGCCGGGCCACGTGGACTTTACCTATGAGGTCTCGCGCTCGCTGGCAGCCTGTGAGGGCGCGGTGCTCGTTGTCGACGCCACACAGGGCGTCGAGGCACAGACCGTCTCCAACGCGACGCTTGCCATGAACGCCAATCTGGACATTGTGCCGGCCATCAACAAGATCGACCTGCCCTCGGCTCATCCCGACGAGGTTAAGACCGAGATCGAGGATGACCTGGCGATCCCTGCCGATGATGCCGTGTGTGTCTCGGGCAAGACCGGCGAGGGCATCCACGATCTGCTGGAGTCCATTGTCTTTCTGATCTCTCCGCCCAAGGGCGATGCGAATGCGCCGCTCAAGGCACTCATTCTGGATTCATACTTCGACGAGTATCGTGGCGTCGTCGCCACGGTGCGCATCTTTGACGGCTCCATCAAAAAGGGCGATATCTTGCGCATGATGCAGGCAAAGGGCGACTTTTTGGTCGATGGCGTGGGCGTCAAGCGTCCCGCCGAGACGCCGGTCGACGCGCTGACGGTCGGCGAGGTCGGATACGTGGTCACGGGCCTGAAGGACCCCGAGGCCGTTCGCGTGGGCGACACCCTTACCTGGGCGTCGAACCCCTGCCCCGAGCCGCTTCCCGGTTACCGCGAGGCTAAGCCCATGGTCTATACGGGCCTGTTCCCGATCGATAACAAGGACTACGAGAACCTGCGTGACGCGCTCGATAAGCTGCATGTCAACGACCCGTCGTTGGTGTGGGAGCCCGAGACTTCGGTGGCGCTCGGCTTTGGTTTCCGCGTTGGCTTCTTGGGCCTGCTGCATATGGAGGTCGTCAAGGAGCGCCTGGAGCGCGAGTTCAACCTGGACCTGATTGCCACGAGCCCTTCGGTGGACTATCACGTCTACAAGACCGACGGCGAGATGATTGATGTTCGCAGCCCGCAGGATCTGCCCGAGGCTACGCGCATCGAGCGCATCGAGGAGCCCTACCTCAAGGCCAAGATTATCTGTCCGCCCGAGTATACGGGTGCCGTCATGCAGCTCGCTATCGAGCATCGCGGCATTACAACCGACATGATCCATCTCACGAGCAAATCGGTCGAGATGCGTTTCGACATGCCGCTTGCCGAGCTCATTCTGGACTTTTTTGACCAGCTCAAGAGCCGCACCAAGGGTTACGCCTCGCTCGACTACGAGTTCAACGAATATCGCCCCTCCGAGCTCGTCAAGCTCGACATCCTGCTTTCGGGCGACGAGGTGGACGCGCTGTCGTTTATCGTGCACAAGGATAAGGCTTATGGCCTGGCCCGCGGTCTGTGCGACAAGCTCAAGGAAATCATTCCGCGCCAGCTGTTCGAGGTGCCTATCCAGGGCGCCATCGGCAACAAGATCATTGCCCGCTCTACCGTCAAAGCGCGCCGCAAGGACGTGCTGGCCAAGTGTTATGGCGGCGATATCTCGCGAAAGCGCAAGCTGCTCGAGAAGCAGAAAGAGGGCAAAAAGCGCATGAAGGCCATCGGCTCGGTCGAGGTTCCGCAGGAGGCCTTTATGGCGATTCTCCAGGTGGACGAGTAGGTCCATGGCACTTTCTGAATACAGCAAGCGGTTGCTTGGCGCCTATGCCGAGCAGCCGTTCCTTATGGCTCCCATGGCGGGCGTGACCGATCCCGCCTATCGCATCATGTGCCGCCGTCGCGGTGCCCATCTTGCCTATAGCGAGATGGTGAGCGTGGCGGGCCTTGCCTATGCCAGCAATAAGACGTGGCGCCTGGTACTGCCGGCCGATGAGGAGCAGCAGATCTGCGTGCAGCTCTTTGGCTCCAAGCCCGATCAGTTTGCGAGCGCTGTTGCTGCCGTCGAGGAGCGTGTGGGCGATCGCCTGTCGCTGATCGATATCAACATGGCCTGCCCGGCTCGCAAGGTCGTCACCAAGGGCGAGGGCTCGGCGCTTATGCGCACTCCCGATCTGGCCGAGCAGATCGTCGAGGCGGCGGTGGGCGCGGCGCATGTGCCCGTGACCGTAAAAATCCGTAAGGGCTTTTACGCCGAAGACCGCAACGCCGCGACGTTTGCCCAGATGCTTGAGGGAGCAGGGGCCGCCGCGGTGGCGGTACATGGTCGCTGCGCCACGCAGCTCTATACGGGCCAGGCCGATTGGTCGGTCGTCGATGAGGTGGCCGACGCCGTCGAGATTCCCGTTATCGGTTCGGGCGATGTGTTCTCGGCAGAGGACGCTGCTGAGCATCTGCAAAGCTCGGGTGCCAGCGCGGTGTTTATCGCGCGCGGCATCTACGGCAATCCATGGGTGTTCGGCGATGCCCGAGCCCTTGCACTCGATGGCACGCCGGTTCCTTCTCGCTCCTCGGTTGAGCGCCTGGATGCCCTGCGCGAGCACCTGACGCTCACGCACGAGCTGTTGCCGCTCATGTCGCGTGCCCGCACGTACGCAAGCTGGTATCTAAAGGGCATGCCCCATGCTGCCGCCTGGCGCGCTCAGGTGGTGCGTTGCTCCACATACGAGGAGTTCATGGCACTGGTCGATGATATCGAGCACGATGTGGTGGCCTGTGAGGCCGCACTTGCCGCCGGCGAGTCGGTGCCCGCTCATCCGTTGGAGGCCTAACGGTGGCCGTTACCGCGCTGTACGTGCATGTGCCGTTTTGCGCCCAAAAATGCCGGTACTGTGACTTTGACTCACGCAGTTTTGCTCCGTGCAACATGAGCGTTGCGCTCGATACCTATTTTGAGCAGTTGTATGCGCGCCTCGATGCTTTTGGCGACGCAGGCGCGCTTGCACAGATCCGCACCGTCTATGTTGGCGGCGGCACGCCGTCGCTGGCGGGGGAGCGTTTGGTAGAATTTGCCCGGCGTATCTCTGCGTGGTGCAAGCCTGTTGAGTTTACCTGCGAGGCCAATCCCGAATCGCTGACCGCAGAGCTTGCCACTGCGCTTGCCGGGGTGGGTGTCACGCGCGTCTCTCTGGGCGTGCAAACGCTCGATAACGCCGAACTTACCGCCATCGGCCGCATTCACGATGCCGATCGGGCGCTCGCTGCCATTACGACGGTCAAGGA
>JAXJJM010000027.1:0-4477 GCA_036298225.1 Collinsella sp.
ACAAGGAACGGCGGGGCTTTTGTTTTCTATCCACGCTGGAGGCCGAAGAGCTTGGCGTTGCGCTCGGCGACCATCATGTTGATGTCGGCGATTTCCATCTCGCCGTCAATGTAGGGCTGGTAGGTACCGTACGGGTCGCCGGCTCCCAAGCTGCAGCTGCCGCAGTTGTCGCAGCTGCCGTTGCCGCAGCCCGCGAGCGCTAGCTTGATGATCTCCTCACGCTCGGCACGCGTCGTGTCCTTGATGAGCTTGCTTTTTGCCATGACATATCCTCGATTCGCTTGTGACCGTCGGCCGCGCATGTCTTGTAGATACCGGTGGGCTTTGTCCATCATAGGCTTTTGCGCGGGTAGAATGCATGGATAACTTGATGCTTACAGGCGACGGAAAGGAAACGTTGCATGGACCAGGACAAGACGACTGTGATGAGCGGATATGGCTCCGCACAGGCCGGCGGTAGCGCCGACACGACCCGTATCGTGCCGAATCCCGGCAATGCTGTCCCCGATGCGACGCAGGTGTCTGCCGAACCCACACGAGTTATGGGCTATGGCGATACACCACGGGATCCGTTTGATTATGCACCGCAGGACTCGTATGGCAACGCGACGCCGGACCCGTATGGCAATGCGGCGGCAGATGCCTATAACAACCTGCTGCAAAATCCCATTCCACAACCTCAGCAGACGACATATATGCCGCGCACGGCACAGCCGCGCTACGAGTCGCACGACCGATACGCGCGCGAGCCGTATCGTGAGTATCCCAAGTCCATCCCCCAGTATGGCGAGGACGAGGAGAAGAAGCCTTCGCGTTCGTCGAGCGTGATTAAGAAGATTCTCATCGTGCTGGCGATCTTCTTTGCCTTGTCGGTTGTGTTCGCCATTGTGTCGGGCATGCTCAACAAGCGGGGCGCCACGACTGATACCACGGCCGAGCAGACCGAGACTGCCCAGTCCGGCACCGTCGACCTGAGCGATATCCCGGGTCAGTACTGGTCAAACGCCAAGAAGCTCCTCAAGTCGCGCGGGGCCGACCTTTCGAACGCCGTGATCCTGACCGATGATGGCTCAACACCTGTTGTCGATGCCAATTGGGTCGTGACGTCTGCCTACTATAACGACAACAGTAACCTCGAGATTCAGCTCACGCGCAAGGACAGCTCGTCGAGCAACGCGTCCGGCGGCCAGGGCGCCACGGACAGCTCGAGCTCCAACACGCTGGAGGACCTGAGCAACAAGGCGCAGGAGCTTGGGGATAAGGCCCAAGAGCTGGGTGACACGGCTCAGAATCTCGGCGATACTGCACAGAACCTGGGCGATATGGCAACGAACGCCTGGGATGCCCTACAAAATGGCATTTCGGGCGCGCAGGGAAACTAGCGGCCGAGCGGCTAGAGCCTTAGCGGTGCAAACAAAAACGGGACGTAGGATCGCGTGACCGGGCGCATGGGCGCGTTGATCGGCGGTCCTGCGTCCCGTTTTGCTGTCGATTACAGCTGTTCGGCCGGACGGTCGGGCGAGCTAAAGCCCGAGTCAAACGTGACAACGCATGATGCATCGGGCCTGCGCTCGTGCACGATATGCGTTACGCGCTCCAACAGCTCGTCGTCGGAGATGCGAAAGCCGTCGGGACGCACCAGGTCAAACGAAACGAACCCGTCGTGCTCGTGCAGGTCATGGATGGAGAGCGCGGGATCGATCTGCATCACGCCACGCTTGACCCAGCCGCGTAGGTCGTCACCGGTGGTGGCGATGGGGTCGCAGTGCAGCGTGATGTCGATGCCCATCTGGCGTTTGATATCGTGCTCGATGGTGTCCAGGATCTCGTGGTGCTCAAAGGCATCGCCCTCGCCGGGCATTTCCACGTGTGCGCTGGCAAACTGACGGCCGGGGCCGTAGTCGTGCACCATCAGGTCGTGTGTGCCCAAGACCTGCGGATACGACATGATCTTGTCGCGGATTTCCTGGACGAGCTTGGGGTCGGGCGCTTGTCCCAACAGCGGGCTGATGGCGTCGCGCACCAGGCCCATGCCGCTGATGCAGATGAAGATGCCCACACCCAGGCCTGCCCAGCCATCGAGGTCAAAGCCGGTCGTCTGCGAAATAAGCGCCGCCGCCAAGACCGAGCCCGAGGTGATGACGTCGTTTTTGGAGTCCTGCGCCGTGGCGATGAGCGTCTCCGAGTCGATGCGGTCGCCCAGCGCGCGGTTGAATGCGGCCATCCATAATTTGACGAGCATGGACAAGACGAGGGCGGCTAGGGAGACCAGCGTGTAGGCGGTGGGGGAGGGCTTGATGATCTTGGTAATGGACTCGAGCACCAGGTTGATGCCGACGGCACAAACGAGGACGGCGACAAACAAGCCGGCGAGATATTCGTAACGGCCGTGGCCATAGGGGTGGCCTTCGTCGGCCGGGCGGCTGGCAAGGCGGAACCCGAGCAAGCTCACAATGTTGCTCGAGGCGTCGGAGAGGTTGTTAAAGGCATCGGCGATGAGCGAGACAGAGCCGGCGAGCAGACCCGCGATGCCCTTGGCCAGGCACAGGGTAATGTTGAGGCCAATGCAGATGAGGCTTGCGGCAAAGCCCGCGTTGGTGCGACAAGATGCATCGACCGGCTCGCCCTTGCTGCCGGGAACAAGTGTATGTACCAGCCGATTTACAAATAGCATGGCGTACCTCCTCGCATCCTCGTTTAAGGGGATAGTGTAGCTCGCATGGGCGCGCCGTGCGCCGATGCTCAGAAAATGCAGCAATGGTCTGCTGGAGCTAACGAGCGGGGCTTCTTGTCCGACCGGGTGCTCCATTTTGGGCCACATGGGTATGGGCTTGTGCCTGCCTGCTCGACATACTTAATGTCGACAGCCCCTGCGTAAAGGAGGACGTATCCATGGACGAGATGTTTGCCATTAAATGCCAAAACTGCGGCGGTCCCATGTACTCACACCAGGCTAAACGCAGCTTTGAGTGCGCCTATTGCGGCACGGTCGTTCCGTGGCAGGCCGATGCGGGGGAGCCCAGGAGCGCCCTGGGCATTCGCCATGCGCCGCTGACGGTTGTCGATGGGCTGCTTAAGCTCACCCATGTGTCGCAGCTCGAGCGCCCGGTGGACCCCGACTGGTATTTCTTTAATACGCACTGGCGCAACCAGTCGGTTCTAGAGCATCTACTGTGGGAGGACCGCGGCACGGCGCAGGAGTTTCAAGAGGCCACGCATGTGAGCATCCCGTGCCCCTTCTGTGGCGCATCCTTCGAAGGCGAGTCGACCCAGCGCGTGTTTGAGTGCCCGTCCTGCGGCAATAAGATCGGCGTTGCAGACCTACTCAAGCCCGGTACCTTTAGCAAGCGCCTGACCATGGGCGTTGGTGCGGAGTATGTACCCGAGCAGGGTATTCCCTGTGAAATCTCGCCGCAGCAGGCACGTGCCAACGCGCTGCAGCTGGTGCGCCAGTATGCGGAAGCCTTTGCCGGTCACGATGTAGAAGACGCGATCCAAAACGACATGATGCTCTTCTACTTTCCCATGGCGCTCGCGGATTTGCGCATGATGGCGTCCTTCCCGGGCAAGGGGCTGAGCAAGGAGACCTTGGTGTACTACGAGGTGCTCGACTGGGCATATCCGCGGGCAAACTACCTGGACGTTCGTCTTATGGGCATTTTGGAGCCGTGGGACTTTGCCAAGGTTGGGCCGTTCGATCCCGCCATGCAGGAAGGCGACTTCCGCGTTGTCTCCGTCGATGCGTCTACCAAGGACCAGGTGGTCATTGATAAGCTGGCGCTCGACGTTGCCGGAAACGATGCCGAGGCGGTGTTGGGGCTCAATGAAAAGAGTATCCGCACGTGGGCGCGCAAGGCCCGCAAGCACAAGGATGGTCTGGTGATGGTGCCGGTCTACTTTGTCGATCGTCCGGCGTCGGACAGCCGCGAAGGCGAGCAGGTGCGCATTGCCGTAAACGGCCAGACGGGTCGTGCGGCCGCGGTAGTGTTTAGCGACAAGCGCGAGACACATGTGGTGGCACCGCTCAATCCCAACGTGATGCTGTCGAGCGAAAGCACCGTGCACGCCACGCCCATCGAGGTCAAATACGTTAAATCGCCGTTTCTGTACCAGATCGTGCGCCATGGAGGCGGCGGGCAACCGCGTCAGGTGGCAGCGGTGGCCGAGGGCTCCTACCGAGAGGAAAAGCCCAAACGCCGCGGCCTGCTGGGTGCGCTATTTGGGAAGTAGGGGAGTGGCGCTGGTTAGCCTTATGACGCGATAGCCAGGGGCACGGGGCGGCTCGCAGGGGTGCGGGCCGCCCCGTTTTTGTGCGGCGAGACATAGCGTTCGAGCTGCCGTAGAGACTTAGCTAAATGGCTATTTAGAAGAGCTTTTGCTGGCAAAATACGACAAGCTATTCCCTGTTAACGCGGACTTCACTGGAATCCTGTCCGATGTTGGTACGATTGTCGGAGGAGCAACACCATCAAAGAAG
>JAXJJM010000028.1:0-3957 GCA_036298225.1 Collinsella sp.
CGAGGTCGCGGTCGCCGAACTTGTTCATGAGGTACTCGAGCTGCATGAGCTCGTCCCAGGTGCCGCCGACGCCCATCAGGAACACGGCGTCGTAGCCCTCGTCGGCGACCTTGTCGGCGAGCGCGGTCATCTTCTTGCCGGTCTCGTAGAGCGCCTTGCCGTCCTCGAGATAGCCCTCCTGGTCGAAATGCATGATCTCGATCTTCTCGGTTTCCTTCATTTGTCTCTCCTTTCTGGGGTTGTTTCCACATCCCCCATGCCAACGGGCATCAAAACCCGCTTACATTCCGTAACACTCAGCCGCTTTGGCCTTAAGCGCATTGACTGACTCTTCGTAGCCCTCTGCCTTGACCTCCATTTGCTTGGAGACGGCATCGAGATACGGATGGACATCCCAGGAGTTCAGGCGCTCGGTGACAATTGCCGCCATCGTCTGGAAGAACACCAGGTTGGGAATCGCACTCAGCAGCGAAGTTACCTGCGGCACCGCGATCTCGTGGGCCTTGCCCTTAGGATGCATGGTCAAAAGAACTGCCTTCTTCGTTACCTTCGACAGCGCGTCGGCGATATTTGCCAGGCGCTCCGAACCCTGAGGGTCGTCGACGATAAACACCAGATAGCCCGGAACGATCTGCATCTCGGGGCCATGGACGAACTCCTCGCCCTCGTGATGCATGGCCGGAATCTTGATGGTCTCGCTCAGCTTGAGCGCCGCCTCTTCGGCAACGCCATAGTTCGGGCCATTGCCCACAACCATCGCCGGCACGTGCTCCGACAGCTCGAGCAGATTGTCTTGGACATACGCCTCGGCGGTCTTGCACATCGTGGCGTTGGCCTGGATCGCATCGTTCAGATCGCTCAGGCGCTGGGCAACGCCATCGGCGTCAATCGCCCCGCGTGCCTGACCACCGTAAATGCCAAAGAGCACCAGATACTCGATGAGCGTCTGGACGCCCAGGGTCACAAAGTCCACCGACTCGACGCCCACGCCGTAGTCGAGAACGATATCGGCATGCTCCTTAATGGGAGCCTCGACGTTTGCCGTGAGCGCAACTGCAGCCATATCGTGGGCGCGCATGTAATCGAGCGCCGCAATCGTATTGGTCGAATAACCACTCTGCGAGACGGCGATGTTGAGCGCATGCTGCGGATAGGTGTGTTCAAAATCGACGAAGGCCTCGGGCGTCACAACGGACACTTGCATCTGCAGCGCATCTTGCAGGTAATCGCGGGCGCAATCGGCGGCATGGCGCGACGAACCCGAAGCAACGATGCGCAGCGCGTCAAAAGAACCGGACTGGAAAATATCAACGAGCTGCGCTACCAGCTCAGACGAACGCTCGAGGTTCTCTCCCATACGCACATGGGCGAGTTGAACGTAATCGAGCATCTTCATCGTCTCACCTCGTTACAAATCATTAGTATTTGATACCAATCACAGTTACAGGTTACGACTTTTTGATACCTATCTGCTGACCAATCTTTTCCCTTCGGCGAACGGTCGATTTTGGACCATGTAAGGTTGTATATACAGTCAGCTTAACGAATCAAATTTCAGTCAGCTTTTTCAGCACGTTTATGCAAAAGCACCAGTTAGTACGTATAGGTATATCCGCCCGCATCGCCGCGGTTGAACGACTTGACGTATTCGATTGCCTGTCCGCTTGCATCGAAGCTCACGCACTCCAGCGTCAAGGCAAGATCGCCCTGCTCCAGCCCAAGCAGGCCGGCATCGCGCGCGCCCAGCGCTTCGATATCGAGCTTTTCCTGTGCCATGACCGGCTTTCGCCCCAACATCTCATAGGTCTCGTAAAGACTGAACACCGACACGTCGATCTCTTCGATGGTTGGGAACAGCAAGCAAGGAATCAGCGCCATCTCAATTGATACGGGGTCGCCATTAATGCAGTTAAGACGTCGAATGGAATAGAGCAGGTCGTCCTCGGCGATACCAAACAGGTCGGCGTAGTATGGCCCCGCATAACGCTTGGAGCGCGCCAGAATGCGAACAGACGGCTCGCCTCCCGAGGCGCGAACCGATTCGCGGAAGCCACCCATGCGCTCAAAAATAGCAGGCACTTTCTGCGCCACGAAGGCGCCCTTTCCCCGAACACGGCGAATCTGGCCGCGACGAACTAGCTCGTCCACGGCACTTCGAATAGTCAGGCGCGTCGTACCAAATTCCTCGGCAAGTTCATTCTGAGACGGAATCATCGAACCCGTGGGGTATATGCCGCGCTCGATACGTTCCTCAATACGACGTCGAATGCGCATATAAACCGGAGTGGCATCTACTGTTTCAGCCATTGCTCACCTGCCACGCTCCTCATACCGTTCTTTTCGCCGTTATCGGCAAAGCGGAACTTTGTGGGCAGAATCACCGATTTGCAATGCTCCACAAAGCGCATGTCTTTATCAAACTCAATCGTGCTCTCGTAGAATACCGGCGTTCCCTCTTCTTGCTGGAGAAGCTCAGCCTCCTCAGCGTTCAATCGCGAGATCGAGATGTGCTCTCGTCCATGCTCAACACGCACGCCGCCTTCTTTGAGCAACACGTCGTAGAGACTTTCGCACTCAAAATCATGACCGGGAAGCGACGGGCAGAGCGACAGATTGATGTGGGCCGTCTCGATTGATGCCGGCTCGCCCTCAATGAGGCGGACGCGCTGCATACGGAGCAAGGGAGCGCCTACGGCCACCCCAAGCTTGTCGGCAAGCGTCTCATCCGCCTCGACAGCCTCGGCGGAAACCAAGCGAGAAGAGGGGTGCAGACCGGCAGTTCGCACGGCATCGGAGAAGTTATACGTTTCCTGGAAGATGTTCAGCGGCTTGGGAGGGCACACATACGTACCCGATCCGCGGCGGCTCTCGAGCGTTCCGCACGAAATGAGCCGCGTGATGCCAGCACGTAACGCCGTACGCGAAACGCCGATATCTTCGCACAGCACACGCTCGGCCGGCAGACGATCGCCGCCGGCAAGCTGATGGTGCTGGATGTACCAAAGAATCCCCTCAACAGCACGGTCTTTGGGGGGAATTGCATAAGATTCGCCTGCCATTGCACAGACTCCTCATTCAAAAATGTATGTCACCAGAATTAGGCCAGCCCTCCCATGGCATCAAACTCGGCCTTGATTTTCTCGGCGACATTCCGATACGACTTATATAGGTTTGAATCGCGTTTGACTTCGTCGGTCATAACGGGAATCTCTAATTTGGAAACCTCGTCTTTTCCCGTCTGAACCGCCACGACAACGCCCATACCAAGACACATATTACGCTTGGCAGCGTTTATTTTTGCCGCCTTCGCGGGATTTGCCAGAATACGCTGGGCAAATTCCTGTTTTGAAGGCGTCTCGTCAGCCTCCGGATCGCCAGCCTCGGCCACCTCGCACTGCAGAACATCCGCATAGTCAAAGATCTTCGGCTGCGCACCGCGCTGATGCACGGCCCACTTGCGACGCGTAGCATCCTGGTAGATGGCCGGCAAAAACGTAAACCGCGGCGGGTCCAAAATAGTATCCGTGATGGTAAACACATCGGGATCAAAGGCGTCCTGCGGGTTTTTCTTCTTGAACAGCCCCATATCAGCCTCCCGTACTAGCATTAAACAACTCAAGCCGAATATAGCACCAATTTCAAGCCGGCGCTTTAGCGCGTCGGTGCGTGGTGCCTATGGCTCGCTCAGCGGGGTAATACGGGCGAGGGCCGGGGTGGTTGGTATAGGTTTTGGAAGTGGGCTCCGCGAACTTCCAAAACCTATACCAACCACCCCGGCCCCGGCGATGTATTCTGGGCTGACCAAAGGAGGATGGACAGTCTCCAAGGCCATAACAACAAAATCCCTATTACATAAAAAGAATCAGACCCCGCAGATCGAAACGGTCGAGAGGGCCCTGTCAGGCGGGGTGACTTTGTCCGGGGAAGTTCGCGAAGCCCACTTCCCCGGACAAAGTC
>JAXJJM010000029.1:0-41709 GCA_036298225.1 Collinsella sp.
GAATTGGAAATACGCAATGAGGTCAACACCGGTCGGCAGCATCTCGAGTTCGCGGTCCAAGTCAAAAATAACGGCGATGCGCACGCCGTCCACGTCGAACACCGGCGGCGCCCAACGCGTGTCGTTGTTCTCGCCACGCTGCAAGGCAATGCTCGAACGCGCCGGCACCACATGACCGTCCTTGAGCATCATGTAGTCGAGCAGCGGTTGGCCCTCAAACGAAACCGCCGCGGGCACGATGCAGATCATGTCAAGCTCCTGGATACGCTCGGCGACACCAGTCAAGCCGGCAAGCATGTCGTGCTCAAAGTCGGCAGCGCCCACCAGGCCACCGGGCATGGCGCCCATAAAGAGCGGAGCCGGAACGCACAGCACGCGCGCCCCGCGCTCGTGGGCCAGACGAGCCTGGTCCTCAATGCGGCCGCAAATGCCCTCAATATCACCCAGGCGCATATCGATCTGTGCAAGCGCGAGCTTCATGGCCCAGCCCTTTCCGTCGTAAACCATCGAAATCGTAGTAAAAGCGCCGGCCGCATAATGCAGCCGGCGCTTGCATGTGCATATGCTAGCTATGATACCCCGAGCGGGGGCGCGCTCCTAGAATGTCGCGGACCACAGCCCGTGCAGGTTGCAGTAGGCATAGACGGTACCGGTCTTGGAGCCGCCCGCGAAAAACGTCGCGGGTTTCATGCCGGGCTCAAGGTAATGGACCTCTAAGCGGCCCTCGGCCTCAAGGGCGATCCACTCAATGTAGTGCTCGGGCAGGCTGGGGTGCTCGACCGAGCCAACGCGTGCGCGAATCACGTGACCGTCGCGCTCGGTCTCGACAACAGGCACGTGCTTCTCGTGCGCCGCGTCCTCAGTGTTTGCGGTCAGTTCCGTGCAACCGGCAGGGGTCGCAACGTCGTCGCTAAGGGCGGCGATGAGCTTGCCGTCGGGGTCCCTAAAGAATTTCGCCATGATGTTCTCCTTTGCTGATGTGCCAATGTTCTTGATGGTTCTTATGCCCAAAGGCAGACAAACCATCCACGGCATTGCAAATGAACACATAACGAGCGGGGACGATGGGACAGCGCGGGCTATCCGCCCTGGCGGCCTCACCCGAGCGGGTTAACGCCCGTCGCCGCCGAGCAGCGCCAGAACATCCTCGCGGGTAAACAGCGCCGAGGAGATGCCGTCGCCGCCGAGCACGCTGTTGACCAGGTCACGCTTGGACTCCTGCATCTGCATAATGCGTTCCTCGATCGTGTCCTTGGCGATGAGCTTGTACACGGTCACGGTATGTTGCTGGCCAATACGGTGCGCACGGTCGGTCGCCTGGTCCTGCGCGGCCACGTTCCACCACGGGTCGTAGTGAATGACCACGTCGGCCGCCGTCAGGTTGAGGCCCACGCCGCCCGCCTTGAGCGAGATCAGAAACACCGGCACCTCACCCGCCTGGAACTGCGCGACCATCTTGGCGCGGCTTTCCTTGGACGAAGCGCCCGTGAGCTTAAGAAAGCCGATGTCCTCCTTGGCCAGGCGCTTGCCGATGATATCGAGCATGCCCGTGAACTGGCTGAACAGCAGAATGTGGTGCCCGCCGTCGAGCGCGCCGTGCACGAGCTCCATGCAAGCGTCGAGCTTAGCGCTCCCTGCCTTGTAGTCCTCGTAGTGTAGATGCGGGTCGCAGCAGATCTGGCGCAGCTTGGTGAGCTCGGCGAGTACCTTAAGCTTGTCCTTCTTAAACTCGAATGCCTCGCGGTGCTGCACCTGCTGGGCGATGCGGTCCTGGTTGGCCAGGTAGAGCTTGCGCTGTTCGCCGGTGAGCTGTGCCATGACGGTGTCCTCGATCTTCTCGGGCAGGTCGGCCACCACGTCTTCCTTAACACGGCGCAGCACAAACGGCGACACAAGCGCCTGCAGACGAGCGGCGCTGTCGCCCTCGGCATGCTCGACGGGACTCTCAAAGCGCTTGGCAAATGAGTCGCGCGTACCCAAAAGGCCCGGCATCAAAAAGTCGAAGATGCTCCAGAGCTCGGACAGGCGGTTTTCGATGGGCGTGCCCGTCAGGGCAAAGCGCACGCCGGCCGGCAGGCGCTTGGCGGCGCGGGCCACCTGGGTGAGCGGGTTTTTAATGTACTGGGCCTCGTCGAGTACCACGCGGGCAAAGTCCTGCTCGACGTATTCGTCGATATCGCGGCGCATGAGATCATACGACGTCACGACCACGTTGTGCTCGGCGGCACCGGCAATTTGCACGCGACGCTGGGCCTTGGCGCCCACGATGGCACACACATCAAGCGAGGGGGCAAAGCGCTCCAGCTCGGCAGCCCAGTTGTACACGAGCGACGCGGGGCATACCACGAGCGTGGGCTTGGTATCCCCCGCCTCCACGCGCGCCAGAATGTGCGCGATCATCTGCAGCGTTTTGCCCAGGCCCATATCGTCGGCCAAAATGCCGCCGAGACCCAGGTGCTCGAGCGAGCCGAGCCACTGGTAGCCATCGACCTGGTAGCCTCGAAGCGTGGCCTTGAGCGTGGCGGGCACCGTAAAGTCCATCTTGCCGAGCGTATCCAGACGCTCGACGGTACGGCGGAACGCAGCGTCGCGATCGGCCTCGAGCGCGGGCGTGCGCGCGAGCATGCTATCGACGAACAGGGTGCTCGATGCGGGGAGCAACACGCCGTCGAGCAGGTCGACGGCATCGACGCCCAGATCCTCGGCGAGGCCAAACGCGGCTCGGGCGCCCTCGTCCAGGCGAATGATGTCGCCGGACGTAAGGCGCGCAAACGTCTGGTGACGCTTGTAGGAGTCCAGATAGATGGCAAGGTCTGCCGCCGAAAGCCCGCTCGCGCTCAGTTCGACGTCGAGCAGGTTACTCTTGACGGTCGCACGCACCGAAAGCTTGGGCGCGGGGCGGACCGAAATCTGGCGCAGACGGTCGCTGAGCATGACCTCACCAAGCTTGGACAGGGCGGATAGGCCCTCGGTCAGCAGGCAGAACAAGCTCTCGTCATCGCGCTCCTCAAACGCCAGACCGCCCTCGTAGAAATCGAAGTACAGGGCCGCCGTGTCCATAACGCGAAACTCCGCCACCTCGTCGCGGGGCGGCACGCCCGGGCGCTGCTCTTCGAAGGGGCTGCCCGGAGCGCCCAGACTAAAGAGGTCTGCCGACCAGTCGCCGTAGGTAACCGTAATTTTGCAGGTCACGAGCCCATCGTCGACGCCGATTGCCATAGCAAAGCTCGGCTCAGGCGCCACGGTATCGAGCGCAGCGGGCGCGGTAAGGTCGGTATAGTCGCGCAAAATGGGCAGAGCCATACGACAGAACTCCCCCACCTGGTCGGCAGCGATATGGACTGGCGTGCGACAGGGCAGCAAGCGCGATAGGAACGGCGCCGCATGCTGGGCAAACGCTACATCGGTGCGGCGCGCACGGCGGGTGTCGACCAGATAAGCTACGTCGCCCGAAGCAAAGCAGTATGCATCGGCCGGCAGGCGCAGATCGTAGCTACCACCAGCCGCCGGCGCGATTTTGGCGGCAAGGAGCGGTGGGCGCTTAGACAGAGCCTCGTCCTCCCCTTCCGGAGGCATCTCAACCGCCACGTCATAGGTGCGATGCGTCGTCGTCCCCCGCGACCAGGCGGGCTCAAAGGAGATGGTCTGGCCACGCAGCAGGTCCAGCACATATACGATGCTATGCTCGGACAGCGGCAACTGACGCTCGGCGACAAAACCGCTGCGGGCAAAGTCGTACGACGCCGAACGCGAGCTTGTGATGTCATCGAGATAGGCAACTGTCGTCACAACAAGGTTGAGCAGCTTTGTCGACACGTCCTCGAAGGCTTCGGGCGTATGGACAAACGTGAGCTTCTTGCCGTACGAGAAGGTGCCGCCTCGGACATAGGCGTCGGCCATGCCGTCGATATCCTTGACCACGTAGGAGACCGATCCACAACGAATGCGAAGCTCGAGCGCCCAGCTAAAGCGGTCGGCAAACAGTGGATTGTAGTACGGCACCAACGAGGGCTCCAACACCGCCTTGGGGGCATCGGGATCCACACTGCTGGCGAGCTTGCGGCGCATGCTCGCCAGCTCATCCATGCGTGCGTCCGAAAGATCGGAGAGCGCTGCCATGAGGCTGGGACTCGTGGGGACGGGCGCCGGAAAGGGAAAGTTGGGATTGACGGCCGGCGCTTTGAGCGCGGTGCGCGCGGGCTGTTTCGGCTGCGCCGTAAACGTGCGGACCGGCGTGCGCAAACCTTCGACGGGCTCGGCGCCGCTGGCATCCAAATACGCCAGAGCCGTGGCAATAGCGTGCTTGCACATACCGGGGTAACGATAGGCGGCGGGGCAATCGCAGTCGTAGTCGATCACCTCGTGCTCGTCCATGTCGAGCGCCACGTGCGTCTTGTACAGGTCGCCGCGCGAACCGCGCACCGAGCCCTCAACCGTCACGTTTTTGGAGAAGCGCGAGCCGCTGTCCTCGATCGACAGCACGGCGCCGTTGAGCATGAGCGAACGCCCCTTCATAAAGGTACCGCTCAGCGCCGCCTCTTTCCGGAGCGCCTGTGCAAACGTCCCCTGCGCCATCACTTCCTCCAATCTCACCCGGGGTAGCTAATTTGGGACGGGGCTATTTTAGCTACCCCCATATGTCGGTTGAGATGCATTCCGACCCCGACTCATTCGCCGTCAGTCAAAGGGTAGCTAAAATAGCCCCGTCCCAAATTAGCTACCCCGCCAACGCCGTCCTTAAATTACCGTCACGCGGCCTTGGTTGCCGACGATGGCCTTTGCCTCTGCCAGCAGCGGAATCGAGCGTGCATTGACCTTGGCCGGCACCTCGGCACGCAGCACGCGCCCGTCGACTTGCTCAATAAAGATCTCCACGCGGTCGCCGCCCGGGTTGGTGGTGAGCACCGTGGCCAGGCGCGCCATATTGCCCTGGCTAAAGCGGCTGTTGGGCACCATGACCTCAAAGACCTTGGGCTTGTTTTTCTCCTCGCTAAGCTCCAGCGGCACAATCTCCTGCGCGATGATCTGGTCGCCGCGGTCCGAGCGCTCGAGCTTGCCCTTAATGCGCACAAACGCGTCGGACAGCTGCGCGCCGGTCTCGGGATCGACCTCGCCGTACAGATACCCCTCGGCCTCCTTGTAGGTCTTGGGGAACACCACGACCGTGGCCTCGCCTTCCATGTCTTCGAGCTGCACGATACCCATGGGGTCGCCGTTTTTGGTCACGCGCTTGGACACGCTCGAGACCATGCCGGCCCACCACAGCGCCTTGCCCTCGGGAATCTCCTGGTTGATGGTGCCGCCCGTAGGATTCTGAACCTCGTAGCCGGTGTCGATCTGCGAGAACGAGAAGTCGCGCGCCTTGGCTAGTGCATACTCAAACGGGCGCAGCGGGTGGTCCGAGACGTAGATGCCCAGAACCTCTTTCTCCTGGCTCAGCTTAAGGTGGCGGTCCCACTCCTGGCCATCCGGATCGGGCACGCTCACCTCAAAGCCCGAGCCCTCAACGTCGCCAAACATATCGAAGAACGACGTCTGGCCGCTCGCGCGGTCCTTCTGGCGCTTTACCGCGGCATCGATGATGTTCTCGGGGTTGTTCTTGTCCACAAAGTGCATCATCTGACGACGCGGATACCCCGTGGAGTCGAAGGCGCCTGCCTTGATCAGCGATTCGATCACGCGACGGTTGGCCTGGCTCGAGTCCACGCGCTCGACAAAGTCGTGCAGCGTCTTAAACGGACCGCCCGCCTCGCGCTCGGCGATAATCGCCTGCGCCACGCCGGTGCCCACGCCGCGGATGCCGGCCAGACCAAAGCGCACGCCCTCCTTGGTAGCCGTGAACTCGGTACCGGACTCGTTGACATCTGGCGAAAGCACGGGGATGCCGTCGTGACGGCATGCCGAGACGTAGTGCACGATCTTGTCGGTCTTACCCGTATAGGACGTCAGAACGGCCGCCATGTACTCGTGCGGATAGTGCGCCTTGAGCCACGCCGTCTGCATAACCAGGATGGCGTAGCCGGCGGAGTGCGACTTGTTGAAGGCGTAGGACGCGAACTCAAGAACATCGTCCCAAATCTTCTGGGCGACCTCGCGCGTGTAGTTGTTCTTGATAGCGCCGTTCATCCAGTGGTCGTAGGTGGTCTCGTCCGAGCCATCCTCCCAGTGCAGCACCGTCGACGTGAGCAGCTTAATCTTTTTCTTAGCCACGGGCTTACGGATACGCGAGTCCGATTCGCCCTTGGAGAAGCCGCACATCTCGACGGAGATGAGCATAACCTGCTCCTGGTAGACCATGGTGCCGTAGGTTTCGCCCAGGATGTCGTCCAGGCGGTCGTCGTAGGAGACCGCCGGCTCCTTGCCATTCATACGGTTGATGTAGGACGAGACCATGCCGGCGCCCAACGGGCCCGGGCGGTACAGGGCGATCAATGCTACGACGTGCTTGTACTCGGTGGGCTTCATGTTCTTGATCGTGGCCGTCATGCCGGCGGACTCGACCTGGAAGACGCCGGCGGTGTGGCCGGAGCCCATGAGCTTAAAGATCTCGGGATCGTCAAAGGGGATCTCTTCCTCTTTGATGTCGATACCGAAGTTCTTTTTGATGTTGGCCTTGGCCTTGGAGATAACCGTCAGCGTGCGCAGGCCCAGGAAGTCCATCTTGAGCAGGCCCATGTCGGCGACGGTATGGCCCTCGTACTGGGTAATCTCGACGCCGCCCTTGGTATCGAGCTTGGTGGGCACGTGCTCGTTGACGGGGTCACGGCAGATCAGAACGGCGCACGCGTGCACGCCCTCGCCACGGGTGAGGCCCTCGATCGAGAGCGCCGTGTCGATGATGCGACGGGCGTCGTCGTCCTTTTTATAGGCCTCGGCAAAATCGGGGTTAAACAGATCCTCTTTGCCGGGTTGCTTTTCGAGCACCTGCTTGAGCTTGACCTTGGGGTCGCTCGAGACCATCTTGGACAGGCGCTGGCCCATGTAGACCGGGTAGTCCAGGACGCGCGCGGCGTCGTTGATGGCCTGCTTGGCCTTGATGGTCGAGTAGGTGATGACGTGGGTGACCTTCTCGGGGCCGTAGAGCTGGCGAACGTGCTCCACGACCTCGAGGCGCCGTTCATCGTCGAAGTCCATATCGATATCGGGCATCTCGGTACGCTGCGGGGACAGGAACCTCTCGAACATCAGGCCGTTCTCGAGCGGGTCGAACGCGGTGATGTTCATGGCGTAGGCGACGATAGCGCCGGCGGCCGAGCCACGGCCGGGGCCGACGCCGATGCCGTTGTCCTTGGCCCATTGCACGTACTCGGCAACGATGAGGAAGTAGGCGGCAAAGCCCTTGTCGCAGATGACCTTGTATTCGTACTCAAAGCGCTCTTTGATGTTGACGCCGCCGATCTCGCGCGTGGCCCAGTCGTCACCGTAGTGTTGGCGCAGGCCCTTCTCGCACTCGCGGCGGAACTGGCTCTCGTGCGTCTCGCCGGGATCGAGCAGCGGGAAGCGCGGCAGGATGATGGAGTCCCAGTCCAACTCAACATAGCACTTGTCGGCGATCTCGAGCGTGTTGTCGCAGGCCTCGGGGCAATACGGGAACATCGCCCGCATCTCCTCCTCGGTCTTCATGTAAAACTCCGAGCCGGTCATGCGCATGCGGTTGGGGTCGTCGACCTTGGCGTTCATGCCAATGCACATGATGACGTCCTGCACGGGCGCATCCTCGCGGCGCAGGTAGTGGAAGTCGTTGGTGGCGATAACCTTGACGCCCACCTGTTTGGCGATGTCGATGAGCGTGCGGTCCATCTGCTCGTCGGTCAGGCCGTTGTCGGTGGTGATGCCGTGTTCCTGAATCTCGATATAGAAGTCGCCGGGATCAAAGGTGTCACGGAAGGTCTCGGCCCACTTGATGGCGCCCTCCATGTCACCGCGGTCGATGTACTTGGGGATGATGCCCGCGATGCAGGCGCTGGTGCAGATCATGCCCTTGGCATGGCGGCGCAGGTTGTCGAGCGTCACGCGCGGCTTGTAGTAAAAGCCCTGCACGGCGGCCTCGGAAACCGTCTGCATCAGGTTGACGTAGCCTTCCTGGTCTTTGGCCAGGAGGATCATGTGGTAGAGCTCGGGCTTGTGGTCGCGGGCAAGGGTCTCGTCCGGCGTAAAGTAGACCTCGCAGCCAAAGATGGGCTTGATGACCAGGGGCGGCTTGAGCTCGTCGATGTTGCCCTTCTCGTCCCACATGGCCATGTCCTTCACGTACTGGGCATGCTCGCGCGGGTTTTCCTCGGGATCGGGCTCCACCAACTCGTCGCGGCGGTCCTTTTCCAAGAAGGCCTTGTCGTGGCTCCAGGTTTTGTGCTCGGGCGTGTTGTGATTGACGGCGTCGCAGGCCAGCGCCAGGTCGGGTACGCCGTACATGTAACCGTGATCGGTAATGGCCACGGCGGGCATGCCCAGCTCTACGGCGCGGTTGACCATATCCTGGATACGGGTTGCGCCGTCGAGCATGGAGAAAACAGTGTGATTGTGCAGATGGACGAATGCCATGTGATGAGCTCCGATGCGGGTTCGTGTTCTGACTGAACGATTTTACCGCACGGCGCGGACGGCACCCGAACCTAGCCAAACCAACACGGGTAGTCAATTTGGGACCTTCAAAAAGGGGAATGAGGGCATCCAGATATATCGAGTATTACTGGAACCCCGGCGATGCGCGGAATGATTTGTGACGAATAGTCATGTCCATCAAGAAGGCTCGACGCTTCGGGCAGCTCGTCAATCGATATATCAATTCTTGGAGACATGTATTCCTACCATTTTTAAAGAAACAACGGCGGTAATTGCTATCGCGATTGCGCCAATAACACCGAGCGCTATCTGAATGGGATATAACCCCAACACATATCCAAATATGGAGAAAAACAATGCAGAAAAGAGAGCCCTTACCAGAGACGCGACGGAAAGGATCGTCGCGCGGAGATCGTCCGCTATCGCGTCTTGGATTAAGTTTTCCGAAGTGATGTACACCACTTCTGGGAGAAAACAAAGCACCATGCTAAGGCCAAACAAACACAGCGGATTTGAAGCGAACCACGGAAGAATCATGAAAAGACCGGCCTCGATTAGCATCGAGCCGAGCATGGTATTTCTTTTCCCGAAACGCGATGAGAAGAAATCTGCTGCAATGTAGGCCGTCGCATTTACTGCATAGGATGCACCGAAAAAGATTCCTATTATGGAGACGGGAGCATCAAATGCGTCGAATACCAACTGATTCAAGTTGTAATAACTCCCATAGAACCCATCGAGCATGCTTGTGCCGATTAGAAGAAGCAACACCGCAAAAGCGGATTCTCCAATGCACCAGGTTTCGCGTCTGAAGACCTTGGCTACGTCAAACCTTTCCTCCCCAGAGTTTTTGGAATGGGTCGTTTCCATCCTCTCAATGGGATACAGAAGGAAAAGCTGCAGGAGATAGAAAACGGAGACGCATACGTAGAGGGCACTCCAAGATACTTGGGCAATGAATGATCCAAGTACGATTGCCACTCCCGTCGCGATTGATTGCGCGGCAAGCAGCCGAGCGTTGATGGTGAGGAAGCGCTCTCCTTGACCGGCATTTCGGGCAATTTCATATAAAAGTGCTTGTTCTGATCCCGATTGAAGGGAGTAGGCGAGTGCCTCAACAAGGGAAAGCGCGACGAGAAAGGGGCCTGAGAGCAACAGCATGCCAGCCGTATGGAAGAAAAGCAGCAGCACGCCCACTTGAATCGAGAACTTCTTTCCAAAGAAATCGCCTATCAGCCCTGTTGGCAGCTCGAGGACGACCGTTGCAATGTTAAACAGGGCTTGATAAAGCGCGATTTCCGTGACAGACATTCCTTTCTCCGCAAGGAAAAGTAGAAACACTCCCCGATTTAAAACAAATCCCGCGAGAACGAAAAAGGCGGAATAGATGTGCAGTTGCGTAGCGGCATTCTTATTCATTTGGCACTTCCATCAACTACTTTTGTCGGGCCGCTCGCTACTGACTCGAAGCCTGAAGTGTTCACAGTTGATGTGAAGAGCGGTAAAGCTTTTGCACAGGGTATCAATGGAATACATCCGAAGCGTTTTCGGCAGTATCATCGGCGAAGGCGGGATTAGCCTTTACGCGGCGCTCACCCTCGATGTATTTGACGATTTGATCAATCGTCTGGTTGGCGTGGCTCTTGAGCTTGCGCTCATAGAAGAAGAGGCCGAGCTTGCCGCGCGTGCCAGACGTGTTGCCACCCACACCCTGAAAATCCTCGGTATAGGTGAGCTCGCAGGCACCATCGCCAGCAGGTGCAGCCTCATAGCGCATAGTATTGATGCCCGCCGCATACTGAAAACGGACCTCATAGAGACACGGGTAGTCAAAGTGCTTGATTTTAACCTTGATCGCCATGCCCTTGGCCTTGCCTTTTGCGGACTGGGCGCGCTTCTCGTACTTATAGCCGTTGAGCTTGTTGCGGCTGGGACGCTTGCCCGTGGCGTTCTCGATATCCTGCATGATGGACCCCGCCAGAGCGTCAAAAAGCTCCTCCGGCGTCACCTTAAGCGTTTTGGCGAGCTGCATGATGGCTCCTTATTCGTTTGAACCGTTCGAGCCATTGTACCGCCCCAGGCTCTCCCATGCGTTGCGGTGAAATGCGGACTGTTTGGCGGCTTTTTTGGCCAAAACAGTCCGTATTCCACCGCAAGTTATTGAGGGCTAGAGGCTGTAGGTGACCACCTGAGGCTCGCACGGGTTGGCGAGGTCGACTTGCTCCACGCGGACGAACTTGACGGTCACGGCCTCAAAGCCCGCCTTGTGCAAAACATCAGCGTAGACGCGCGCCTGCAGGGCGTGCTTCTCCTGCAGCTGTTCCGGCGTCTCGTCCGGCGTGCCGCCCGTCTTGTAGTCGATGACCAGCGCGCATGACGAATCCGCCGGGTTCGTCGCCAAAGCATCGATGGCGCCCTCGGCATATGCACCGTAGCGGGCAATGTCCTCATCCTCGCAGCCCAGCGAGAAGAACGGCACCTCGGCGCGAACGCACGGCCAGGCAAGCAGCTCGGCACGGACCGCCGACTTGAGCCAGCGATCCAGGGCAACGTCAAAACGCTCGCGCTGATCCGGCGTCAGGTGCCACAGGCGCGTCAGCGCATCGGCGCGCTCGGCAGGCAGTTCGTCGGCGCCCATCTCGATCAGCCACTGGCAGGCGGCATGGAACGCCGAACCCAGCGCCACGGGATTGCCGACAGGCTCAACGGTGGCCACATCCGCATCCGTCATCTCGGAGCCATCCGACTCTGCATCGTTGCCAGCCTCGTCCATGGGCACGCGGGCCTCGGCCGCATGGTCCTCGGCCTCGGCATGCAGCGCCGCGGCAATCGACGAATAGCTGTACGAATCGCGCGCCGGATACGGACAGGTGCCCATACGAACGCCCACGGCCTGGGGATACACAAGCTCAAACGCATCGGGCTCGGGATCGGCAGGACCGGGCGCGGCTGCGCGGGCATCCGTATCAACAACCTCCGCTTCCGCATCACCGCGGACAAGCCTGCCCTCGGCATCCAGCGAAGCGTTAGCCTCAAACGTCTGCTCGCCAAAGGTAAAGTTTGCCAGCGAAATAAGCTCGTAGTCGCCCGGCTGGGAATTGTCGAACACCAAGTGGTCGGCATCGAGCTGCGGCATACCCAGGCCCCGGCCAGGCAAAATGCGGTGCAGCACGTCATAGGTCAGGTCGGATTCGACGTCGAAAGACGGCGCCGGCACCTTACCGCGGCTCACGGCGACGTCCATCGCCAGAATCACGAGCTCGCGCGCACGCGTCATGGCGACGTAGAGCAAGCGGGCCCGCTCCTCGAGCGAGAGCTGCAGGTCGTCGTTGCGCAGGCGCACAAATGCCTCGGCGGGAGAACCCGTCGCACAGACGTCGTCCATAAGTTCCGGCGAAAGCCACAGCGACGTGCCCTTGCCCTTAAATGCGTGCTCAAACTGCTTTTTGACGTCGTCACCCTTGACGAAGGTCCCGTCGGCGAGTTTAACGCCATCAAAGCGTGCCGGCAGCGCCACAACCTGCGCGCCGCCCTCGACACGCCCCATCTGGGCAGCTCCGGTCGACTTACGTACGCCAAAGCACTCGGAAACCGCCACGACCGGATATTCCAGACCCTTGGACGCATGCACCGTCATGATGCGCACCGCGCCGTTGCCCTCCTCGTTGAGCGCGCCCGGCGCCTCCTTGCCCGCCAAGAAGCGATCGAAGGCGAGTGCAATGGAACGCGGCGAGTTGCCGACCTCGGCCTCTGCCTCGGCCACGGCATCGAGTGCCTTGAGCACGTTAGCGGCGATGGCCTTGCCCTCGGGGCCACGCTGCGCCAGGCGCACAAACCAGCCCGAGGCGTTGACCACATCGCGAGCGATAACGGCAAACGAATCGCGGCCCACGCGACGGAACGCATAGCGCAGCACCTCGCGGGCGCGCGTCAGCAGCGGCAGATCCTGCAGGCCGGGCACGTCACAGTCACTCATAATGCCCGCATCGATATTGCGGCGCGAGGTCTCCCCCGTCTGGTCGTCGAGCTTGGTCGCCAGCGCCAAGAACTCCTGGGCGCCGAGCGCAAACATCGGCGAGGCCAGCAGGGGCATAAGGCCCTGCGCCGTGTCCGCCGGGTTGGCAAGCGCGCACACCAGGGCGCGAATCGTCTGCACCTCGGCAGCCTGGGCAAAAACCGAGCCGCCCGCGATGACGCAGTCGAGTCCCTGGTCGCGAAACGCTTGAGCGTAGACGTCGGCATTGGTCATGCGGCCCAGCAGCAGCACCATATCGCCCTGAGGCTGTTTTTTATCGGCAAGCGCACGGAACCGCTCCGCAATTGCGCGGGCCTTGGCCTGTGTGCGCTCCTGCGTACTGCCGCCGGCAACGAGCAGCGCTTGGCGGCGCGAGGCCTCTGCCCTGAGCTTGTCTTCGCGCTTATCGCTCGGCTCAAGATCCAAAAAGCCCTGCATAAGGCCACCGGTATCGCCGTCAAAGACACGCGCCACGTAGCGCAGGACCTCGTCGTGACTGCGGAAGTTGCGCACGAGTTTGACAAGCTCGCCGGCGGGTGCCCCAGACGAAGCGAGAACGGCGCCCGGGGTGCTGGCAGCTGCCGACGCGCCCGAAGCACCCACTTTGCGCTCCTGGCGGCGGAAGACCTCGACCTCGGCACCACGGAAGCGATAGATGGACTGCTGCGCATCGCCCACGGTGCACAGCGCGCGCTCCCCCGCACCCGTCAGGTAGCGTATCAGATCGACCTGCATCTGGTCGGTATCCTGAAACTCATCGATCATGACCATCTTAAAGCGGCCCTCGTACGCAGCACGGATGGCAGGGTAATCGCGCAGGGCCTCGTAGGCCATACGCAGCAGGTCGTTATTATCGAGGGCGGACTGGGCAGCCTTCAGCGCGCGATACTCAGCCTCCACGGAACGGGCCAGGCCCACCAGCGCATCGAGCGCCGGGCCACCGCAGGCAAGCACGATATTGATAAACGCATCGGCGGCCTCGGCCTTGAGCAGCTCGACCTGCTCCTTAGGGAATGCCTTGCTCGCGCGCGGCATGGTGCACGACATCATGAGTCGCGCTGCATCGGCCATGGTCTTGCCGCTCGCCTCGAACGCGTCAATGGCGTCGAGTGCCATCTGCGCCTTCTCGGTCGCGGCCTTGCTTGCGCCCAGCGCCGCGCGATAGGCATCGGCGAGTGCCGAGGTATCGGCCTGCCCGCGCGCCACGCACACGTCGTCCATACCGCCCGGCAACTGGCTCGACAGCTCCAGCAGGTCGCGCACCAGGCCCTTGATGGTCGCGCCAGCGCCAAAGGAACCGCCCTCGCCCGCCATGGGATACCAGGCATAGAGGGCCTTGAGCGATGCCGCGAGCTCGGGGGCGGCATCGGGCGCCGTCGCGCGGGCCAACACATGCTCAACAGCCTGGTCCATAAGCTCGTCGGTATCGGTGAGCACCGTGAACTCGGGGTCGATGCCCAGCTCCAGCGCATGCGCGCGCAGGATACGCGAGCACATGCCGTGAATGGTCGAGATCCACGCGTCGTCGACGGTCAGTGCTTCCTCGTCCATGCCCTCGTCGATAAGCGCACGGCGCACGCGGTCACGGATCTCGGCCGCGGCATCTTTGGTAAAGGTAATGGCGAGCACCTGGTCAAGATGTTCAACGAACGGACCGGATTCAGGCGAGAGCGCGTAGACGATGCGACGCGTGAGGGTAAAGGTCTTGCCCGAACCGGCGCCCGCCGAGACAAACAGCGGACGGTCGAGCGTTTTGACAATCTGCAGCTGTTGCGGCATCAAAGTCGAAAGATCCATGGTCTACACGTCCCTCCTTACAAACGTTCCTTCGTGGTTATACGAGCAGCGCGCATGCGCGGCCTGAGCCGACGTCGGGTCGACGGCGGCAACGTTGCCTGCCTCGAGCTCGCGCAGGCGCTCGGCGATGCCGGCCTCAACGCGATCGAGCAGGGCGTCGAAGTCCATGCTGCCACCCTCGCCGGGGAAACCTTTCTTAAGGCCCGGGATGCGACCGTCGCCGCGCTCTTCCTCGAGCAGCTCGGCGCTCGCGGCACCGCGCAACGCCGGCTTGCCGCCCTTGGTCGAAAAGTAGAGCGCCGCGCGGGTGTCCAAATCCAGCGCCCGGCGCATGGCCTGGGCGTAGATGAGGGTTTGGGTATGTGGTGGCAACCAGCGCGGATCGTCGATGGGCGCCGTGCCCGATTCCTCGTCGCGCACCGTGGGGTCGGCGAGCTTAAACTCCTCAACGCCCGTGCGATGCTTGTAGTCGATCACCACGGCACGATTCTCGGCGTCCACGTCCACGCGGTCGATGCGCCCGCCAAGCGGCCAACCGGCATACTCGACCTTGAGCTCGTTGAAGGCGAACTCCAGGTAGCGCGGGGCAAAGGGGGCAAGTGCCTCGGACTCGTAGGCAAGCACACCCTCCAGCTGCGGCAAGATCTCGGCCACCTGGCGTTCCTCCACCGCAGAGAGCGGCACCAGCGGGCCCTCCGTGCCGCGCTTGCCGGCGTGCTCGGCCAACGTCTCGTCAAAGACCTCGTGCAGCAGCTCCTGTGCGCGCGGCAGATTCTCGGGCGTCACGCGCTCCATGCCCTCTTGGGGCAGACGGGCATGCAGATGCTCCAGCACGTCGTGGACAAAGTTGCCCTTTTCCATGTTGCCAAAGCCCGCGTCGATCGACTGGGGCTTCACGCGGTACGAGACGAACCAGCATAGCGGGCAGGTCGAATAGGCCTCGATCTGCGAGGCGGACGTCAGACGCGGCACGAGCGGCGCGTCCTCACCCTCGCCATCGCGACGGCGCAGGACCAAATACGGCACGGCCTCGGCACTCAGATGCTGAGGGGCTTCACAGGTCACGCGCTCGCGCTTGAAGCCTTCACCTGCCGCGGGATCAAAGTCGGCGATGATATCGCCCTCGCCCACGCGCATGGGCTTGGCAGCGCCAGCGGCCTCGGCATGTGCCCACAGCTCGGTCCATACGGCTGCCGGGTAGCACTCGCGTGCCTGGCGATCGTGCGTCACACGGGCGAGCGCGACCGGACCGCTCGCCGCCTGCATCGCACGGCCAAAGCGCACGCGCAGCAGGGCAGCGGGCTCCAAAGACACGCCGTCGCGGCGCAGCTCGGCTGTCAACGTGGCAAGCGGGCCCTCTTCGTGCGAAAGCGGATAGCTGTCCAGGTCGACATCGGCAAACAGCACGGCATCGTAGCTGCCAGGGCGAAGAACCGACGCATCGGCAAGCGACGCGAAGCGCACTTGTGCTCGTGGTGTGCGATCGACCTCATAGGTCTCGTAATCGTAGGCGGTACTGCGCTTGTCCACCTTGGTTCGAACGCCGTCGAGAACCGGCACGGTCGCGGCCTGCGACACGTCGAGCGCGCGAGCATCGTTCATAAGGATGTCGATGGCATGGCGCAGCAAAGCCGTCTCTGCCTGGCGACGGGCCTGGCCGTCAAGGCCGCCTAGAGCGCGATCGGGCAACGCCTCGGCAACGGCAAGCATGGCCTTAAGCGCCGTCACGGGCTTGTCACGCCACAGCGCCTGGAACACGTCCGAGACCACACACGGTACGTTCTTAAACCAGTTATCGTCGCTCGTCGCCTTGCGCGCGCCCCTCACCTGGCCCTGAACGCTCTGCAGCAGGCTCTTGACGCCCGCGGTAGTCTTGCTGCGCGAGAGACGCATATTCTTATCGAAGGTACGGGCATTGACGGCATCAGCGCCCGAAAGCGGACTGTAGATCCAGTCGGTAAGCTCCGGCGCGGGCCACCACTCAGTCTTGGAAGCGGTGCCCTCGTCGGCGGCTTTCATACGCTCGATCAGGTTGGCGAGCGCCGTAAACTGCCTGCCCGCGATGGACTGGGAAAACGCCGTGAACTCAGTCGTCTCGGCCGCAATGTGACGCGCCGCCAAACGGGCGGCGAGCTCGCCGAACAGCTGGGGTGCCCGGGCAGAAACGACGAGCACGCGCACGGGGTCGGCGGGCGTTGCGGTAGCTTTATCGGCCTTGGACTCCTTGTGCGCTTTCACCAACTTATCGATGGCGCCCGCATAGACATGAGCACGGGCATGGGGGCCGGCGACCTCAATAAAGGCAGGCTGAGCGGCGGCCCCGCAAGCGACATCAGACGCGACGGCGTCCTCCCCCAGCGGCGCGATCTCAAACAGCACACCGCGGGCATCAAATGCCGTGGCAAGCTCCTCGCGCATCGCCGCCTGCTCGCGGGCAAGCAGCACGACGACCTCTCCCCCATTGTTCGCCACGGCAGACAGCAGCTCGAGTAGACCGTGCGTAAACGACGTGGTACCGCGCACGCATACGGCGCGGGCGCACGCCGGCAGGCTATCGGCCAGGGCACCGGCCATAATGTCGGCTGCCTCGCAGGGCTCGACCATATCTCGACGGTCCAAACCGCCCGCGTAGGCACGCAAAAGCTCAAACACACGAGCCTCGGCATCGCTTTTTGGCTCAGGCTGGCAATTGTTGCCACCGCATCGCTCGGCCGTCGTCCCCGCCACACCCGGCAGCACATCGCGGGCCATGCGTGCGAGCATGCGCACCGTGCCCTGGCTACGCGAAAGCGGCTGCAGGTCGGCATCGTCGCGGCGGGCAATCATATCCGAAAACAGCATCTGACGTTGCAGGTTGTCGACGAAACCGCGCCCGTCGCCCAAAAGCTCCCAAAGCGAGCGAAGCCACGATGCGGGTGTCTTGTAGTCGATACCCAGCGAAATGCCGGCTTCCGCCGCATCATGACGGCACAGATCGAGCTCGGCAAACGTTGGTGCCAGCAACACGGCACGCCCGTGACGGGCAATAAGGTCGGCAAGCAGCGCCGACTCGGCATCGCTCAAATCCGTGCCGGCATTGGTGGTATAGATTCGAACAGGCATGGTCCTCCGCTCAAACCGTTCGCAATAATCAATGCATCCATCCTACCCGCCCAAGCGGACACATTGCCACCGCAGTTCCATCTTTTGGTACAAAGCAACCTGAACCCAACGCACCAGCCGATTGCAGGCATATAAAAACCGCCCCCGGAGGGACGGTTCTTCGTAATTCAATGTTGTCGCTGGCCTACTCGCCATCCTCCAACTTAATGAGGATCTTGCGGTAGCCACCGTACTCGCCGTTCAGCGCCTTTGAAACGCGGCTCACCGTGGTGGACGAAGCGCCGGTACGGGCCTGAACCTCAACATAAGGCTCGCCCTCGTCCAAATAGCGCGCAACCTGCAAACGCTGAGAAAGGTCGCAAATCTCGCGCGGCGTGCAGATATCGGTCAAAAACGCTTGGATATCCTTCTCGTCGTCCAAAAGGCTAAATGCGTGGACCAGCTGCTTGACATCAGGCTTGTCAAACATGTTCTCGATATTCATCGATCACCGCCAAACCCGCCAAAAGGCATCGAAGTTGATACTGACATCGGGCATCGTTCACCCGTTCTATGCAATAGGGCAACGCCTGTGGCTTTTGCCCGTAGCAGTGTAGCACACCACCAAACTAAAGCGACAAGACTCTCTGCCAGCGGCGCGTTTTTCAGGACGAACGCCGTTTAGAAACCATATGCGCACGTAAGCTCCACGAATATTTGAGACAATGGGCGCCCAAACACCGCGGCGCGCCCGCGCAACCATCCAGGTCGCCGCCGTAAGCCGCTTCACGCGACGCCAGCAATCCCGGCGCAAGAAAGGATTCACGCCATGCGCTTTATGCTTAACTGGCTCTTCACCTCGATCGCCATCGCGATCGCCACGTTCCTCGTCCCCGGTATCCAACCCTTCGGCTTTGCCGAGGCTTGGATCTGCTTTGCCTTCGTGGGACTGTTCCTCAACATCGTCGACTCGCTCGTCAAGCCGTTCCTGACGGTCATCTCGCTGCCGCTCACTATTATCACGCTTGGTATTTTTCAGCTCGTAGTCAACAGCTTCATGCTCGAGCTGGCCAGCTACCTGTCGGTCAATCTGCTGGGCGCGGGCATCTCCATTGCCGGCTTTGGATCGGCCTTTATGGGCAGCATCCTGGTATCCATCATGCGCAGCATTCTCGACAGCATCGCCGAGGGCTAGAACTGTTCAATACGAACCGTCATATCGACCCAAGACAAAGGCCGCCCATCGCAAAAATGGGCGGCCTTCTTATTTGCCAAGTCTCAAAGGACGAGAGGATCTACCATTTCTACCCCGTCCCCAAATGCAGGTGTGGGTTAGATGACGTAGTCGTAGCCATGGTTGGGAGCGACAAGTTGATCGAGCGTCACACCGTCGAGGTAGTCGTTGATGAGCTTGTCCAGGTTCTTCCACACGTCGAGCGTGGGGCACTCGTCCGAACGCGAACAGCCCTTGCAGTCGCCGTCCAGGCATGCGACCGGTGCTAGGCTGCCCTCGGTCAGACGCAAGATCTCGCCCACCGTGTACTGCTCGGGCGGGCGCGTGAGCACGTAGCCGCCGCCCTTGCCACGCATACCCGAGAGCATGTTGGCACGTACGAGCGTAGCCAAGATGTTCTCGAGATATTTCTCGGAAATCCCCTGTCGCGCCGCGATCTCTTTGAGCGGGATGCGACCGGCCGCCTGGTGCTCGGCCAGATCGACCATAACGCGCAGGGCATATCTGCCCTTAGTAGAAACCAACATATATAGTGCTGCCTTTCGGTCATTTAGTCCGTAGAAATTCTAGCCGAAAAATTGGTTTTGAAAATACCCGTTCCGGTCAAGATGGTTAATCGACTCGTAATAATCTTCTATTTCCTATTGCGTTACTAGGCTTTACTGTCTACTATGCTTGCCAACAGCAAAACGAACAACCCATAAGGTTTGTGGGTTTCGCTGCTATACACACCGTAAAACCACACGGTATCCAGTCATTTGAACACTTTGGAGGTTCACCATGAGCAATGTTTACACGTCCATCGATCAGCTTATCGGCCACACTCCGCTTCTGGAGCTCACTCACTTTGAGGCCGATGAGGACCTCAAGGCCCGCGTGCTCGTCAAGCTCGAGTACTTCAACCCCGCCGGCTCCGTTAAGGACCGCGTCGCCAAGAACATGATCGATGAGGCCGAGAAGGCCGGCAAGCTCGTGCGCGGCGGCGACTACACCATCATCGAGCCCACGAGCGGCAACACCGGCGTCGGCATCGCCTCCGTGGCGGCCGCCCGCGGCTACAGGGTGATCATCACCATGCCCGAGACCATGTCCGTCGAGCGGCGCAAGCTGATGCAGGCGTACGGTGCGCAGCTCGTGCTCACCGACGGCTCCAAGGGCATGAAGGGCGCCATCGCCAAGGCCGAGGAGCTGCAGAAGGAAACCCCCAACAGCATCATCGCCGGTCAGTTTGTGAACCCCGCGAACCCGGCCATCCACAAGGCCACGACCGGACCCGAGATCTGGGACGACACCGACGGCCAGGTCGACATCTTCGTCGCCGGTGTGGGCACCGGCGGCACCGTGACCGGCGTGGGTGAGTTCCTCAAGGAGCAGAACCCCGAGATCAAGGTCGTCGCCGTCGAGCCCGCCACCTCCCCGGTACTCTCCAAGGGCCAGGC
The DNA here is from genome assembly GCA_036298225.1 of Collinsella sp. Lineage (GTDB taxonomy): Bacteria > Actinomycetota > Coriobacteriia > Coriobacteriales > Coriobacteriaceae > Collinsella. The sequence continues at coordinate 20,129 of JAXJJM010000029.1, forward strand.
CGGCCCGCACAAGATCCAGGGCATCGGCGCCGGCTTTGTGCCCGATGTCCTCGACACCCAGGTCTATGACGAGATCATCCCCGTCGAGAACGAGGACGCCTTTGCCACCGGCCGCGCCGTGGGCCACAAGGAGGGCGTGCTCGTGGGCATTTCGTCCGGCGCCGCCGTGTGGGCCGCACTGCAGCTGGCCAAGCGCCCCGAGAACGAGGGCAAGACCATCGTGGCCCTGCTGGCCGACACCGGCGAGCGCTATCTGTCCACGGCACTCTTCCAGGACTAGTTCCTGTTGCTGAACGGATGAGCCCAAGGCAAGCCGGTCTCCCCTCTCTTCTGGCGGCCTGAGCCCATCTCGTTCGGGTGTCCCACGAAGCACCCGAACTTGCTACAATGTCTGCGGCGCGGAACCAGCCTCCCGCGCCGCTTTTCTTTTTTGGCCGCATGCCACCAAGGAGAACCTCCCCATGCACAACAAGCGCGTGCTCGTCGCCATGAGCGGCGGCGTCGATTCCAGCGTGACCGCGTACCTGCTCAAAAGCCAGGGCTACGAATGCGTTGGCGCCACGATGCGCCTCACCTGCCCCGCACCCGATCCCGTCACGGGCATGAGCAAAGTCGACCGCGACATCGCCGACGCGAAGGCTGTTGCCGAGCGCATCGGCATCCCCCACCACGTGCTCGACCTGCAGCAGACGTTCGACCGTAGCGTGATCGAGCGCTTTGTGACCGCCTACCAGGAGGGACTGACGCCCAACCCCTGTATCATCTGCAACCGTCACATCAAGTTTGGCGCGCTGCTGGACGCTGCGCTGAGCATGGACTGCGACTATATCGCCACGGGCCATTACGCCAAGACGAGCCAGACGCCCGATGGCACGTGGCAGCTGCACCGCGGCGAGGATCCCAAAAAGGACCAGAGCTACTTTTTGTATTCGCTTACGCAAGAGCGCCTCGCGCACACGATTTTTCCGCTGGCGGGCCTTGATAAGGAACGCGACGTGCGCCGCATTGCCGCCGAACAGGGCTTTACCAACGCCAAGAAAGCCGAAAGCGAGGACATCTGCTTTATTCCCGACGGCGACTACGCAGGCTATATCGAGCGCCGCTGCGGACACCCCGCTGCACCGGGCGACATCGTATGGCGCGACGGCAGCGTGGTTGGGCGCCACAACGGCGCGCTGCGCTATACCATCGGCCAGCGCAAGGGCCTGGGCGTCGCGATGGCGCATCCCGTGTATGTGACGGGCGTCGACGCCGCCAACAACACCGTGCATCTGGGCGAGGCCGAGGACCTGACCGCCGCTGCCCTTACGGCCGATGAGTGGATCTGGAGCGCACCGGACGCACGTATGGAGGCGGAACTCGACGCCGGCGGCATTCGCGTAGGTGCCAAGTACCGCTACCGCCAAAAGGACCAGGCGGCACTACTCACGCGTGGCGCCGACGGCCAGATGCTCTTGACCTTTGACGAGTCGCAGCGCGCCATCGCCCCCGGCCAGGCCGTCGTCGCCTATCGCGGCGACGTCGTCCTCGGCGGTGGCACGGTGACCGGCGCCATCAAATAACCCCACCCCTTCATTAGTTGCGGTGAAATAGGGACCGTTCAAGCGTTTAAAACCGCTAAACAGTCCCTATTTCACCGCAACTTAGAGAGGACGGCCTCGGTCGGTACTGCTGTACCAGCCGAGGCCGCTGCATCGTTAGCGCTGCACGTAGGCGCGGACCAGCTCGTAGGTGTTGCGCACGCCGTCGATGTGGCTGCGCTCGTAGTTGTGGCTCGCGTACACGCCGGGGCCGATCAGGCCGTGACGGATGTCGTAGCCGGCAGAAAGCGTGGCCTCAACGTCTGAGCCGTAGTGCGGATACACGTCGATGGCGTAATCGAGCTCCAGCTCGCGCGCGATGTTGGACAGCGTGGTTACCAGGTCGTAGTTGTACGGACCGCCCGAATCCTTGGCGCAGATTGAAACCATGCGCTCGGTGCAGCCCAGGTCGTCACCCACGCAGCCCATGTCCACGCTAATCATCTCGCGCGTGTCGGCCGGCACAAAGGCACCGCCGTGGCCGACCTCCTCGTACACCGTAAAGAGCAGCGATACCTTGCGCGAAAGCGTCACCTCGCCAGCGGCGACGGCACGCGCCAAGCCCAGCAAAATGGCGGCCGAAAGCTTATCATCCAGGAAGCGGCTCTTAATGTAGCCGCTCTCCGTCACCGTGGTACGCGGATCCATAGCGATGATGTCGCCGGTCTGAATACCCAGCTCGAGCACATCGTCCTTGCTGTCGACGTTCTCGTCGAGCAGGATCTCCATGTTCTTCTCGACGGTCTTGACCGGCTCGTCGGCAACGTGCGCCGAAGGCTCGGTATTGAGGACCACACCCGTAAAGACTTTGCCGTCGCGCGTATAAACGGTGCAGTTCTCGCCATCGGCCGTAGACCACTGGTGCCCACCAAGCGTCGTGGGACGCAGGCGGCCATTGTCCTTAATGGAGCGCACCATGGCGCCCAGGGTATCGACATGGCTCGCCAGTACGAGCGGCTCACCCTCGCCACCAAGCTCAACGAGCACGTTACCCTTATTAGAACGCTCAGGCCCAAACCCCATATCGCGCAGGGTCTCCATCAGATAATCAGTCGCCGCACGGGTATAGCCCGTAGGCGAAGCGATAGAAGTCAGCGTCTTAAGCTGGTCAGTAATAAAACCAAGCGTAGAATCCATTTGGGGCACCATCCACAACTCCAAAGTCAACATCCCGTAATCAGTAAAAGCCCCAACAACGATACCACCACGCACAAAAATTTACCCAGCGAGATGACCCATCGAGCTCTTCCGAACAGCGCCCGTCACGACAACGAGCCGGCGGGCCCCGCCCGTTAGCCCCAGAATCTTTCCGCAGGACAGAAGGAGGCCCCGCCGCACGTAGTGCGCAGCGGGGCCTCCGACATGTCCGAGGACGATTCTGGGGCTAACGGGCGGGGCCCGCCGAACCAGGTTAAGCAGCCGGGCAGATCTTCTTGAAGAGCTCGATGACGTCGTCGAGCGTCGCCTCGCGCGGGTTGCCCGGGAAGCAGGCGTCGGCCATGGCGTCCTTGGCCAAGACCTCGATCTCGTCGGCCTTCATGGCCTCGCAGACGTGCGGGATGTTCACGTCGGCAGAGAGCTGCTTGACGGCGGCGATGGCGGCGTCGGCGGCCTCGTCGGTGCTCATGCCCGTGGTGTCAACGCCCATGGCGACGGCAACCTTGGCCAGACGCTCGGCGCAAACCGGCTTGTTGAACTCCATGGCGATCGGCAGCAGCATGGCGCAAGCGACGCCGTGCGGGGTGTCGTAGTGAGCGGACAGGGTGTGGGCCATGGCGTGATCGATGCCCAGGCCAACGTTGGAGAAGCCCATGCCGGCGACATACTGGCCAAGAGCCATGCCCTCGCGGCCGGAGCCGGGCTGGCCGGACTTGGCCTCGGCAACGGAGTCGCGTAGGTTCTCGCTGATCAGCTTGATGGCCTCAAAGTGGAACATGTCGGAGAGCTCCCAAGCGCCCTTGGTGGTATAGCCCTCGATGGCGTGGGTCAGAGCGTCCATGCCGGTGGAGGCGGTCAGGCCGGCGGGCATGGAAGCCATCATGTCGGGGTCGACGACGGCGACCTCGGGGGCGTCGTTGGTGTCGACGCACACGAACTTGCGGACCTTCTCGGGGTCGGTGATGACGTAGTTGATGGTCACCTCGGCAGCGGTACCGGCGGTCGTCGGCACGGCGATGGTGAACACGGCGTGGTTCTTAGTGGGAGCAACGCCCTCGAGGCTGCGGACATCGGCGAACTCGGGGTTGTTGATGATGATGCCGATGGCCTTGGCGGTGTCCATGGAGGAGCCGCCACCGATGGTCACGATAGCGTCAGCCTCGGCGGCCTTGAAGGCCTCGACGCCGTCCTTGACGTTCTGAATCGTGGGGTTGGGCTTGATCTCGGAGTAGAGGCTCCAAGCGATGCCGGCGGCGTCGAGCTCGTCGGTCACCTTAGCGGTAACGCCAAACTTGACCAGATCGGGGTCGGAGCAGACGAAGATCTTCTTGTAGCCGCGACGCTGGAGCTCGCCGGGGATCTCCTTGATGGCGCCGGAACCATGATAAGAGATGGTATTGAGAACGAAACGATTAGCCATTGATAGCCTCCCATCGTGTGCGGGGCATCCATTACGCCCCACGCTATGAGTCCCATCCTAACGCTTTTGAAACAAAAAACGCGTGAGAACGTCAAACTATTTAAAGCGTTTCAACAGACGATGAAAAATATTGCGGCAAAGGGACAGCCCCTTTGCCGCATTCGGTTACTTTCGGCAGCCCTCTTTCCAAGCCTCGGCCGCAACCTTCCAGCGTAAGCGCAAGTCGCGCTCGCGGTCGATGAACATGATGGCAAACGCGACAAACAGCAGCAAGCTCGCCACGACGATGGCGTGCAGGCCCATGCGCTCAATGCACCAGTTGCCCAACACGGCGCCAAACACAAAGGTAAAGATCACGCCAAAATACAGTAGGCCGTTTTCCAAAAAGCCGCGCCTGTGGGTGATGATGTAATCGTCCACGTTTTGCAGCGCGTTGCGCAAGTTGCCGATGCACATGGTCGTAGCGATGCCGTGACCGTGGATCTTGCGGAAGCTCTCTACCTGCATACCGCAGGCAAACGAAGTGAGGCAGTTGGCGAGCAGATTGAAATTGCCGCCCGGGATAAAGCTCACGCCCAGCAAGATGACAGCTTCAAAGAACACCGTTACCTGGCGCCAGTGAATCACGCTGCCAAACCGCTCATGCACCAGGTCGGCAAGCATAATGCCCACGGCAAACGACACCACGGGGAAGAAATAGCGTTCCGCAAGTGCCCAGTTGCCCTCCGAGATGCTCACGCCCACGAGCAGGATGTTGCCTGTCTGCGCGTTGGCGAAAACATGATCGCGCCCAATGTACGAATAGACGTCCATAAAGCCACCGGCGAGCGCCAAGATAATGCCCAGCTCGATGGACTCCGATATCTGTTTGGCACGCTGCATCGTCGTGCATCCTCCTTGTTGACGACTCTCTCGTGCGTTGGCGGAAACATAGCCGCCGTTCATACTGTAACCCATTGACAACATGGCGTGCGCGCGAGACGGCTCCTTCGACGCAGGGATACACAGTCTGGAAACAAACGGCGGGCGCGGCGACGCTCCCACTCACTAGCCCATGTACTCCCCCAGTCTTTTTAGCTCCGTCCCAAAAAGACTGGTTACAATTACGTGCAGCATACAGACACCGGGAGGGATCGTGGCAAAAAAGCCTCAGCACGCTCAGAACAACCAGCGCAGTCAGCAGGGCAAACAGGGCCAGCAGCAAAAGCGCGGCGGCAAGGCGCAGGCCACGGTCGCCCGCGCCAAGCATTCCCAAGCGACGCCCGCCCGCCCCTGGCGCCCGGGCCGCGATAAATTCCTCCCCGTCAGTCGAGCCGACATGGATGCACGCGGCTGGGACCAGTGCGACTTTGTCTACATCTGCGGCGACGCCTATGTGGACCATCCCAGCTTTGGCATGGCCATCATCAGCCGCGTACTCGACGCGCACGGCTACAAGGTGGGCATCATCTGCCAACCCAACTGGACCGACCCCGCCAGCATCACCGTGCTCGGCGAGCCGCGCTTGGGCTTTCTCGTCAGTGCCGGCAACATGGACTCCATGGTCAACCACTATTCGGTGACCAAGCATCGCCGCCACACCGACGCCTACACGCCCGGCGGCGAGGAGGGGCGCCGTCCCAATCGCGCCGTCACGGTCTACGGCAACCTCATCCGCCAGACGTTTAAGGACGCTCCCATCATCATCGGCGGCATCGAGGCGAGCCTGCGCCGTCTGGCCCACTACGACTACTGGCAGGACAAGCTTAAGCGCTCGGTACTGCTCGACTCGGGCGCCGACATCCTCATCTACGGCATGGGCGAGCACGCGATTGTCGAGATCGCCGACGCGCTCGACGCGGGGCTGCCCGTCGATCAGATCACCTATATCAATGGCACCGTTTACCGCACGGGCTCGCTCGACGAGGTCTACGACTACGACCTGCTGCCCAGCTGGGACGACCTTACCGCCGACAAGCTCAACTACGCGCGCAGCTTTAACGTGCAACAGCAGAATATGGACCCCATCACCGGACATCGTCTGGTAGAGCCCTACCCCAACAGCGTCTATGTGGTGCAGAACCCGCCGTCGGCGACGCTCACCACCGATGAGATGGACGAGGTGGCCGAGCTCCCCTACGCACGCGATTGGCATCCCGACTACGACGCGGCAGGCGGCGTGCCGGCCTTTGCCGAGATCAAGTTTTCCATTAGCTCAAACCGTGGCTGTTTTGGCGAGTGCTCGTTTTGCGCCCTCACCTTCCACCAGGGTCGCGTACTGCAGATGCGCAGCCACGATTCGATCATGCGCGAAGCCGAGCTGCTCACGCGCGACCCGGAGTTTAAGGGCTACATCAACGACGTGGGTGGACCGACGGCAAACTTTAGCCGCCCTGCCTGCGACAAACAGCTCAAGCACGGCGTGTGCAAGAACAAGCGCTGCCTGTGGCCGAGCGTGTGCAAGAACATGGTGGTCGACGAGAGCGGCTACACGCAGCTGCTGCGCGACCTGCGCCAGCTGCCGGGCGTCAAGAAGGTCTTCGTCCGCAGCGGTATCCGCTTTGACTACACCATGGCCGACGCCTCGGACGAGTTTTTGCGTGAGCTGCTGGAGCACCATGTCTCGGGCCAGCTGCGCGTGGCACCCGAGCACGTGAGCGACGCGGTGCTGTCCGTGATGGGCAAGCCGAGCCGCGCCGTCTACGATGCGTTCTGCCGCAAATTTGAACGCTTGAACCGCGAATACGGACTCAAGCAGTATGTGGTGCCGTACCTGATCTCGAGCCACCCCGGCTCGACCATGAAGGAAGCTGTGGACCTTGCCGAGGCCGTGCGCGACATGGGCTACATGCCCGAGCAGGTGCAGGACTTCTACCCCACGCCGTCCACCATGTCGACCTGCATGTACTACACCGGCGTGGATCCGCGCACCATGAAGCCGATCTATGTGGCGCGCGACCCGCACGAAAAGGCCATGCAGCGCGCGCTCATCCAGTATCGCAAGCCCGAGAACTACAAGCTCGTGCGCGAGGCGCTGGAAAAAGCTGGGCGTCGTGACCTGATCGGCTACGCCAAGCATTGCCTGATTCGTCCCGTGCCGCCGCGCCCGGGCGAGACATCTGCCAACGGCGGGCATGGAACCGGCAAGAAGGGCGGCAAGCCGCACGGTGGCGCCGGCAAGGGGCCCAAGGGTAGCAAGGGGCACAGCGGCATGTCGCGCGCACAGAACACTGCCGGTCGCAATCGCGCGGCCCAGGGGCGTCAGGGCGCCAACGGAGGCGGACGCCGCAACTAGGGCAGCGGTGCGCTCGCTGCATCCACCCCACACGCGTGGTGCAGCGAACGCATTGCCTCAACGAGGATGACGCCGGCGATAGCGACCGTAATTGCCACATCGAGCGGCGTGTTCACAAACCAGAGCAACGTCATGAGATACGACCCGGCATTAAAGGCAAAGTGCAGCAGGATCGTGTAGCGGAGCTTTCCGGTCGTCACGAGCACCCAACCAAAGATGAGGCCGGCGGCACCCGCGTAGCAACCCTGCACCCAATTCATGTGCATAAAACCGAAGATTGCCGCCTGCAGCACAATCGCCGCAGCGATACCCCACGTGCTTGGGGCCGCCCAGGGCACCATGGCGCCGTCCTGCGCGCTCGCACGACGCCGGCGCTTCCAAAGTGGGCGGCACTGCGGATTAAACGCTCGAAGCGAAAACTCAAAAATAATGCCGCGCACCAGCAGCTCCTCACAAAATGGGGCGCCGAGCACCGTAGTCAGGACGGCGAGATAGCTGGTGTCGCCCATACCTGTTTCCTCAACAAGCTCGCTGTAGTCGGCCGCGGCATCGGGCAACAGCGACAGCACGGCGTCGGTCACGTAGCCAACGACCACCTGCAGGGCCAGGCCAATCACGATAACGCAGGCGACGCGTCTCCATGCACCGCGCGCTCCCCCGCCAAGCGGGCGCTCGCTTTGCCAGCGCGCCATAAACGAACGCGGCCACAGATAACGCCACCACAGCAACGCCATCAAAAATGACGCCGTCTGCGCGACGGCCTGAAGCAATTGGATGTCGAGACCATCGATCGAAAAACCCATGAACACCGATGCGACGCCAAGGGCGGAGAACAAAACGACGCTCAGGGCAATATCGGCAGCGACGACACCCAAACAGGCAAGTGTCCACAGCAGCGCATTGAGCATGCCAGCCTCCTCAAAACCCGGCACTTAGGGACGTTCCTTACCTGCCGGCCGAGACGATATGAGCAGGACATAAAAACATTGAGAGCCCCTGCTGCATGAAAGACCGCGGATTAGGCCGACAATGGTGAGTGTCTAATTCAGCCGCGGCGGCCACGCCGCATTCATGGAAGGGGCTCCCATGCTCGATACTACCACCTTCGTCGGCCTCGACGTCCACGCCCGCTCGATAAAGGCAGTCTCCCTCGACGTCATGACCGGGGAGGTGCGCTGCGCGACCTTCGGCTACGACGCCGGGGCAGTCGCGGAGTGGGTGCGGTCCGTGGACCCAAAGGCCAGGTGCGTGTACGAATCCGGGGTCACGGGGTTCGACCTGCAGAAGAGGCTCTCCGGCCTGGGGGTCGACTGCGTGGTCGGCGCCGTCTCGAAGATGATCAAGCCCAGCGCGGACAGGCGCAGGAAGAACGACCGCAACGACGCCGAGTTCCTCGCCCGCATGCTGTCGGTCGGCAACGTGGTCGAGGTGTGGGTCCCCGACGACGAGTGCGAGGCCGCCCGCGACCTGACCAGGGCGCTCGAGGACGCGAGGGACGACCTCTCGCGCTCGAAGCAGCGGCTCTCCAAGTTCCTGCTCAGGCACGGGCTCGTCTTCGACGAGAGGACGCCCACCGGCCGCAGGAAGGGCAACTGGACCCGGGCGCACTGGTCCTGGATCGAGTCGATAAGGTTCGCGGAGAGGGCCGACAACGACGTGCTCGCCTACTACGTCGACGCGGTCAGGCGGGCGGCGGAGGAGAAGGCGAGGCTCGAGGGGCTCGTCGAGGCCGAGGCCCGCAAGCCCAGGCGGAGGAGGAGGGTCGACTCCCTGCGCTGCCTCAAGGGCGTCGACACCGCGTCCGCCGCCGACCTCGTGTTCGAGGCCGGCGAGTTCTCGAGGTTCGGGAACGCCCGCTCGTTCGCGGCGTGGGTCGGCCTGACGCCCTCCGAGCACTCCAGCGGGGAGAGCGACCGCAGGGGCGCGATCACCAAGGCCGGCAACAAGCACCTGAGGAAGGCGCTGGTCGAGGCCGCGTGGCACTACCTGACGTGCTCGGGGCGGCCGAAGGACCTCGCCAAGGGCCAGGCCCCGGACCGGGTCGCCCGCAGGCATGCCGCCAAGGGCGTGCGGAGGCTGGTCGAGAGGCGGGAGGCGCTGCTCGCGCGCGGGGTCCACGGCAGCAAGGCGAACGTGGCCACGGCGCGCGAGCTCGCCTGCTGGGTGTGGGCGGTCGGCCTCATGGCCGAGGGGGCGTAGGGGGAGGCTCCCCCGCACATAAGCCGATCACCCCGGAAGCGGTTCGATCCGAAGCCGTTGAGGCGAACCTCAGGTCCCTTTTCTGCGAGCGCCCAGGGCGCCACACGCGTGCACAGACTGTCGGTTCGACGTAGAAGCCTCAGCCGTAGCAACGGATTGCCCAGCGAGAGATCGCCGCGGGCGGATATTAAACTGCAAAGACGAGCGTCGGGAAGACACGCCGAGGTCGCCGCGGACGGGCTGATATAGGGAGAGGGCCTGACCCCATATCGTTGGGGCCAGGCCCGATTTTGCCTCTTGACAATGTCCTGCTCATATTAAAAGGAACGTCCCTAAGTGCCGCTTAAATACCGTTTATCGAAGAAAAAATACCGCTCACCGGTCATAATGACTATTCTGGCTTTGTTGTTGCCTACAATAACCCCCGTAAAAAGAAATGCGGAAGGTTACCGAGTCCCCTCGGACATGGGCCTAACCAAAGTCTTTGAACGGGTGCGTCTCAATGGGCGCATTCGATTGATTTTGGTTGGGCTATATTTATGAAGGGACATGTCACCATGGGTTTCTTTTCTCGCCTTATGGGTGGCTCGGATAAGCAGGCGACTGCGACTTCCGAGTTCGAAATCCTCGCCCCTGTTTCCGGCGAGCTTGTTAATCTAGAAAAAACCAATGACCCCGCTTTTAGCAGCCGTGCGGTGGGTGATGGCGTTGCCGTGGTTCCCCAAGAGGGAACGGTGTGCGCTCCTGTTTCCGGCACCGTCGCGGCGCTGTTTCCGACTGAGCACGCGCTGGGCATCATGTCCGACGACAGCTCTGCTCAGGTGATGCTGCACATCGGAATCGACACTGTTAAGCTTGAGGGCAAGGGCTTCCATGCGCTTGTTGCCCAGGGTGACCATGTCGACGCGGGCCAGCCCCTCGTCGAGGTCGATTTCGACGTGGTTCGCGCTGCCGGCTTTGATCCCACGGTCTTCGTTATCGTGTGTGAGCGTTCGGAGAACTCGACTCTTCGTGAGCATGCTTCCGGCCCTGTTGCTGTTAAAGAGCCTGTCGTCTGGCTTTCCGAGTAAATTCTTGTGGTGGGTACCGTGGTTATCAAGCGAGTTTTTAACAACAACGTCGCAATGGTCACTTCGGACGATGGCTCCGAGCTCATCGTCATCGGTCGAGGCCTCTGCTTTGGCCGTCATGCCGGCGATGCCATCGACGAGGCGTCGATCGAAAAGACCTACGCGTTGCAGGAGGGAACTTCTCAGGACTCGCGTACGATCGACCGCTTGGCACATCTTTTGGAGTCCATCCCCACCGTCAACCTCGTGATTTCCGAGGAAATCGTTCAGATGCTTCGTCGAGAGCTCAATGCCGACATCAACGATAAGATTCTCATTGCTCTCGCAGACCATATCAGCCTTGCTTTGGAGCGCGAGCGCAAGGGCGTCCCCTGTGAGAATCCGTTGCTGCTCGAGATCCAGCAGTTCTATCGCAAGGAGTATGCACTTGCGGGCCGTGCGCTGCAGATTATCAAGGAGTATATGGGCATTCAGATGAGCGAAGAAGAGCAGGGTTTCATTACGCTGCATATCGTCAACGCCACCATGCCGCAACGCTCCGATCGTTTGATTGTTTCGGTCCAGCTTGTTCGCGACGTGCTCGCGATTGTTTCCAAGCGCTATGCTACGACCCTCGATGACACCTCGCTGCCTTACGAACGTTTCGTTCGTCACCTGCAGTTTTTCGCACAGCGAGCGCTCGATCCTACGGCAGGGCAAATCAACGGAGACGCGCTGTTCCGAATCGATGAAACGGCGTATCCGTGCGCATTCTCGTGCGCGGACGCCATAGCCGCCCACTTGTCGTCTACCTATAACGTTGTCGTTACCGATGCTGAGAAGAGTTATCTCGCATATCACATTGTTAACCTGCTTGGAGAACCTGGTCTCTAGGCATAACGTGCCCACACATCGATTGATATAAGGCAAGGCTCACGGTCTTGTCCAGGGCACATCTGTCTTAATTTGCGGAAAAGGAAGGGGAGTACCGCTATGACCGCAAAAAAGAAGTTCAATTTCAAAGCGCCGTTGGAGGTGTTCGCGAAGTCGATCGTTCAGCCGATGATGTATCTCTCGGTTGCCGGCATCCTGCTCATCGTGGGCATCATTCTGACCAACAAGACCATCTGCGCTTTGGTCCCCGTACTGGGCTCCGGTCCGTTCCAGCTTGTGGGCGCCGTTGTCTATCAGTCGCTGATGTTTATCATCAACAACCTCTCGATTCTGTTCTGCGTGGGCATCGCCGGCGCCATGGCAAAGAAGAACAAGGGCCATGCTTCGCTGATTGCCCTGATGTCGTTCTTCCTGTTCCTGCAGGCTAACAACATCGTGCTCAACGCCACCGGCTCTCTTGCCGATGCGAGCGGCATGCTCGGTCTTACCGGAACCGGCCAGGCCACCGTTATGGGCATTCAGGTGCTCGATACCGGCGTGTTCGGCGGCATCATCCTTGGTTGCATCACCGGTGCCGTGTTCAACAAGTACTCGAACAAGCAGTTCCCCATTGCCCTTTCGATGTTCTCGGGCGTCCGCTTCCCGTTCCTGATTATGATCATCATTTCCTGGATCATGGGCGCTGGCTTCTGCATCGTTTGGCCTCCGGTTCAGGGTGCCATCTCCTCCGTTGCCGGCATCATTAAGGAGTCGGGCAACATCGGTCTGTTTATCTACGGCATGCTCAACAAGCTGCTCGTTCCCACCGGTCTGCACCACCTCATCTACACCCCGTTCCAGTTCTCCGATGTGGGTGGCACCCTGACGCTGGGTGATCAGGTTATTGCCGGCGCCTATCCCATCCGTGTTGCCGAGATGGCAATGACGGGTCAGCCCTTCTCCGATAGTACGTATTTCAACAGCTACACCTTCAACAACCTGTGGCCCTACATCGGTATCGGTCTCGCCTTTATCGTCACCGCTTACAAGGGGAACAAGGATAAGACCAAGGCCGTTATTATCCCGCTGATCATCACCGCCGTGCTCTCCTGCGTGACCGAGCCCATGGACTTCCTCTTTGTCTTTGCCGCTCCCGTGCTCTTTGTCGTTCACTCGGTTCTTTCCGGCATCTTCCTGGTTCTGCTCAAGGTCCTCTCCGTGCCCGCTTCGACTGCAGGCGGCATCATTAACATCGTGGTTTCCAACCTGGTTCTTGGCGTCGATAAGACCAACTGGCCGGTTATGCTGGTGCTCGGAGTCGTCAACGCCGCGCTGTACTTCTTCCTCTTCACCTTCCTCATCAAGAAGCTCAACCTCCACACGCCTGGTCGCGAGGAGGAGTCCGAGCTCGCCGAGTCCGTTGCCGAGGGCGAGGCCGCCGCGTCTGTCGCGGTGAAGCAGGGCGCTGTTGCCGCGGCTCCCGCAGAGGGCGTCGATGCGGGCATTGCCGACCTGGTTGCAGGTCTTGGTGGCAAGGACAACATCGAGGAGCTCGAGAACTGCTTTACGCGTCTCCGCGTGAACGTTAAGAACCCGGACCTCATCAATGAGGACCTCATCAACCACGTGCCCAACAGCGGCATCAACCGCAACGGCAATAATATCCAGATCATCTTTGGCATGAAGGTCGCCGAGATGCGCGACAAGGTCGAAAACGCAATTGAGAAGGAGCAGTAAACAATGATCATTACTCTGTGTGGTGGCGGATCCACCTTTACCCCCGGCATCGTCAAGTCCATCGCCCTGCGCAAGGACGAGCTCGACGTTGACGAGATTCGTCTGTACGACATCAACGAGGAGCGCCAGCGCAAGATCGGCGTGCTCGTGGACTGGATTTTGCACGAGGACCTCGGCCTGGACATCAAGCTCACGGTGACCACCGACAAAAAGACGGCTTTTACCGACGCGAGCTTCGTGTTTGCCCAGATGCGCGTGGGCGGCTACGCCATGCGCGAGCAGGACGAGAAGATTCCGCTGCGTCACGGCTGCGTGGGTCAGGAGACTTGCGGTTGCGGCGGCCTTGCCTACGGCATGCGCACCATCTTCCCCATGGTCGAGCTGATCGATGACGTTGAGAAGTACGCCAAGAAGGACTACTGGATTCTCAACTACTCCAACCCTGCCGCCATCGTCTCCGAGGGCTGCCGCGTGCTGCGTCCCAACGCTCGCATCATCAACATCTGCGACATGCCGATCGCGATCATCGACGTGGTTTGCGCCGCGCTCGATATCGACAAGAAGGATGTCGAGTACGATTACTTTGGCCTCAACCACTTTGGTTGGTTCACCTCGATCCGCCACAAGGGCGAGGAGGTGCTCCCGCAGCTGCGCGAGTACATCAAGGAGCATGAGATTCTGCTGCCCGACTCTTACCTCAAGGGCATGGGCTCGCTCATGGCAAAGAAGCCCGAGGAAGCCGTCGACGAGCACCCCGAGCAGAACCGCCACACCAAGGGCAGCTGGTACTACGTCTGGAAGGGCGAGTACGAGATCATGGAGTGCTTCCCGGAGTACCTGCCCAACACGTATCTGAACTACTACCTGCAGCAGAAGGAGTTCGTCGAGCACTCCAACCCCGAGCGCACCCGTGCTAACGAGGTTGAGGAGACGCGCGAGAAGAACCTCTTCGACGGCATCGACCATTACGAGAAGACGGGCGAGATCGACGAGAGCACGTTCTATGCGGGCAGCCACGGCGACTGGATTGCCGATCTGGCTATCGCTCTGAAGAACGACACCAAGCAGCGCTTCCTGGTCATTTGCGAGAACAAGGGCGCCATCCCCAACATGCCCTACGACGCTATGGTCGAGCTGCCTGCCTACATTGGCAAGAACGGCCCCGAGGTCATCAGCCGCGACAACATTCCGCTGTTCCAGCAGGGCCTCATGATGCAGCAGCTGAACTCCGAGAAGCTCATTGTCGAGGCTACGATCGAGGGTTCGTACGAGAAGGCGCTCAAGGCCTTTACGCTCAACAAGACCGTGCCGTCGATGAAGGTCGCCAAGGAGGTTCTCGACGACATGATCGAGGCCAACAAGGGTTACTGGCCCGAGCTTAAGTAAAAGCAACAGGGTCGCTGGCCGCATGCCTGAAGCAATGCCCCGCCCACGTGATTGCGTGGGCGGGGCATTGTCGTTTGGTAACGCGTTTTATCAAATATGGCATTTATCTGCGGTAATGTTCTATTTCACCGCTGAGGGTGACATTTTATACCGCCTGCCGAACCGTATGGAGACCTCACAACTTTTTAGGTCAGTGTTGTGCGTGTAGCAATTTCGCCCGGCCTCGCCTCCGGGCTGCCATGTGAGAGGGGATCTTATGGCTCGACTGCACGTAATGGAACGCAGCCACGCTCAGGCCGTCATGGACGACCTGCACGATGCACTCGGACGTCGTCTGGCGGTGAGTTCGCTCGCCCCGTGCCCCGTCGAGTTTACGGCGGCGCTCGTCAACCTGTGCTCCACCCAGAGCTGCGGCAAGTGCACGCCCTGCCGCGTGGGCCTGAGCGCGCTGAGCGACCTGCTCGCCGATGTGCTCGAGGGCCGCGCCGACGAGTCCACGCTCAACTTGATTGAGCGCACGGCCCGCACCATCTACCTTTCGAGCGACTGCGCCATCGGCTACGAGGCCGGCGCCATGGCACTCACCGCCATCCGTGGTTTCCGCGATGATTTTGAGCACCATATCCGCGAGCACTCCTGTGGCTTTGACCGCGAGGCCCGCGTCCCGTGCGTCTCGGGCTGCCCGGCGCACGTCGACATTCCCGGTTACATTTCGTTGGTCGAGGCCGGCCGCTATGCCGATGCCGTCAAGGTCATCCGCAAGAACAACCCGCTGCCGCTCGTCTGCGGTCTGGTGTGCGAGCATCCCTGCGAGATGCACTGCCGTCGCGGCATGGTCGACGATCCCATGAACATTCTCGCCCTCAAGCGTTTTGCCGTTGAGCACAGCGACCTCAACGATCACAAGCCCAGCGTGGCCGACAACACCGGCAAGCGCATTGCCGTGATCGGCGGCGGCCCGGCCGGCCTTTCCTGCGCCTACTACCTGGCTGTGATGGGTCATAAGGTGACCATCTTTGAGCAGCGCCACCACCTGGGTGGCATGCTGCGCTACGGAATCCCCAGCTATCGTCTGCCACGCGAGCGCCTGCAGGCCGAGATCGACTGGATTATGAGCGCCGGCATCGATGTGGAACTCGACCACTCCGTGAACGGCGAGGAGCTCGCCCGTCTACGCGACGAGTTCGATGCCGTCTACCTAGCCATCGGTGCCCACAGCGACAAGAAGCTCGGCCTTCCGGGCGAAGAGGCGCCCGGCGTTGAGTCGGCCGTCAAGATGCTGCGTGCCATCGGCGATGACGAGCTGCCCGACCTGAGCGGCCAGCGCGTGTGCGTCATCGGCGGCGGCAACGTTGCCATGGACGTGGCACGCTCTGCCGTGCGCTGCGGTGCCGAAAAGGTAAGCATCGTCTACCGCCGTCGCATCTGCGATATGACGGCCCAGGATGCCGAGATCGCCGGTGCCCAGGCCGAGGGCTGCGAAGTGCTGGAGCTGACAGCCCCGCTCGCCATCGAGACGGGCGAGGACGGTCGCGTGAACGGCCTGCGCGTGCAGCCGCAGATTATCGGCGAGCCCCGCCGCGGTCGTCCGGCTCCGCGTGCCGCCGCCACGCCCGAGCACGTCATCCCCTGCGAGCGCGTGTTTGTGGCCATTGGCCAGGACATCGATTCCAAGCCGTTTGAGGAGATGGGCATTGCCTGCAAGTGGGGCTGCGTCGTCACCGATTCGGATGGCGCCGTGCCCAACTTCGATGGCCTCTTTAGCGGCGGCGACTGCCAGACCGGCCCCGCTACCGTCATCCGCGCCATCAATGCCGGCCGCGTGGCTTCGGCAAACATCGACCGCTATCTGGGCTTCGACCACAAGATCAAGCTCGACGTGGAGCTGCCGACCGTCCAGTTTAAGGGCAAGCACGAGTGCGGCCGCTGCGAGCTGGGCGAGCGCGAGGCCGGCGAGCGCATTCACGATTGGAATCTGGTCGAGCAGGGTCTCACCGAGCAGGAGGCGCGCCAGGAGGCGAGCCGCTGCCTGCGCTGCGACCACTTTGGCTTTGGCGCGTTCCGCGGAGGGAGGAACCTGGAATGGTAGAGCCCAACAAAACCACCGTCATCGACAACACCGAAAACGGAGCGCATAACATGGTCAAGCTCACTATCGATAAGTGCGAGGTCGTGGTTCCCGAGCACACCACGATCCTGGATGCGGCCAAGTCCGTCGGCATTCAGATTCCCACCCTGTGTTACCTGCGCGATCTAAACGAGATCGGCGGCTGCCGCGTGTGCGTGGTCGAGGTCGAGGGCTGCGATCAGCTGGTTGCCGCCTGCAACAACTACGTGCTCGACGGCATGGTGGTCCACACCAACAGCCCCAAGGCCCGCGAGGCCCGTCGCACCAACGTGCAGCTGCTGCTGTCCCAGCACGATTCGCAGTGCACGAGCTGCGTGCGCAGCGGCAACTGTAACCTGCAGACCATCGCCAACGACCTGGGTATCTTCTATCTGCCGTATCAAAGGCATTTGGCGGGCGAGGGCTGGGATTTCGATTTTCCCATCATCCGCGAAAACGACAAGTGCATCAAATGCATGCGCTGCATCAAGGTATGCGAGAGCGTGCAGGGCCTAGGGATTTGGGACCTGACCAACCGCGCCACGCATACCGCCGTGGGTACCCGCGGGCGCGCGCCGATCGGCAAGACCGATTGCGTCGCGTGCGGCCAGTGCATTACGCATTGCCCGACGGGCGCACTGCGCGAGCGCGACGATACCGAGACCGTGTTTGACGCGTTCGCTAATCCTGACAAGATCGTGTTGGTGCAGATTGCGCCGGCCGTGCGTAGCGCCTGGGGCGAGGAGCTCGGCATTCCGCGCGAGGAGGCTACCGTCGAGCGCCTGGCTTGCGCGCTGCGCCGCGTGGGCTTTGAGTACGTGTTCGACACCGATTTTTCGGCTGACCTCACCATTATGGAGGAGGGCTCCGAGCTGCTCGAGCGCCTGGGTGCCGCCGCTAAGGGTGAGGATGATGGCCGCGGCTGGCCCATGTTTACGAGCTGCTGCCCGGGTTGGGTGCGCTTTGTGAAGGCCCGCTATCCGGAGTTTGTCGACAGCCTGTCTACGTCCAAGTCGCCGCAGCAGATGTTCGGCGCCATCGCCAAGACCTACTACGCCAAGGTGCTGGACGTGGAGCCCGAGCGCCTGTTCGTGGTGTCCGTGATGCCGTGCACGGCCAAGAAGGCCGAGTGCGCGCTGCCGAGCATGGTGGGCGAGGACGGCACGCCCGATGTGGACGTTGCGCTGACGGTGCGCGAGATGGTGCGCATGATCCGCGCGAGCCACGTGAGCGTCGACACGCTGGTTGAGGAGCCGCTCGACACGCCGCTGGGCTTCGGCACGGGCGCGGGCGTGATCTTTGGCGCCACGGGCGGCGTGATGGAGGCCGCCGTGCGCTCGGCATATTACCTGGTGACGGGCAAGAACCCCGACGCCGACTTCTTTACCGATGTGCGCGGCCTGGACGGCTGGAAGGAAGCCGTGGCCGATATCGATGGCACCAAGGTGCGCGTCGCCGTGGCACACGGGCTGGGCAACGCTGAACGTCTGCTCGACGCGATTCGCGACGGCCGCGTGAGCTATGACTTCGTTGAGGTTATGGCGTGCCCGGGCGGCTGCGTCGGTGGCGGCGGTCAGCCCATTCACGACGGCTGCGAGCTGGCAGCCGAGCGCGGTCAGGTGCTGTGGGGCCTGGACGCCGCTGCGGACATTCGCTTCTCGCACGAGAACCCCGATGTTCAGGCATGCTATCGCGAGTTCTTGGGTGCGCCGCTCTCGCCGCTGGCCGAGGAGCTGCTGCACACCGATCATCATGCCTGGACGATGCCCAACGAGGGGACGTGCTAACGATGCGTACGTTTGATTTTGAGATGTCGCGCCGGGGGTTTGCCTCGGCGCTCGCCGCGGGCGCATTGTCGCTTGCACTGGCTGGTTGCGGCGGCGGGGCTGCGGGGGCGGGGTCTGCCGCGGGGTCGACAGCGGCCGGCGCGGCAGCGGATGCCGCGGAGCCCGTTGCGGTGCACGTGGCCTCGCTCAAGGGCCCGACCTCGATCGGCCTGGTGCAGTTTATGGACCAAGCGGCCGAGGACGCCACGGACAATGACTTTGACTTTGCCGTGAGCACCGCGGCCGACGAGATCGTGCCCAAGATGATCCAGGGCGACGTGGACATTGCCCTGGTGCCCGCCAACGTGGCGAGCGTGCTCTACAACAAGACCGAGGGCGCGGTGCAGGTCATCGACATCAACACGCTGGGTGTGCTGAACGTTGTGACGGGCGACGCGAATGTGGCCTCGTTTGGCGACCTGGCGGGCCATACCGTCTATATGACGGGCAAGGGCGCCACGCCGGAGTACGTCATGAATTACCTGCTGGAGCGCGCGGGTCTGACCGGTCAGGTGACGCTCGAGTTTAAGAGCGAGCCCACCGAGGTGCTGTCGGCCCTGCTTGCCGACCCGTCCGCCGTGGGCGTGCTGCCGGAGCCGTTCAAGACCGCTGCCATCGCCAAGAGCGAGGGCAAGCTGTCGGCACCGGTGAGCCTGACCGATGTGTGGGATGAGCTGGCGGGTGGCACGGGTTCGCGCCTGCTGACGGGCGTGACCGTGGTGCGCCGTGCCTTTGCCGAGGAGCATCCCGAGGCCGTGGCGGAATTCTTGCGCTGCCATGAGGCGAGCGTGAAGGCCGTCAATGCGGCGCCGGCAGATTGGGCACAGGCCGTGGTCGATGCGGGTGTCGTCGATAACGCCGCGATTGCCGAAAAGGCGATTCCCGGGTGCATGCTCGTGTGCCAGACGGGGAAGGATATGAAGGCGGCGCTCGGTGGGTACCTGCAGGTGCTGGCCGATGCGGACGCGAGCGCCGTGGGCGGCAAGCTCCCGGCTGATGATTTCTATTACATGGAGTAGCCCGTGCATGCGTTTGCTCGACAAATGACAGAGCGTATGAAGGCGGTGACGGCAGCAGGTGCCGTTGCCGCCTTTTGGCTTGCCGTGTGGGTCTTTGCAGCAGCACTGGTGGCGCAGCCGTTGATTTTGCCGGGGCCAGGCACTGTTGCGGTGGCGTTGCTGCGGCTAGTATGCGATGTCGGCACGTGGGCGATTCTGGCGGGCTCGGGTGCGCGGATTCTAGGCGGTTTGGCGCTTGCCGCGGTGTGCGGTGGTTTGCTGGCCGGAATTTCGTCGCGCTCGCAGGCGTTTGTCCGCTTGGTGGCTCCGGCGCTTTCGTTTGTTAAGGCGACGCCGGTTGCCTGCGTGGTGGTCCTGCTGCTCATTTGGCTGGGGTCGGCGCGCGTGAGCATTGCGGCGGTCTTTTTGATGGCGCTGCCGGGAGTGTATTTTTCGCTGGTCGAGGGCTTGACGCAAGCGGATAAACCGCTGGAGCAGATGTTTCGTCTGCATGGCGTGCGGGGTTGGCGACTGTTTTGTGCCCATACCTGGCGCGAGGTGCTGCCGTTTGTGCTTTCGTGCGCCCGAGCTGTGATCGGCATGGGCTGGAAAGCTGGCGTGGCGGCCGAGCTCATCGGCATGGCGGTGGGCACCGTGGGCGAGCGCATCTATCAGGCAAAACTTTTGATTGAGACGGCCGACCTGCTGGCGTGGACCGTGCTGGTCGTTGCCTCCTCGTGGGTGTGCGAGCGCGCGCTGGTGTGGCTGTTGCAGGCTTCGGGCTCAGCGGTATGGCGTGCGGCCGTACAGGCGCATGGGCGTGGTGCTCGCGGGCGTGCTGGTGGCGCGGGCGGCGCTGGTGGCGCGGGTGACGCAGCCGCGGGCGGGCTTGTGCTTGCCGTGGGCGATCGCGCACCATGGGCGCCGGCGCTCGACGGGCTGGTGCTTAACATACCCGCCAGTGGACGCGCCTGCGTAATGGGCGCCTCGGGCGTGGGCAAGTCGACGCTGCTGGCGCTGGCGGCAGGGGAGTATGCGCCGTGCTCCATGGTGTATCAGGACGTGCGCCTGGTCGAGGATGCTACTGCCGTGGATAGCGTGCTGGTGTGTGCGGATGCGCGCGTAGATGCTTCGAGCGCGGCGGCATTGCTGCGACTGCTGGTGCCGGGGATTGATGTGCGGGCTCGGGTGGCCGAGCTTTCGGGCGGGCAGCGCCGACGCGTCGAGATTGCCCGTGCCCTGCTGTGTCCCGGCGGCGCCGTCATTCTGGATGAGCCCTTTACCGGTCTGGATGCCGCCGCACGCGATGCGACTGCCGAGGTGGTGCTCGACCTGCTCGACGGCCGCATGCTCCTGCTCGCCACGCACGACGCGACCGATGCTCAAGCGCTCGGTATTTCAGATATCGTCAAGCTCTAGAGCTGAGCCAATAACCGATCGACAACTGACTCAACAACAAAATGATCCGTTTTTTCTCGGTCCCTAGGGATCAGGTATGGTATTCTATCTGCGGGGTAATACTTAGGAATACCAAGTAATACCAACGCCGCAAAAACAAACTCCTGATGCGGGCCAAACGGGTTGCCTTCACAGCCCGTCGCCCAGCCGCGTGGCCCGCATCTATCCGCACCACCGTCGTTTCAAAAGGAAGCGCCATGGCAGAACACATGACCCCGGTTGTCGCGAAGGTCTTGCCCGAGGAAAAGGCGGCCTTCGCGGCGGCAACCCAGCTCGTGGGCACCACGCCGTCCAACGCCATCCGCATGTTTATCGCCGCGTTCAATCGCTGCGGCACCTTCCCGTTCGACATCTCGCCGAGTGGGACTTTTGGCGCTGCGCCCGATTCTCATCAACAATGACTGTCCCAAACTGCCGGCACTTGGGGACGTTCCTTTTAATATGAGCAGGACATTGTCAAGAGGCAAAATCGGGCCTGGCCCCAACGATATGGGGTCAGGCCCTCTCCCTATATCA
>JAXJJM010000030.1:0-30652 GCA_036298225.1 Collinsella sp.
GAGGGGAGATGGGGCGACTACTACACCAGGTGCCGAGAGCGGGGCATGTCGCACGGCAAGGCGCTCAAGGCGCTGGCGCGAAAGAGACTGAAGGTCATCTACGCGGTCATGCGGGACAGGGTGCCTTACGCAGCCTAGCCGAAACGCACCGAGCAGACTGAAGCCCACCGGCCTAATGGCTTGGCGTCAGCATGCCGCGATTCGGTCGCACGGAGAGCATTTCCCAGTTGACAAAACTATAGGAACACCCCCCTGGCGCCAAATACCTCGACCGCGAAGCTGTCCAATTCCAGATGGTCGGCATCGGTCCAGGCTCGGCAGCCTCTGAGACGCCCGACTCGCAGTACGTGACCTTGTCTATAAACAGGCTTTCCGCACTCACAGCATAAGAAGGCCCGTGCCACAAAACACAGAGGGAGGCGAAAGCGAAAAGTAGGATGCAACGGCGATGATGATTCAACAAGACAACAGGCATGAGTGCGCCGATCTACACGGCAAGCCAATAAACAGAATCGGGAAATGCCTGCTGGCAGTACTCATCAGTGTATTGAGATCAAATCCTAGCTCAGACTCATAGCAGATAGAATCCTGTAACAGCGGGAAAAGTCAACGTAAATCGTTTATGTATGCGGCAAGCGGAGAGAGTGCATGAGCGCCGGCAGAGGACATCAAAAACCTCCAGCTCAGCCTATCTATCAATAATGCCAGCCCATACAGCAACGCAAGGGCGCATATCCACAATCCAAAAGACCAGCAATCAATATGGCTGGAGAAAGCCGGTAAGGCAGTTTCGCTAACTTATCATGGCAATAGCAAACGCATTTACCGAAAAATCGCCAAAAAATGCCCCAATGTTTCGCTTGTATCAGAGGCGGTTGGGGCTTCACCGATAGAATAGTCTTACTTGCCAATTCGGAACTATGGCTAGGCTGTTTCACCATGAATAATACATCTGAACCCCAAAAGCCCTATATAGTGTTAAACATAAAGCCGTCTCGCGGCGCGGCTGGCTATCTCAGGAAAAAAATAGACGCCGCTATCGATGCTGGCTTCTATAGTTTTAAGGTTAGGCTAGAAGCTGATGAAAGCGGGCTATATCCCAATCGCGTACTTCCCATAGTTGCAACTCTGTCATCCTATTCAACCAACCGCGGTTGTACTTTCTTTCCCTCCAAAACGACCCGTAAGGGGACATATGCCGACTCTGTAGGGCTACTAAAGCCCTTCAGAGACCCTAACGGTATCGATTCGGCATCATTTCTTGATAAAGTCTGGCGCTTCGACAGGAATACGCATTTTGATGTGGTTAGTGGAATTATCGACTCGCTTCGCAAGACTACGGTGCTTGCGCCCGGCCTTCTCCATGGAATCGAATACGGATTAAACGAGATATCAGATAACGTACTTGTTCATTCGACAAAAATGCAAAGCGAGCATGTTGAAGGCTACGTAATGGCCCAAGTTCATCGTCAATCTAACAAAGTCGCAATCGCAGTCTATGATGACGGAATTGGCATTCCCGATTCACTTAGGAGTGGCGGCGTAGCCTTTGCTGACACAAAGGAGGCTATACAACTTGCTCTTAGCAAGGGCGTAACAGATGGAAATGGCGCAGGCAACGGATTGTGGCTTCTTGACAGTATTGTCGACGCAGCATCTGGTTCTCTCGATATTCAGTCTGACGGCATTGGCTATAGAAAGGTTCACAAATACAACGGGTCAGACGCTACGATCGCATTCAGAAATGTCAACACCCCGGCAGGCGGAAGCACGTTGGTGGATTTTCAAGTCTCGACAAACTCATCAATATCCATGTCAGACATTTTTGAGGGAAACTCGCCGGTCAATCTTTGGAAAGAATCCCATGAAACCGACCCCTCGGGCAGAAGCCTCCGACTTCGTCTGGCTGACGAATCATCCGGATTTGGAAGCAGATACGACGCTGCGAAAATGCGATGTTTAGCATTAAACATGGCTAGCGATGCAGATGATAAGGTCTATTTAGACTTTGCGGACGTGCCGTTCATCAGTTTATCGTTTGCAGATGAGTTTATAAACAAATTGATACGCGAGGTAGGCCTAGTCACCTTCATTAAAAAATACGCTATTGTGAATCTGTGCCAATCTTGCGCCGAAGCAATTGATTACATCACTAGAAACTGAGGTTCGACGCGTAACAGCAGACTAGAAGCTGAAGACCTTTAAACAAACAATCTCTTATGCAGGAGTATCATGGATGATATTTCGAGCCCTGGCACTATGCGGGCTGAGATCATTAACACATTTATGCAGGAGCAGCGTTATGAGTAAAACTCTTCTAGTGGGTGCCGGGGCGGAATGTATCGAGCCTTTTGGGCTTCTTGCTGGAAAAGAATTCACATTCGACACTTGCTACTATCAGAATGAAGCATTGTATGAAGCCTTGGAAGAATTCTATCGAGGGCGACTTTCGAAAAGTGCAAATCGGGATACAGGAACTCCCTCCTCGTATCAAAAACTATTTCTCTACTCGTCCAAAAACGTGGCGTTTCGCAAACTGTCCAACTATATCGTCAGCGCCTCTATGGATACATTTTTAGGCTCGCAGCTGAATGAGCATATTGTTAAGAGCCAGGATGACGATGAAGAGAATCAGCTTGATACTTATGGTCGGGATCTTCTGTTTGACATGCTGATCAAGAGAGACAAGGATGCCGGCTATGTGAGCGCTTTGAAGGAAGTGGCACTCGAGGTGATTCCGGACGATGCGTACTATGGGACCATAGAGACGTATTTCTCAAGCCTTATTAATCCTGCAAGGAGGAACAAATCGCTCTGGCGTTTGATCAACTATTATTGGAGCGCGTTCTTTTCCGTTGCTGAACCGCTGATTCGCAAGGCATTTGAAGACGATAGGCTATTTAAGCAGCAGGGTCTATATAGGTTTACATTAAATAATATCAATACCGTTATTGATGCGATAACGACGCGGAACCAGTTTACCCTCCAAGATATCCAAGATACTTACTACGCAAGGTTACGTGGAAGATTTGATAACGTGTTGACGACGAATTACACGGGGCTTTCGGATTTTTTGTTTCCTGAGTTGATTGGAAATTCATGTGTGTATCTATCAGGGGCTCTCTGGCTGTTCGAATCGCTTGGGTCTCTCACTTCAAGAGATGTGCGTAAAGAACCCATAGCTGCGGATGAATTTGTCTTTCCGTTTCTTATGACACAAGTGCCGATTAAGCCAATTATCGATACGACCCAGCTGAGATCCTTTTCCAAGGCTATTGAGATCCTCGACAACACGGTCCTTCTCGTTGTCTTGGGCTATTCATTTTGCGAAAGTGATTCTCACATTTCGGCTATGGTGCGAGATTTCATGCAGCATTCGAATAGTCGTCTTATCTATCTCGACCACAGCAGAGATGAGACACCCAGTACCATCAAGAAAAAGCTGAGGCTTAATCCTGAGCATAGTTACAATATCGATATTTTAGGCACTGGAGACAGCGATATAAACCGTCTGATTGACATTTTAAATCACGCCTGAGCGGCTGAATAACACTAGAAATTGCTCGGTGTTGAACCAAGTCAAGGTCTCCAAGCTATTCCCGCATATCACGAGTAAGAAAGCTTGTCTCAAGCATTTCAATCTGTCGTTTCATGTCAAATCGCATCTTTATATTCCTATCGTAAGTTATATCGAGATTTATCGGTTTATATAAACTTGTATAAGCTTATCGCGGAATATCGTTTGTTTCGACCCGCTAAATCCAACATATCGAGACAGGCAATTACCGCAGGATAGAAAGTTGTTACACCTGTAAAAGTCATCGGTTCGTTCTAACAGACATGTTGATTGACCCGTTACCCACTGCTTGAGGGAAATCGATCCCAAAATGGTAAAGTAGACGCAACAGGCAACCATGGAGGAACAATGCTCAGCATTCACTACGGCGACAGAGACGATGTGATTTATGACACGTCGACATTCTTTGATTACAGCTATTCTCCCTCTTGGCTGCAAGATCCCCTGTCACAGCGCATTATCAAATCTATTGATAATGGCACTGTTCTTGGCGCAAACGCAATTGACACCAAGGTGCTTGGCGTTATTCCGCCAGAGAAACTATCAACGGGCACCAAAACACTTCTACTGATGCTCTTTATGCCTCAAAACCTCTACAACGCCTCAACCTGCGGAGATAATTGCGCCTATTGGATCTTGCGCATCGCCTCCAAACATGACATCACCATCAACCTCTACCATATGATGGATTTTGGCAAAGCGCGTTTTACAGCCCGTGTCATCAATTCCGGACAGATTGTTCATACCATGGATGAGCTTGTCCTTATCTCGGCAAAATGTCTGAGGGAGGCTCGAGCATGAGAGGGGAATACCAGCTGACCGTAAGGACCAATAAAGTTCATGTCAAACTCACCATTCGCCGAAACCTCACCATCATCCAAGGCAAAAGCGCAACAGGCAAAACCACCCTGTTGGACAGCCTCCGTGCATACGAAAACCTAGGAGCCCAAAGCGGGATAATCGTTAATTGCGCAGCCCCCTGCCGCGTCATCGGCGGCATCGATTGGGAAGCGCAACTCAGCCGCATCGATAACAGCATCGTGTTTGTGGACGATACGCAAAAATTCGTAAGGAGCCATGCATTCCAGCATGCAGCTCGACACAGTTCCAACTACTACGTCATCGTTGCGAGGGACGAATTGCCCCAGCTCCCCTATAGCGTGGATGAGATCTATGGCCTCAAAAACACCAACAGGGCAACAACAAAATATCCTGTCTACACACGCACGTACACTTCTACCTACCGCATTTACGGAGACGAGCTCTACGATGGAGATCGGCCAGAAGAAGTCATCGTCGAAGACAGCAATGCCGGCTATGAGTTCTTTAAAGTCCTGTGCGCCAAAAGTAAAATTCGCTGCGTAAGTGCCGGTGGCAAATCAAACATCTACGAAACCGCTCTGAGCTCCCCAGCCCAAAAGTTGCTCGTAATTGCAGATGGGGCCGCTTTTGGGCCCGAGATGCCCTATGTCTATTCGCTCAGGAGATTTAAGGAGATCGAACTCTTTTTGCCGGAATCGTTTGAATGGCTTGTGCTGAGATCGGGACTCTTCAACGATGTCGAAACGCAAAACATGCTCCTTCATCCTGCCGATTTCATCGACTGCGAGAAGTTCTTCAGTTGGGAGCAGTTCTTTACTAAACAGCTTAGGGAACTGACCAGAGACAGCTACCTAGCCTATAGAAAAGAAGCTCTCAATCCCGCCTACCTACAGCAACATGAGCTCAACACGATTGCTGAATCGCTACCCAAACTCGGAATCACTTCGCGCTAGATCGAGAAATACTCGCTCTCAGCGGATAAGTTCGGCCCCAACCATGGATCGCCCGTCAAGAAGAACTCAGGCCAGTGCTGCATGAACAGCGCTTGCTCGCGCTTCCAGCGGCGCAGCTTTTCCTCGTTGGCTTCTTCCCTGCCGCGCGAGGTGAACTCGTAGTGATACAGCTCGGCATAGGGCGTAAAGATGGTGCGGTAGCCGGCCTTCCACACGCGAAGGCAAAAGTCAGCGTCGTTAAAACCGACGGCGAATTCCTCGTTATAACCGCCGACCTGCTCAAATACGTCGCGTCGCACCATCTGGCAGGCGCCCGTTACGGCGCTAAAGTTGCCCGGGCGCACAGCGCGGGCAAGATAGCCCTCGCGCTTTGCCGAGAAGTCCTGGTTGGCATGGGCAAGTGCGCCACGAACGCCAACCAAAATGCCGGCATGTTGCACCAGATGATCGGCAAAGTAGAGCTTGGCGCCCACCACGCCCGCATCGGAACGCTGCAGATACCCCATCATCTCTTCGATAAAGTCGGGGCTTATGACCTCGGTATCGTTGTTCAGCAGCAGCAGGTAATCGCCCTTGGCATGCTCCACGCCAAAGTTAATGATCTGGGAGTAATTGAACTCGCCCGGCCAGTACACAACGCACGCGATGCCCTTGCCTTCGGATGCTGCGGTCACGCGTTCCGGCAGGGTTTCGTAATACGCAAACGTCTCCGGGGCTTCGCTGTTATTCTCCACCAAGACGATCTCGTAGTTGGCATACGTTGCCTTCTGGGCGATCGACATCACACAGGCGTCGAGCGTCTCAATGTGATCCTTGGTGGGAATCACAATGCTCACCAGCGGCGCAGACTCCGGCAGCGCATAGCGCATGCGATAGACAAACGGCGTCTCGGTCTCCTCGACCGTTCCGCGAACGCACAGCGCGTCAAAGTGACGCTGCAATGCAAGGCGGCCGGCCTCAATGGCATACGGCTTGCTATTGGCAGAACCGTCGGCGGTCGAACCGGGATGCACGCGCCAGTGATACAGCACGTGCACGACATGCTCAAAGCGCGCACCGGCTGCAAGACAGCGAAGCGTCAGGTCGTAATCCTGGGCACCCGCAACGTCTTCTGAGGACGTACCAATGTGATCGATGAGCGCCTTCTCCACCATCAGAAAATGCGTCACGCAGTTATGGCTATAGAGCAGGTCGACATTAAGCCGCGTCTTAAAGACCGGCTGACCCCACTCCCCCGTTTTCTGGAACATGTCCTCGTCGCAGAACAGGACCTGGGGACGCCCGCCCTCGGCCGCCTTATTCAGCGCGGCAACATAGTGGAATAACGCGTCCGGTTCCAGAATGTCATCATGGTCCAAGAACGCGATGTAGTCGCCCGTCGCCTGCTGAATACCAGCGTTGGTGTTGACCACAATGCCGCCGTTGCCGGGAAGCTCGATGCGACGGATGCGCTCGTCGTTGGCGTCCGCCGCAAGGTCGGCCACCGCATCACATTCGGGTGAGGCGTCCATCAGCAGCAATTCCCAGTTGTCATAGCTCTGGGCTAGCACCGAATCCAGCAGCTCGCGCAGGTAGACCCGATCAGTCTTGTAGCACGGCACCACAATGCTCACGAGCGGCCTATAGGCAAAGGCCGCCGAAGCGACACGCTGGCACGCCAAATCACCCGGCTTTGCGCGAAGTTGCTCAAACCAACGTCGATAAGCTGCGTCGTCTGCACGCGCGTCCTTCATGCGGTTCCAGCTGTCGTCGACCATGCCGTTGTACAGGCGACCATCCATGGCGCAAAACCCGCCCTGGATCCGCTCTGTGGGATCGCTCACAATCGCGACAAAATCTCGTATATCCTGAGGCATCTCAACGCTCAGATACGTTTTATTGACGCGGCAACCGTTGCGCTGCGGCACATCGGCCTGCGATTCAAACACATGCACGGTGACATCGATGGCATTCATATGCGTATCGAAGATCTGGAGCTCAGGTGCGCACTGGGGGTCTCCTGCCCAGGCAACCTCATAGCGCCACACCGCGCCGGCGTCTGCCGGCAAATAGCGAATGGCATCGATCTCGTAGCGACCGCAGCACTCGCCGCGCTGTGCATCGCGAACGAGCGCACACATCGCAGGCTTTGCTTTGTAGTTAATCTTGGATTCCAGCTTGGCCACGCGGCTATCGAGGCGAATGGAACCCAACCTTTGGTCACCGGATGCAAATGTGACGTCAATCGTAGAGCCGTCCAAAAAGGGAAGCACCAAGACAGCGAGCTCGCGCTCGTAATCGGAAACGGAAGGGCAAAGCGCCAGCACACGGCCATGATCGACCGGGAGCACCAGCGACGGCACACAAGAACCGCTCGTCGTCGCATGGGCAAACGCTTGAGAACCCTCCCGCTCAATAAGCGCGGCGACATCCTGACCGACAAAACGAAGCAGCACAAACAGACGGCCCTGGCTGCGGCAAAGTGCCAAACGCTTGATACTCATCTACACTTCTCGCTTTCCCAGAGCGTTCGCTGCCATGCGTTTGCAGGCACCCAGGCGCCCAAACCTCAAGACGTCGTAATCGAACATGAGCTTTTTGCACGCACGGACATTGGGGGCTTTGCTGGTAAGCGCCGCACGCACCATAGCAGCAACAGAAGGAGCGCATTGTGCGAGCGCAGCATCGCTGCCCACGGCAGAACCGGCAAGCGCCGTGGCAACGGCAGCAAACACCTTGCCGCAATCCGTACTCAAGAGCCTGAGCGCATCGTACAGCACCAGATCGCAGAGGAAGTACGCCAGGTCATCGGCATGCTGAGCATCGAGACCGTCGCGCTGCCAGTCAGCCAGCACCGCAGAGTAAATCTTCACGTGCTCCAGCAGACGCGTCTCGTCGTCGTAGCGCATGGTGTCCATGAGCGAACCCTTGCGCGCCACGCGGTAATCATACAGCTTGTTCGAGATAAGCGCGGTCTTGTGCGAACGACCGTACACGGCAAAATCGAAGACCTGGTCCTCGCCATACTTAACGGTTTCGTCGAACACGATCCCGTTGCCCAGCAAAAACTCACGCTTGCAGGCGGTGCGCCATGCAAACGGGCGAGATGCTTCCTTAAACAGTAGGTCGGAGCTATAGCCTTCAAACGACACATCGCGCGGGCTCAGCACATAGTTAAGCCACGGATACCCCGCCTCAAGCGGATACGGATTCGCGCCAAAGGTCAAAACGTCGCAGTCCTCGCGCTCAAAGGCATCGACGATCACGCGGCATGCATCGGGCGTAAATCGGTCGTCGGAATCCAAAAACGCAACGATAGGCGCCGTGGACGCAGCGATTCCCGCATTGCGGGCGCTCGACAAACCACCGTTGGGTTTATCAACCAGCGTAAAGCGCGCATCCTTTTCGCAATAGGCAGCGGCGATGTCGCGCGAACCATCCGGCGAGCCATCGTTAACCAGCACACCTTCCCAATCGGACATATCCTGCGCGAGTAGGGAGTCCAGGCACCATGCCAGGCACTCCTCCACCTTGTAGATGGGAACGACGACGGAAATCTTAGGGGTAGCCATGGTCACGCGCTCCTACTGTGCGGCCGGAACGTCATCGGGGTGCGGGTTGTCGCCGTAGGTGCACTGATACGTCAGCACACGCCAGACCAGCGGCAGGCCGCCAATCTTAAAGTAATGCTTAAACGTATTGAGCTTGCCCGGCTTCATAAAGTCAAAGCGCGAATCGATATAGGCGCGGGGCGACTTGACCATCAGGCGCAAATCGGTCTCGCCACGCGGGTCGAAGAGCGACAGGTCAAAGCGACCGGCATCCCAATCGGCCTTGAGCTCGGACGAGGCTTTCTTCCAAAACTGCTCACGCAGCTCATCGACCAGGCGCTCATCATTCCAACGGTACGTATCGACCTTCATGCGCATTAAAATGCCCTGGAGCTGAGCCTTGAGCTCGGGACGTTCATCCAAAAAACGTTGCATCTCGGCATATTCGTCGCACACGCAAAACACCTTGTTGGGCGAATTAACAGAGCTCTTCTCATTGTCCTGGCGATAGCACAGGATGGGGTCCGCAATAAACGCGGCACGCTCGGCGCACGCCCAGACCTTAAAGTTAAAGCCTGCGTCCTGATACGAGGCGCCCGGCGTGGGAAGGAACCGAATCTGATTGTCGTTAAGGAACGTGCGCCGATAGATGGCAGACCAAATGGAAGGTTTGCGGTAGAAGATGCCAGGGCGATCGACGGGGCGATACGCGGCGCCCGTCATATACTCGCCGATGATCCCAAACAGCTCACGGCGCTCGCTGGGCGTGGACCAATACAGATAAAAGTCGCCCTTTACCACATCGGCATGCTCAGCATCGGCCTTGGCGACCAGCTTTTGGATCGAATCCTCAAACATAAAGTCGTCGGACTCAAGAATGCCCACGTACTCACCGCGCGCCATCTCCAGACCGCGGTTCATCGAGTCGCCGTAGCCGCTGTTGGCTTTGTCGATCATCTTTACACGGGGGTCGCGCTCCATGTACTCGCGGATGATATCTGGCGAACTATCGGTAGAACCGTCGTTGATACAGATGATCTCGATGTCCTTGAGCGTCTGCGCAATGGCTGAATCGAGGCACTCGCGCAGGTAGCGCTCAACGTTGCAGATGGGAACAAGCAGCGAAACTTTAGGGGTATCAGAGTTCTGCAAGAGAACCTCCTGTTGAATAGCGTGTAACAGGGTTATTTTAGCAGCCGAGTTGCGGCGGGCGACAGCGCTTGGAATTAGAGAAAGCGCTCCAGGCAGGCTTTGAGTCCGCGGGTCGAAAGATAGAAAAGCGTGGCGTCTGCCATCGAAACGCCCGAGGTCGCCACAACGAGCTTGTGGGCAACACGGCGAACGGCGCCCTTAGCAGGCATATCCGCCCACGCCGTTCCCAAAAACGTCGCGAGGTCCATGTTGACGCGAGCCGCCACGCGATGGAAGTCATCGGCATCCAAACGCGCCAGGTCGAACACAATTAGGTCCAAAATCCAAGTTATCAGCTCGCCGGGACACAGGTCTAAAAGACCGTAGGCCGCCCAGTCCTCCAAGACCTCCTCGAGCATCCTCATGTGGGCGTCAAGCTTTTTGGCACGAGCCTCGGCACTGTTGAACTCGTGCGTCGCCGATTCGCTCTCCATCACGTAGTGGTAGAACTTGTCCGGCATGACGACGGTCCTGCGGGCAAGCGCATAAGCCGCAAATTGGAAGACGACGTCCTCGCCCAAAGCCAAACCGGGGGCGAAGCGAATGCCTTCGCGATTGAGCAGCTCGCACGAAAAAGCCACACGGCAGGCATAGGGCTGCGCATTCGAATGGAACAGCAGTTGGGGATCACGGGCGCCGAAGGTACCAGCTTTGGGGCTCATGAGTTGCTGGACGCGTTTGGGGGCAGCATCGGCAGGTTCACAGACGCCGCCAAAGACGGCGGCCTCGGCATCTGCAGACTCCATGGCATGCAGCACGCGCTCGACCGTCTGGGCATCAATGTAATCGTCAGCGTCCACAAAGAAGACGGTCTCGCCCTCGGCGGCATCGATACCGGCATTTCGAGCGCACGAGACGCCCGCGTTTTCCTGGTCAATCACCAGTACGCGATCGTCGGCCTGCGCGATCAGGTGCAACACGTTCAACGAATCATCAGTCGAACCGTCGTTGACGCAGACAACCTGAATCGAGCGCTCGGACTGGGCCAGCAGCGAATCGAGGCATCGCTGAATGGAGCGCGCAGAGTTGTAAACGGGAACGACAATGGTAGCTTTAGGACACGAGGCCTCTCCCATGCCGACCTACCCCCTCAGCGATTCGAAGAGGAAGGCGGCGACCACGCCTGGGCCTCCAACCGAGGCGTAATACTTGGCACGTCCCAAGGCGCCATCCGTCGCAAAACTCGGATGCTCGTCAACCCAGCCCTCGGGATCTTTGAGGATGGCGGCGAGATTCGCGCGCTTCCACGGCTTGAGGTCGTCAAGCGAAAACTCCCCGGCGTCCAATGCCTTCTGGAACTCCTTGGCCATCTGGACCAGGAACTCCTTATAGAACTTAGGCGCCAGGCGCACGTAGTTCCACATGTACGAATCGTACTTAATGAGCTGATTGAACTTGAGCATGCGCGCGACATCGCCGCTTACGTGGTCGCGGGCATAATTCTCTCGAATCCAACGCTCAATCTCGGCATACTCGGTATTGACGCAAAAGACCTTAGCCGAAGAATTGACCGAGGAATTCTCGTTGTCCTGTCGATACGACAAAACGGCATCATGCAGGTAAACAGCCTTATTGGCGCACGCGATCACCTTAAAGGCAAATGACGTGTCCTGAAAGGATGCCCCCGGAGTCGGCAGGAACTTAATGCCGTTGCGCTCAAGAAAATCGCGACGGTACACGGCCGACCAAATCGACGGCTTTTGTTTAAAGAACTGCGTTGTATCGCTCGGGTGCACTGGCTTGCCGCAATCCTGAGGTCTAAACATCTCGTGCAGCGAGCAGC
Organism: Collinsella sp.; assembly: GCA_036298225.1. GTDB lineage: Bacteria > Actinomycetota > Coriobacteriia > Coriobacteriales > Coriobacteriaceae > Collinsella. The sequence continues at coordinate 11,857 of JAXJJM010000030.1, forward strand.
GCTCCTCGGGCTTAGACCAGTAGAAATCAAAATTCGCCTTCGCAAAGTCGGCATTATTGCTATCGGCGGCCGAGACAAGCTTTTCGAGTGCGTCGGGCGCCATAAAGTCATCGGACTCCAAGATGCCAACGTACTTGCCACGCGCCATCTCCAGACCGTGGTTCATCGAGTCGCCGTAGCCGCTGTTGGCCTTGTCGATCATCTTGACACGCCCATCGCGCTCCATATACTCGCGGATAATCGCCGGCGAGTTGTCGGTCGACCCGTCGTTAATGCAGATGATCTCAATATCCTTGAGCGTCTGCGCCAGGGCGGAATCGAGGCACTCGCGCAGGTAGCGCTGAACATTGTAAATGGGAATAAGCAGCGACAGAACAGGGCTGCCAGAGACGTTAGTAGACAAATGTGCTCCTTAGGAAATACCTGTCGTTTCATGGTATCAAAGGGTCAGCGCGCCAGCGGGCGTTTATATAATCTATGGAGCCCAACCTACGAAAGGACGCCATGGATTCGGACAGGGCGGGTGTCTTAGGCACACGGTCGCTCGCAGCGGTTTTGGCGCTCACCATCATCGACGCAGCTAGAAGCCTTATCGCTCGCAAGCTCAAGCGACAATAGACACGCTGCCGTAAGACGCTAAAGCCGCTACAGCCGTGGCAGGTTCCTGCGTTTTATTCAAAGCTTGCCGCCAAGGTGCGCCGAGCCTTTACAATAGGACAGTCCCAAGGACGTATTCGATAGCTTCCGCGCAGCACTCGCCCGCCGCGCGTGAAAGGATATATTGCCCCATGCCTTCAACCCTCCCCGCTCCCATCGACAAGCTCGCCATCGTCGTCGTTACGTACAAGCGCCAGGAACTCCTAGCCAACTTGTTCGACTCCATGACCGAGCTCACGGCAACGCCCTGGCGCATCGTGATTGTCGATAACGAGAATTCACGCGAGACCGAGGCCATGTGCACCGCATTCAACGAGCGCCTGGCCAACCTGTGGGGCATCGACACCGAGCAACCTGACGCGCAGGGCGGCACCGACCGCGTTATCTACGCGCCGCAGCTTGAAAACGGTGGCGGCGCGGGCGGCTTCTCCGCCGGCACCAAGTGCGCCTACGACCTGGGCGCCCAGTGGTTCTGGGTGATGGACGACGACGTGCTCGTCATCCCCGAAGGCATCGAGCGTCTTGCCAAGTGGACCGACCGCTACGATGTCATCCAGGGTTCGCGCCTGGACTTTGACGGCGGCGCCTTCTTTTGGCAATACCAACTCATCCTTTCGCTCGGCATTCCCAACCCAGTCGCCAAGTGGGACTTGGGTCCAGAGGGTTATCGCGCCATGAACCAGCTGTGCTTTGAGGGCGGCATGTTCTCGCGCCGCGTGGTCGACAAGATCGGCCTGCCCGATGCGCGATTCTTCATCTACGGCGACGATGCCTGCTATGGCTACGTGGCCAGCCAGCACTTCCCCGCCGCCGTTGTGGCCGACCTGGTGCTCAAGCGCGCCCGCGCCGTCTCTAACTGGGATATCGCCGGCAAGCGCCAGCTCAACTCCACGAGCGACACCAACCGTTACTACATCATGCGCAACCGCGGCTATCTGGCCCGCTACATGCAGATTTACGGCGACTATCACCCCGTGCTGTTCCGTCTGGGCAACATCGCGACCTTCTGCAAGGAGTTCATTCGCCTGGCCGCGGTCGACAAGTGCTTTAAGACCGGTATTCCGGCGCTGCGCCGTGGCATGAAGGACGCCCGCAAGATCGTTAAGGATCCTAACTGGAAGCCCATGCCGCCCATGAAGGACGCGGAGTAACGGAGCCGGAAACACCTCGGCGCTTAAAGCCGCTGGCACACCGTAGCCACATGCTGTCCATCAAACCCGAACCCCCAGCGCATGCGGCCCACACCGGGTCGCGGCACACGGATTTCGTCGATGCCGTCGCGCTCTATGTCGAGTAGCGACTGCACGGCCAGCAATTCCAGGCCCAGCGCATCCACATCGGGGTCATACATCATGTTGATCGTTATCAGCGGACGTTCATCGAGCATACCGATCGTATCGGCTATGTCGAACACGGCGCCCGTAGGAAAAACCTGGATGTCCCAGCGATCCGCGCCACACTTTCGCCTCGAAGCAGGATTGGCATAGCCCGGCAATCCAAAGCAGAGCCCCTGCAAGAGCAGATGATATGGCAGCGGCTTATCTGGGTCGGTCTCACCGATTCCAGCATCCCCCAGGATGCGGCTTAGCGCCCGCCTCACGGTATCCTCGTTCCCACGGCACAGCCCGTCGCGAAACGCATCGACGTCTCGAATGTCTTCGGCAGCGCACTCAAACCACTCAATAATCACTAGACGCAAGGCCTGGCGAAGCTCGTTATTGGGCAATCGCAAAGCACGGAGGCGATCGCCATGCTCTGGCTCCTCAGTCATATCCGTCGTGAGAAAACCGGACAGATACAGCGCTGTCCACATGCCATCGTCAGGCGAGAAATCTGGCTCTGCAGTGCCCAAACAAAGCGGGACCTCAGCGCACCCATGGGCCTCGAGCAAATCAAACAAGACCGAAAGGCGGTCGAGATTCCACCCGGCAACTACCCTACTCAGGCAATCCGCATACCCATACAGATCGGCGCGCACAGGCGCCGTGCAGCCTCGGTCCAGAAAACCGATCACGCGCGCCGGACTCGAGCAATAGGCCCTGCCAAACCGATATCCCTCGAGCCATTCACGCGCATCCTCCAGGTATTCCTCGCGCCCAGCATGATTCAACAGAGCCTCGACCTCGGCATCCGAAAAACCGAACCAACGGTCACACCACGCCGACAGCGGCGTCGTCAGACAATACGAGCAGCCGCGCGAAGAAAGCGCCGCTTCGGCGGGACCGGAACACTCCCCCATCAGACACGTCAGCCGCAACGAATCGCGCGCAGTGGCAATGGCGTCAAACAGCGCACGGTCAAGTAGTTCTGCCGGATCGGCGTCGGAAGCGTCCCTCGCGCTCGCACGGCGAGACCACGCCGCATCGTACCCATCAACGAGCAATACAACCTGCTCATCGCAGGCAATCTCCAGCAGCTCTATGAGCACGCCAAGCACCGAGGCGACCTCATCCTCGCTCGCCGCGCCACGCGCAACGCGTTCGATGTGACGCACCTTGTCTCGAGCTAAATCCGGAGCCTCCAAAAGCGCCAGCAGACGAGCGCACTCGCCCGAAAGAGCATCGCGCACGACGTCGGCAATAGCGGCGCCACGCCTCGCAGCGCCAGAAAAGTCCAGCGATATCACCGGATAGCAAGCGTACTCATCCCGATAGCGCCCGCCGTCTGCATCCCAAATCTGAGCATCGGCAAACAAACGCTGACCAGCGCGACTGACCGCCGGACGCTCCAGAAAAGCCCTGAGCATCGACAAGTTCATGCTCTTGCCAAAACCCTCGGGTCGACAGCACACCACAACGGACGCGTCGCAATCCAACACATCTGCAATAAACATGGTCTTGTCGACCAGCGTGCAGCAACCAAGAGCCTCCGCATAGTCGTGCATGCCAATGGGTAAAGCCGCATCGTCGGCACAGCCGATCAAACGCACGCCAAAGCCGGCAGCACAACCATTATTTGCCTGTTCAGACACCAAAACGTTCCCCCTAAATCACAACACGGTGCCAATTGTAATGACCGCCTCGCGCGTACCGACGACGCCGCGCGAACATATCGGGCAACGGTAGCAACATGAGGTGCGAGGGGGCATAACTAATCGTTGCACAACAAAACGGGGCCCGATGCATTCGCACCGGACCCCGTCCCAACTCTTTAGTTATCTAGCAACCAAGAGGCTACTCCTCAGAGTCGTCCTCCCCAGAAGCTTTCTTCTGCTGATCGAGCTTATGCTTACCACTTACGATAGACGTAGCGCCCAGTGTGGCCAAGCTCGCGCTGGCAAGGCTCGCCATCACAATCAGATCGCCCGTCTTGGGCATGTTGCCGCCCGAGGACTTGGTAGTTGTAGTCGTCGTGGTCGTGGTGGTCACCGTTTTGGAGTCATTTTGCTCCTGGACCTGGTTGTCGGTGTTGCCCTTACCGCCGTCCTCGCCCTGCTGCTTTCCGTCCTCGGTCTTGTCCTTGTTCTCGTCCTTCTTCTGAGCGGATTTGTCGCCCTTCTCATCAGAGCTAGGACCCTTATCGGATTCAGCCTTCTCGGAAGCCTTGTCCTTGGAGTCGCCCTTTGCGGCCTCGGTCTTTTCCGTGGAAACCTGATCAGAGTTGTCCTTGTTCTGAGTCGAGCCATTATTGACGCCAGCCATCAGGGAAGAGCCCAGCGTAGAACCAAGTTGCACGGAGAAAGAAGGCTTCTTGTCCGGCGAAGCAACGGGAGCGTCCGGCGCCTTATTCGAGTCGTCCTTGGAAGCATCGGAACCAGGGGTTGCGTCAGAGCCGGAGCCATTGTTAGAGCCGGTGCCAACGGACGAACCGCTCGAGCCGGTGGATGAGCTAGAGGTGTCAGCGTCGGTCGAACCAGAAGCGGCGCTGTCCGTATTGCCGGCAGAGCTTGAAGACGAATCGCCCGCAGCAGAGCCGTTCGAAACGGAGCCGCTCGAGGTAGAGCCGTCGTTGGTAGTGCCACCAGCAGAGCCATTACCGTCAACATCGGTCGAGGGCGCATCCATCCTGTCATCGTTGGCATCGTCACTCGATTCGTCATTCGAATCAGGCGTCGGCGAAGGTGCCGGCGTGGGCTCGGGCTGCACGGGCGTCGCAGCGGCAGCCTCGTCCTCAGCAATATAAACCAAGCAGTCTTTGAGCTCATTCCTATAGCGATTCTTCCAGCCCTCATGGTACTGGGGCTGGCTCGAATACTTGGTGGCGACGTTGTTGACCACGCTGCTGGAAAGCGCCGTCACAAACTCGCGGTCGGACATGTCGTTGGAAAGATTTGCCCAACGGAAGAAGTCCCGGCAGCCACCGGTGCCGCACATGTTGGTGATGCTCCACACCATACCCTTGACGCAATCGGCGCGGCCAGAGATGTCAATGCCCAAACCGCTCTTGAGCCACGCCTCGGTTACCGCATAGTAAGAGTTGTACGCATAGGCGTCCTGAAGTGCCGAGAACTCGGCAGAATCGATATTGTACGCACCCTGGAAGGCCTCCTGAGCGATACGGCCCAGCTCGGTAAGTTGCCCGTTCTCGGACATGGCATTGCTCGCGTTGGAGATCTCGCTGCCGCGATCGATCGCGTCCTTGAGCATGCTGTATTTTTCGGGGTTGTAGTTGTAGGCCTGCTTCATAAACGGAATGAGCGACCAACGGCGATCGAACTGGTAATAGCCCAGCGCGTTATAGCCGTCCCCATACGAAAAGCCCTGGTTGTAGTTGCCGTGGCTCTCGTACTTGGTAAAGTACTTCATCTCACTGGTCACGTTAACAAACGAAACGCCCTGGACCGACCTCAGCACGCCCGAGAAGGACTGCTGGGTGTAGAGGCCCTTATCGATATCGGTGGCATCCGAGGCAACACCCGGCGTGGGCTCCTCGGCAGCAGCGGGCGCAGGCGCGCTAACGGCGCCAAACGAAAGTGCCAACGTCAGGCCCGCAACAATCGCGGAATGTTTGGGCTGCATAATATCCTCCCTGCATTGGTGTAGTTAAAGTGCAGTTTGCAAAGATAAAAGTAAGTATTGCAGCTCGCCCGTTGTTGCACAACAACCCCTCGGTAAACGGCAACAACCCTCCGCGAAATCTCAAGGAATTAGACGAATTGGTCGTCGGGCACCAAAAGAAAATCGCCGTAATGAGCCAAAAGCCCGTCCCTCAGCTGACAAAAGGCGGGAATATAAACGTTCAAGATGCGCTGAATTAAATCTTGAGCGAGCTTGTTGTCATAGATATGAACATTTGTATTGCGGTCTCTGAGCATGTCCAGCCAGGCAGCCTCATCTATGAAGTCGTAGAACCGATAGGCTTCCTTCAAAATGGCACGAGGCGACCCCGACGCGGCAAGCGTAGCGCCCTCATACTCGAGCAGACGCTTGAGGAGCTTCCAGCTCAATTCAAACTGAAGGTTAAACTTATTAATCAGTCCGCTCTGAACAAAATCATTGTTGAGGTCCTGATTAGGCGCATCCTCAAGATTCGCTAAGGCGCTGGCAAAGTTCTCATACTTTTTCATACAGGACCACACCATCCCTGGTTATTTCGTCAAGCAATTGCTGTGATAGGGACTCATCGAGATTGACGATATCAACATCTAAAAGCGTATCGAGATGCTCCTCGATCAAATATGAGAAATGCCGGAAATCCTCGCAGCCTGCAACAGCAATATCTATATCACTCTTGGGTAGATTGTCGCCTCGAGCTCGAGACCCAAAGAGCACTACTTTCTCGATATCACATTCTCGGGCAAACGATGCGATTTGCCGGTACACCTTGTCGAGAGACCCCATCTACAGCCCCTACAGTTTGATATCGAAGTTGATCTCGGGGACGGCGGCCAAGTCAGCCAGCGTTACGCCGTCGACGTACTTTTCGATCACGTCGTCCAAGCCGCGCCAGAACTTGACCGTTGAGCAAAGGTCACTGCGGGTGCAGCTGTTGTCGATGCCGTCGCACGCCACCGGGGCCGTGCTCCCCTCAACGGCGCGCAGGATGTCGCCGGCACGTACCTCGGCCGGGTCCTTGGCCATCATGTAGCCGCCGCCCTTGCCGCGCACGCTCTTAAGCAGGCCCGCCTTCATAAGCGGGCGAACCAGCTGCTCCAAATACTTTTGCGAGATATGCTCGCGGTCGGCGACCTCGCGCAGGGCAATCTTGCCCTCGGCATCGCCCAACGCCGCGATATAGATCATCAGCCGGAGGGCATAGCGGCCCTTGGAAGAAATGAGCATACCTACCCTCCCATAACGTTGGAGACAAGCACTTCCGATGAATTTGTCCCGCAATTTGAAAAGTCGAGTGGATTAGTCGGGTTTTCCCTTGACTAACGCCGAACCCATAGTAACTTTATTCCGAGAAGATTCCTAGGCTTTAGTACACCTATGAGTACACCATATAAAGAGAGGGACAGCATGAGCGCAAATCCGCTGCTTTCCATCGAAGGTCTGACCGCCTCCGTGGACGAGAAGACCATCCTCCACAACGTCAACCTCAATGTCGCCGCCAGCGAGACCCACGTGCTGATGGGCCCCAACGGCGCCGGCAAGTCTACCCTCGGTCACCTAGTCATGGGCGACCCCGTCTACACGGTCAACGACGGCCGCATCGTCTTTGACGGCCAGGATATCACTGAGCTCACCACCGACAAGCGTTCGCGCGCCGGCCTGTTCCTGAGCTTCCAGGCCCCGGTCGAGATCCCGGGCGTGCCGCTGTCGAGCTTTTTGCGCGCCAGCATCGCCGGCCGCCCCGGCTTGGAGATGAAGGGCAAGGAGTTCCGCCGTCGCGTCAAGGAGCTCGCGGCCGAGCTCAACATGGATACCGCCTATCTCAACCGTGAGCTGGGCGTGGGCTTCTCGGGCGGCGAGAAGAAAAAGGTCGAGATGCTCCAGCTCCTGCTGCTGCAGCCCAAGCTCGCCATCCTGGACGAAACCGACTCCGGCCTGGACGTCGACGCCCTGTCCACCGTCAGCCACGGCATGGACGCCTACCGCAAGAGCTGCGACGGCTCCATGCTCATCATCACGCACAACACACGCATCTTGGAGCACCTGGATGTCGACCGCGTCCACGTTATGGTCAAGGGCCACATCGTGCGCGAGGACGACGCCTCGCTCATCCCCTGGATCGACAAGAACGGCTTTGAGACCTTCGAGCGCGAGGCCGCCGAGCAGCGCGCCCAGGCCGAGGCCGCCGCTGCCGAGCAGCAGGCGTAAAGGGGCGACGCAATGACCAAGAACCGCACCGAGGTCGCGGACATCGACCGCAGCCTGTACGATTTCACCTATGGCGAGGAGGGTTTCGAGCGCCTCGACGCCGGCATCACGCCCGACATCGTGCGCGAGATCAGCGCCAAGAAGGACGAGCCGCAGTGGATGCTCGACCTGCGCTTAAAGTCCCTCGAGATCTTCAATCGTTTTCCCGACCCGACGTGGGGTCCCTCCATCGAGGGCCTGGACATGGACAACATCGTCACCTACGTCAAGCCCAACACCGACCAAAAGCACGACTGGGAGTCGGTGCCCGACGACATCAAGAACACCTTTGAGCGCCTTGGCATCCCCGAGGCCGAGCGCAGCTACCTGGCGGGCGTCGGCGCGCAGTACGACTCCGAGCTGGTCTACCACAACATGCAGGACACCGCATCCAAGATGGGCATCGTCTACTCCGGCATCGAGGAGGCCCTGCACGATCCGCAGTGGGAGCCGCTCATCCACGAGAAGTTCATGACGCTCATCCCGCCCACCGACCACAAGTTTGCGGCCCTCCACGGCGCCGTGTGGTCGGGCGGCTCGTTTGTCTACGTTCCCAAGGGCACCAAGCTCGACTTCCCGCTGCAGAGCTACTTCCGCCTCAACGCCAAGGGCGCCGGCCAGTTTGAGCACACGCTCATCATCGTCGAGGACGATGCCGACCTTCACTTCATCGAAGGCTGCTCCGCGCCCAAGTACAACGTGGCCAACCTCCACGCCGGTGCCGTTGAGCTTTTTGTGGGCAAGCGTGCGCACCTGCGCTACTCGACCATCGAGAACTGGTCCAAGAACATGTACAACCTCAACACCAAGCGTGCGCGCGTGGACGAGGACGGCGATATCGAATGGATCAGCGGCTCCTTCGGCAGCCACGTGGGCTACCTCTACCCCATGAGCGTGCTCAATGGCCGCCGCGCCCGCTCGAGCTTTACCGGCATCACCTTTGCCGGCGCCGGCCAGAACCTCGACACCGGCTGCAAGGTCGTGCTCAACGCCCCCGATACCTCGGCGACCGTCGAGACCAAGGGCATCTCCAAGAGCGGCGGCATCCAGACCTTCCGCAGCTCCATCGTGGCCACGCCCAAGGCCGAGGGCTCCAAGGCAACCGTGAGCTGCCAGTCGCTCATGCTCGACGACCAGAGCCGCTCCGACACCATCCCCGCCATGGACATCCGCGCCAAGAACGTCGACATCGGCCACGAGGCCACCATCGGCCGCATCGGCGACGACAAGGTGTTCTACCTGATGAGCCGCGGTATCTCGGAGGAAGAGGCCCGCACCATGATCGTCAACGGCTTTGCCAACCCGGTCTCCAAGGAACTGCCGTTGGAGTACGCCGTCGAGATGAACAACCTGATCAAGCTCGAGATGGAAGGAGCGATCGGATAATGAAACAGGAAACCACTATGCCGAACGCATTTATGTCATCCGAGCTTCTGCAGTGCGACGTATCGGGAGCGACGAGCCCGACGACGCGTACTAAAGGTGCGCTAGGAGGGTCGGAGCCCCGAGACGGCGTGCTGCAGGAGATCGGGCAGGTCAATGCGATGCCGGCCGCCACTTGGGGCTGGCTCAAGATGAACCAGACCAAGCTCGAGCTTTCGAACGAACTTGCCGCCGCTCCCGCCGAGGCCGTTGAGGTCGAGGGCCTGGACGAGCAGTTTGCCGGCGCGACAGGCGCGTTCGATGCCGCCATGGACGCCATGGCCGAGCGCTTCCCCGAGCGCCGTGCCTCCGCCCCCGGCGACGCCGCCGATCGCGCCCGCATCACGCCCGAGACTGAGCTCGACGTACCCGCCACCTCCGTCTACCAGGCCGGCGCCATCAAGCTCGAGGAGGAGCTCTCCCCCGCCGAGGCCTTCGAGACCGGCATGGGCGAGGCCGCCTACGCCTATTTGGACGGCCACGCCACCAAGCGCATCGTCATCGATGTGCCCGCATACAAGCACGCAACGGTTACCGTGCATGTGAGCGGTGTCGATGCCGCCGCGGCCATCGCCGCCATCGACGTCGTCGCCCGCCCGCAGGCAACGCTCGACCTGCAGATCGCCTTGGACTCCCCCGTTACCGGCGAGGGTGTCGTGGGCTCCGTGCTACGCGTGTGCGCCCACGAGTACGCCACCGTCAACGTGACCTGCACGCAGACGCTCGACGATAGCTGGATCGCGCTCGACGACACCGGCCTGTTCCTGGACGAGGGAGCGCGCGTCAACGTGCAGCACACCGTCCTGGGTGCCGGTGCCAGCGCCACCGGCCTTGCCGGCGACCTGTTGGGCGACACTGCAAAGGTGACGATCGATACCGATTACCTGGGCGCCCGCGAGCAGGTGCGCGATTTTAACTACGAGCTGCGCCACCGCGGTCGCAAGACCGAGTGCGAGATCGACGCCAACGGCGTGCTGACCGGTACGTCCAAGAAGGTCTACCGCGGCACCATCGACCTCGTGCACGGCTGCAAGGGCGCAACCGGCACCGAGCGCGAGACCGTGCTGCTCGCTAACAAGGGCGTCGACAACAAGACCGTTCCCGTCATTCTCTGCGACGAGGACGATGTCGCCGGCAACCACGGCGCCACCATCGGCCACGTCCGCGACGAGCAGCTGTTCTACCTCGCCTGCCGCGGCCTGGACCAAAAGGCCGCCGAGGACCTGTTCATCCGCGCCAAGCTGGAGGACGCCGCGCTTTCCGCCACCGACGAGCGCACCCGCGCCGCCGTCGTCCGCCTGGGCAACAACCTGATCGATAACTTTGAAGAGGAGCTCGCATGATCGACACCGAGCACGTAAAATGCGATACCTGCACCGCCCCCGAGCCCATGGAGCTCGATGCCAGCGACGAGGCTTCGCGCGGCTGGCCCACCGTGGACATCGAGACCAACCCCTACAAGGCGCAGTTCCCGCTGTTCCAGCAGCACCCCGAGATCGCCTTCCTCGATAGCGCCGCAACCGCGCAGCGCCCCGCCTGTGTGCTCGACGCCGAGCGCGACTTCTATCAGCGCATGAACGCCAACCCCCTGCGCGGCCTGTACTCGCTGTCCGTCGAGGCCACCGAGGCCATCGCAAAGGTGCGCCAGCAGATCGCCGACGTCATCGGCGCCTCCCAGGCCAACGAGGTCGTCTTCACTCGCAACACGAGCGAGTCGCTCAACCTGGTCGCCAAGAGCTTTGCCCCCACGGTGCTGGAGCCCGGCGACGAGGTCGTCATCACGATCATGGAGCACCACTCCAACCTGATTCCGTGGCAGCAGGTCTGCCGCGAGACCGGCGCCAAGCTCGTCTACCTCTACCCCACCAAGACCGGCCAGCTCACCACCGAGGAAGTTCTTGCCAAGGTGGGTCCCAAGACCAAGATTCTGGCAGTGGGTCAGGTCTCCAATGTGCTGGGCGTCGAGAACCCGGTCAAGAATCTCGGCAAGCTCGTGCACAAGTACGGCGGCTATCTGGTCGTCGACGGCGCGCAATCGCTACCGCACATGCCGGTCGACGTGGCCGACCTAGGTGCCGACTTCTTTGCCTTTAGCGCGCACAAGGCCATGGGCCCCATGGGCATCGGCGTACTGTGGGGCAAGATGGACCTGCTCAACGCCATGCCTCCCATGCTCACCGGCGGCGAAATGATCGATTCGGTCACCGAGCAGGACGCCGTCTGGGCACCTGTCCCCGAGAAGTTCGAGGCCGGCACGCAGGACGCCGCCGGCATCTTCGCCACGGGCGCTGCCCTTGATTACCTGGTCAACACGGTGGGTTACGAGAACATCCAGGCCCGCGAGCAGGCACTCGTCCACTATCTGATGGGCGAACTCATGCAGCTCGACTTTGTCCAGATCATCGGCTCCATCTATTGGGACAACCACCACGGCGTTGTGAGCTTTAACGTCAAGGGCATCCACCCGCACGACGTCGCAAGCATCATGGACATGGACGGCGTGTGCATTCGCGCCGGCCACCACTGCGCACAGCCGCTGCTCACCTGGCTGGGCGTCGAGAACCTCGCCTGCTGCCGCGCCAGCGTGGCCTTCTACAACGACAAGGCCGACATCGATAAGTTCATCGCCGGCCTGCATCACGTTTGGAGCACGTTCAATGGGTAATCTGTACACCTCCACCACGTTTATGGAGCACAACTCGCACCCCGACTATAAGTACGAGATGGACGCCCCTACGCACGAGCACGACGGCATCAACCCCAGCTGCGGAGACGAGCTCACCTTGCAGCTTCGCGTCGAGAACAACGTTATCGAGGAGGCCTCGTTTACCGGGCACGGCTGCGCCATCAGCCAGGCCAGCGCCGATATCATGGCCGACCTCATCACCGGCGAGACCATCGAGGAGGCGCGCCGCCTGGCAGAGCTCTTCCTCGCCATGATCCGCGGCGAACAGCTCTCCGAGGAGGACCTGGAAGATCTGGACGAGGCCGCCCAGCTCCAGGACATCTCACACATGCCCGCCCGCGTAAAATGCGCCGAGCTCGCCTGGCGCACCCTCGACGGCATGCTCACGAGACAAAATAATCAGTAGTATTTGTCCCAAATCTTAAGAATTTTGTTGGCCGAATCGCTTGACAAGAGCGGTTCGGCCATATTCTTTCGCTTCTATTCCGAACCTTCGGCCTGCTCGGTCACCCGGGCATAAGCGCGCACGATACGTGAGACGGTGCTCTTGCTAATCCCCGTATACCGCTCAATCTCGCGCACCGTATAACCGCCATCGTGCAAGGCAAAAACGATCTCGTCTCGTCGCGAAGGAGCCACGGTCTTGAGCTCGTCGAGCGGCACGCCCAGGCGTTTTGCCATCTTGTCAGCAAACGCACGCCGTTCCCATTCCGTCTCTTCCATATCATGGATTACCGGGTCGGAGCCATCGGGCGTCTCAAGCGAGTAAGCCATAAAGCCCTCGGCGGGGCCAAAGAGCTCGAGCACCGTGGACGGATCCGAAAAACTCTTCGCTACGTCGCCGTCATACGCGCGCAAGTACTCACCAAAGCTGCTCCACGGGTAACGCTCAATAAGGCAAAGACCCGCCTCCTGCGGATTAGCATGCACGTAACGAATCACGGCCATCAAATACCGGTCGCTGTCAAGCGAGCGCCGATCAAAGCGATTCTGGAACAAATGCCCGGAGCGCCCGGTGCGTTTGTTGAACCGCCGCGCGTACGTCAAAAGCAGCCGATGCATCGCCGCGCTCATCGTATCCTCGTAATCAGCAAGCACCAGATGCACGTGGTTGCCCATAAGGCACCACGCCACGATCGTCACCCCCGCCTCCCGGCAGCAGTTGCGCATCAGTTCCAGAAACTCCCACCGGTCTTCATCGTTCTCAAAGATCAGTTGCTTACCTGTACCGCGGGCACAGACATGGTAAAAGCCGGTAACCGTTCTCCAAACGCGCTGCATGGCGCTCCCTTCGCCGGGATCTGCTTGCCATCCAATACAGCACGATTGAAGCGTGCCATCAAAACATTCACGCAAAATAACAGCGCCACGCGGCCAAAGGCGGTATACAGGCGGCGAACGGCACCGTTGCAACAGTTCAACCCCCGCAACGCATACAAAAGCTGACCAAAAGCTTGCCCAGAACTGACCCCCTCTAAGGAAGTTCGCGACCACAAATCGCAAAGTTAAATCGTTTCAATTAAAAGTTCCACGCATCTCGATACGAAAACTGAGCCGTTCGCCGAATATTCCGTGCATTTCGCGGTATTATAGGGGCTGCATGTCATGTCCCTTTCGAAGGGTCGACCGGCAATCGCCAGCCACGACCCCCAGACGGGACGCCAACACGATAGAGAGGAGAGGCATGCAGTACTCACAGGAAGTGGAGAACATGTGCCCCGTTGCCAAGGGTGCATACCACGGCCCCGCACCCATCCCCGAGGAGGGCAAATGGGTCCAGGCTAAGGAGATTTCCGACATCTCCGGTCTTACGCACGGTGTGGGTTGGTGCGCACCTCAGCAGGGCGCCTGCAAGCTCACGCTGAACGTCAAGGACGGCATCATCGAGGAGGCCCTCGTTGAGACCATCGGCTGCTCGGGCATGACCCACTCTGCCGCCATGGCTTCCGAGATCCTTCCCGGTAAGACCATCCTCGAGGCCCTCAACACCGACCTCGTCTGCGACGCCATCAACGTCGCTATGCGCGAGATCTTCCTGCAGATCGTTTACGGCCGCAGCCAGACCGCGTTCTCCGAGGGCGGCCTGCCCGTGGGCGCCTCCCTCGACGACCTCGGCAAGGGCCTTCGCTCTCAGGTCGGCACCATGTTCGGCACCAAGGCCAAGGGCGCTCGTTACCTCGAGCTCGCTCAGGGCTACGTCACCCGCATGGCTCTCAACGACAAGAACGAGATCATCGCGTTCGAGTTCCTGAACCTCGGTAAGTTCACCGACGCCGTCAAGGCCGGCAAGACCCCCGAGGAGGCCATCGCTGGCGCCATGGGCCACTATGGTCAGTGGGAGAACGCTGCCAAGTACATCGACCCGCGCACCGACGAGGAGACCCACTCCGTCGCCAGCGTGTTCCCGGTTCACGAGTAGAAAGGGAGGGAAATAACTATGACTGTTACGTTCGAAGGTTACGAGCGCCGCGCTGACAAGATCAACAAGTGCCTCGCCGACAACGGCATCGCCTCCCTCGAGGAAGCTCTGCAGATCTGCACCGACAAGGGCTTCAACCCGCGTGAGATCGTCAACAACACCCAGTCCATCGCCTTCCAGAACGCCGAGTGGGCCTACACCCTCGGCTGCGCTCTCGCTGTCAAGCGTGGCGCCAAGTCCGCTTCTGAGGCTGCCGCCATCATCGGCGAGGGCATCCAGGCCTTCACCGTTCCCGGCTCCGTCGCCGAGGACCGCAAGGTCGGTCTGGGCCACGGCAATCTGGGCGCTATGCTGCTCTCCGACGACACCGAGTGCTTCGCCTTCCTGGCCGGCCACGAGTCCTTCGCTGCCGCCGAGGGCGCTATCGGCCTGGCTCTGAACGCCAACAAGGCTCGTAAGAAGCCGCTGCGCGTTATCCTCAACGGTCTGGGCAAGGACGCCGCCCAGATCATCGCCCGCATCAACGGCTTCACCTACGTGAAGACCCAGTTCGACTACTACACGGGCGAGCTCAAGGTCGTCGAGACCATCCCCTACTCCGATGGTCCCCGTGCTGCCGTTAACTGCTACGGCTCCGACGACGTCCGCGAGGGCGTTGCCATCATGTGGCACGAGAACGTCGACATCTCGATCACCGGTAACTCCACCAACCCCACGCGCTTCCAGCACCCCGTCGCTGGCACCTACAAGAAGGAGCGCCTCGAGGCTGGCAAGAAGTACTTCTCCGTCGCTTCTGGTGGCGGCACTGGTCGTACCCTGCACCCGGACAACATGGGCGCCGGCCCTGCCTCTTACGGCATGACCGACACCATGGGCCGTATGCACTCCGACGCCCAGTTCGCCGGTTCTTCCTCCGTGCCTGCGCACGTTGACATGATGGGTCTCATCGGCATGGGCAACAACCCCATGGTCGGTGCCACCGTCGCCTGCGCTGTCGCCGTCGAGGAGGCCCTCAAGGCCTAATCGCGCCCGCGCGATGCTCATATAGTTGAGCTTTGGAGCCGCTACCTTTCGAGGTAGCGGCTCTTTTTGTTTGCCCCGTCTCAAATTGGTTACTCTTATTAAAGGGTCCGATGTATCAGTTGTGGTGAAATACGGACTGAATTGCATCCATACAGGCCAAAACAGTCCGTATTCCACCGCAACTTATCAAATGGGCCGACCGAAGTGGCCGAGTCCACCTGACGCCCACCTGCCATATTTGCCCTTTACCGATTTGCCGAGTCTTTGCGGCCCCATTGCCGATCACCCGTGCGACAATGCGCCGGACGAGAAAGGAATCCGATGGAATCGACTGATGTACTGGTAATTGGATCTGGCATTGCGGGCCTTTGTGCCGCCATCGAAGCGGCACGCACGGGCGCAACCGTCGCTGTGGCAAGCGCCGGCAAGACCATGAGTGGATCGAGCTTCTTCCCTGGAACCTGGGGCCTAGGGCTTATCGGACCCGTTAACGAAGACGACGAACAAGACCTCATCGACACCATCCAGACCGTCGGCGGCGGTGTCGCCGACCCCGAGCTTGTCCAGACGTTTGTCCACGGCATTCCCCAGGCAATTGAATGGCTCGAGCAAGACCTGGGCGTTGAGCTCAAGCGTCCGCAAAACGCTGAGAGCGCTCAGCAAAAGCAGTTTATCCCCTGCTTTGACCACAAAACGCGCATGTGGCGCGGCCTCACCCGCAAGCCCCTTGAGGACGCTCTGACAGCCCGGATCGAGTCGCTCGGCATTCGCCTGCTCCCCCGCCATGAGCTTATCGACCTTGTTGAGGACACGAACGCCAGAATCACCGGAACCGCGCTCTACAACCTCACCGAAGATCGAATCGTGCCCTTTGCTACCAAAGCCACGATCATCGCAGCCGGTGGCACGGGTGGCCTGTTCGAGCGAAGCCTCACTTCCGCCGACGTGCTCAGCTCATCACAGGCCATCGCACTGGCGCACGGCGCATCGCTTACTAATATAGAGTTCATGCAGATGATGCCCGGCTTCATCGAGCCCAAGCGCAACCTTGTCTTTAACGAGAAGACCTGGCGCTACGTACATGTAGACCAGCCGGCAGATATTGCCGACGACAAGCTGGACGACCTGCTCGAGCAGCGCTCTGGATATGGTCCCTTCACGTCACGCTTGGCCTCCCGCGCTATCGATCTCGTCATCGATCAGGCAGGTGTCGAAGGCCTGGCACTCCACTACGACTTCCCCCGCGAGGATGTCCCAGAGTTTGTGCAGACCTTTGCCACCTGGCTGCAAGACGAGCACGGCATCGCCCCGACTGACGAGATGCGCGTTGCGATGTATGCCCACGCCGCTAACGGCGGCATCAAGATCGATAAGACCGCGCACACGGGCGTTGAGGGCCTCTACGCTTGCGGCGAGGCGACAGGCGGCATGCACGGCGCCGACCGCATTGGTGGCTTGTCAAGCGCCAACGGCATCGTATTCGGACGTATCGCGGGCGCATCGGCAGCCCTCACAGCGCAGAAAGAGCCTGAGGCGGCCCTGAAGGCGGATATCACCCTCCCCCAGTACGGCATTGCCACAACAGATGCCGAACGCCTGACACACAGCCTTAGGCACACGATGAGCACCTTTTGCATGATCAACAGGACCGAAACAGGCCTATCCGAGGCCCTGCAACAGCTTGAAAGCCTGCAAGACAAGGCCATGGCGCTGAGCAAGCCGCATACCGATGACAGCGAGATCGCAGCCCTCGCCCGCCTACAGTCGCAGATTCGACTAGCACAGGAAATGGTCAAAGCCATGCGCAAGCGAACCGAAAGCCTCGGATCGCACTATCGAACGGACTAAACTGGACACCCATCTAAAGCAGAACACACCTAATCGATATCTATGGGCCCCGTGAGCTCGAGGTGGCACGGGGCCTATTCGTGTCCGCACGGCAGCGTATCCTAATTCTGAATACAGAGCGGGCAAAGCCCGCACAGACAATAGACCAGCGAGGAGAAGATATGGACAGTAGTGATATCGAGAAGTGGCGTGTCAAACTTGATAGCTACGCCAATGTGGAAGACGGCGTTGAGTATTGGCTCGCACGCGATTTAATGGAACCCATGGGGTACACTCGATGGGAGAACTTCGCCGAAGTTGTTAAGAGGGCAACAGTCTCATGCGAAACAAACAAAACTCCAGTTGATTCCCATTTTCGTGACACCACGAAAATGGTAACTGCCGGTGTCGCCGCTCGCGCGGTTAAAGACTACAAACTTACGCGCTATGCATGCTATTTAATCGCACAGAACGGAGATTCAAACAAGCCAGAGATCGCGCTCGCCCAGGCATACTTTGCCGTGCAGACGCGCCGCCAAGAGCTCATAGAGCAGCGCTTCGCAGAGATTCAGCGCTTGCAGGCGCGCCACTCGCTATCCGATTCAGAGAAACAGCTCTCGGGTATTGCGTTCAAACGCGGCGTGGACTCCAAAGGATTCGCGATCATCAAGTCGAAGGGCGATGAGGCGTTATTCGGCGGCAGAAGCACGGCGGAAATGAAGCAGCAGCTCGGCGTACCCAAGAGCGCGGCATTGGCGGACAGGTTAGCCGATGTCCTCATCAAAGCAAAGGACCTTACGAACTCGATGACGGCCTTCAACGCCGAGGAACACGACCTGTACGGCCTGGACCAGATCAAGCAAGAGCACGTCGAGAACAACACAAGCGTGCGTGGCAGCCTCATCGACCGCGGAATTGTCCCCGAGAACCTACCGCCTGCCGAGGATACAAAAAAGCTCGAGCGTCGCGTGAAGGCAGACGAGAAGAAACTCAAGGAGGGTACTGACGGTTTTACCGATCCCCAGGGTAGGCTCGATCTGTGAAAGCGGCTGTGCCCTTTCGGGTTCGACCCCATGCGAGGTCAACAAAAAAGCGACCAGCCGAAGCCAGTCTCTTTAACATGCTTTGGTGGGCCGTCAGGGGGTCAGCCTGCTGCGCAGGCGGCCGCTGCGGCGCCAAGGCGCCTTGCGCGCTACGCTGGTAAATGCTTACGTATTTCCTCAGCTCCGCGCCCTTACGGGTTCGACCCCATACGAGGTCAACAAAAAAGCGACCAGCCTGAGCCAGTCGCTTTAACAATCTTTGGGTGGGCCGTCAGGGGGTCGAACCCTGGACCTTGGGATTAAGAGTCCCCTGCTCTACCAACTGAGCTAACGACCCAAAGCTAAAGTCCGTTGTGGCGGACTTTAGAGGAGATATCGTGTGGTGGGCCGTCAGGGGGTCGAACCCTGGACCTGGGGATTAAGAGTCCCCTGCTCTACCAACTGAGCTAACGACCCGATATCAACACGAAGCAAGAAC
>JAXJJM010000031.1:0-6886 GCA_036298225.1 Collinsella sp.
CGTCCGGCTGAGTCTGGGAAGAGGTGCCGGGCGGCGGGCGGAGCATGGCCACCGGACCCATCGAAACACATCTCCACCGTTCCATCAACTGGGAAAACGGCGCCCCCGGACCCCAGGAGGGGCCGCGGGGGCGTTCGGCTAACTGCGGGAATGGCCTATTTGCTCAATGTGTTCGGCTGAGATCGGAAATCAACCCATTTCTCCATCTCGAAACAAAACGCCGTCCGGTTGCCCAGGCGGCGTCGTTTCCACTATGAATGCACGCTGTTATCGATCGGCGGCTTCATCCTCGATCAAGTCCATCACGAGCATACCGGCACGGATGCCCTCTAGATACCATTCGCCACGCTCCGTGAGACAAATACCATTTGCGAGCTGGCCGCCGTCGTCGCTGTAGCGCGAGACGACCTCGATGATGTCTTCGGATTCCAAGCGTTCAATTGCCGCGCGGGCGCGATACGGAGACACCCCCACACGCTCGGCAAGCGTCTTGCGCGAAAAGCCATAAAATCCGCCGTTGTCTTCGGACAGCTGTGCGATCTCCATCAGCACCTGCACCTCGACACGCTTCATATCGTTGACACTCGCACGACCCTTGCCAGCCATGGCAGCCTCCTCAAACCGAGCACGGACATCACCTGCACCGTGCGCGACCGGCACACCCCATGATGGCCGGCAACATCCATCATGCGGCATCCCCGCAAAAGGATGAAACAGTTAGGGTTATTGTATACCGCCCAAATCGCTTATAGGCAGGTAAACGGGCTATTTTTAGGTTAAACGGTAGCTTTGTTGATAAAAGGGGCACACCGAATGCATACCCGATGCGCCCCTTTCAGACCAATTAATCCAGGCTTAGCGGTGGAAGAAACCACGGCGCTCGAACTTGGGCTCGCAGCACACGTTGATGCCCAGCTTGCGCAACACCGTCTCGTCCGTCGGCGAGATGATCACGCTAAAGAAGGCATCACAGCCGCGCAGCTGCTCCAGGCCCGAAAGGACGCGGGCCGCCGTCTCGCTCGTTGCCGAGGTGATCGAGAGCGCCATAAGCGTCTCGTCGGTGTGCAGGCGCGGGTTCTTGCTACCCAGAAAATGCGTCTTGAGCTTGCTGATAGGCTCGATCGCCTCATCGCTAATGACCTCGAGCTCAAGGTCAACGCCCGAGACATGCTTAAGTGCGTTCATGATGAGCGAGCTCGCGGCGCCCAGGCGCGTGGAAGTCTTGCCGGTCACCACGGAGCCATCGGGCATGACCATGGCGCCTACGGGGCCACCCGTCAGCTGCTCCCTGGTAAGGGCGGCCGAGCGTGCCGGCGAGTAATTCTTGTCGATACCGGCCTTCTTCATAATGATCTTGAGACGATCAACCTGTTCATCGCCCACGCCGGTACGGCGCACATTTTCGACCGCGGTAAAGTAGCGGCGGACAATCTCCATCTTGGAAGCGTCGCGGCAGGCATCGTCATCGGTGATGGCAAAGCCGACCATATTTACACCCATGTCGGTGGGGCTCTGGTAGGGGCTCTTGCCCAGGATCTTTTCCATCAGGGCACGGACCACCGGGAAGGCCTCGACGTCGCGGTTGTAGTTGACCGTAGTCTTGTTATAGGCCTCCAAGTGGAAGGAATCGATGATATTCGCATCGTCGAGGTCGGCCGTGGCCGCCTCGTAGGCGATGTTGACCGGATGCGTGAGGGGAAGGTTCCAGACCGGGAAGGTCTCGAACTTGGCGTAGCCGGCGGCGGTGCCGTGCTTGTGCTCGTGATAGAGCTGAGACAGGCAGGTGGCGAGCTTACCTGAACCAGGACCCGGCGCGGTGACCACGACGAGCGGACGAGTGGTCTCGACAAACTCGTTCTTGCCATAGCCGTCGTCGGACACGATCAGGTCGACGTCGTGCGGATAGCCCTCGATGGGATAGTGCAACTTGGCAGGAATGCCGAGCGCGTTCAGGCGATTGCGGAACACATCGGCGGCGGGCTGGCCGGCGTACTGGGTAATAACCACGGCAGCGACAGCAAAACCGTTGCCGCGGAACAGGTCGACCAGGCGCAAGACGTCCTCGTCATAGGTAATGCCCAGGTCGCCACGGGCCTTATTCTTCTCGATGTGGTTCGCGTTGATCGCGATGATGACCTCAACGTCATCGGCAATGCTCTTGAGCATGCGGAACTTGCTGTCCGGTTCAAAACCCGGCAGCACGCGACTCGCGTGATAGTCGTCAAACAGCTTGCCGCCAAACTCCAAATACAGCTTGCCGCCAAACTGCGAGATGCGCTCCTTAATATGAGCGGCCTGCAGCTCGATATATTTCGCGTTGTCGAAACCCTGGCGCATGTATGGCTCCCGTCCCGTTTCCATTTAATGTTCTAGGCGATTATAACGGAGCCCGCCCTCCCCGATACCCAGACCATCAACAGGCACCAACCAAACACGCCCACCGCAACCACCGGGGACCCGGGGTAGCTAATTTGGAGCAGGGAACAAGTCACTCCGCACCAACAATGGAAACGTCACAGGCAGAGCCAAAGCCAGCAAACGTGCACCGGAGCGAGCAAGCTGCCCCCTGCCTGCAACAATGGCAGCGCCGCAGGTTGAGCATAAGTCAGCGAGCGCCGTCCAGAACGTACAAGTTGGCATGAAAAAGGCGAGGCATAGACCTTTTGGTCATGGCTTGCCTTTTGAATGACAAATTGTCGTCCTGGGCGGCGCGCAGCGTCGACTGGTTGCGCGGTTCGTAGAACCGCGCAACATAAGTGCGCCCCCTCCCGCGCACGGAACGGGAGGGGGCTAAAGGTAGGAGTCTACCGGTGGGTTGACCCCACCGGACAGACGATGACCAGGTGATCCTTTACAGGATCGTCAAGGTTTCCGTGGGGTACCCGTGGGGTACTTAGATCAACACGCAGGCGACGGTCAGGATGATGGCGCAGACGACGGAGAGCGCGACGATGAGCTTAAGGGCAAACTTGAGCCAGGTCGTCCACTCGATCTTGGCCAGGGCGAGGCCGCCCATGATGGCGCCGGAGGTCGGGGTGAACAGGTTCACGACACCGATGGCGGCGGAGAAGATCATGACCATGACCTCAGGCGAGAAGCCGAGCTTAACAGCCAGCGGTCCCATGATGGGCATGGAGACGGTAGCCATACCAGAGGTCGAGGGGATCAGGAAGGACAGGCCGAAGTAGACCAGGAAGCTCATGGGAGCGAAGATCACGCCGGACAGCCCAGCCAGAGCATTGGCGGCAGCGTCGAGGACGTAGACGTCGAGGCCGGTGTTAGCCATGAGGACGGAGATACCACGGGCGAGGGCGATGACGAGAACAACGGACATCATGTCGGCAGCACCGGTGATGAAGGTGTTGACGATCTGCTTCTCGGACAGGCCACCGATGATACCGATCAGGATAGCCATGAGGAAGAACCAGGTGGAAGCCTCGTCGAAGTACCACTGACCAATGGGCAGGCCGGTGATCAGGGCAGACCAGCCCTGGACGACGGTGTTACCGTCGGCATCGTAGACAGCGCCAGCGTCAAAGAAGTTGGCGACGCCCTCGTTGAGGTCTGCCAGCGGGATGAAGCCGACGATCATGACGACGAAGGTGAAGGCGAAGGCGATCAGAACACCCTTCTGACGACCGGTGAGCTTGACCTCCTTGTGAACCTCGGAAGCAGCCTTGCCGTGAGCCTCTTCGGCGTCCTTGAGCTCCTGCATCGACAGGATGGTGGAACCCTTGTCAGCCTTGACCTTCTTGGCGTAGCTCATCACGAAGAAGATGGACATAGCGGTAGTGACAATCCACAGGACGGCACCGAGGCCGATGATGATGGACTGGTTGACCTCAATGCCAACGCCGGTCAGAGCGTCGACGGCAGCGCCGACGGCGAACGGGTTAACCGTGGAGCCCAGGCAGCCGCAGCCAGCGCCGAGCAGGACGGTAGCGGCACCGACCATGGGGTCGAAGCCAGCGGCCATCATGGTAGCGGCGAGCAGGGCGTAGAAGGGAACGGTCTCCTCGCACATACCATAGGTGGTACCACCGAGGGAGAAGATGAGCATCAGCACGGGAATGAGCATAATCTCGTTGCCCTTAAGCTTCTGCACCAGGACGGCGATGCCGTTGTCCAGGGCGCCGGTCTCGGTCATCATGCCGAGGAAGCCGCCCAGGATCATAACGAAGAGGCAGACGGGCAGAGCGTCAGCGAAGCCCAGGATCGGGGCGGTGCAGAAATCGCTCAGACGGGCGGCAGTAACCGCGCCACCGGACGTGCCGGAGACGATAACGGTAATCACTGCGACAATTGCCAGCAGAGCAAGAAGAATGGTGAACGATGAAGGCATACCGCGCTTTTTCTTAGCGGTCTCAGTCATAGTTCTCATCCCCCCTTCATAAATCATTTACTGATCTCGCCAGAAGCGGCTCTTCCGTGCCGTGCCTGCCGCTTGATGCGAGATTATTACCAGATAAAACCGCTCGGGGTGCGCAGTAATACACCCCGAGCGAGATGCTAGATGCTCTTACTTGAGCGTGGCGTACATGACAGCCTTAATGGTGTGCATGCGGTTCTCGGCCTCGTCGAAGACCTTGGAAGCGGGGCTCTCGAAGACCTCGTCGGTGACCTCCTGCTCGGTGATGCCGAACTGCTCGCACTTCTCGGCGCCAATCGTGGTGTTGGTGTCGTGGAAGCTGGGCAGGCAGTGCAGGAAGATGGCACCCGGGTTGGCCATAGCCATGACCTCGGAGGTAACGCGATACGGGGTGAGCTGAGCGATGCGCTCGGCCCAGACCTCGTCGGGCTCGCCCATGGAGACCCACACGTCGGTGTAGATAACGTCGGCACCGGTGACGCCGTCCTTGACGTCGGTGGTCAGCTTGATGGTGCAGCCGTTGGCCTCGGCGATGGGCTTGCAGGCCTCGATGACGTCGTCAGCGGGCATGCACTCCTCGGGGCCGCAGGCCACGAAGTTCATACCGAGCTTGGAGCAGACGACCATGAGGGAGCGAGCAACGTTGTTCTTGCAGTCGCCCATGAAGACGAGAGTCTTGCCCTTGATGTCGTAGTTGAAGTTCTCCTGGACGGTCAGGATGTCGGCGAGCATCTGGGTGGGATGCCACTCGGTGGTCAGGCCGTTCCAGACAGGCACGCCGGACTTAGCAGCGAGCTCCTCGACGTCGTCCTGGGCAAAGCCACGGAACTCGATGCCGTCATACATGCGGCCGAGAACGCGGGCGGTGTCCTCGATGGACTCCTTCTTGCCCATCTGCGACGAACCCGGATCGAGGTAGGTGACGCCCATGCCCAGATCCATGCCGCCGACCTCGAAGGCGCAGCGGGTACGAGTGGAGGTCTTCTGGAAGAGCAGAACGATGTTCTTGCCCTCGAGATAGCGGTGCGGAACGCCAGCGCGCTTCATATCCTTGAAGTTCTTGGAAAGCTTGAGCAGGTACTCGATCTCCTCGGTGGTGAGGTCGAGAAGCTTGAGGAAGCTACGGCCGGAGAGGTTAACACCCATGGTTCGATTCCTTTCGAAGAAATGAATTACGTAAGTATTAGTGTTGCCCGTTTAACGGGCGAAGCCGGTGCGGTTGTAGGGGGACCGCACCGGAAACGGAAAGACTTAGAGGTCCTCGCGCCAGAAGGGCATGCTCATGCAGCGCGGGCCGCCGCGGCCGCGGGAGAGCTCGGCGGAGGGCACGACGAGAAGGTCCAGGCCCTCCTTGTACAGCACGTCGTTGGTGACGGTGTTGCGGGCGTAGACGCAGATCTTGCCGGGCTCGACGCACAGGGTGTTGGAGCCGTCGTTCCACTGCTCGCGGGAGGCCGCGATCGGGTCGCCGCCGCCGCAGGGGATCAGCTTGACCTGGTCGACGCCGGTGGCGTCCTCCAGGACGTGCTCGAGGGTGTCCTCGATCAGGCGGATGTTCACGTCGCCCGGGTTCTTGCCGGCGGTCAGCTCGTAGACGCGCAGGGTGCCCATGATGGCGGGGTGGATCGTGAACTTATCGACGTCGATCTGGGTGAAGACCGTGTCGAGGTGCATGAAGGCGCGCGAGACCGGGATGTCGAAGGCCAGGATGCGCTCGACCTTGGAGTCGGAGTTCCAGAAGATGTTCTGGGCCATGACGTCGATCGCGGCGGCCTGGGTGCGCTGGGAGATGCCGACGGCGAGGGTCTTCTCGTTGATGTTCAGCACGTCGCCGCCCTCGGTGTGGAACTGGCAGTCGCGGCGGAAGTACAGCGAGACGTCCTTGTAGTCGGGGTGGTACTTGAAGACGTACTTGCCGTACAGGGTCTCGCGGTTGCGGGTGACCGAGTACATGCGGTTGAGGTTGACGCCCTCGCCGACGACCGCGAACGGGTCGCGGGTGAAGTAGAGGTTGGGCATCGGGTCGATGATCAGGTCGGACTCGGACTCGGAGTTGACCAGGGAGTCGAGGGTCGTGGACGCCGTGAGGGGCATGTCGATCTCGGACTTGGTCATGCCGGCCATGGTCTTCTTGACGAACTCGAGGTTGTCCTCGATGGAGTCCAGCTTCTCGCGGACGATCTGCGGCATGTGCTGGCCGCGGATGCCGGCCTCGGCGATGTACTGGTCGGTGAACTCGGCGCGGGCGCCGGGGACCTGGTCGAACACCTCGGCGACGAGGTTCTCGAGATAGAGGACCTCCACGCCCTGGTCCCTCAGGATCTGGGCGAAGGTGTCGTGCTCCTGCTGCGCGACCTCCAGGAACGGGACGTCGTCGAACAGGAGTCGCTCGAGCTCGTCGGGCGGCAGGTTGAGGAGCTCGTCGCCGGGACGGTGCAGGCAGACCTTCCTGAGCTTGCCGATCTCGGAAGGCACGTGCAGACCTTTCGTCATGGCCTCCTACCTTTCTTTCGGGCC
>JAXJJM010000032.1:0-34118 GCA_036298225.1 Collinsella sp.
ACGGGTCAAGATGCACTAGGCCTGGACGAAGTCCGGGCCCGCGCCTTTAGACGCGAGCCCGGGGCCCGTGGGTTATACCCTAAGAGCAAACCACCCTTTTTAAGGGTGGTTCTGATTGGATGCGGGCCGTAATGTGTGCATGACGGAAACCTTGCCACATGCTTGGCGAGTGGGCTCTAAATCATGAGATTCATTCCGTACCAGATTCTATGCACATTTGCCACTATAGAGTCGCAAGCGGTAGCGAGGAATAGGCGAGTTGCGCAACTCAAATAAAAACAGACGACTGCGCTACACTGCAAATTGGATGGGACATGCTGGCAAGCGCATTGACCTGCGCAAAGACCTATTGGTCGGGGGATAAAGTACCATCGGGCCTCGCTGTACAAAAACTTGCCAAACACGTACCGGCAGACAACCAAAAACTCTAAGTCGCGCTATTCACGGGGTGGCTCATATGGTCCTGCAGCTACGGTGTCCATATGGTCGAGTTGAGGAGCAGGCATGGTAAACGATCTGGGCAATACGGACGACCTCGAGTTGATGCCGACGGGCGGCGGCTATATGGTGCGGCGCGATCGCTTGATGAACGAGCTCATCGTTAAAGGGCGCAAGGCAGGAATCGTTCTGCTTTACGCGCCCGACGGGTTTGGTAAGACGTCGGTATTGCTGCAATACGTGCAGGAAGTTAAATCGGATCCCACGCGAGGGCCGGTTCGGATAATCGAGGCCGACCGCGCGATTGGACGCGAGCTCTTTATGCAGCTCGAGGTTGTCGCCGATGAGCTTAAGGACAAACCGCATTCGCTCGTTGCGATCGACAACGTGCCCAATCTCGAGCAGCGCGAAACAGAGGACCTCATCGATCGAATCCGCAGCTTACGTGCTACGGGGACGGGGGTCTTTATTACTTGCCGCCCCTCCAACCGATTGCTTATCCACGGGTTGGGCGATTCTGTAAAAGTCAATGCGCAGATGCTCAAGGTGCACGCCTATGAGTATTCGTCATGGGCTACGGCGTTTTCGATCAGTACATCGCTCGATTTTTATCGGCTCACGCAGGGTGTGCCAGAGCTGGTATCTGCCCTGCAGACGGGAATGTATGGACAGGGCGATGTTGCCGGGTTGCTCGAGAACGAAATCGTCAACGTGTACGGTGCGGCGCTGGCAGATCTCGCATCGCTCGAGAACAACCTTTTGTTTACCGTTGCCTGCTTGATGGTGCTGATGGGCGAGGGTCGCATTGCGGAGCTAGAGGCGTGCGGTGTAAGGCTTTCGATGATCGACCAGTCCATCTTTGTGCGCGATTATCCGTTTTTTGGCGTGGATCCGTCTGATCGCACCTTTAGGTGTTTGGGCGCTAAGGACAACGCGCGCCTGAGGCTGCGAAAGCTCGTTGCCGAGATCCGTCCCGAACTTGTATCGCGGGCTGCTCGCATTTTGATTAAGGCGGGCCGATGCGATTTGGCTATGGACCTGGCCGATGCGTTCTTGGACCGCCATGTGGTGTTGGAACTTGCCGGGCAGTATGGGGCCGATCTTGCCCTGACCGGGCACGGAGGGGACATTTGCCGCGCGGCGACGGCGATGGTCAATGCGGAAAAGCAGGAGAAAGAGCCGGCACCCGCCGAGGCGCTCGGCGTGTATCTGGCGGCTGTCAGCGTGTGCAATACAAAGCTCGCAAGGTATATGGCGTCCGTTATCGAACGTGCGGGCGATCAGGCGGCGCGCGAGCTCGACCCCGCTACCTGGAAAATAGCACAGGCGCTCACTATCGCCTTTTACGGCGACAATGACCTGGGGCTTCCCGCCAACCCTGTTGTGCAAGAACAGACATCCTGCGAGGTGCTCGACATGCTGTCCGCGCATATCGAGGTCAAGCGCCACCTAACCGAGCGAGCGAAAGACGGCAATGTTCTCGCGAAGCTCAAGGCGCGCAAAGCCTATGATTGCGAGCTCGACATCGCGGGGATTCTCATACAGGCCGACCATATGCTGGTGGAGCTGTTCGACGGCTCGTTTGCTAAACCCGACGAGCGCGATGACAAGATGGCGCAGATACTCGAGGCGCTCGATATCCGCGGGCTTAAGGCGCCATCCATTTGGCTGCGTATGGTGCTGGCGGCGCGGCGCCTGCTCGCGGGCTTGCCCGTGACCGACGATGTGGCGTTTGGCGAGCTCGACCGCTTTGCGGTGCGTGTTCGCGACAATCAAATTCAGCTGTTTGGGCTATTGCTGGAGGGCTGGCAATCGCTGGCGGAGGGGCGGCCAGTCAACGCAAAGTTCCGTGCGGTCCAGGTGCTCAAGCTCGCCGACGAATCGATTACGTACATGCGCGAAAACGCTTTGCTGCTGGAGCGCGTGGCGTATCTGCGCAATACGTCGCTGGTATCGGTTCGCGAAGAGGCGGAGCTGCTCGATATTAGCAAGACGCAGGTCGGTGGCTCAGAAGCCTGGGTCGTGGCGCTGCATTTGGCCTGTGCGGGCCGAGACAGCGACCTTGCGGCCTGGATGTCCATGAATCGTGCGGGGATTCTAGAGCCATCGTATCGGCTCTTTGCGCGCCTTGCCATGCATTGTCTGGGCGAGCCGGCGGGCAGGATACGCAAGAAGCTTCCCGTGCGCGAGCTGTCGCGGTACTCGCTGCGCGACGATTTGGAAGGGGAGGGCGAGCGTCTGTTCCAGGCTGGCGAGGTTGAAGCCGTTGATACCATCGACCATATCGAGATTCGCATGTTTGGTGCGTTTCGCGCCGAGCGCGACGGGTTTCCCATCACGGACAAAATGTGGCGCCGCAAGAAGGCGGCGACACTTGCCGAGCGGCTTGCGCTGGGCATGGATGCGCTCGTCGATCGTGAGACGCTGGCCATGGAGCTGTGGCCCCATGCCGAGTTCAATAGCGCCCGCAACAACCTGTACTCGACGATATCGCGCTTGCGGTCGGCCTTGGGGCCGACGCCAGACGGCAAGTCGTGCGTGCTCATCCAAAATGAATGCATCGGACTCAACGGCGACTACGTCAAGACCGATGTACGGCTGTTTGACCAGATAAGCCGCGAGGTTTTGGGAAATCGCACGGGTGCGCGCGGGCCCCATTTAGTTGAACTGTGCCTTAAGATTGAGCAGCTTTATGCCGGACCGCTGTATGTTCCCAATGGCTGTAATCCCACCTACTTTTTGCGTATGCGACGCATTATGCAGTCAAAGTACATCGATTGCATGATTAAGGGGGCCAATGCCGCTCTAGAAGAAAACGATCTGCAGTCGGCGATTTGGCTGGCGGAGTCGGGGCTTCGGCAGGAAACGGCGCGCGAGGATATGGTGCGCTGCGCCATGCGCGTCTACAGTGCGGCGGGGCGGCGGCGCGATATCGT
This sequence comes from Collinsella sp., assembly GCA_036298225.1. Lineage (GTDB taxonomy): Bacteria > Actinomycetota > Coriobacteriia > Coriobacteriales > Coriobacteriaceae > Collinsella. The sequence continues at coordinate 3,375 of JAXJJM010000032.1, forward strand.
CGAGCTATACAGCGGGCATATGCACCATCTGAGGGAGCAGGTCAATGGCGTGCCCGAGCCCGAGACGCGGCGTCTATACGAGCGCTTGGTGGAGGGGCGGCTCAATCGCGTGCTGGTCGAGCGATAAAAAACGGGCGCCCAAAGTACTTGGGCACCCGTAAGCTTGCTATGTGTTGGCTCGCCGGATCATTGGCTCTTAGACGAGCTTGATCTTCTCGATGTCCTTGCGTGAGGACTCGCGATACAGCGAGAACTTGCGGCCGATGACCTGGACGACCTCGGCGTGGCAGCGCTCAGCGAGCTCTTCGGCGGCCTCGCGGGCAGAAAGGCTGGAGCCGTCCAGCACGGAGCACTTAACGAGCTCGTGCTTCTCCAGGTAGGCAACCGTCTGCTCGACGGTGCCCTCGTTGACATCGGACTTACCGATGATGATGGCGGGGTTGAGGTGATGGGCCATGCTGCGAAGCTGCTTGACCTGGGCTCCTGTCAGTGCCATGGGTTCTCGCTTTCTATGTATGGGGCGCCCCGCAATGGGGCCTTAATCTACGTGAGCTGTCCCACGATAGCGCAGGAACGGCGCGGTGTGGAGCGCGTTTGCCCAGTTCGCAAAGAATGCGGATGCCGGGCGGGAAGACGATGCAAGCTTTAGATGGGCTACGGGCGGGGTATGGAGACCGGCTCCCATGCAATAAACGCCCAACGGACCTTGCGGACGTGGTCGAGCATGTAACGCCCCTGCGGTACGCCCTTGGACCCTGGCTCGCCGGCATGGGGATTCTCAATCATATGCTGAGCGACGTAGTCGCGTAGACGGTCAATCTTATCCTCGTTACCGTGCTCGAGCATGCGGGAGAAGTCCGCCACTCCCGCCTCAAGGCTATCGAAGGTATCGCGACGAGGCGATTCAAAGTACGTAACCTGCGGCAGGGCGCCCATCTGAATGAGGATATTGAAGGCATACACAAAGCCATTACTGCGGGTAACCGAGGCACCGATAGCGTTCATCAGGTGCAGGTCATAGCGCGGGCTGGAGTTGGCGACCATCGTGACAGCACAACGCCGACGAGCCGTACGATCAAGCTTGGCAAGCGCGCCTTTTAGGTTGGTCGTGGTGACAGAGCGACTGGCAAAGGCAACATCTACCGCTTTCGCGACCGGTCCAACCAAATTCCAGTCATCATCCCAAGCAAGCTCAAGCGGCGTAATAAGATCCTCGAGCCCGTAATACTCAATGCCGGCATCAAGCGTGCCCAGCATGGCGGGGGAGAAATCAGCCGCAATCACAGGATGCCCGTCTTGCGCAAGCGGAATAGCAATCGACCCAGCCCCACACCCCATATCAAGCACCGATTCACCAGGCTCAAGAGCCAGCAATTTCATAAAATCCCGGGCATACGGAGCAGTCTCAAGAGGTCGAAAATGTCGAGCCCGCTTATCCCATTCAAAAGAATCATCAGCCCGATGCCGAGCGGCCTGCAGACGCATCCACTCCTGATTCCAATCAGCAGAAAGAAGCTCAGAGCGAGCATCCCCATCAACCACGGGCTAACCTCCTAGCAACAAAAAAGCGACTCCCCCCCAAAAGAAGAGCCGCAACCAGCATATATCAGAAAGAACCGATCCAACGCCAAACCGTCGCACCAGCCTAGTGGTGCAGGAGCGAAGCAACTGCAACCGGGATAGAGCCCAACCGAGGTCCCGTTGTGCGGGAGCCCCGGGGAGGGCAAATATATAAGGTCGATCGCGAGTTCCGCACGAGCCGGAGAGCACTTAATGTGCTCTCCGTGCGAGTCAGGACTGTCCGAGCAGGCGACCTTATATATTTGCCCTCCCCGGGGCTCCTCGCCAGTCCCCCTCAGCTAGTTCTTCAGCGAGTTCAGCGGTGCCGGGAAGCGTCCACCACGGTGGGCAAGCACGGTGCCGGCGTTGGGGTTCACCGGCATGATGGGCGCACGGCCAAACAGGCCGCCGTACTCGACGCAGTCGCCCACGCCCTTGCCGATGGCGGGAATCACGCGCACGGCCGTGGTCTTATTGTTGATGACGCCGATGGCCATCTCGTCGGCGATGATGCCGGCGATGGTCTCGACCGGGGTGTCGCCGGGGATGGCGATCATGTCCAGGCCGACGGAGCACACGCAGGTCATGGCCTCGAGCTTCTCGAGCGAAAGCGCGCCGGCCTCGACGGCGGCGATCATGCCGGCGTCTTCGGACACGGGGATAAAGGCGCCCGAGAGGCCACCGACGCTGGAACTGGCCATGACGCCGCCCTTCTTGACGGCGTCGTTGAGCATGGCGAGCGCGCAGGTCGTGCCCGGGCCACCGCAGGTGCCCACGCCGATAATCTCGAGGATGCGAGCAACGGAGTCGCCAATGGCGGGCGTAGGCGCCAGCGACAGGTCGACGATGCCCTTCTCGACACCCAGTCGATGGGCGGCCTCGCGGCTCATGAGCTCGCCGGCACGGGTGATCTTAAAGGCGGTCTGCTTAATCTTCTCGGCGACTTCCATCATCGAGGCGGAGTCGGGCAGCTTCTCCAGGGCTGCCGCCATAACGCCGGGGCCCGAGACGCCAACGTTGATGACGGCGTCGGCCTCGCCACCGCCGTGGACGGCGCCCGCCATAAACGGGGAGTCCTCGACCATGTTGGCAAAGCAGACAAACTTGGAGGCGCCAACGGAATCCTCATCTGCCGTAAGCTTGGCGGCATCGATGATGGTCTGGGCGGCCATGAGCACGGCGTCCATGTTGATGCCGGCACGCAGGCTGGCGACGTTGACGCTGGAGCAGACGCGGCTGGTGGTAGCGAGCGCCTGGGGGATGGACTGGATGACGCGGCGGTCGGCGTCGCCGATGCCCTTCTGAACGAGCGCGGAGAAGCCGCCCAGGTAATCGATGCCGAGCGTCTCGGCCGCGCGGTCGAGGGCATGCGCGATGGGGGTGAGGTCCTCATCCTTGCAGCATGCGGCGATCTGCGCCACCGGGGTGACGGAAACGCGCTTGTTGACGATGGGGATACCGTACTCGCGCTCGAGGTTCTCGGCGGTCTCGACCAAGTGCTCAGCCGTGTGCGTCACGTGGTCGTAGATCTTCGTGCACATGCGGTCGAGGCTCTCGTCGCCGCAACCCATGAGCGAAACACCCATGGTGATGGTCCTGATGTCGAGGTTCTGCTCCTCAACCATGCCGCGGGTTTCCGCGATTTCTGCGGGCGTGATCGCCATCCTTGCACTCCTATCTGCCAAAACGAGCATAGCCTTATCTATTCTAACGTGCCGCACGTGCCAAGTGGCGCGTGCGGCACGTTTTGGTGCTCGGTTGTTTCCGTTGTGTTACTGCCCAAAGACCTCTTCGGCGATGCGCGCGCTTTCGGCGGCATCCTTGGCGTAGTAGTCCGCGCCGATCTGCTTGGCGTATTCGGGGGTGAGCACGGCGCCACCTACGATGATCTTGACGCCCGGAACCTCGGCATGGAGCAACTTGATGGTCTCCTCCATAGCGACGACCGTGGTGGTCATAAGCGCCGAGAGGCCGACGAGCTTAATGTCGCGCTCCCGTACGGTCTCGAGTACCTCTTGCGGGTCGACGTCGCGGCCTAGGTCAAAGACGGTGTAGCCGTAGTTATCGAGCAGCATCTTGACGATGTTCTTACCGATGTCGTGGATATCGCCTTTAACGGTGGCCACGCAGATCTTGCCCTTGTCGGCAATCTCGCCGGCGGGCATCAGGCGCTTGATGGTGTCAAAGCCCACACGCGCGGCCTCGGCCGAGGCCATAAGCTGCGGCAAGAAGAACTTGCCCTGGTCAAAGAGGACGCCAACCTCGTCGAGGGCGGGGATAAAGTGATTGTTGATGAGGTCCATGGCGTCATGGTCTGCCAGCAGACGCTCGGTCTCGGCCGCGATTTCGCCCTTGCGGCCCGAGACGACCATGCGACGAATCGGGTCGTCGTTGCCGTCGGTGCCGGTGGTGCCAGCAGCGGGCGCGGCGTCGGTCGATACCGCCTGAGCCGCCGCCGGATTCGCGGCGATCTTGTACGGATCGGTCCAGCCGGCGTAGCGCTCGATGTATCCGGTCGAGCCCTCGTCCTCAACGCTCAGCACGCGATAGCTGTAGACGGTATCCATAAAGCGCTTGGAGCCCGGGTTCATGATGGGGGCGTCCAGGCCCGCGCCAAAAGCGGCAGCCAAAAAGACCGAGCCCAGCAGCGGGCGGGCAGGCAGACCAAAGCTGATGTTCGACACGCCGAGCGCGCATTTGACGCCCAGACGCTCCTTGCACAGGGACATGGCGCGCAGGATCTGTTCGGCCTGGCGTTGATTGGTCGAGGCGGTCATGACCAGACAGTCGATGAGGATGCGGTCCGGGCCGATACCGTAGCGGGCGGCCTCGGCCACGATGCGCTCGGCGATGGCGAAGCGAGCTTCGGCGGTATCGGGGATGCCGCCTTCATCGAGCGTGAGGCCGACGACGTTGGTGCCGTAATGGGCGACCAGCGGAAAGATCTCATCCATGATTTGCTGTTTGCCATTGACCGAGTTGATGATGGGCTTGCCGGCGTAGCGGCGCACGGCTGCCTCGACGGCTGCGGGGTCGGTGGAGTCGATCTGCAGCGGCAGCAGCGTGGAGCCCTGGAGCTGCTCGGTCGCCTGCTGGATGATCTTGACCTCGTCGATCTCGGGCAGGCCCACGTTGACGTCCAGGATGTCGGCGCCCTGTTCCTGCTGGCTGATGCCCTGGCTCACGACGTAGTCCAGGTCGCCGTCGCGCAGGGCCTGTTGCAGGCGCTTTTTGCCGGTGGGATTGATGCGCTCGCCGATGACGGCGATTTTGTGGCCGTCACAGGGAAGGTCCACGACCGTCTGGGCGCTCGTGGCCGACATGCTGGGCTTGCGGCGGCGCGGGCTGGGCGTGTGGTTGTCGATAAGCGTGCGCAAGGCCGCCATATGCGCCGGCGTGGTTCCGCAGCAGCCGCCCACGACGCTCACGCCGTCCTCGATCATGCCGGCGACGGCCTCGGCGTATTCGGGGGCCTGGATATCAAAGACGGTATTGCCGTCGTCGTCCACGCGGGGCAGTCCCGCGTTAGCCTGCACCATAACGGGCTTGTCGGTAACGGTGAGCATACGTGCGGCGAGCCCTCGGAGCTCGGCCGGGCCCTGGCTGCAGTTGATACCCAAAACGTCGGCGCCGATGGCGTCGAGCGTGATGGCGGCGACCTCGGGGCTCGTTCCCAAGAAGGTGCGACCGTCTTCCTCAAAGGTCATGGTGGCAAAGACGGGCAGGTCGGAGTTCTCGCGGCAGGCGAGGACGGCCGCCTTGATCTCGGCAAGGTCGGTCATGGTCTCGATAATAAAGAGGTCCACGCCCGCGTCGACGCCGGCGCGCACCTCCTCGGCAAAGAGGTCATAGGCCTCGTCGAAGCTCAGGGTGCCCAAGGGGCGAAGCAGCGCGCCGATGGGGCCGATATCGCCGGCGACGTAGCGGGCGCCGGCCTCGCGGGCGCAGGCGACAGCGGCGGCAAAGACATCTGCCACGGTGGCGGCGCCGTCGAGCTTGTGGGCGTTGGCGCCAAAGGTGTTGGCGGTGATCACGTCGCAGCCGGCCTCGACATACTGACGCTGGATATCGGTGATAACCTCGGGCTCCTCAAAGTTGAGCAGCTCGGGCAGGGCGCCGGCCTTCATGCCGGCAGCCTGCAGCATGGTGCCCATGCCGCCGTCAAACAGCAGGTGCCCCGTGCCCTCGATGGCGGCGCGCAGGCGATCGTCCTTAATGCGCAGGTCGTCGATCGTGCGTGGCTTGTACACAGCGCCGTTGCAGCGTGCGGCATTGACGGGCGCCGCCAGCGCGGCACCATCCGAATTATGAGTAATAAGCGGGGTGAACATCGGGGGCTCCTAGTGGCTGGAATAGCAGGTGGTGTGGGCGGCGCGGAAGCGGCAGTGCTCGCGCATGCGGCAGATATTGCAGGTGGGGCGACTCTGGGCGTCGTGGACTTTGCCGTCGAACAGACCGATCACCGCGGTCACGCTCTTGGTGGGCATGAGCAGGCTGGTGGGCGTGACGGTAAGGCCGATGAGCCGCGTGGCGTTGAGCGCATCGACGATCGAGCGCTGGGCCGAGAGCGGGCAGTCGCCGTAGCCGGGGCTAAAGCGCCAGTTGCCGGCGAGCCCGTGTGCGGCGGCCGCAGCCTTGGCCTGCTGGTCCATCTGCTCAACGGCGGCTTCTACATAGGCAGAGCACGCGGCGTCGAGCACGGCTCCCTCCAGGGGCTGCTGGGCTCCCGTGGTGCGCAGACGACGCTCGGCGTCCATGCCGAGGGTGCATGCCATGAGTGCGGCAAAGCGGGCGTCTTTGAGGTGGCGATAGATATCGCGACCGCGCAGCTCAACGTTGGTGCCGACCAAGCGAATGCAAGGCTCACTTTGTTCGTCCACGCCCGTGGCATCGACGGCAAACACGCGGCGCACGCCACGGGGCTCAATGTCCAGTTCCAGACGTTCAACGACAAGCTCAATACGTCGTGACAGTTCGGGCTCAATCTGCTGGCCGCCGTAACCCAGATACCGCAGCATCTCGGCACGGTCGACACGGGGATGGTGCGCGGCATCGACACGGTAAAGCGCCGGCGACGCAAGGTCGGCCGGCACTTCGACAGCGGTTGTATCGATGTGCGGTTTTTCCATTACCCCAGGCGCTCCATAATGGTCGCGGCGATCGCAGGACGGTTCATAGTGTACAGGTGCAGGCCGTCGGCGCCGTGCTCCTTGAGGTCGCAAAGTTGGCGGGCGGCATAATCTACACCGGCTGCCTGCAGGCTCTCGGGGTCGTTCTCGTACTTGGCGAGAATCTTGATGACGGGGGAGGGCAGCGACGCGCCGCACATAAAGACCATGCGGCTGATCTGGGACTTGCCCATAAACGGCATGATGCCCGCGGTAATGGGCACGGTGATGCCGACCTTGTCGGCAAGCTCGCGGAAGCGGTAGAAGCACTCGTTATCAAAGAAGAGCTGCGTCACAAAGAAGCTTGCGCCGGCGTCCTGTTTTTGCTTGAGGTGTTCGACCGAGAGGTTGAGATCCTCACAGGCAATGTGGCCCTCGGGGTAGGCTGCGGCGCCCACGCAAAAGCCGGCGTCGACGAGCTCGGGGATGAGGTCGCGGGCGTAGGCGTAGTCGGAGGCGGGCTTGTCGTCCTCGGTCGCGCCGGCAGGGAGATCGCCACGCAGGGCCAGAATGTTTTCAACGCCGGCGGTGCGATACTCGTCGATCTTGGCGGCGATGTCGGCGTGGGTGCGGCCCACGCAGGTGAGGTGTGCCACCGAGGGCGTGTCGAATTCGCTCGAAATCATATGCGCGATGGGGGCGGTGGTGGCACCGTTGCCCGAGCCGCCGGCCGAGCAGGTGACCGAGACAAAGCTCGGCGAAAGCTTGCACAGATTGCCTGCCACTTCGCGAGCCGTGTCGAGGGTGAGCTCGCCCTTGGGCGGGAACATCTCAAACGAAACGGGCGCGGTGCCCTGGGATGCTGCCTGCTTAAAAACCTCGTCGACGCGCATATCGTGCTCCTCTAGATACGTAATAGTGTGATGTGTTGTAAGGATTCTACAGCACCACTGTGTCACGGTGGAGTTTCACTCGTTATTCGGGGATACCAATCAAAGATGCCTTGCTATCGGCTTTCTCTATAACAGAGCGGCTAATCTAGGCACGGACTATAAAGACTGGTATCTGATGCAAAATACCAGTTAATAGAGCTCCATCCCAAATTGACTACCCTTAAACCATGGGGAGAGGTCTGCAATTTATGCAGTTGATTGGCTGTTGAGGGTGGCAACGCCGCCTCGATAGGGTAACCTCATTGATTGGTTTCGCGACAGCAACATAACGGTAATGTCGCGGAAACACGGCGAGTCTAAGCTATGACTCGTTCGTTAGTAATCAACACCGCTTCTCACGCGGTGCCGATACGAAGGGAGTTCCGTATGGCCGAACTTACTGACCGCTTCGGGACCATGGTGTTCTCTGAGGAAGTCATGAAGGACTACCTCCCCAAGGACATTTGGAAGCGCCTTGCTGCAACCCTCGAGGGCGGTGAGCCGCTCGACCTGGATGTGGCCAACGCCGTTGCCCATGCCATGAAGGTCTGGGCCATCTCCAAGGGCGCGACGCACTACGCGCACTGGTTCCAGCCGCTTTCGGGCATTACTTCCGAGAAGCACGACAGCTTCCTGGAGCCCAACCACGACGGCACCGCCATTACCAAGTTTACGGGCAAGAACCTCATCCAGGGCGAGCCCGATGCCTCCAGCTTCCCCAACGGCGGCCTGCGCGCCACCTTCGAGGCCCGTGGCTACACCGCTTGGGATCCCACTAGCCCCGCCTTTATCAAGGACGATGTCCTGTGCATCCCCACGGCTTTCTGCTCCTACACGGGCGAGGCCCTGGACAAGAAGACCCCGCTGCTGCGTTCCATGACCGCGCTCTCGCGTGAGTCTAAGCGCGTTTTGGCGCTGTTCGGTAAGACCCCCAAGAAGGTCGTTCCTTCCGTGGGCGACGAGCAGGAGTACTTCCTGATCAAGAAGGACGCCTACCGCAAGCGCAAGGACCTGGTCATTACCGGCCGCACCCTCTTTGGTGCTGCTCCATGCAAGGGTCAGGAGCTCGAGGAGCACTACTTTGGCGCTATCCGCCCCACCGTCTCGGCCTACATGAAGGACTTGGACGATGAGCTGTGGGCGCTCGGCATTCCCGCCAAGACCAAGCACAACGAGGTTGCTCCCTGCCAGCATGAGCTCGCCCCCGTCTATGGCGAAGTCAACGAGGCCATCGACCAGAACCTGGTCATGATGGAGAAAATGAAGCTCATCGCCTCCCGCCACGACTTGGTTTGCCTGCTGCACGAGAAACCCTTCGAGGGCATCAACGGTTCGGGCAAGCACAACAACTGGTCGCTTGGCACCGAGTCCGAGAATCTGCTCGATCCGGGCGACACCCCGCTCGACAACCTGCAGTTCATCGTCTTCCTCACCGCGGTGATCGAGGCCGTCGATAACTATCAGGAGCTCCTGCGTGCCTCCGTTGCCTCGGCCGGCAACGACCATCGTCTGGGCGCCAACGAGGCTCCTCCGGCGATTATGTCCATCTTCCTGGGCGACCAGCTTACCGAGGTTGTCGAGAAGATCATCGATGGCAAGGCTTCCGTCCATGCCACGCGCGGCGTGCTCGACCTGGGCGCCGATACCCTGCCCAAGCTGATGCAGGACAACACCGACCGCAACCGCACCTCCCCGTTCGCCTTTACCGGCAACAAGTTCGAGTTCCGTGCCTGCGGCTCCGAGCAGAACGTCTCCGACTCCAATCTGGTGCTCGATGCTGCCGTGGCCAAGTCGCTCAAGTCCTTCGCCGACGCACTCGAGGGTACGCCCGAGGATAAGTTCCAGGACGCCGCGCTCGAGTACTGCAAGAAGGTCCTGACTGACCACCAGCGCATCCTGTTCTCCGGCGACGGCTACTCCGACGAGTGGCCCGTTGAGGCCGAGAAGCGCGGCCTTGCCAACAACAAGACCACGGCCGATGCCCTGCCCGCCTTTGTTTCCGATAAGGCTATCGCGCTCTTTGAGGAGACGGGCGTCCTGACCAAGGCCGAGGCTCAGTGCCGCTACGACTGCAAGCTCGAGAAGTACAACAAGCTCATGAACATCGAGGCTACCACGATGGTTCGCGAGGCGCGTCGTACCTATCGCCCGGTCATTACCGCCTATGCCACCAAGGTCGCTAAGGGCCTTGAGACTATTCGTGCCGCCGGCGCCGAGGCCGCCATGCAGTGTGAGCAGAACACGCTCAACAAGCTCTGCAACGGCATCACCACCATCAACGACTCCATCAAGGCGCTCGACGCCGTGCATCAGAAGGCCGAGGGCCTCGATGGTCAGGAGCAGGCCAACGTGTATGCACATGAGGTCGTTCCCGCTATGGATACGCTGCGCGCCGCCGTGGATGCCATGGAGGAGATCGTGGCCGCCGACTACTGGCCGGTCCCGACCTACGACGACATCCTGTTCTACGTGTAGAGCGTAACTGACATATCGTCACGGTATTGAGCCGGGGTCCGCATCATGCGGGCCCCGGTTTTTGTTTGCGAAGGACGCTTTGAAGCCCGTTTTGCCGCCGATTTGCCGGGATTCGCACCCTGTCGGGTTCGAATCCCGGCGTTGGGGTAGAAAAAAGCCCGTCACCGCGGGGGTAACGGGCTTCTCGTTTCAAATGGTGCCCCCAGCGGGATTCGAACCCGCGATATCCACCTTGAAAGGGTGGCGTCCTTGGCCGCTAGACGATGGGGACAGCGGGAAAGAGTATAGCAGACTTTTTTGCCGGCGCGTATATCGTTGGCAAACTGGAAAACCACCACAAAGGTGCCTGTCCCTTTGTGGTGGTGAGGTGCTAGGGGAGCAGCTTCATGGCGGCGTCGTGGGCGGCGTGTTCGTAGGTGTCGTCGAGGGACTTGAGCGGCAGCAGGGCTGTGGCCTGCGCATCGCCGCGGCGCTCGAGGGCGTGGGTAATGAGCCAGTCGGCGAGTTCGGGATTCTTGGGTAGCGCCGGTCCGTGCAGGTACGTGCCGATGACGCCCTTGTAGATCAGGCCCTCAAAGCCATCGTCGCCGTTGTTGCCGGTGCCCGCGACGACGGACGTTCCGAGCGGCGTGGCATCGGCGTCCAAAAGCGTGCGGCCGCCATGGTTCTCGAATCCCACAAAGGGCTCAGGTGCCAGATCGGTTTTGACGGCTACGTTGCCGATCAGGCGATCGGAGCCACGTACGGTTTCGGCGGCAATGACGCCCAGGCCCTCGATGCGATCCTCACCCATATAGTACGAACGGCCGAGCAGCTGATAGCTGCCACAGATGGCAAGCAGCGAGCCGCCATCCTCAACATAGGCCGCGACCTTGTCTTTTTGGGCGAGCAGCTCGTGTGCCACGGCTAGCTGGTCGCGGTCGGAGCCGCCACCCATCATGACGATATCGGCATCGGTCAAATCAAGCGTTTCGCCCATACGGACCTCGTCCACGCGCACGGGAATGCCGCGCCAGACGCAGCGGCGCTCGAGCGCGATAACATTGCCGCCGTCGCCGTAGAGGTTAAGGGCATCGGGATACAGGTAGACGATGCGCAGCGGGCGCGAAAGCTCGACTGGCGCGATGCCGACAGGAAGAGCGCTGCCGTCGGCACGGGCTACGGCGCGCCCGGCAACAGCGTCGGCGGTGGCGCCTTTCAGCCCGTCGAGCTCCTTGACCAGCGGCGGGAAGGCCGTGTAGTTGGCGACGGCGTAGAAGGTGTCATTGGCGGCCTCGTCTGCCACGGCGCCAATTGCCTGCGCGACGTCCGAGATAATCGCGGCATCGATGCCGGCGTACTTGAGACGCACCTGCATGTCGTGCGCGCGCGTGCCTCCGGCAAAGGCGACAAGACCCGGCGTGTCGGCGATGCGCTCAAAGTCGACGTCGTAGATCCACGATACATCGTGTCCGTCGGCGTCGTTGTCGTTGAGGAAGAAAGCACAGAGCCTGCCGCCCGCCGTCTTAATGGACTGGATCTGGCGATCGAAGCCCACGGGATTCTTAGCCAGGTTGGCCTCGACAGTGCGGCCGGCGATATCCCAGCGCCCCATACGACCACCGGCGGGCACATAGGCATCGAGCGTGGGCTGCAGGTGCGCCGCATCCACGCCTAACTCATGTGCGGCAAAGAATGCGGCGGCAACGTTGTAGACCATGTACAGACCGTTGTAGCGTGTGGCGATGTGTACGGCAGCCGCGTCGGACGCAGATCCAAAGACCAGGTCAAAGCCGTAGCCGTCGCAGCCGAGCTCCACGCCCGTCACACGGCGGACCAGTGCGGGGCGTGCCCAACCGCACGAGGGGCAATGGTAGGCGCCAAGCTGGCCGTATTGCACGTAGTCATACTCCAGCGGCGCGTTGCACTGTGAGCAAAAACGTGAGTCGCTAATACGGTCGGACTCGGTGTCGGTGGCGCCGTCGATGCCAAAGGCGATGCTCGTGTTGGGGACGCGTGCGGCAATCGAGGCACACAGCGGGTCGTCGGCGTTATAGATGAGCGTCGTTGTCGGCGAAAGCTCCAACGCGTGGGCGATGACGTCCTGGGTGTGGTCGATCTCGCCGTAGCGGTCCAGCTGGTCGCGGAACAGGTTGAGCAGCACAAAGTACGTCGGCTTGAGCTTGGGCAGGACGCGCACCGTGTAGAGCTCGTCGCACTCAAAGACGCCTACGCGCTTGCTGCTGGCGGTTCGCTTAAGGTTGCCACGCGCCTCGAGCAGGGCACCAACCACGCCCGGCTCCATGTTGTTTCCGGCACGGTTGCATACCACGGTGGCGCCGCTGGCGGCAACGGCGTCGGCAATGAGATTGGAGGTGGTGGTCTTGCCGTTGGTGCCGGTGATCACCACGCTGCGGTCGACAAGGCCGGCGAGGTCGCTCAGCAACTCGGGGTCGATCTTCATGGCGATGCGGCCGGGGAGTACGCCACCCTGGCGCTTAAGGACGGAGCGCAGCCCCCAGCGAGCGATATCGCTCGAGGTGCAGGCAAGAGATGAGCGGAGGTTCATGAAACCGTTCCTAACGTAAACGACATGGTCGGGTCGAGTGCGTCACTAAAAACCGTAGCGGCGCGAAAATTCCTGGGCAAGCTGCGATACATCTTCGCAGGCATTGGCCCAGGGGGCAAAGTCGGGGGTGTCCGAGATAATACCGTCCGCTTCCCAAACGGCTTGGTGCGAAAGGTCCCAGGGATCGCGTGGCTCGGGCCGGCAGGGAAGGTACGGTGTCTGGTACATGGGGTTCAGTAAGAAGAATGCACCGCCCTCGCAACGGTTGGCAAACTCACGCAGCGCGCGTGTCGCCGGGCGCATCTTGTTTGTTTTGAACAGCAGAATCGTGCGGGCGAGTAGATACCAAGGAGAGTTCTCGAGCGCGTCAGCCCCGATCTCTTCCTCGAGCTGGTGGGCCAGGGCAAAAAAGCCGTCCTGGTCTTCCAGACGAGCGAGGGCGAGCAACACGGTGCCTGCGGCTCGGGTGGGGTAGCCTTCCGCCTTAAGGACGCGGCGGGCGTAGTTGGCGGCAGCACGGTAGCGGGCGCTCGCCATGCACAGCTGCGAGATGGCCTCGAGCGTGTGGAGCCACCCGATAAGTGCCGGCTCGCTCACGGTGAGATCTGCCGCCGTCACACCGTCCGTCAAAACCTTGTTGGCCCAGTAGTGCGGGGCTTCCATGTCGAACCCGGGCACGCTTTGCTGCAGGTAATCGGCCGTGGTCGCCTCGAGCTTCATCAGGTCACCCAGGCAGGCGTCAACGGGCGTGTCGGCCAGGATGATGGCGAGCAGCTGTGCGTCGAGGACATGCGCATCGATGCGGACGATCTTTAGCAGCTCATCGCGCATGTCGTCGAACAGACGATTGCGCGTCTGCTCGAACTCCTCGTCGCTGCCCATGTCCTCGATGCGATGGAGCTCGTCGAGCAGGTGGCGATGAACACCGGCATAGGACAGCAGCGCTTGGGCATGCTCGGACTGCGCATACTTTTGAGGATTCGCGCTAATGTCGTTATGGACAAGCTCGCGTGCTGCATCGGTGAGTTCGGGGTGCGACGCCAGATAGGTTCGCTCCAGATAGGCGGGGATGTAGACGCTCGGATCCATTAGAGGTCTCCTCCCTTAAATGGAAGCCCCTGCTCGGCCGCGCGCAGGATGCGCTCGTCGATCTGGGAACGCACGATGTCGTTGGTGGCGACCCAGGCGGCAAAGCTGGCGTTGTCGGGGGCGCCCAGACCCTCCTGCAGCACCGGCGTCGCCTCGGACAGCGCAAGGACAAGCTCGTCGGTGGAGCCCGCACCCACGTTGACGCGGGCATAGACGCCATCGGGAAACTCGGTTTGGAAGTAGAGTGCCTCGGCCGCGTGCGGGCACGAGCGTGCGAGGATGCGCAAATAGTGCTCGGCGCCCTCGTAGTCCAGCTCGCGCCAGGCAGCGCTCATCAGCGCGATGAGCGTCCATGGGTCCAAGTCGCGCTCCGCGTCCTTGGGACGACGGCGCAGCGGCGTGTTGGCGAGATAGGGGACGGAGTGTGCAGAGCGAAACCGTTTGAGCTCCTCGGCGGGGTATTCGAGCTTTGCCATGGCGAGCATTGCGGTGTGGCGGACGCCGGCGGGATCGTTGGGGGCAAAGTCGAGACTGCGGTTTGCGGCTTCGAGCGACATGCGATAGCGGCCGCTAATGAGGGCGCGCGATGCAAGGGCGGCAAGCCAGCGCAGGTAGGGGCGGCGCATAAGGTCGCCAGCGGCCTCGCGCTCGTAGGGGTCCTGCGCCGAGGCGGTCTTGAGCGCCAGATCGTGCTCCACCTCGTCGCACTTGGACACCAGATACTGCACGTATTCCTCGTTGGATTCGGCGGTGAGCGCCGTCAGCATGCGCTGGGCATCCCAGTTGGCCGGGTCGAGTGCGGCTGCCTCGCGGAGCATGTTCTCGGCAGCTGCCTCTTCTTGCTCTGCCTGGGTATCGTCAGGGATAAAGGGAATGCGGTAGTCGACAGCCTCGACCACCTTGGCAATGAGGTGCCCGGCGCGGTCGCGGTCGTGCACGATGAGCGGTGCGGGGTTGCGGGTGAATTGTTCCATCAGACGCTCTACGGCAGCACCGTCGGTGAGCGGGATATTGTCGCGGCGCAAGGCCTCAAGAACGAGGCGATGGCAATCCTCTTGAATGGGATCGAATGCCATGGGGCCTCCTTTGCTGCGGTTAGGGTTCAAATGTTTCTATATAAGGTTCTAGTTTACCCGCATGTGGCACACCGGGGGTGCCGCACTTGGACTTGCACCTTTGCACCACGAAGACGGATGTCGCACAAATGTCGGCACCTTGGACGACCGAGTGGTATCACGGTGCCGCAAACGGTCGATTTTTGGCGGCGAACGGTGCATATTTTGGAGGGGCACCGTCCTGCCCGGGATATGTGGTCAACCTTGATAAAACGTTTGCCCAGCTTGGGAGTATGAATGCCGCACAAGGGTCTTCAGGGATAGAAAAAACGTTTCATCATTGGCGGCTTTAGGTGAATAACTGACCAACCAGAACGGTAAAATAGTGTTTGTCTGAGCGTTGAGACGTTTAGACATCGCGCATTGTCATCGCCGGCAACGCGCAAACCGGTCCTAACGGAGCCAATTGGGTGCTCCGTTATATACGCAAGTCTAAGAGGGGCTTGTTTAGGAGGCACAGTATGGGACGTTTTACCAATCCTCGCGATCTGTACTTTGGTGAGGGCGCTCGCCACGAGGTGAAGAACCTCAAGGGCAAGAAGGCCATCATCGTTTCTGGCGGCAGCTCTATGCGCCGCGGCGGGTTCCTGCAGGACGTCGAGAACGACCTTAAGGAAGGCGGCTTCGAGGTCAAGCTGTTCGAGGGCGTCGAGTCCGACCCGTCCATCGAGACGGTCATGAAGGGCGCCGAGGCCATGCGCGAGTTCGAGCCCGACTGGATTATCGCCATCGGTGGCGGCTCGCCCATCGATGCCGCTAAGGCCATGTGGGTCTTCTACGAGTATCCCGAGGAGTCCTTCGATAACATCATCCAGCCGTTCAGCTTCCCCGAGCTGCGTCAGAAGGCTCATTTCTGCGCCATCTCCTCTACCTCCGGCACCGCTACCGAGGTCACCGCGTTCTCCGTCATTACCGACTACGCCAAGGGCATCAAGTACCCGCTGGCCGACTTCAACATCACCCCTGATGTCGCCATCGTCGACCCCGAGCTCACCTACACCATGCCCGCCAAGCTGTGCGCTCACACCGGCATGGATGCTCTGACCCACTGCATGGAGGCCTACGTTTCCACCTGCGCCTCTATGTTCACCGACGCCAACGCTCTGCACGGCATCCGCGAGATCGTCGAGTGGCTGCCCAAGTCCTATGCTGGCGACCATGAGGCCCGTCAGCACATGCACGAGGCTCAGTGCATCGCCGGTATCGCCTTCTCCTCGGGCCTGCTTGGCATCGTTCACTCCATGGCTCACAAGACCGGTGCTGCCTTCGAGAACGGCCACATCATCCACGGTGCTGCTAACGCCATGTACCTGGGCAAGGTCATCCAGTGGAACTCCAAGGACCCGCGTGCTGCCGAGCGTTACGCTTACGTGGCCAAGGAGATCCTGCACCTTCCCGGCGAGACCAACGAGGAGCTCATCGCCGCACTCGTCCAGAAGATTCGCGACCTCAACGACCAGCTCAACATTCCGCAGTCCATCAAGGATTACGCGAATGGTGGCGTGAAGGTCGACGCCGAGAACCCGCAGATGGTTTCCGAGGAGGAGTTCCTCGCCAAGCTGCCCGAGATCGCCGCGAACGCCGAGCAGGACGCCTGCACGCCCGAGAACCCGCGTGAGACCAAGGCTGCCGACTTCGAGAAGATCCTCAAGGCCTGCTACTACGACACCGACATCGATTTCTAATCGACTCTTGTTATCGTAACGAGGGGCTCCGCACGTATCCGTACGGAGCCCCTTTCTTTTTTAGAGAATGGGATAGTTATGGCTGCAATTTTCAATAGCCCCAGCAAGTACATCCAGGGTCCGGACGAGCTCGCCAAGCTCGGCTCCTATGTCGAGCCGCTCGGCGCTAAGGCCCTCGTCATCGTGACGCCTTCGGGCAAGAAGCGCGTCGGTGCCAAGATCGAGGGCGGCTTTGCCGAGGCCAAGGCCGAGCTGCTGTTTGAGGACTTTAACGGCGAGTGCTCCAAGGGCGAGGTCGATCGCCTGGTTGCGCTCGCTCGCGACAACGGTTGCGACATCATCGTCGGCGTCGGTGGCGGCAAGATCCTCGACACCGCGAAGGCCGTCGCCTATTACCTGGAGTCCCCGGTTATCATTTGCCCCACCATTGCCTCGACCGATGCACCGTGCTCGGCACTTTCGGTGCTTTACACCGATGACGGCCAGTTCGATAAGTACCTCTTCCTTAAGGCAAACCCCAATATCGTCCTGATGGATACGACGGTTATCGCGGCGAGCCCGGTGCGCCTGACGGTTTCCGGTATGGGCGATGCGCTCGCAACCTACTTCGAGGCCCAGGCGACGCACGATGCCGACGGCGGCACCTGCGCTGGCGGCAAGGGCAGCATGGCTGGTCTGGCGCTCGCCAAGCTCTGCTACGAGACGCTTATGGCCGATGGCGTCAAGGCCAAGGTTGCGCTGGAGAAGGGTGCGCTCACGCCTGCCGTCGAGCACATCATCGAGGCCAATACGCTGCTTTCGGGCATTGGCTTTGAGAGCTCAGGCCTTGCTGCTGCTCATGCCATCCACAATGGCCTGACGATGCTGCCCGAGTGCCACGGCATGTATCACGGCGAGAAGGTCGCCTTTGGCACCATCGTCCAGCTGGTACTCGAGGATGCTCCGACTGAGAAAGTCGAGGAAGTCTTGGGCTTCTGCATTGAGCTGGGCCTGCCGGTCACGATGAAGGAACTTGGCGTTGCCGAGCTTACGCGCGAGCAGGCCATGATTGTTGCCGAGGCCGCCTGCGCGCCCGATGACACTATGTGCAACATGCCGTTTGAGGTGACGCCCGAGATGGTCGCAAACGCCATCCTGGGTGCCGACGCGCTGGGCCACTACTATCTCATGGATGAGTAAATCAAGCTAAGGAAGGGGCAAAGCCGGCAGACGGCTTTGCCCCTTTTTGCTATGGTGCAAAGGGGTCAGGTTGCTTTGCACCAATTGTCGTTGATGAAAGGGCGGATTCTCGTATGGCGCTTCCCATGGTTTATGGCGGTCCCGGACGATATGTTCAGGGGCCGGGTGAGCTCTCGCGTCAGGGCAGGTATTTGTCATGGTTGGGCTGCGCTGCCTATGTCTTGTTTGACCAGGGCACCGAGGATCGGCTGTGCAGGCAGATCGTCGATGGATTTCTGGATGAAGATCTAAGCGAGCCGTTCTTTAAGATTTACAACGGTCCGTGTACGGAAGATTCCGTTGTCGAAATGGCCAAGGAAGCCCGGGCCGAGTATTGCGACATGGTGGTGGGCATTGGCGGCGGCAAGATGCTCGATATCGCCAAGGCCGTTGCGTTTTATGCCGAGTTGCCGTTGTGCGTATGTCCCACGGCGGCGTCGATGGACGGTCCGTGCAGCGCGATTTCGGTGCTGTATCACGAGGATGGGTCGTTCGACCGCTACCTGATGCTCGAGAAGAATCCAGACTTGGTCGTGGTCGATACCAACGTGGTCGCGGCGGCCCCGCTGCGTATGACGGTCGCTGGTATGGGCGATGCGCTGGCAACGTATTTCGAGGCGCGTTCGTGCGCCGCGGCGCACGGCGCCAACGAGCACGGTGGCGCGCCGGGGCACTTGGCCTTGGTTGCGGCTCGTGCCTGCTATGACACACTCATGGAGTGCGGCGTCGCTGCCAAGCGCGATCTCAAAAAGGGCCGTATATCGCCGGCGGTTGAGCGCCTGATCGAGTGCAATATTCTGCTCTCGGGTGTTGGCTTTGAGAGCGGTGGCCTAGCGCTTGCCCATGCCATCGCCAACGGCCTGACGATTCTGCCCGAGTGCAAGGCCATGCATGGTGAGGCCGTAGCGTTTGGTCTGGTGGTCCAGCTTCGTCTGGAGCGTGCGCCCGAGCTTGAACAGGTGCTCGAGTTTTGTCGGCGCGTCGGCCTACCGACGACGCTTGAGGAGCTGGGCCTTGGTGAGATCTCGGAAGCCGATCTGCTGGCCGTTGCGAATGCTGCCTTCCAAAACGAGCGAAATATGGCCAACGAACAGACAAAGGTGACCAGACAAAAACTCGTCGAGCTCATGCGCGCTGAGTAGGGAAGAAGGCGGGGCAGACCTGCGATGAGGTCTGCCCCGCCTTCGCTTGTTTACAGCTCGCAGACGTTCTGTGCGCGGCCCTCGACATAGGCGATAACGTTATCGAACTCAATCTTCGCGCGGCGCTCCATGGCCTCGTGCGTAAGGAATGCAACATGCGGTGTGAAGATGCAGTTCTTGGCGTTGACGAGCGCGTAGTCGGCAGGAATCGGCGGCTCCATATCAAAGACGTCGATGCCGGCACCGGCGAGCTTGTCGTCGTTGAGCGCCTGGGCGAGGGCATCGTTATCCACGATGGCGCCGCGAGCGCAGTTGATAAAGACGGCTCCGTCTTTCATCTGAGCGAACTGCTCGGCGCCAAAGGACTTGCGCGTGGCGTCGTTATTGGGCAGGTGCAGGCTCACGATATCGGACTCGGCAAGCAGCTGCTCGAGCGAGACCTGCTCAATGCCGGCCTCGGCGGCTTCCGCGTGCTCGTGGCGCGCATAGCCCAGCACGCGGGCGCCAAAGGCCTTAAAGAGACGACCCGTGGCGCAGCCGATTTTGCCGCAACCCACGATGCCGACGGTCTTGCCGCAGATCTCGGTGCCCATAAGACCGGCGCTCGTCTTGCCGGCACGAACGGCGGCGTCGGCAGTGCCCACCTTGCGGAGCACATCGATGGTAAGGCCAAGGGTGAGCTCGGCCACCGAAACGTCGGAGTAGCCGGCACAGTTGCGTACCTCAACACCGCGCTCGCGGCAGGCGGAAAGCCCCACGTGGTCGATGCCGGTAAAGGCGACGGCGATCATCTTGAGCGCGCTGGCGCCGGCGACGACCTCGGCAGGGTAGGGGTTGTTGGCGATCATGACGACCTCGGCGCCCTCGCTGCGGCGGGCGAGCTCGGCCGGATCGGTGGTCTTGGTGTCAAAGTAGACAAACTCGTGACCGTCTTCCTTGAGCGGTGCGGCAAGCTCGTCGATGGTCTGCGTGGGTACGCCTAGCGGCTCGAGCAGTGCAATCCTCATCTATGGGCTCCTCTGTATAAACCTATTCGGTAGGGCTGGTATTAGATTGTAGGGTTCTTTGTCGCCAAAGGTACTCTGCATGTAATTTGGCCGAGGTGTGAGCTGTTAGCGTATCATTATCTATCGCTTGTTTGCACTGCTCAGGGAGGGGCCGCGCATGGCGCAGGAACACGATCTGTTTGATGACATTATCGAGATCAGCAAGGGTTTCGATTTCCTTAAAAACCCGCTTGGCGGCGTGACTGACGCGCTCGATCCGTCGACGCCGCAGTGGAATCCTGCCGACTATAAGGAGCGCCCGCGCGGAAACACCATTCCGTGCCTGGCCTGCAAAAACGAGAAGAGCGGCTGCACCGCGTGCATGGATGTGTGCCCGGTCAACGCCGTCGAGGTCGAAGAGGACGCTATCGAGATCCTCGATACCTGTCGCAAGTGCGGCCTGTGCGCTGCTGCCTGCCCGACTGAGGCGATTATCTCGCCGCGCCTGGCGCCCAAAAACCTCTACGACGACATTGTCTCGGCTGCCACGAGCCACGAGACCGCCTACGTTACCTGCACGCGCGCCCTTAAGCGCATGCCGCGCGAAAACGAGGTCGTCGTCGCCTGCGTGGGCGATATTACGGCCGAGACCTGGTTCTCGGTACTGGCCGACTATCCCAACGTGAGCGTCTACCTGCCGTTGGGCGTGTGCGATAAGTGCCGCAACACCGGTGGCGAGGACATTTTGGGCGAGGCCATTGCTACCGCCGAGGAGTGGGCGGGTACGGGCATGGGCCTGGAGGTCGACCCCAAGAGCCTCAAATGCCATAAGCGCCGCGAGTACGAGCGCAAGGAGTACATGGATAAGATTGCCCGCACCACGGGCCTGACGGTGACCAAGCTCAATCCGGCGACGGCGGCGCTGGCCTCGGTGACGCAGAAGTTGAAGGCTCACCGTCACCAGATCACGCAGCTCGAGCGCACGCTCAACACCATGTGCGGCACCACGACGACCAAGCGTCGCCGTTCGCTCACGCACGGGCGGCAGCTGGTGCTCTCGACGCTGCAGAACCACCCCGAGCTTGCCCAGAATATGCAGGTGAGCACACCGGAATGCGATTTTGACAAGTGCACGTCATGCGGCGAGTGCATCAACGTGTGCCCCACGTTTGCCTGCGATTTGGTGGGAAGCGGCCGCTTTGCACTGGAGTCCACGTATTGCCTAGGTTGCGGAGCCTGCGTCAAGGTGTGCCCCGAGCATGCGCTCAAGCTGGTCGAGCACGATGCATCCAATCTGGTCGTTGTCGACCCCGAGGCCGAGGAAAAGGCCGCTCAGAAGGCCAAGGCCCACGAAGAGGCCCAGAAGGCCAAGGCCGAGGCAAAGGCCAAGCTTGACAAGATGCTCGATCAGGTGGAGAAGCTCGCGGACTAGTCAGCGAGCTCTATCTCTGCTTCATTTGCGCCGCCGCGGTGTCCGGATTCGCCCGGATGCTGCGGCGGCGCTATACTTATACGGTTTGAAGTACCTGTACCAAAAGGAGCTGTCGTGTCCCTTTCCATCGGTATCGTGGGCCTGCCCAACGTGGGCAAGTCGACGCTGTTCACCGCGCTTACCAAAAAGACCGGCCTTGCCGCCAACTACCCGTTTGCCACGATCGACCCCAACGTGGGTATCGTCGACGTGCCCGATAGCCGCCTGCAAAAGCTTGCCGACATCGTTAACCCGGGTCGTATTGTGCCGGCGACGGTCGAGTTCGTCGACATCGCAGGTCTGGTGAAGGGCGCTAACGAGGGCGAGGGCCTGGGCAACCAGTTCCTGGCCAACATTCGCGAGACCGACGCCATCTGCGAGGTCGTGCGCTACTTTAAGGACCCCAACGTCATGCGTGAGGTGGGCCGCACGGGCGAGTTCGTCGATCCCGCCGGCGATGCCGACACCATCATGACCGAGCTCATCCTGGCCGACATGGGCACGCTCGAGAAGCAGCTGCCTAAGCTCGAGAAGGAGGCCAAGCGCGACAAGGAGCTCATGCCCAAGTTCGAGGTGGCCAAGCGCCTGCTCGCTTGGCTCAACGAGGGCAAGCGAGCCGCGTCCATGGAGATGACCGACGAGGAGCGTGCCGCCGCCAAGGGCCTGTTCCTGCTCACTATGAAGCCCATTCTGTACGTGGCCAACGTGGACGAGGATATGCTCAACGAGGACCTGGCACCCATCGATGGCGTCAAGCCGTTGCCCATCTGCGCCAAGATTGAGGCCGAGCTTTCCGAGCTCGATCCCGAGGACGCCGCCGACTACCTGGAGAGCTTGGGCCTGGAGCAGCCCGGTCTGGACGTGCTCGCGCAGGCGGCCTATAAGCTGCTCGGTCTGCAGTCGTTCTTTACGGCCGGCGAGATGGAGGTCAAGGCCTGGACGGTTCGTCAGGGCGCGACCGCCCCGCAGGCCGCCGGCGTCATCCACACCGATTTTGAGCGCGGCTTTATTAAGGCCGAGGTCATTGGCTATGACGACTACATCGAGCTCGGCGGTGAGCAGGGCGCCAAGGCCGCCGGCAAACTGCGTATTGAGGGCAAGGACTATGTCATGGCCGATGGCGACGTCGTGCACTTCCGCTTTAACGTGTAAGGGCGACGCATATGTTTAAATACGGCAAAAAAGCTGGCTACATGGGTATTGCTCTGCTCGTACTTGCGGTGATTCCGCTGGTGGTCGCAGCGTGCGTTATCCCCAACATTGGTCCCGAGGTGGCAACGAAGTTTAACGCCGCCGGCGAGGTGACGCGCTGGGGCAAGAGCTACGAGTTGCTGGCGCTGCCGGTGCTCAACCTGCTGCTGAGCGTGGCGACATACTTTACGGCGGGACGTCAAGCTAAAAACAATGATGACTCCGCCGCCATGGCGCGCATCGTGTGCGAACGCTACCTGCGCAACGGTTGCATCACGGGTGTGTTCCTCAACGTGATCAACGTTTACTTTATGTACTCGGCGATTACCGGAACGGGCTTTGGCTTTGGTTTCTAGCTTGTCCTTTTAGGCAACGAGTCTGCACACATATTCGATAGCTGCTGCGAGGCCGCCGCTCGATCGTGGTTTAAAGACCATGTCGGCGGCGGCCTCGTTTTCGTATCCGGCGCCGCGAAGGGCGAGTGCGATACCGGCTTCCAGGAGAAGGGGCAGACCGCGTTGGCTGGTTGCGATCACGGCAGCCTGATTGAGCGAGCAGCTGTGCGCCTGGCATTGGATAGCAAGTTCACCTTGCGCCGGGCAAGGGACCAGAACGGCGGCGACGCGACTTGATAGCAATGCAAATGCTGTGCGCTCATCGGGCGAAAGGCATTCTGATTCAACGACGACGAGCTTGGGCGGCGCGCTGTTTGTGCGAGGCGTGGCTCGGTACATGCGGACCGAAGAACCCGACATAGAAAACTCCTGTGTATTCGGCAAAACGTAAACTATAGTTTACGTTTATGTTCGGCTCCATTTCAAACTCGGCTGCATGGACGAACGTGCGAAACAGATTCTTGGTAGGCGGGTCGAAGAGACACGCAGAGACCTTGGTATCTCCAAGGTTGATTTTTGTGTGGCGACAGGAATCAGCCGACCCTACCTCGACCGAATCGAAGATGGGACGGCAAATTTCACGCTCAAGGTTCTATTTAAGATCGCACCCGCACTCGGTATGACGGTGTCAGAGCTTCTTGAGGGTATCGAATAGGGGATACCCGCCGACAGCTGAATTACGCCATCGGGATGCGGTCGTGGTTGACTTGGCTGTAGAACAGACGCTGAATCTCAGCCGCATCGCGTGACTGGCCGAGCGCCCACATGGTTTTGGCCACGAGCGTCTCGGTGGTCATGTCATCGCCGCGCAGAATGCCCGGATGATCGGCGTAAGCACGGCCAACCTCATAAACGCCCAGATCGAGGCCCTCTTCGGGGACCTGCGTGGTCATAACGACGGTGCGGCCCGAATCGACCCAGCGGAAAATTGCCTCTTGGAACGACTCGCCCGACTCACCAAACTCGGGGATACCGCCAATGCCAAAGGTCTCTAGAATCACGGCGTCGTAGCTATCGGCTAGGGCGTCGAGGATGCCCGGGTTTACGCCGGGCGTAAGCTTGAGTACAAATACGCGCGGGTCGATGCTGTCGTAGAAATGCACCGGGTTTTCGCCCTGATGCGTACCGTGAAGCCCGTTGCGCACGATGCGGTCATTGCGGATGTAGGCAATGGGCGGATAGTTGACGCTAATGAACGCGTTAAAGCTCATGGTGCGCTGCTTGCGGGCGCGCGTGCCGGCAATGGCGACGCCGCCAAACACAATCGACACATCGTGCGAATGCTCGTCGAGCGCATAGAGCAGGCTCTGGTACAGGTTGAGCTTGGCGTCGGTAAAGGGGTTGCCCATGGGCTTTTGCGAGCCGGTGAGCACGATGGGCTTGGGGCTGTCCTGAATCAGATAGGAAAGCGCCGCCGCGGTGTAGCTCATGGTGTCGGTGCCGTGCAGAATCACGAAGCCGTCGTGGTCGGCATAACCCTCGACGATGACGTCGCGGATACGCATCCAGTCACTGGGGCGCATATTGGTGCTGTCGATGTTCATGGGCTGCACCACGTCGAGCTCGCAGAGGCCCGAGATCTCGGGGACGCTCTGGGCGAGCTCCTCACCGGTCAGGGCGGGGGAGAGGCCGTTGCCGTCCTCGGTCGATGCGATGGTGCCGCCCGTGGCGATGAGAAGGATGCGCTTCATGCTGGTATTCCTATCGTATTTGCCGCCGCAGAGGCGGAGTCGTTCGGCAGTATTGTGGCACAGGGCGTCCAATGTTCAAACGTATTACATCATCTGTAACGTTTGGTAACACTTCAATTGCCGTCAAATAGGGGCCCAGGTCGTGCGTTTGCCGTGCGCTGATGGCCGTGAGGGGCGAGAAACCCCATATAACGTGTACACTATGGAGGTTATTTTCGTTCATTCACGCGGGTGGGCACCGGCTCCCCGCCAACAAGAGGGGGAACCATGGATCAAAAGGCTTCCGCAAAGGTCCTCGTACTCGACTTTGGTGCGCAGTACGGTCAGCTCATTGCCCGTCGCGTCCGCGACCTCAACGTGTATTCCGAGATCGTCCCCTGCGACATCTCGGCCGACGAGATTCGCGAGATGAACGCCTCTGCGCTCATCCTTTCCGGCGGCCCGGCCTCCGTGTATGCCGAGGACGCTCCGTCCATCGATCCTGCCATCTTTGACCTGGGCCTTCCCGTCCTGGGCTTCTGCTACGGCCATCAGATCACGGCCGTGACGCTCGGCGGCAAGGTCGGCCACTCCGAGGTGGGCGAGTACGGCCGCGCTACCATTACGCGCACGGCAGGCGCCAAGCTCTTTAACTCCACGCCCATGGAGCAGACCGTGTGGATGAGCCATCGCGACGCCGTTTCCGAGGTGCCCGAGGGCTTTACCGTTACCGCCAGCACCGACGTGTGCCCGGTTGCCGCCATGGAGTGCGTCGAGCGCAAGATTTTCACCACGCAGTTCCACCCCGAGGTCAAGCACTCCGAGTACGGTCAGCAGCTGCTGAGCAACTTCCTGTTTGAGATCTGCGGCCTGGAGCCCAACTGGAGCATGGACAACCTGGTCGAGACCATGACGGCCGAGTTCCGCGAGAAGGTCGGCGACGACCGCGTGATTCTGGCCCTGTCCGGCGGCGTCGACTCCTCCGTCGTGGCTGCGCTGGGCGCCCGCGCCGTGGGCAAGCAGATGACCTGCGTGTTCATTAACCACGGCCTGCTGCGCAAGGGCGAGCCCGAGCAGGTGGAGGAGGTCTTCACCAAGCAGTTTGACGTCGACTTTATCCACGTCCACGCCGAGGACCGTTATGCCGAGCTTTTGGCCGGCGTGACCGAGCCCGAGGAGAAGCGTCGCATCATCGGTACGCAGTTCTGGAAAGAGTTCTTCGCCGTGGCACAGCAGCTCGAGACCGATGGCAAGCCGGTCAAGTACCTGGCTCAGGGCACCATCTACCCCGACATCATCGAGTCCGGCGCTCGCAAGACGGGTGGCAAGACGGCCACCATCAAGAGCCATCACAACTTGATCCCGTTCCCCGAGGGCGTGCACTTCGACCTCATCGAGCCGCTCGACCACTTCTTTAAGGACGAGGTCCGCGCGCTTGGTCTGGCGCTGGGCCTGCCGGCTCACATCGTGTTCCGTCAGCCCTTCCCGGGCCCGGGTCTGGCCATCCGCATCATCGGTGCGGTCGACAAGGAGAAGCTCGAGATTCTCAAGAACGCCGATGCCATCGTGCGCGAGGAGCTCGACGCCTACAACCAGCGTCTGTTTGAACAGACCGGCGAGCGCAACTCCGAGCACAGCTGCTGGCAGTACTTTGCGGTTCTGCCCGACATCAAGTCCGTTGGCGTTATGGGCGACGAGCGCACCTATCAGCGCCCGATCATCCTGCGTGCCGTCGAGTCCAGCGATGCCATGACCGCCGACTGGGCCAAGCTACCCTACGACGTGCTGGCCCGCATCTCCGGCCGCATCGTGGCCGAGGTTCCCGGCGCCAACCGCGTGTGCTACGACATCACGTCCAAGCCGCCCGCGACCATCGAGTGGGAGTAGGTTGACAGGGTTCTGACCTGCACTTTTGAGTGCCGCACTGTGCTGCTGAGTTTCGTTTCGTACGATAGTCACGGCAAAGCCACCAGCGACATTGGTGAGTAAATACGATAATCTGGCCTCCGTTCCCGTGCTGGGACGGAGGCTTTTTCTTTGCCGTTTTACTCCCTTTCACCTGCGATTTCGCCATTTACTCCCCGTGTTTCAAGACAGCAAGGTACGGTGCGGCATTCGGAGGAATGGGAGTAAAGATTCATCCCAAGTGAGTAGACGCGCGGTTTTTGTCCCCGAGGGCGAAACGGGGCCGTTTCGGGGCCCGTGAAACTCAAATCGAACTCAGTGGGCATTTTTGCGGTCTCCGCACGGCGTTTCCCCAGGTGGTTAATGGGGAGTAAAGAATCTCGCCGTCTCAATGAAAACAGGAGTAACCAGGGGAAATGCCGCCGTGTGCTGTAGTGTGCCGCCATGTAAGCCACCGCGTCATTTACTCCCCAGGTGCGCCGAAAATGCCTTTGCATGCAATGGGGAGTAAAAACTCAGCATGCGCAGGAACGCGCAACGCTCACCGCCTAGCTTGGCGTCCTGATTCGGTTGCGCTGGTTGCAAAATGCAGAGAGCCGCTACAGCGAGGCTTTCCAGTCCTCGTACTCGGCGGCGTCGATCTCGCCGTTCTCGAGCTGCGCGCGCTTCTCGGCCCACAGCTCGATCGCCATCGCGGCTTTGGGCGCATGCGGAGCCTTGGGCTTCAGGGAGAGGCCCGAGCCGTCGGCTGCGGGAACGATCCCGAAGGAGTCCTCGAGCCGCACGAGCAGCGACATGAGGTCGCCCGCGGTCTCGACGCCGTAATCCTTGAGGGCGTTGACGGACACGCCGAGCGCTGCAGCTATGGACTCGAGCAGCTCGGGCTTGACGGCGCGGATGCCGCTCTCGTAGTGGCGCACGGCCCCCTCGGTCAGGCCGACGGCCTCGGCCAGCTGCGCCTGCGTCATGCCATGCGACTTGCGGTACCGCCTTATGTTCTCGCCTACGGACATGCGCCCTCCTCCTGGAATTACTTACCCGCACATCTTATCAGCGTACGCAAATGTACGCAATTCTATTGACAGTACGGATTCGTACGTTTACTCTCAATCTGTAAACCGTACGTATCCGTACGCTATTGATTGGAGGAACCATGGACGAGAAGGTGGCGAAGACGCCGAGGCCGCACATGCTGGACGCCGACGAGGTCGCGGAGCTGCTGAGGATCAAGAAAGGCAGCGCCTACGAGGTGATCAGGAAGATAAACGCCGAGCAGGAGGCGCGCGGGCGCGTGGTTATCCGCGGGCGCGTTCGAAGCGACGTCTTCGACGCCCTGTACTTCCCGGAGGTGGACTGACATGCCCGTGTACAAGGATGGCAACAACGGCACGTTCTACGTGCAGTGCTACTACCGCGACGCCCGCGGCTCGAAGCGCCACAAGACGAAGCGCGGCTTCTCCTCCGAGGTGGAAGCCGCAGTGTGGGAGAGCCAGTTCAAGAGCCTTAACGGCGGGGCCATGGACATGACGTTCTCCGAGTTCGTCGAGGTGTACGCCTCCGAGGTGAAGCCCCGCATACGCGAGCACACGTGGATCACCAAGGAGTACATCATCAACGACAAGCTCGTGCCGTTCTTCGGAGACATGCGCATGTGCGACGTGAGGCCGATCGACGTCATCAGGTGGCAAAACGAGCTCACCGAGCACCGGGACGCCGACGGGAAGCCCTGGGCGCCGACGTACCTGCGCACGGTAAACAACCAACTGAACGCCATCTTCAACCACGCCGAGCGCTACTACGGCCTCACCGACAACCCAGTGCGCAGGGTCGACAAGATAGGCTCGAAGAAGGGCGGCGAGATGCAGTTCTGGACCAAGGACGAGTACCTGAGATTCAGCGAGGCAGTCATGGACAAGCCGCTGTCGTTCCACGCCTTCGAGCTGCTCTACTGGACGGGCATACGCTGCGGCGAGCTCCTGGCGCTCACTCCGTCCGACTTCATGCTGGATAGCTCGCGGCTGCGCATCAACAAGTCGTACCAGAGCCTCCACGGCGTTGACACCGTGACCGACCCCAAGACGCCCAAGTCCGTGCGCACGATCGTCATGCCCGCCTTCCTGCGCGACGAGATGGCCGACTTCATCGAGATGCGCGACGACGTCGCCCCCGACGAGCGCCTGTTCGCCGTGACCAAGCACTTCCTGGCCCACGAGATGGAGCGAGGGTGCAAGGCGTCTGGCGTGAAGCGCATCCGCATACACGACATACGCCACAGCCACGTGAGCCTGCTGATCGAGATGGGCTTCTCCGCGCTGGCCATCGCCGAGCGCATGGGCCACGAGGCGGTGGACATCACCTACCGCTACGCGCACCTGTTCCCCACGAAGCAGGACGAGATGGCCGCCGCGCTCGACGGGGCGAGGGGGTAAGCAAGATGCCGTGCGAGAACAGCGCCCGCAAGCGCAGCAAGACGATGGCGTTTCGCTGCACGCCCGAGGAGCGCAAGCTCATATGCGAGATGGCAGCTTGGAGCGGCATGAGCAGGCAGGACTACATCATCGCCAAGCTCACCGATACCCAGGTCGAGGTGAAGCCCTCCGTAAGCGTTCAGAAGGCGCTGAAGG
This sequence comes from Collinsella sp., assembly GCA_036298225.1. GTDB lineage: Bacteria > Actinomycetota > Coriobacteriia > Coriobacteriales > Coriobacteriaceae > Collinsella. Next base: position 32,489 of record JAXJJM010000032.1, read on the forward strand.
ACTCGATGGCGGAGTTGGCCAAGGAGGTGCGGCTGGCGGCCTCCTACGGCGAACTGAGCGAGGCTCTGCAGCAGAGGCTCGGGCTCGTGATGAAGTTCTTCCTGGCGCTCGACGAGGGGGTTGACGATTCGGTGTCTGAACCGTTGGAGCGGGCCGCACCTTTGGAAGGGCCAGCGACAGCCGTAATGGATGCAGAATCCAACACCGCAAGTATCTTCGGAATGGGACGCGGGTAGGGCTTAACGCCAGACCTCCAACGCCTTGTCCGCAAGCCATTCGGCGCGGTCGGCGATATCGCCCTCGTCCCAAGACTCCTTCTCCAGGGCGCCGGCCATGGTCGCAAGGCCGGCGGCGCAGAGGGCAAGGCCGTCCTTGTATCCCTTTCCCTGCTTCTTGGTGGGCCAATCGGCATCGCGGATGGAGGCGTTGAGCGAATGCGTGATGATGGCGAGGTTGCCGAGCGTGAGGAGCTTCCGGTCCCTTCGCGTGGCAGCCTCATCGTCTAGGGCTCCCCATTTGTTGCGCCACTTCTTGGGCATCATGTGCTCGAGGGTGTACTGGTTGAACCCGAGCAGGGCCGTGCTGCTCATGCCCGGACGAATGGCGCTTTCCAGCAGATAGAGGACGCCCTTGGACTGGAGATTGTACAGACACGATTCCTCGAATGCCGTCCGAACCTCGGCGTCGCCGGGCATGTACGTCGTCGCCTCGTCATTGGCTTCGAGAGCCTTCCTCAGGGCCTCCGCGTCCTTCACCTCGTTCAGGATCAGCGAGGTGAACAGCCTGTTGTAGTTCTTCGTGGTCGCCTGAACCAGCATGCGGCGGACGATGTAGCTCTCAAGCAGGGCATAGACCTCAGATTCCTCGCTCGAAGATTCCGCGTTCTTGCGAACATAGAGCACATACGGGATGAGCGTCGAGTTCTTGAGGCCGAATATCAGCACGTTCAGACGCTCGACGCCGGGAGCGGAGGGGATGTCCGCGTCGCAGCAGCCGGGGTCGAACGTGGACTCGAACACCTCGGCATACGCCTTCATGCTGTCGAGAATCTCGTCCTTGTCTCCGTTGCAGTACCTGCCGATGAAGTCCTTGTAGGACTGGAAGAGGTTGGACGTACGCGAATAGAAGAGCTTGTCCTCGGTCGTGACGCCGCGCTTCTTGTCCTGAACCAGGATCTGGAGGAACGCGTCGAAGAACAGGTCGACGAGCGTGCGCTTGATGCGCCCGGTAACGACCTCCTGCTCCCAATACTCCCTCTTCTCAGCCGTGGGCTCGAAGACGTCCTCCCAGCACTCCTTGAACGCCTGCTCGTTCTCGCGGTTGAAGAAGTAGTTCTTGAGGAGCTCCGCCGTCGTCAGGCGCACCCCGAGCGAGTTGATGGTGTCGAATATCTGCTGCTCGTCCTCGCCCTCGGTAAGGTCGATGCAGACGAACTGGACGTTCGACTTGATCGTGTTCCTGTCGACCTTCTCTGGGTCGATGTTCTTGAGTTCTCTCCCACTCCCCAAATTTGCTTTTTTGCTTCCATTAAATCTTCCTTACTATATTCCATTGTTACCCTCCATAACTTCTGATTGTTGCCGTCTTGACGATTATGTATCTTTACATTACCTTCTGAAACATATGGCGC
>JAXJJM010000033.1:0-42707 GCA_036298225.1 Collinsella sp.
GGAGCACGAGTGGGGCAAGAGGAGGTACTTGGACATGTCGAAGCTGGAGGAGATGGACGAGCTGAGGGGAAAGGCGGAGGGCTAGAAGAGGACGGGGCCGGAGACGGCTAAATCAATTTGCGAAAGAATCTTGACGGTACCGGTCCTGCGGCGCGCGCCGCTTTTATCTTCAAGATTAATTAAGGAGGGACATATGCAAATTAGAGGAGAGGCCGCGATTGCCTGTGGGTTCATGGCGGGCTTGGCAACGGGGCTGCTGTTCGATGGATGTTTCGACAGCTACATCAATCGATTCTGCGACCCTGGTTTTTCGAGCGGAAAATCCAATGAACAAGTTTCGGAGTGCCAAAAGATGGCGATGCCTAGCGAGTCCCGTGGCATGGACGTCTCAACGGTCAATGTGATCGTCACCAAAAGTGGCAAGCGTTATCACAACGCCATGGGATGCAAAGGCCTTCCACGAACCGCCGTCAGAACAAGTGTGCCACTGGCATCCGCACTCAAACGAGGCAAAACGCCCTGCCCAGTATGCTGCCCGCCAACGGCTTAGATGTTTCCCAAGATACACTCCGCAACGCCATGAGCTTCTGCAAACGTACGGACTCGCGCTTTCTCTTTTTTGGAAAGTGAACCGAATATCTTTGTCAGCTTTTCCTCGTTCAACAGCGGGAGCAAATTATTCACGGCGCGGGCATCTTTTTCGGCCTTTTTGCCCCGTTCGCCGTTGATTATCATCTTGTGAATTACATATGCCTCAGGGGTTGGAACAGTCACGATATGGTTGAAACAGCGAACTTCGATGGTGTTTTTCAAAATGACGTCCATATGCCATAGCGCCTGAGCTGTCACGCCGATGTTCGTTTTAAGTGCAGGTTCTTTTCCGGCGCCCATTTTCCCAATGAGAAACTCAACTTCAAGACCGGTGATATCTAGCAGCTTTGTTGTTCCGCTCATGCGGTCGGATTCGACAAAGAAGCCTCGTTCTTTTGCGAGGACGGTCAAGCGTGCCGCCGGGCTGGGTCGCCGTAGGTTTCGGACAAGGAAGTCAATATCCATTGTTTTGATATTTGGACAAAAATCCGGCAGCACCTCGGCTTCTCTATAGGCAAATTCCGCCCAGGATCCGATGAGGATAACATGGTCTATGCACCCTGCTTCTTCAACCAAGTCAAGTACTTTTAAGAAAGCTTGTTGCTGCTCAGTCAACATTTGGCACCCTTCCCAACGCCCGTATGATTTGCTTCTGAGATCGCTTCTGCTCTCTAATGGCAGCCGCGAGAGCTCTTCGGCGTTCGATTTTGGCTCGCAGCTCATCAACCTCTGCAGTGGTGACATAGTCGCTTTTAACCTTGTCACCGACTCGATAGTTGAGGTAGCAGTATTCGTGGCCTTTTATGTATCGCATGCGGATGCTGCCCTTTGGAAGGAGACCGATTTCCTGTTCCATGAGGTCCAAAAGGCGACTAGAGCGTGCATATTCCTCTTCTAGGACATCTTCTAAGACGGACATGGTGCCTCCTTCCTGAGTAGTTACCCTACATTCTATCAAACTAGGATAAATGTAGGGTAACTCAAATATGTCCGCACGACATGGGACACTTACCCTGCCGTTCCGTTCTGCCGCGGCGGCATGTATCTGAACAACGACCCTCTAAGGAGTTCGATACCAATGAGTGACAACACCAAGCACCTTGCAAAGAAGTGCGTCAAGGACGCGGGGCCGTGCCTCGCGCTGTGCGTAGCCGGCGCAGCGGTCGCGCTGCTGGCTGTTCTGGGGCCATTTGACGTGCTCCGAAGTGCCAGTTCTCTGCACGTTTGCATGGCCCTTGCCGGCGCCATGATGACCGGCGGCGTGCTCGATCTGATTTTTTGGGTGCTCGACCCGTTTGGATGGAAGAACGAAGGGTAAGCCCTAAGGGACGGAAGGGCTGGAACGGTTTGCTTGGCGATCGTGCAGAATGTGGGCTAGCGACTTACAGGGAAGTGGTGATCCGATGACGGTCTATGTGACAGGCGATATTCACGGCGGTGCCGACATGCAAAAGCTGCGCGACTGGGATCTTGGGGATAGTCTGACGAGCGACGACTATCTGATTGTCGCGGGCGACTTTGGCTTTCCGTGGGATTTCTCTGCCGAGGAATGCGCCGACATCGCCTGGCTGGAATCGCGTCCCTATACCGTGCTGTTCGTCGACGGCAATCACGAGCGTTTCGATCACTGGGCGGAGCGCCCCATGGAGTTGTGGCACGGTGGGCTGACGCAGCGCCTGTCGGATACCTCTCCCATACGGCGCCTGACGCGCGGTGAGGTTTTTGAGCTCGACGGCTCAACGATTTTTAGCATGGGCGGCGCCACGAGCGTGGATAAGGAATACCGCATTCCCTATTCCAGCTGGTGGCCACAGGAGCTGCCGGACGAGCGCAACTTTGAGGAGGCACGGGCAAAGCTCGACAGCGTGGGTTGGAAGGTCGACTACGTGATCACCCACACCTGCTCTACGCTCATGCTTTCGCCCACGCTCTATCCGGGGCCTGGCTGGAATTACCCCGCCGTTGATCGGCTTACGGCATTTTTCGATGAGCTGGAAGACCGCTTGGATTACAAGCGCTGGTACTACGGGCATTTTCATCGGGATGCCAACCCGGCCGAGCGCCACACCGTGCTCTACGACTGCATCGTTCGCCTGGGCGACGAACTCCAGCCCTGGGATGTTGCGTAGGGGCGGGGCGTATTTGGCTACTCGGCCGTTATGGTGATGTTTTCCCGGTGTGCGCGGATGACGTCCCAGCTAAAGTGCTCGACCAGTTGCTTGGCTGTACATGGCGTGGTGTCCGGTGCGATGCCTGTTTGTCCGGCGAGCCAGCCCAGCAGCGCCTCGGGCGTGCCAAAGCGGGCGCGGAGTTCGCCCAGATCCAGATCGCGGTCGCGCTTGGAAAGGCGACGGCCGTCCGGTGCCATGAGCAGCGGAATGTGCGCGTAGTGCGGCGTGGGCAGTCCCAGTAGATGCTGCAGATAGATCTGGCGCGGCGTGGAGCCCAGCAGATCGCATCCGCGTACGACCTCGGTGACGCCCATGGTGGCGTCGTCGACCACCACGGCAAGCTGGTAGGCAAACACGCCGTCGCTGCGGCGCACCAAAAAGTCGCCGCACTCGGTGGCGAGCGCCTCGCATTGGGCTCCGTACGTGCGGTCTACAAACTCGATTACGTCGTCCGCGAGGTCGTCGACGGTTGGTACGCACAGGCGCGTTGCCGGGGCGCGCAGGGTGCTACGGCGGGCAACCTCTTCGGCCGAAAGGCCTCGACAGGCGCCACGGTAGATGGGCGTGCCATCGCTGGCGTGCGGCGCGCTCGCGGCATGGAGCTCAGCGCGCGTGCAAAAGCAGGGATAGGTGAGGCCGGCGTCTTGCAGCTTGTGCAGGGCGTCCTCGTACAGGTCTAGGCGATCGTGCTGGTAGTAGGGACCTTCGTCCCACTCCAGGCCCAGCCAAGCCAGGTCGTCAATCAGTTGAGCTGCAAGCTCCGGCCGCTTGCAGCGATCGTCCAGGTCCTCGATGCGCAACACGATGCTGCCGCCCTGGCTGCGGGCCGAAAGCCATGCGCACAGGCAGCTGAACACGTTGCCCAGGTGCATACGGCCCGAGGGCGACGGGGCGAAGCGCCCCACGACGGGGGTGGGGGCGGCCGGCGTCGTTGGCGCGTCGGCGGCGGGTGTTGCTATGTTGCGTGCGTTGATGTCCATGCGGACGAGTATAGCGCGGGGCGCGGTGGGGGAGACGCTGCCGTGGCCTGCAAGTTGCTGAGGCCGCGCGTTGCGCGTGGCGGACACCGACTCAACATCTCGATTACCTCCCGCCGGCCTAAACTCCTTAAACGACAGAAACCCCGGCAGCTCTTCGCAACTGCCGGGGTTTCCGCGGAAAAGGGGGACATGATCCTCGAGCGGACGGCAAAGGGGCAAACCGTTTTCGCTCAACTGCTTTATGCCCCTCGCTCGCCGGCTTAATCGGCTCACGCCGCGCCCACACAAAGCCGCTACACCTGTGATGGAGCTATGAAGTGGTATCTATTGCCGGAGCGGGCTATGCCAAGGAGTGTCCCAGATTGCCGGCAGATAAGGAACGTCCCCAGGTGCCGGCCGCGGGTGTGACTTTCGTCCCGTTTTGACGCTCCGCTGACCTAGATGTTCGTCACATGAACCCGCAAACGTGGGACAATGACGCTACTGGTACCACAGACAAAGGATGTGCCTATGAACGCCCCCGTTGCCCAGCCCTGTCGGCAGCGCCGCCTGTTTGCGCGGTTCGCTTCCGTCTGCGCACTCGTCGCGCTTGCGTTGTTGTTGCTGCCTGCCGTCGCGCACGCCGACGGCTACTCCATGAGCCAAACCTACATCGGCGCCACGGTTGAGGCCGATGGTTCGCTGACCGTTGTCGAGGGACGCCAGTTCGATTTCGACGACGACATCAACGGCGTGTATTGGGATATCAATACAGGCTCTAACCAGCAAGGCGGCTCGGTGGTCGTCAATGTGCTGAGCGTCGAGGAAGACGACACTGCGTTTAACAAGGTCGACAGCGCAAACAAAGGCGACGACGGCGTTTACACGGTGGAGCAGTCCGACGACGGCGTAAAGATTAAGGTGTTCAGCCCTCACGAGAGCGGCGACAGCGCAATCTACTACGTGAGTTATTCCATGACCGGTGCGGTTATGAACTGGGCCGATACCGCCGAGCTCTACTGGAAATTCGTCGGCGACGGCTGGTCGGCGGATTCCGATGACGTCGAGATGGAAGTGTACTTCGCAAATGCCGCTGCCGGGACGGCTGCCGTCAAGGGCGATAACTTCCGCGCATGGGGCCACGGCCCGCTGACGGGCGACGTGTCGCTCGATGCGGACGAGCCCATGGTCACCTATACCATTCCCTGCGTGCATGAGGGCGAATTCGCCGAGGCACGCATCGCCTTCCCCAGCGACTGGGTGCCGCAGCTTGCCGTCTCGGGCGAAAAGCGCATGTCGACGATTCTGAGCGAAGAGAAGGAATGGGCCGACGAGGCCAACGCTCGCCGTGAGCACGCGCGTGCGGTTGCCGGCGCGATTGCCGTGGTGTGTGTTGTCGTGGCGGTTGCCTATACCGGTGTGATCGTGATGCTTAAGCTGCGCAGGCCCAAGCCCAAGCCGCTCTTCCAGGACGACTACTTCCGCGATGTGCCCTCGGCCGACCATCCCGCGGTGCTTGCAGCTCTCATGAGCTGGAACGACGTGCCCGATCAGGCATATATCGCCACGCTTATGAAGCTCACCGACGACCGCGTGATCAAGCTGGAAGAAGCGACCGAGACCAAGAAGAAGGGTCTGCTCCGTCGCGAAAAAGAGGAGCAGACGTATCGCATCACAGTGACCGACGAGGCCTGGAAGGCTGCCAAGAAGGACGGCATCGATCGCGATGTGCTCAAGGTCTTCTTCGCCGGCGTTAAGCCCGATAAAGACGGCGTCCGTTCGCGCACGTTTAGCGAGCTGGAGGAGTATGCCAGCGAGCGCACCACATCTGTTGGCGACAAGCTCGAGGACTATCAGAGCACGGTTAAGGGCAAGCTGGAGGCGCGCGAGTTTATCGCATCGGATGGCACTATCGCGATGGTGGCCGGCCTGGTTCTCGGCATCATCATTGTCTTTGGCATTCTGGGCTCTCTGATCTATACCGACTTTGCGGACGCCAACGTCGGCGCCGCTATGATCTCGATTCCCGTCACGATCGTGGGCTTTGTCCTGAGCTGCACCTTCCGCCGTTACACGCCGGAGGGCGCCGAGGTGGCGGCTCGCTGCAAGGCGCTCAAGCATTGGCTCGAGGACTTTACTCGCCTGAAGGAGGCTATCCCCAGCGACCTGATCTTGTGGAACAAACTGCTGGTGATGGGCGTTGCCCTGGGCGTTTCGAAAGAAGTGCTGCGACAGCTGGCCGAGGCCGTGCCTGCGGACCTGCGCAACAGCGACGATTTCTACGACAACTACCCCTGCTACTGGTGGTATTACCATCACTACGGCAACGAGTCTCCGCTCGATTCGTTCAACGATGTGTATCATGAGACCATCCGCGAGCTGGCTTCGAGTTCCGATAGCTCGAGCGGCGGCAGCGGCGGCGGCTTCTCTGGCGGCGGCGGTGGCGGCGTCGGCGGAGGCGGCGGCGGAACGTTCTAGCGAGCGCTTGCTTTGGGGTGGATCTTTCTGGGCGGTTGCCAGGGAAGATTCATCCCATTTTTGTGCATCGAAACGGGTCAAACTTTCCGCTGCGGATCTTCGCGCAAGGGGCAGTGGACAAAAAATGCCAAATATGAGTACTGTTGCTGCGTTGGTCACATATGTTTGCACATAATAATGGGCTCCTAATGAGAGTACTTCTCGTTAGGAGCCCATTTTATTGAACATTTGAGGAGCTACGTCAGCTCGTGCAGCTGGTCGTCATGCCTACAAGCATCAAAAATGCCCCAAGTTGCTGCTACTAAAAAGGTAGCAGTACTCATATTTGATGTTTTTTGACCACGGCTATCTACAAACCCCTAGGCCACTCATTGGGGACAGACTTAAATGACTAGGTGTGGCTGCCCGGGCTAGGCTGTTAGGTCGAGTTCGTAGAGGAAGCTTTCGCGCGGCATGGCGTGGCGGCGTTCCTCGCGGTTGGCTCGGTGCGTGGCCGTGCGCTTAAAGCCGTGCAACTCGTAGAACTTCCACGAGCAGTTGGAGTCGGTGTACAGGTGCGCGCTGGTCGCCCCGCACGAGGACAGATGCGAGATTGCAGCGTCGAGCAGCACCGTGCCAACGCCCAGGCCGTGGACATCGCGATCCGCGGCAAGCAGCGTGACCTCGTTGTCATGCGGCAGCGGGCTTTTCTCGAGCAGGCGGTTGTTGGTTCGGATGGTTGCGCGCACAAACGAGAGATACTCGGCGCAGGCATCGGGCTCCAGTTCACGCATCTGCGATAGCAGAGCGCGTTCGGTGTCCATCCAATGTTCCTTGACGGTGGCGCCGGAACTCTGTCCCGCGCGCGCGAGCGCAATGCCACGCGCCTGACCGTCGATTACGGCAACCTGCGAAAACGTCGATGAAGAAAGGCAATAGGCGAGGTCGCACGCGGCCTCAAGGCGGTTGTACTCATCGTTATCCGAATTGTTATGCCAAAGCTGCTGCAGAATCAGCGCGATGGCGTCGAAGTCTTCGGTATCAAACGGTCGGTAGAGAACCCGCGAGACCATGGTGCCTCTTTCTTTTGCGGATGCATATCGAGCACAGTTCTACCACGCTATTGGCATCTAATTATGGTGCCCCTGTGTTCCATGAACTTACCGTGCCCGGTGCCGTGCCCATCCCCTCTGCTCGCAAACTTTTTCTGCACATGCGCCCGTTGCGGGGTGCATCGATGCGCTCGATGCGCTACATTGAATCAGTATTTTCAATGCCGCTGCGCGAGCGCTGCAGATCGACGTATCACCGACTCACAGAGCACGGCGGCGTACCAGACAGGAGGACTGCATGGGATCTGATGTGAAGATCGCACGCGCGTTGATCTCGGTTACCGATAAGACGGGCGTCGTCGATTTCGCACGGACGCTGGTCGATGACTTTGGCGTCGAGATCATCTCTACGGGCGGCACGGCTCGTGCCATCGAGGACGCGGGCGTTCCCGTAACCCCCATCGAGGAGTTCACGGGCTACCCCGAGATGATGGACGGCCGCGTTAAGACCCTGCACCCCAAGGTTCACGGCGCGCTGCTGGCCCGCCGCGATTCCGAGCAGCACATGCAGGAGGCCGCTCAGCACGGCATTAAGCTGATCGACCTGGTCGTCGTCAACCTGTACGAGTTCGAGAAGACCGTCGCCAACCCCGAGGTCACCTTCGCGGACGCCATCGAGCACATCGACATCGGTGGCCCCTCCATGCTGCGCTCTGCCGCCAAGAACGCCACGAGCGTTACCGTCATTTCCGACCCTGCCGACTATGATGCCGTCCTGGCCGAGATGCACGAGACCGGTGGCTGCACCACGCTTTCCACCCGTCGTCGCCTGCAGGTGAAGGTCTACCAGACCACCGCCGCCTACGACACGGCTATCTCCCGTTGGCTTGCCGCCCAGGCAAGCGACGTGGCGGATACCTCTGCCAAGCTCGAGATCTCGTTGGAGAAGGTCGACGACCTGCGCTATGGCGAGAATCCTCAGCAGAAGGCTACGGTCTACCGCTTTGCCGAGGGCTGCGAGAACACCGCGAGCTCGCAGTTCCCGCTCGTTGGCTCCGAGCAGATCCAGGGCAAGCCGCTCAGCTACAACAACTATCTGGATGCCGACGCCGCTTGGAACCTGGTCCGCGAGTTCGACGAGCCGGCCTGCGTGATCCTCAAGCACCAGAACCCCTGCGGTTCCGCCGTTGCCGAGGACATCACGGCCGCCTACGACCGCGCCTTCGCCTGCGATCCCAAGAGCGCCTTTGGCGGCATCATCGCCTGCAACCGCGAGGTTCCCTATGAGCTGGTTGAGCACTTTGCCGATCAGAACAAGCAGTTCGTCGAGGTCATCATCGCCCCGAGCTACACCGCCGAGGCGCTCGAGCGCATGGCCAAGCGCCCCAACCTGCGCGTGTTGGCGACCGGCGGCGTGGACCACGGCGCTCAGGTGGAGCTGCGCTCCGTCGACGGCGGCATGCTGGTGCAGGAGGTCGACCACGTGACCGAGGATCCCGCGACCTTTACGTTCCCCACCGACCGCAAGCCCACCGACGCCGAGATGGCCGAGCTCGAGTTTGCCTGGAAGGTCTGCAAGGGCGTTAAGTCCAACGCCATCCTGGTCTCCAAGGGTAAGGCCGGCATTGGCATGGGCCCGGGTCAGCCTAACCGCGTTGACTCTGCGCTACTTGCCTGCGAGCGCGCCGAGGACTTCTGCGAGCGCGAGGGCGTGGAGAAGGGCGGCTTTGCCTGTGCAAGCGACGCGTTCTTCCCGTTCCGCGACAACGTCGACGTGCTTGCTGCACACGGCGTGACCTGCATCATCCAGCCCGGCGGCTCCAAGCGCGACGACGAGAGCATCCAGGCCTGCAACGAGCACAATATTGCTATGGTCTTTACCGGCGCCCGCCACTTCCGCCACTAAGTTCCGCCTTGGGACAAAATAATCTCCGCAAAAGACGGCTGCTCCGTTTGGAGGGCCGTCTTTTTGGTATAAGAGGACGGAATGACTAACACGAAAGGTATGACCATGCCCCAGATTGATGATGCCGAGCTGTTTGGCAATGCCGAGGATCAGCGTGCGTACGAGGACTTTTGCGCCAATCAGGAGGCGGTCGAGAAGTTTACGCTCGACAAGCCCGCGCTTGTCTGCCGTTGGCGCATGTCCAATAAAAAGGTGCCCATGCTCAACCGCCACATTCGCGCACTGTCCGAGCGCCTGGTGCAGGGCGAGCCGCTTACCCATAACATGCTCAGCTGGGCCAAACAGCACGTTGAGTGGTCGCTTGCCGAGGGCGATTACACTGCGCACGACGGCGTACTCATGCTGGTGATCGACATCAACGGCAACGCCGCCATGACGGTGGGGGAGTACGAGCCGCTCGCCGATACGTCGGCCAAGGCGCTGCGTGCCCGTTCCGCCGAGGCCCGCTCCGAGGCCGACGAGACCGGCGTGGCGCCCGAGTTGCTCGCCGCCGTCAACAACGGCGAGCTTGCCTTTGTGGCGCCGGCGGACGAGTGCCTGTGCGGCACGGCGACGCTCATCGAACAGCTGGCCCAGACCAAGGGCATCTCGGTCACGCGCGTAGATATTCCCGCGCAGCTTAAGGGCGCGCTGTTCCTAGTGAGCGACGAGCACGGCGTGGTTCCCGCCACCGACGCCGATGCCGCCGAGCCCGACGCCGCCACGGTCGCCTTCTTTGCCGACGGCTACGAAAAGCTCCGCGCCCGCCGCTAAATGATTTTTCTGGGACGGGGATTAAAAAATCATTTTGTTCCCCGTATCCGTCGCGAGCATGAGGTGGGCCCAGCACCCCTCCGCTCGCGAACAGTTCTGTCACCTTGGCACCGCGCGTGGCGCACGCCTGCAGTTTCGCAGCCATAATGGTGGCAAGACAACCAAGAGGGGAGCGTAATCCATGGCGCTGATCTATATCGTTGAGGACGACGAACCCATCCGTCGCGAGCTCGTCGACATCCTGGCCCGTGCCGGCTTTACGGTCGAGGCCTGCGAATCGTTTGAGCATGTCTCGCGCGACATTTTGGCCGCAACGCCCGACCTGGTGCTGCTCGACCTCACGCTTCCCGTCAAAGACGGCCAGCATATCTGCCATGAAGTCCGCCGCGAGTCCGAGGTCCCCATCATCGTCCTCACGTCGCGTACAACCGAGATCGACGAGGTCATGGCCATGACACTCGGCGCGGACGACTTTGTCCCCAAGCCCTACAGCGCCCGTGTGCTCGTGGCGCGCATCAATGCGCTGCTGCGTCGCACCTCGGCGGCCGACGAGCGCAGCACGCTCGTCCACAAGGGGCTGGAGCTCGACCTTGCCCGCTCCGCGGTCACCAACACGGCAACCGGCGACAGCACCGAGCTCACCAAAAACGAGCTTCGTATCCTCTCGCTGCTCCTGAGCCGCGCGGGCAAAATCGTCTCGCGCTCGGCCATCATGCAGGACCTGTGGGACTCCGATGCCTTTGTGGACGACAATACGCTCACCGTCAACATCAACCGCCTGCGCACTACGCTCGAAAAAATCGGCATCAAGGGGTATCTGACCACGCACCGCGGCCAGGGCTATTCGGTCTAGGGGCCGGCCATGTCGTTTGCCAAGTTCTTTAAAGACGCGCTGCTCCCCGTCGCCGTATGGACGTGCGGCGTGCTGTTGAGCTGCTTTGTGCTGACGGTCGCCGGGGCGCCTGTCTCTATCGTGGTCATTGCGGTCGGCGTGTCTCTTATCTTTGGCATGCTCGGCATTGTGATCGAGTACGCGCGCCGTCGTCGTTTTCTGCGCCAGCTGGAGCGCGCGGCCGAGGAGCTGGAGAGCCCCGCTTGGGTGCAGGAGATGGTGCAGTGTCCGACCTATGCCGAGGGCGAGCTCGAGTACGAGGTCCTGCGCCGCGTGGGCAAGGCGGCTTGTGATGAGGTAGCCGAAGGTCGCCGTCAAACCGACGACTATCGCGACTATATCGAGAGTTGGGTTCACGAGGCCAAGCTGCCCCTGGCGGCAGCCCATCTGATCTTGGAAAACCTGGACGGCAGCGAAGACGACCTATCGCGCGTGGATGACCTGGGTCGCGAGCTGGCCCGCGTGGAGCGCTGCATCGACCAGGCGCTCTACTATGCGCGCTCGGAAGTCGTGGAGCGCGACTATCTGATTCGCCGCTGGAGCCTCAAGGCCCTGGTGACGGGCGCGATTAAGGCCAACGCGCGCGAGCTCATCGCGGCGCATGTGGCGCCGGTGTGCGAGGACCTCGATTTTGAGGTCTTTACCGACGAGAAGTGGCTCGAGTTTATCCTGGGCCAACTTATTCAGAACAGCATTAAATACGCGCGCGAGGACGGTGCGAAGATTACGTTTTCGGGCGCGCTACTGGACGAAGGCCAGGCGAGCGAGCGTATTGAGCTTACCGTTGCCGACAACGGTTGCGGCGTGAGCGCAGCTGACCTGCCCCGCGTGTTCGAGAAGGGCTTTACCGGCGACAACGGCCGCACGACCAAACGCGCAACGGGCATCGGCCTCTACCTGGTGGCACGCCTATGCTCCAAAATGGGCATCGCCGTCACCGCAGCGTCGGAGCCCGGCGAAGGCTTCACCGTAACCTTCGCCTTCTCAACGAACAAGTTCCAATACTTCGAGTAGCCGGTCCGCGCGGCGCAATCGACGGAATCTTCCCGTTTAGGAGGATGACGATTACTTTGGCTACTATGTTCACGAACGTGAATATAGGTATTACTTGTAAAGCTATAATCACGTTCGGGAACATATCTTTACAGTTCTATACTATGTTCACGAATGGGAACATAGCTAAGGAGCGACATGAGAACGGTGACAACGACTAAAGTGCTCGATGGGCGCATCAAACTTAAGCCGTCTGAAACTGCTTTCTCGGAACGCATGGTTTTCGATCCGGGCGAGATGGGGAAGGCCCTTAGGCTTAGAAGGCGTGAACTTGGTCTAACTCAACGCGACGTCGCGACTATGACGGGTCGCAGCCTTCGTGTGATAGGCGATATCGAGCGGGGGCGGACAACGGTCGAAATCGGCGTCATTTTCGACTACGCCTCCATCGTGGATATCGATTTTATTCTGAAGGTGAGGGGAAAATAATGGGCGGCACGCTGTTCGTTCATCGTGAGTTTAAGGGATCCTACCAGCTGCTTGGCATATTGGAAGAGAATGCTGGGCTTCCGCTATTCACCTATGTCCCCGAGTACCTCGAGAATGCTGACGCGGTTCCGATTTCGTCCTCGTTGCCCTTGTCGGCCGAGACATTCAGCCCGGACGTAACGAGCTCCTTTTTCTCCGGCATTATTCCAGAGGGACAGCTCAATAGAGACCTTGAGAAAAAGGCTCGGGCGGAACGCGGCGATTACTTTAAGGTCCTCGATTTGGTTCGCAACGAACCCGTCGGCGCTTTGATTTTGACGCGAGAACCTTCGGCCGACGGTCTCGAAATGGGCTATGAGGAGATAGGGGAGAAGCAGCTGAACAAGCTGGCGTACGCGCCAGCGGAGGTGGCCTTTGGTCTTGCGCTCGAGAGTCGAATTTCCCTTGCGGGCGCTCAGGCGAAAATCGGCCTCTACCATGCGGGTGATGACTTATGCGGCGGATGGTATCTGCCCCACGGGGCAGCCCCATCGACGCATATCCTCAAAGCGGGGTCGAAGGCGTTTCCGGGCGAGACGGTTTGTGAAGCGATGTGCGTGAGAGCTGCTTCGCTGATGGATCTATCAGCCGAAGAGTGCTTTCTAATTCGAGTTGAAGATGCCGAACCGATTATCGCCGTGAAGCGGTTTGACCGAGCGATGTCTAATGGTGGTCGTTCGCTCGATGGGCTGCTGGTTCCAAATCGTCTGCACCAGGAGGACATTTGTCAGGCAAAAGGCATTTCGCGCGAGCTTAAATATGAGCCAACGGGCGTCAATTACCTGGGGCTTATCGTCGACGCGGTACGAAGGGTGTCGACGAATCAGATGGAGGATAGGTTTCTTGTTGGCTATAACCAACTGTTCGATTATGCCGTAGGAAACTGCGACAACCATCTAAAGAACTGGTCGTTCGTGTGGGACGAAAGTTGGAAGCAGGTGAGGTTGGCGCCGCTCTATGACGTGCTGTGCACAACGGTTTATCCCAGTCTCGTTCGCGAGATGGGCGTCTCGTTTGGAGGGAGCCGCAAGATTGACGACGTAACGCGCGGGTCGGTGATGAGCCATATGATCGGGGCGGGTTTGCCCGGGGGAATTGTTGCCGGAATGATTGCCGATACCTGCAATGAGGTTCCAGACGCGCTAAGAGACGCCGCGCGCGGTCTCAAAGAAGAGGGTTTTGCCGAGGCGGAGGTAATGTTCGAGAAGATCATTCCAGAAGTGCAAGCTCGTCTAAGCAGGATCGCCATATAACAAAAACGTGCCGCCCCAAACAAAGCGTGCCGCCCCAAACGGGGCGGCACGCCATCTTTTATCAGCCAACTCGCTGAAGTACGGTGACGAAGGCGCAAGGCCGGGAGGGGTTATCTAAGCCGACATCCCGCAGCCGCGAAGCGGCGAGGACGTCGGCGTGATAACCCCGCAGGCCTTGCGCCGGCGGGAAGGAATCTACTTCACGACCAAGATGTCGCAGTCCGTATTGCGCAACAGGAACGTCGAAATCGAGCCCAGTAGCGCGTACTTAATTGAGGACAGGCCGCGGGCGCCGCAGAGCACCAGATCGGGCTTGACCACGTCGAGCATCTCATCCTTGAGCGTCTCACGAATGCGGCCGGTGCGAATCATGACCTCGACCTCGGGAATGTCGGGATTGGCCTTGGCCTCCTCGAGCTGCTTGGCGATGGAGTTGTTAAAGGCCTCCTCCAAGCCGTTGACCAGGTCGACCGGATAGGAACCGGCGCTCTCGAGCGCGGTGGAGTCGATGACGTGGCCGATGATCAGCTTAGCGCCGTTGTTCGCGGCGACCTTGATGGCGCGTGCGAGCACAAAATCCTGCTGCTCAGTACCGTCGAGTGAAACAAATACCTTGGTGTAGCCCTCGTTCATGGTTTCCTCCTTGGTCTATCGCACGGGCGCGGGGCTCGTGCGTCGGGCGGGCGCGGGTGCGTTGGCCGCCGGACACTTTATCTTGTTGCAGTTATACCCAAGGATTTCGGTTTGACCGCTCGCAATTCTGTGAACGGGCGAGTTTTTTGGTAAGGGTAGGCGCGGTCACACCGCCAACGGTTGATAATGGGACATCGCCCGCATCGTCCGCAGAACATCTACCGGCGGGTGTCTAACGAGGGGGTCCCTTTGGATATCATCGAGCTTCTAAAATCTGCCTTCATGGGCCTGGTCGAGGGCATCACCGAATGGCTGCCTGTTTCGTCGACCGGTCACATGATCTTGGTGGACGAGTTCGTCAAGATGAACGTGAGCGAGACGTTCTGGAATATGTTCCTGGTCGTGATTCAGCTTGGCGCCATTTTGGCCGTCTGCGTCCTGTTCTTCTACGACCTTAACCCGTTTTCTCCCAGCAAGGGCAAGGAGGGCCGTCGCGACACCTGGGTGCTGTGGGGCAAGATTGTGCTCGGCTGCATTCCCGCCGCGGCGATCGGTCTGCCGCTCAACGACTGGATGGAGGAGCATTTCTACAATGCTCCCGTCGTGGCGCTGGCGCTCATTGTGTACGGCGTACTGTTTATCGTGATTGAGAACTGGCGCGCGAGCAAGCGCGAGGAAATGGCCGTTGCCGGTTCGTTTGGTTCGCGTGCTGTGGTGGCGGGCGGACGTCCCGCCGGTGCGCACTTTGCGGCACCCGCCGCGGCTACCGCTGAGGATGAGGACGATAACGATAGCCTGGACTTTGGCTCCATCGCCACGCTCGAGGACTTGAGCTGGAAGACTGCGCTGGGTATCGGCTGCTTCCAGGTGCTTTCGCTGGTGCCTGGTACGTCTCGCTCCGGTTCTACCATCATCGGCGGCCTGCTTTTGGGCTGCACGCGTTCGGTGGCGTCCAAGTTTACGTTCTTCCTGGCCATCCCTGTCATGTTTGGCGCGAGTGCGCTCAAGCTGGTCAAGTACTTCATCAAGGGCGGCACGTTCGGCGCCAACGAGGTCGCCATCTTGGGCGTGGGCTGCGTTGTGGCCTTTGTGGTTTCGCTCATCGCCATCAAGTGGCTCATGGGCTTCGTCCGCCGTCACGACTTTAAGTGCTTCGGTGTTTACCGCATCATCCTGGGCATCGTAGTGCTCGCATACTTCTTCGTTCTGGAGCCGATGCTCGGCCTCTAGCTTAGTCGACGCTGCGCGGCGGTCAGGGCGACAACTTGTCATTCAAAGGGGGTGGCATGACCAAAAGGTCTATGCCGCCCCCTTTTCATGCCAATTTGTTCGCCCTGACCGTCGCTCGCTGCTGCTGCCATGACATCGGTGGTTTCGTGATTGGTGCATTGGGGTCAGGTTACTTTGCACCAATTATTCGGTAACGGTGTGTTCGGGCTTGCGGTTAAAGACGAGCTTGTCTACTACGGCCTGCAGCGACATGCGACGGACGGTGTCGTAGGCTTCCCGCGTGCTGTACGCACAATGGGGCGTGACAATGCAGCGCGGGTGCGCGATCAGAGCCTGGTTGGGCGCGGTCTCATCGGCGAGCACGTCGAGCGCGGCGCCGCAGATGCCGCGCGTGCCACCGCTGGCGATGCCCTCGTCCAACGCGGCGACTAGGGCATTCTCATCCACGATGGGCCCGCGGGCCGTGTTAATCAAAAATGCCGTGGGTTTCATAAGCGCAAGTTCGCGCTTGCCAATCAGCTTCTCGGTCTCGGGAATCAGCGGACAATGCAGGCTGAGGATATCCGATGCGCCGAGCAGTTCATCGAGCGTTTGAGCCTTGGCGCAACCGGCGGCGGCAAGCTCTTCTGCCGTCTTGGTCGGCGCCCACACCAGTACCTTCATGCCGAGCGCCTGCGCGATGGGCGCGACGGCGCGCGCGATGCTGCCAAAAAAGACCAATCCCAACGTGCGGCCTTGCGTACGGTGCATGGTATACCCGCCCAGCGGATTCCAGGCGCCGTCGCGCACGTCGCGGTTGAGCAACGTGACCTGTCGCATCAGGTCGAGCATCAGGGCAACGGTGTGCTGGGCGACATCGTCCGAGCAGTATCCGGGACAGTTGGTGACGGTGATGCCATGTGAGGCCAGCCGGTCGACGGCAACGTGGTTCAGGCCGATAGACATGTTCGAGACAATGCGCATTCCCGCGGCTGCCATAGCGTCGGCACATGCATCGTCAACGGGACCGAACTCGCCGACAAAGCCCTCGCAGCCTGCCAGCTGCTCGGCAGTGGGGCAGACATTGGGCTCATGCGCGCAGCCCACCAGCTCAATCTGGTTGCCGCCTTCGATTGCGTCGAGCGCCGCCTGGCCCGCCTCGGTCGAACCGTCGACCATGTAATAGAGCACCTTATGCTTCACAGAGGTCCTCCTGCCATGTGGGGATGAGGTAGAAGTGGTAGATATTCTAGTCCTCCAAGCCAATCGAAGTTGCGGTGGAATAGTTCCTGTTTGGGGGCCAGAAGGCTGGTTTCAGGAACTATTTCACCGCAACTTATTTGGGGCGCTTGGGTGGTGGCGGTGCGCGGAGTCGTGGTGTGATTTGCGTCGGTGTCCGCGCGGCTCGGTATACTGGTACGGCTCAAACTATGGCGCCGCCCGCAGGCGCGCCGTCCGTCAGATGAGGAGTCGCCCATGACCCAGCCCTTGCCCTGGGAAAAGAACATCGCCGCGCCCGTTCCGCCCGCGCCGGAGCCTGTGCCGCTCGATGCGTACACCGCCCCTGCCGCGCCGGAGCCCGAGCTCGTCCCGCTCGACATCTACGACGCTCCCGCGCCGGCACCCAAACCCGCCAAGCCGCTCGTCGACATCGACAGCCTTAATTCCGCCCAGCGCGAGGCAGTTCTGACCACCGAGGGCCCGTTGCTGGTGCTTGCCGGCGCCGGCTCGGGCAAGACCCGCGTCTTGACCTTCCGCATCGCACATATGCTCGGCGACCTGGGCGTTAAGCCCTGGCAGGTCCTGGCCATCACGTTTACCAACAAGGCCGCGGCCGAGATGCGCGAGCGTCTGGCAGCGCTCATCCCCAGCGGCACCCGCGGCATGTGGGTGTGCACATTCCATGCCATGTGTGTGCGCATGCTGCGCGAGGACGCCGACCTGCTGGGCTACACCGGTCAGTTCACCATCTACGACGACGATGACTCAAAGCGCATGGTGCGCGACATTATGCAGGCGCTCGGTATCGAGCAAAAGCAGTTCCCCATCAACATGATCCGCAGCAAGATTAGCTCGGCTAAAAACGCCATGATCGGGCCCGAGGACATGCTCAAATCCGCCGACAGCCCTAATGACAAAAAGGCCGCGCAGGTCTACCTGGAGCTGGAGCGCCGCCTGCGCGCCGCCAACGCGATGGACTTCGACGACCTGCTCGTGCGCACGCTCGAGCTGCTGCGCACCCGTCCCGAGGTGCTCGACAAGTACCAAGAGCGCTTCCGCTACATTAGCGTCGACGAGTACCAGGACACCAACCACGTCCAGTACGAGATCGCCAACCTGCTGGCCGCCAAGTACCAAAACCTCATGGTCGTGGGCGATGACGATCAGTCCATTTATAGCTGGCGTGGCGCCGACATCACCAATATCCTGGACTTTGAGAAGGACTTTAAAGACTGCAAGACCGTCAAGCTGGAGCAGAGCTATCGCTCTACGGGCCATATCCTGAGCGCCGCCAACGCCGTGGTGCGTCACAACTCGCAGCGCAAGGACAAGCGCCTGTTTACGGCCGAGGGCGACGGCGAGAAGATCCAGGCCTTCCAGGCAAGCGATGAGCGCGACGAGGGTCGCTGGATTGCCGGCGAGATCGAAAAGCTGCACTCCAAGGGCACGAGTTACGACGATATCGCCGTGTTCTACCGCACCAACGCCCAGTCGCGTATCCTCGAAGATATGTTCCTGCGCGCAGGCGTGCCCTACAAGATTGTGGGCGGCACGCGATTCTTCGACCGTGCCGAGATCCGCGACGTCATGGCCTACCTCAAGATGATCGTGAACCCGGCAGACGAGATGAGCGTCAAGCGCGTCATCAACACGCCGCGCCGCGGCATCGGCTCCACCTCGATTCAAAAGATTGAGCAGCTGGCACGCGACAACCGCTGCTCGTTCTTCCAAGCCTGCGAGATCGCGTGCGCCGAGACGGGCATGTTTAGCGCCAAGGTGCGCAACGGCCTGTCGAGCTTTGTGTCGCTGGTGCGCGAGGGTCGCCGCATGGACGGCGAGCTCAAGGACGTCGTCGAGATGATTGTCGACAAGACGGGCCTGCTGCAGGCCTTCCGCGCCGAGGGCACCATGGAGTCTGAGAGCCGCGCCGAGAACATCCAGGAATTCTTGGGCGTCGCCGCCGAATTTGAGGAGACGCACGAGGATATTGAGGGTACGCTTGAGAGCTTGGAAGAGCTGCGCGCTGCCGGTGTTGCCGATGTACCGGCCGGCGCCGAGTCCGAGCCCGTCGTGGTGAGCGCGCCTGCGCCTGAACCGGGGCCGTCTGCCCCGGCATCCTCGTTTGAGGCGCTCGTTGGCGCGCGTGATGCCACGGGTTCCAATCCGCTCGATAGCCTGGCGGCCCCGGCGCTTTCTCCGCAGGATGCCCTGGCCGCCGCCATCGCGGGCAACGCGTATGCCGCGCCGACGGAGTTGCCGGCGGGCGCCGTGCATGCCGACGAGATCGAGCGCACCTACGGTCCGCTCACCTGCAAGGCGCTGCCGGCACTCATGGAGTGGCTGGCCCTGCGCTCCGACTTGGATTCCCTGGCCGGCGAGACGCATGCCATCACCATGATGACCATCCACTCCGCCAAGGGCCTGGAGTTCCCCGCGGTGTTCGTGGCCGGCATGGAGGAGGGCATCTTCCCGCACGTGCACGACTTTGGCGGCAGCGATGACCCGGGCAAGCTCGAGGAGGAGCGTCGCCTGGCCTACGTTGCCATCACGCGTGCCCGTAAGCGACTGTTCTTGACCTATGCGGCCACACGTCGCACCTACGGTTCGACCTCTGCCAACCCGCGCTCGCGCTTCCTCAACGAGATTCCGTTTGAGGATATCGAGTTTAGCGGTATCGGCTCTGCCGGTTTTGAGGGCACGGGCTGGGAGAAGCGCGGCGACCGTCACGGCACCTTTGGCTCGGGCATGGGCTCGGACATGTATGGCGGCAAGGTGTTTGGCTCGCATACGCGCTCGACCGGCGGTTCCGGTTCGCGCGGCGGATCGAGCTTTGACGATTTCTTTGGCGGCAGCAGCTACGGGACCGAGCGCCATCGTGGGGTTTCGCCCGATGCCGGCCGTGTTGCCTCGACCTTTGGCTCGGGCGCGCCGCGAGCCAAAAAGCCCTCGTCCAAGGTGTCCCCGACGGTGGAGCGCAAGGTCGATCGCGCCAGCGCATCGCAGGACTTTGCCGCGGGCGATACCGTGAGCCACAAGACCTTTGGCACGGGTACCGTGATTAGCGTCGCGGGTGACATGATCGAGGTGCAGTTCGAAAAGACCGGCCAGACCAAAAAGCTTATGAAGGGCTTTGCGCCGATCGTCAAGCTGTCGTGATCCCGGCGGACCTGGGCGGGCGTATGGGGCAACATCGCCTGCTCGGGCAGTCCTGCGCAAGACGGAGGCCACATTAAGTGGCCTCCTTTGCGTGCGGAACTCGCGATCGATGTTGCCCCATACGCCCTCCCAGGTCCTCAGGCAACGTTGCTTGCGAACGTCGCTCTGCTCGTCCGCTTTTTGGTCTGGAGAGCCGGGTGGGCTGATAGATAAATAGATGTGAGTAGGGGCTCTCCCGTACATGGACGGGGGAGCCTCTTGTTGCGTTTTGGATTGTTTCTTATGGCTTCAGGGATTGAGCAATTTATACGATTCAGTATAATTTCAGATATATACTAAAATGTAACTAAAATGAAAATGGTGATTGGACATGCTGCTAAATTGTCTCCCAAAAAGACTCTTCTCTTTAGAGCTCTCCATCGACCCGGAGCCAATTGAGATGCAGATTCCTCGCATGTATCTTGAGCGGTATTCGCTTCGCTTGGCACGGCTCGGCATGTCTGAGCAAGGCCGTTTTATTGTTGCCGAACCAAAAGAACTGCCCAGTGTCATTTCGGCGCGAAATCTCGTCAATGCAGTGCGCAAGATAGATGTTCGCCCGGTGGCAATTTGCTGGGATGCTATGGATTTAGGCTTTATGCGCGCGCTTTCTTCGGAGGGGATCGCATATATCCGAGATGAGCGAAATGCGTTTCTGCCGTTTATCGGTGCTGTTATTTCCGATGAGGTGCTGGGTGCTTCTCCCGCTGCTCCGCTTTCGCCCCAATCTCAACGAATCGTCCTAAATCTCATCGCGGGACGATGGGTTGACTGCTCCGCCGGCGACCTAGCGCGTCTGTGTGGCAAAAGTGCGGCAAGCGTCAGTGGCTATCTTTCGGAAATCGCCGCTATTGCTCCGGGGCTTATCGTGCGGGATGGCAAAAAACGCATGTTGTCCGATGCCGATTTGTCGACCGAGGCTCTGTTAAATGGGTTTGAGGACTATCTTCGTACGCCCGTCGTTGAGCATATTCGGCTCAAGAGAGCAATCGACAGAGCAGAATTGCGTGCCGTCGATGCGCTGCTTTCCGGAGTGTCTGCCCTTAGTTATATGTCCGACCTCGCTCATGACGACTCTACTCCAACCATTGCTCTCGAAAAGAATCAGCTAGAGGCCTTGAAAGAGCACATGGGAGACAGATGGCTGGAGGCTCAGTGGTATGAACCAGCGGCAATTGAGATTGAGGTCTGGTCGTATCCCGTGGATGAACCGTCTGATGTCAGCTTGGACACAACGGGCTTGCAATGTGTCGACCCATATTCCTT
Source organism: Collinsella sp. (assembly GCA_036298225.1). Classification (GTDB taxonomy): domain Bacteria; phylum Actinomycetota; class Coriobacteriia; order Coriobacteriales; family Coriobacteriaceae; genus Collinsella. The sequence continues at coordinate 21,140 of JAXJJM010000033.1, forward strand.
ATACGTTGCCTGCGCAAAAGCGGACTACAAAGACGATCGCTTGCTTGATGCGATCGAGCAGCTCAGGAGGACGATATGCCAAAAGTAAGGGGAATAGAGCGGTTTGCGGACGCCATGAGCAGCTGCAAAGGTGGCTACGTCCTTATTGGCGGAGGGGCCTGCAGCGTTCTATTTGACAGCGAAGGTGATTCGTTTAGGGCTACCGAAGATTTGGATGTAGTTGTAATTGTTGATGGGGGAGGCGTTGAATTTGCCACTGCGTTATGGGCATTTATCAAAGCAGCCGGATACGAGATTGGAAAGGTCAGCGATGGAAAGTGCACTTACTATCGGTTCTGTTTGCCCAAAGGATCAAGGCAGGTCCTAGACTGTCCCGGCCAAATTGAGCTATTTGCCCGACATCCTGATTTTGTGCTCGAAGATGAAAAGAGCGAAGTAGCACCTCTTTCTTTTGACGGGGCTGTATCAAGTCTCTCGGCGATTATTCTCGACGATGGCTACTACGAATTTATCCGCGATAACGCAACGAATATCGGGGGCATCACGTTGCTCGATGCGCTCCATATCATTCCCCTCAAGATGCGTGCACACATTGATATTAACAGGAGCTATGAGGAAGGGCGTCATTGCAACGATATAGATCGACGGAAGCATCGTTCAGATGTTGCTCGACTTGCTGGCTTGCTGTCGCCCTCGGCCCGTTTGAAGCTATCGGAGCAAATGAGGGCTGATGCCGAGGATTTCTTTACGGACTTTGCTTCATATGCAAATCGGCAAACCAACCGCAAGGAAAGGGCACGCCTTCAGGATACGTTATCGTTTCTCGAAAGGGTCTATTTGTAGGCACCTTGATTCGTTATGTATGGCAAGGGGCTCCCCCGTTGAAGAACGGGGGAGCCCCTTGCCGCATTTTGATGGTCGTTGCTAGTTGGAGGCTCGCCGAGGTGGGGCGCGGGTATCGGTCGATTACAGATGGCTGACAATCAGCTCCATGGTGCCCTCGAATTCGATCTTGTCCACGGTGCTGGGGGCCAGCAGGTGGCTTCCCTTGTGGACAGGGTCGCCGCAGATGGTGCCTTCGCCGTTGATGACCGATAGGCACATGAAAGGCCAGCGCTGGTCGAGGGTCTTGCTGCCGTTCACACGCACGTGGTCTACGGTGTAGCAGGGGTTGGACTCAAGCTCGGTCACGCCGTCGACCTCGGGTGCGGTCACGGTGCCGTCGGTCGGGGCCTGAACGTCAAAGTCGATGCAGTCCAGGCTCTGCTCAATGTGCAGTGGGCGCAGCTTGCCGTCGATGCCGGGGCGGTCGTAGTCGTACAGGCGATACGTCACGTCGCTCGACTGCTGCGTCTCCAAAATGAGCGTGCCGGTCTTAATGGCATGCACGGTGCCGGAATCGATCTGGAAAAAGTCGCCCTTATGGATTGGCAGCACGTTGAGCATGTCGTCCCAACGGCCCTCCTCGATCATCTGCGCGGCCTCGGCGCGGTCATGTGCGCGCTGGCCGACGATGATCGTGGCACCGGGCTCGCAATCCAGCACGTACCAGCACTCGGTTTTGCCCAGACTGCCGTTCTCGTGCTCGGCGGCGTACTCGTCGTTGGGATGGATCTGGATCGAAAGGTCGTCCTTGGCATCCAGAATCTTAATGAGCAGCGGAAACTCCTTGCCCTCGCAGTTGCCAAAGAGCTCGCGGTGCTCGGCCCACAGCCACGACAGCGTGTGGCCTGCGTACGGACCCTCAGCGATTTGGCAATCACCGTTGGGGTGTGCCGAGATGGCCCAGCACTCACCGATGGGGCCCTCGGGAATGTCGTAGCCAAATACGGTCTCCAGCTGACGGCCGCCCCAGATCTTCTCGTGGAAGATCGGCGTCAGTTTAATCAAATCGGACATATGCATGCTCCCATAAGGTTGTGCGGGTGCCGCGTAAGACAGCTCAAAACGAGCACCCACCGGATTACAAAACTAGGCCAGCGTTACGTTGTGCAGCTCAAAGCGGTCGCCTACGTTGTGCGAGATAGAATATTCAAACGCGGTGCCGCTATCCAAGAAGCCAATCTGGTTGAGTTCGAGCAGGGGAGAGCCGGGTTTGGTATCCAGGCGCTCGGCTTCTTCCTCGGTTGCCGCCACGGCGCGTATGGTGCGATGGAAGCTCGAAATCTTCAGCCCGCATTGCTCGCGGATAAAGCCGTAGACCGATCCGTACAGGTCCTTCTTTTTTAGGCCCGGGATCAGTTCGAGCGGCATATAGGTGTACTCGATAACGATGGGCTTCTCGTCGACCTGGCGCACGCGCACGATGTGATAGGCAAAGTCGTCTTCGGCCATTCCCAGCTGGGTCGCAACCTCTGCCGGCGGATTGACGATCGAGAAATCGTAGACCACCGAGGTCACTTTCTCCCCGCGATGCTCGTACGAAAAGCCTTGGGCGCGGTCGTTCTTGCCTTGGAAAAACACCTGGCCGGGAAGCCCCGCTGTGTCCTTGACGTAGGTGCCTGATCCGCGCCGACTGGTGATCAAGCCCTCCTCGGTAATCTGCTCAATCGCACGTTTGACGGTGATCTTAGAGACGCTATAGAGCTCGCAAAACTCGACGACGGTGGGCAGCTTGTCGCCCGGCTTAAGGGCGCCATCCTCGATACTGCGGCGTATATCTGCAGCTATCGATTCATATTTGGGAATCATGGAACCCCCCTTCTGGCTTGACTGAGTATAAAAGAAAGTATAGTCAACGCCTAAGTATCCCCATTGCGTTCTTGAAAAAGTTCGAGAAGGATATTATTAAAAGTCGCTTTATTTATAAAACTAGAGCGCCCTAACGTTCAACGGGCAGGATTTCAGGGGGATGCATTTCCCCAGATAAAACCCGCCAAAACAAACCTGTCCCTTTTTGGCAGGTTTTTGCCTTGGGAGCGGTACCATACAGGCAATGTTTAAACGAGAAAGGTGGGCTCCCATGGAACCTAAGCAGTACTACATCGGCATCGACGTCGGCGGCACTTCGGTTAAGGAGGGCCTGTTCGACGAGGATGGCAACCTGCTTGCCAAGGCCAGCGTGCCCACGCCTCCCATCGTCGACGCTGCGGGCTTTGCCGCGGTGACCGAGGCCATCGACCAGGTGGTCGCCAAGGCTCAGATTCCGCGTGCCTTTGTGGCGGGCATTGGCCTGGCCGTTCCGTGCCCCATCCCGGCATCGGGCGATGCCAAGGTTAAGGCCAACATTGCCATTAACCTGCCCGAGCTGAGGATTGCCATTCAAAAGCACTGTCCCGACGCGGTCGTTAAGTACGAGAACGATGCCAACGCCGCTGCCATGGGTGAGGCCTGGCTCGGTTCTGCCAAGGGCGTGCAGAACGTGGTGATGGTCACCATCGGTACCGGCGTGGGCGGCGGCGTTATCGTTAACGGCGACGTGGTATCGGGCGTTGTGGGCGCCGGCGGCGAGATTGGTCACATGTGCCTGAACCCGGCCGAGGAGCGTACCTGCGGCTGCGGTGGCCATGGCCACCTGGAGCAGTATTCCAGCGCCACCGGCGTGGTGAGCAACTACCTTGCTGAGTGCAAGAAGGCGGGCGTCGAGCCCATCGAGCTCACCGGCCCCTCAGATTCCAAGGACGTGTTCCAGGCCTGCCGCGAGGGCGACAAGCTCGCACTGGCAGCTGCCGATACCATGGCCGACTACCTCGGCCGCGCCCTGGCGCTTATTGCCAACGTGGTCGACCCCGAGATGTTCCTGATCGGCGGCGGTGCGTCTGCCTCGGCCGATGTCTACCTCGACGCAGTTCGCGAGCACTTCCAGCGCTACGCGCTTTCCGCCTCGCGCGAGACGCCCATTAAGGTCGCTTCGCTCGGCAACGACGCCGGCATCATCGGCGCCGCCTACGTAGCTCTGCGCGCCGCCGGTAAATAGCTGGTGCAAGGGGGTCAGGTTACTTTGCACCAACACGGTGTAAAAGGGACAGCCTTGGCCCCCGTGCCTGCGCCCCAAAATATGCCGTGGCCCTTCCGTCTGCGAAGGCTCGGCATCGGCGTGCTACCATAGCTACGTCCAAGTACACATATCAAGTGGAGGATATCCATGGCAAACGTTCTTGTCTTTGGTCACCAGAACCCCGATAACGACGCCATCATGAGCGCCGTCGTCCTGTCCCAGCTGCTCAACCAGGTTGAGTATGCCGGCAACACCTACGAGGCCTGCGCCCTTGGTCAGCTTCCGGCCGAGTCCACCAAGCTGCTCGCCGACGCCGGCATTGCCGAGCCCCGCGTGATCGAGTCCGTCGAGGCCGGTCAGCTCGTCGTCCTCACCGACCACAACGAGTCCGCCCAGTCCGTCGCCGGTCTTAAGGACGCCACGGTCTTTGGCGTCGTCGACCACCACCGCATCGGCGACTTCGAGACCGCCGGCCCGCTGCACTACATCTGCCTGCCCTGGGGCTCCAGCTGCACCATCGTCACCAAGCTCGCCGGCGTGCTCGGCGTTGAGCTTTCCGACGTTCAGGCCAAGCTGCTGCTCTCGGCCATGATGACCGACACGCTCATGCTCAAGAGCCCCACCACCACCGATGTCGACCGCGCCGTCGCCGCCAAGCTCGGCGAGCAGGTGGGCGTCGACCCGGTCAAGTTTGGCATGGAGGTCTTCCTCACCCGTCCGTCCGGCTCCTTCACCGCAGCCGAGATGGTTGGCAACGACATCAAGATGTTCGAGCCCGCCGGCAAGAAGCTGCTCATCGGCCAGTACGAGACCGTCGACAAGAGCCGTGCGCTCGGTATGATCGACGAGATCCGCGAGGCCATGCGCGCCTACGCCGCCGAGAAGGGTGCTGACGGCATCGTCCTGTGCATCACCGACATCATGGAGGAGGGCTCGCAGGTCCTGCTCGAGGGCGAGACCGAGGCTGCTCAGAAGGGCCTGGGCATTGCCGACGAGCACGACGGCGTCTGGATGCCGGGCGTCCTCTCCCGTAAGAAGCAGGTCGCTGCCCCCATCATGGCCGCCTGCTAGGTTTAGTTGACCAAACGCCACGACCGGATCGCGGACGCCCCGCGCTCCGGTCGTTTTTTGTGCACGGCGTCGCGTCGTCTCTTGGACAGGCGCACCCGTGCCGTTGAGCAAATAATGTTCAACCTATGGTTCCGCTTTTCGGCCACGCCTGCGTGCCTGTCGTGCAGGGTAGGCTAGATGCAAGCGTAATACGTTAGAGCGCGGCGCCGCCACTTGGGCGGGCCGTGCTTTTTTAAGACGGGAACCTTCCCGTGAAAGGAGCCGCCCATGGCAGCACCCGAGCAGCTGTTCAACGTTCGTGAGCGCAAGCGCTTTGAACGTCACGACATTTGGGAGCGCATCGCCGAGAACGGCACGATTTCCGCCGCCGTCATGGTGATCGCCGCCATCGCCGCCGTAATTTGCGCCAATACCGATGCCTACGAGGCCATCCATCACTTTTTGGAGACCCCGTTGTATGTGGGTCTGGGCAACCTTACGGCCGGTCTCACTGTTGAGCTTTTCGTCAACGACTTCCTCATGGCGATTTTCTTTTTGTTGGTGGGCATTGAGCTTAAGTACGAGATGACGGTCGGCGAGCTCAAGAATCCGCGTCAGGCCATGCTTCCCATGCTGGCGGCCGTGGGCGGCGTCGTCGTTCCCGCCTGCATCTACCTGATCTTTAACCATGCCGGCGCCCACAACGGTTGGGCCATCCCCATGGCAACCGATATTGCCTTTGCGCTGGGCGTGCTGTCGCTTTTGGGCAATCGCGTGCCCAACGGCGTGCGCGTGTTCTTCTCGACGCTCGCCATCGCCGACGACCTCATCTCCATCGCCGCCATCGCCATCTTCTACGGTCAGAGCCCCAATCCGTTTTGGCTGGGTGCCGCCGCGCTCGTGACCTGCGCGCTCGTGTGGCTCAACAAGACGCAGCATTACCGCCTTGCCCCGTATTCGGTACTGGGTCTGCTGTTGTGGTTCTGCATGTTCAAGAGCGGCGTACATGCCACACTTGCTGGCGTCATCTTGGCCTTTACCATCCCGGCCAAGTGCGGCGTCAAGCTCGATAGCCTTACCGATTGGTTGGGCGAGTGCCTGCCGTTGCTCGATGACCGCTACGATGACGAGGCACACATCCTGGGCCAGCATGACTTTACCGTCTCGACCACTAAGGTCGAGCGCGTCATGCACCGCGTCACCCCGCCGCTCATCCGCATGGAGCGTCTGATCTCCACGCCGGTCAACTTTGTGATTCTTCCGATCTTTGCGTTCGTGAACGCACAGGTTCGCCTAGTGGGCGTGGACATGAGCACGCTGCTCACCGACCCGGTGACGCTCGGCGTGTACTTTGGCATGCTGCTGGGCAAGCCGATCGGCATCTTTGGCATGACGTTCGCCTTGGTCAAGCTCAAGGTCTGCGAGCTGCCGCACAATGTCAACTGGCACATGATTGCCGGTGTGGGCATTCTGGGCGGCATCGGCTTTACCATGTCGATTCTCATCAGCGGTCTTGCCTTCCCGACGGCCCAGTTTGAGGTTCTGGCTGCCAAGGCCGCCATCCTTGCCGGTTCGGTCACCGCCGCCGTGCTCGGCATGATCTACATGAGCGTGGTCTGCAAACACCCCGCGCCCAAGGGCGAGTAAAAGCATAAAAATAGGCACCAGAGCCGGTTTGGATGCGTTCGAAACTCGGATCAGGGTGCTACTGGCCCCCTGCCAGATACCCCCGTGGTCAAAAAACGCCGTTTGTGAGTACTGTCACAAACGGCGTTTCATTTTAGGTGTGAAAAATAATGAACACAATCATGTTATCTGTATGTTAACGAGTAATCGCTTGACTCCAATTTGGCGACAGCTGCTGCTCGGAAAGAAAATTCAGGCGCAAAAACGCCGATTTGGGGCCTGAATCGCTGCTACTAAAAAGGTAACAGTACTCATATTTGCCCTTTTTTGGCCACAAGCCCTAAAACAAGCCTCGCCAGGGTCGGGAAACGGGCCAAATCGTCGGCCTCGAGGCTTATTCCACGGTGCCGTAGACGGCGCCCCAGCCGTGGGCGGCCAAGGCGGAGTTGAGCTGGTCGCAAAGTGATTGGCGGTCGTAATAGCCGGGCGGTAGCAGGTTGACGATTTCCATGAGGTCGGGCGCCAGGTCCAAGATCTCGGCCTGTACGATTAGATCCAGGCGGTCGATGGCGTGGCGGTCGTAAAACAGTCCGTCGACCAGGCGCTGCAGGTCGCCGAATTCCTCGGCCTGGAACGATCCGTACTCCATAGTGCCTCCTTGGGTGCCCCACGCCGGCATACGCGGCGATTCGTAATTCATTGCGATGAACTTAATCTATCACGGCTTCATAACGTTGCGGCGGTGGCGGTCTATACTTAGACGAACTGCAACATACCGCTTCGCGAAAGGTCGCACCCCATGCAGACGATCTACCAGAAGATGGAAACCACCGAACTCGATGCCGCCATCGAGGCCCTCAAAGCCGAGGTCGCTGAGGTCAAGGCCAAGGGCCTGGCGCTCGATATGGCCCGCGGCAAGCCGTCGCCCTCCCAGGTGGACATCTCGCGCCCCATGCTCGATATCCTCAACGCCGACGCCGATCTGCACGATGGTAACGTCGACTGCTCCAACTACGGCTGCTTTGAGGGCATTCCCTCGGCACGCAAACTGGCAGGGGAGTTCCTGGGTTGCCCCGCCGAGCAGACACTCGTGCTGGGTTCGTCGAGCCTGCTGATCGAGCACGACATCGCCGGCATGTTCTGGCGTTGCGGCTCGTGCGGCAGCGAGCCCTGGGACGCCTACGAGGCCGCGCACGACGGCAAGAAGGTCAAGTTCCTGTGCCCCGTTCCCGGCTACGATCGCCACTTTGGCATCACCGCCGACTTGGGCATCGAGAACGTCCCCGTCGCGATGACCGACAACGGTCCCGACATGGACGAGATCGAGCGCCTCGTTGCCGCCGACGACTCCATTAAGGGTATCTGGTGCGTGCCCAAGTATTCCAACCCCACGGGCATCACCTTTAGCGAGGACACCGTGCGTCGCCTGGTCGAGATGCCCACGGCCGCGCCCGATTTCCGCATCTTCTGGGACAACGCTTACTGCGTGCACGACCTGTACGACGAGACCGACAAGCTCGCCAACATCTTCGACCTTGCTCGCGCGGCGGGCACCGAGGACCGCGTGGTGGCCTTTGCCTCGACGTCCAAGATCACCTTCCCGGGCGCCGGCATCGGCTTTATCGGTGCGAGCCCCGCGGTCATCGCCGAGTTCTCCAAGTGCCTGAAGGCCGGTCTGATCAGCGCCGACAAGCTCAACCAGCTGCGTCACGTGCGTTTCCTTCCCACCATCGAGGCGGTCAAGGAGCACATGAAAAAGCATGCCGAGTTCTTGCGCCCGCGCTTTGAGGCCGTCGAGCGCAAGCTCACTGAGGGCTTGGGCGACACGGGTTGCGCCACTTGGACGCACCCCCGCGGCGGCTACTTTGTGAGCTTTGATGGTCCCGAGGGCTCGGCCCAGAAGGTTGCTGCGCTTTGCGCCGACCTGGGCGTCAAGCTCACGCCGGCCGGTGCTACCTGGCCCTATGGCAAGGACCCGCGCGACACCAACATCCGCATCGCGCCGAGCTATCCCACGGTCGAGGACCTGGAGGCCGCGCTCGATGTGCTGGTGCTGGCCGTTAAGCTCGTCGCTGCCGAGCTTGCGCGTGCCGAGCGCGCCTAACGCGCGGCTTCCCGTACTATCCGCACTTTCGATACGTAAAGGAGCGTATACATGGATTTGGGTATTTCCACTAACCCCACGCCAGAGCTCTACACCATTAAGGTAACCGGCGAGATTGATATCTCTAACGCCGATAGCCTGCGCAATGCCATCGACTTGGCGCTCGAGCAGCCCACCGAGGCCGTTGAGCTCGACTTTGCCCAGGTGAGCTACATCGATTCGACGGGCATTGGCGTGCTCGTGGGCGCCGCGCACCACGCGGTCGACCACGGCAAGCGCTTTAGCTGCACCAATGTGCAGCCCCCGGTGATGCGCGTGGTTCAGCTGTTGGGTGTCGACCAGGAGATTTCGATCACGGCGGCATAATCTTTGCCCCCAAAAGGGCGTGCCGTTTGGCATATGTTTGTGATGCGCTCGGACGTTTTGGCGTCCGGGCGCTATACTTGACCGAATGAATAGACGAGTTCCGGCCGAATGGCGCGGTGCGGGCTCGACTCACATCGAGCCTTGGAGGTATGTGTGTTTGGTATTGGAGAGGGTGAGCTGGCAATCATCGTGGTCTTCGGCTTTTTGCTGTTTGGCCCGGATAAGCTCCCGCAGATGGGCCGCACGATCGGCCGTGCCATCCGTCAGTTCCGCGAGACGCAGGAAAAGATGACGGCCGTTGTTCAGTCCGAGATCATCGATCCGGTAAGCGAAGCCGCGTCGGACCCGGTCAAGCCCAAGAAGGCTGCCGTCGATGATGATTCCGATGCGGACGAGGATACCGTCGAGACGGCTGCGCCCGCAAAGAAGGAGACCTTTGCCGAGCGCCGTGCCCGCCTTGCCGCCGAGAAGGCCGCGAGCGAGGGTGCCACCGAGGACGAAGGCGCTGCTGGTGAGGCCGAGGGCGCCGAGCCCGCCAAGGCCGAGCCTGCTGCTGCCGCAGCCGAGCCCGAGCCTGCTGCAGAGCCGGAGCCCGAGCCTGCTGCAGAGCCGGAGCCCGAGCCCGAGCCGGCAGAGCCCACGACAGCTGACCTCTACGCCCGTCGTCCCCGTAAGCGCAAGGCTGTCGTCGACCAGCTCGCTCGCGAGCTCGAGGCCGAGGACGACGCCGCTGCCGCCGACGCCCCGAAGGGAGGCGATGAGTAATGCCTATCGGACCTGCGCGTATGCCGCTCTTCGATCACCTGGGAGAGCTCCGTCGCCGCCTGACCATCGTGGTCGTGTCGGTGTTCGCCGCCGCTATCGTGCTGTATTTCGCCACGCCTGTGGTGCTCGACATCCTGGAAGATCCCATCCGCTCCTTTGTGCCGGACGGTAAGTTCTACATCACTACCACGCTCGGCGGCTTTGGCTTGCGCTTCTCGCTGGCCATCAAGATGGCCGTGGTCATGTGCACGCCCATGATCATCTGGCAGATTCTGGCGTTTTTCCTGCCGGCGCTTCGCCCCAACGAGCGCAAGTGGGTCGTGCCCACGGTGCTCGCCTCGACGGTGCTGTTCTTCCTGGGTGCCATCTTCTGCTACTTCATCATCATTCCTGCGGGCTTTGAGTGGCTCATCGGCGAGACCTCGGCCGTCGCTACGGCACTGCCCGATCTGGAGAACTACGTCAACATGGAGCTGCTCTTTATGATCGGCTTTGGCGTGGCGTTTGAGCTGCCGCTCATCATCTTCTATCTGTCCGTCTTCCACATCGTGTCCTACGCTGCTTTCCGCGGTGCCTGGCGTTATGTATACGTTGGCCTGCTCGTGGGTTCGGCTGTGATCACGCCCGACGGCTCGCCCGTTACGCTGGGTCTCATGTATGGCGCCCTGCTCTCGCTCTACGAGATTTCGCTCGCCATCGCCCGTGTGGTCATTACCGCGCGCGAGGGCAAGGAGGGCTTGTTTGTGAGCCGTCTGGACCTGTTCTCGGACGACGAGGACGACGAGGAGTAAAACGGTATGCACGAAGTTGGCATTGTCAACGGCATACTCGATACAGTGATTCGCGCGGCGCGTGGGGCGGGGGCCTCGCGCGCCGTTTTGGTGACGCTGCGTATCGGGGATATGACCGAGGTCGTGCGCGAGGCGCTCGACTTTGCCTGGGAGACGTTTCGCGACGAGGACCCGCTCACGCGCGGCTGCGAGCTTGCTGTGGAGGAAGTCCATCCACAAAGCGAGTGCCTGGACTGCGGCGAGGTCTTTGAGCACGACCGCTTCCATTGCCGCTGTCCCCAGTGTGGCGGCGCCAACGTGCGTCTGCTGCACGGCCGCGAGCTCGACATCGCCAGTATCGAAATCGAAACCCCCGACGATTAACCCGCCAGCCACCTGGGGACAGGGTACAAAGGGGCTAAAGTAAGGAGCGCTAAGTATGGCCGAGAAAACGATTGATATCGCGTCGCCGATCCTGTCGCGCAACGAGCGCCTGGCAGATCAGCTGCGTCAGCGATTTAATGAGACAGGCACCTATGTGATCAATGTGCTGTCGAGCCCTGGCTCGGGCAAGACCACTACGATTCTGGGCACCAACGAGCGCCTGCGCGACAAGGCCGGCTTGCGCTGCGCCGTCATCGAGGGCGATATCGCCTCGGACGTCGACGCCATCACCATGAAGGAAGCCGGCATGCCCGCCATCCAAATCAACACGGGCGGCCTGTGCCACCTCGAGGGCAACATGATCATGGAGGCCGTTGACGCCTTCGACCAGGCTGTGGGTCTGGAAAACATCGACGTCATCTTTATCGAAAACGTGGGCAACCTGGTCTGCCCAGTCGACTTTGACCTGGGCGAGAACCTGTCTATCATGATCCTCTCGGTGCCCGAGGGCGACGACAAGCCCGTCAAGTACCCGGGCATCTTCCAACACGCCGGCGCACAGCTGCTCAATAAGGTCGACGTGGCCCCGGCTTTCGATTTTGACATGGATAGGTATACTAAGACACTCGATGACCTCAATCCGCAGGCGCCGCGGTTTGCCGTGAGCGCGCGCAAGGGCGAGGGCATGGATGCCTGGTGCGATTGGCTCATCGGGCAGATTGAGCAAGCAAGGGCGTAAGTCGGCCGCCATACGGGCGGGCGTAGCCGCAGAGATACGAGATAGGAGCCTCTTTTGAAGCTCATCATCGCCGAGAAAAATGACGCCGCGCGTCAGATCGCCGAGCGTCTGTCCACGGGCAAGCCCAAAAAGGACAAGGTGTACAACACCGCCATCTACCGTTTTGAGTGGAAGGGCGAGGAGTGCGTGACCATCGGCCTTGCCGGTCACATCCTAGCGCCCGATTTTTGCGACAGCGTGCTGTTCGATAAAAAGCTGGGTTGGTATTCGGTCACCGAGGACGGCGAGATGCTGCCGGCCGACATACCCGATGGCCTGGCGCGTCCGCCCTACGACACCAAGCGCAAGCCGTTTCTTGCCGATGGCATCTCAATCAAGGGCTGGAAACTCGAGAGCCTGCCTTACCTCACCTGGGCGCCCGTCATTAAGCTACCGGCCGAGAAGGAACTCATTCGTTCGCTCAAGAACCTCGCTAAAAAGTCTGATAGCGTCATTATCGCCACGGACTTCGATCGCGAGGGCGAGCTAATCGGTTCGGACGCCCTTAACAAGGTGCGCGAGGTGGCGCCGGACTTGCCGGTTGCCCGCGCCCAGTACTCTTCGTTTACCAAGGCCGAGATCACGCAGGCCTTCGATAATCTCGTCTCGCTCGACCAGAATCTGGCCGACGCCGGCGAGAGCCGCCAGCACATCGACCTCATTTGGGGTGCGGTGCTCACGCGCTACCTGACGCTCGCCAAGTTTGGCGGCTTTGGTAACGTGCGCTCTGCCGGCCGTGTGCAGACGCCGACGCTTGCCCTGGTGGTCGAGCGCGAGCGCGAGCGCATGGCGTTTGTGCCCGAGGACTATTGGCAGATCCGCGGCATGGGCGCCGCACAGGGTGCTGCCGAGGACGACCGCTTTAAGATTGCGCACAAGACGGCGCGCTTTACCGACAAGGATGCTGCTGAGGCGGCGTACGGCCATGTCGACGGCGTTGCGACGGCAACCGTCGCCGCGGTGACCAAGCGTTCGCGCAAGCAGCAGCCGCCCACGCCGTTTGCGACCACCTCGCTGCAGGCTGCCGCCGCAGCCGAGGGCATCTCACCTGCGCGTACCATGCGCATCGCCGAGTCCCTCTACATGGCCGGTCTCATCAGCTACCCGCGTGTCGACAATACCGTGTACCCTGCGACGCTCGATCTGGGCGCCGTGGTGAGCGACCTGGCAAAGATCAACCCGGCGCTGGCGCCCGTATGCAAAAAGGTGCTCGCCGGTCCCATGAAGCCCACGCGCGGCAAGGTCGAGACCACCGACCACCCGCCTATCTATCCTACGGGCGAGGGCGATCCGTCCACGCTCGACGGTGGCCAGCGCAAGCTCTACGACCTCATCGCCCGTCGCTTCCTGGCAACGCTCATGGGTCCCGCGACCATCGAGAACACCAAGCTCGAGCTCGACGTGAACGGCGAGCCGTTCGTGGCCTCGGGCGACGTGCTCGTGACCCCCGGCTTCCGTGAGGCGTACCCGTATGGACTCAAGCGCGACGAGCAGATGCCGCCGCTTGAGCAGGGCGATACGGTCGACGTGTTCGACATTAAGCTCGAGGCCAAGCAGACCGAGCCGCCCGCGCGCTACAGCCAGGGCAAGCTCGTGCAGGAGATGGAAAAGCGCGGCCTGGGTACCAAGTCAACGCGCGCGAGCATCATCGAGCGCCTGTATGCCGTGCGCTATCTCAAAAATGATCCCGTGGAGCCGAGTCAGCTGGGCATCGCCATCATCGACGCACTGACGCAGTTTGCCCCGCGCATCACGAGCCCCGATATGACCAGCGAGCTCGATGGCGATATGACCCGTGTGGAGCGCGGCGAGGACACCGAAGAGCATGTCGTGACGCACTCGCGCGCGCTGCTGGCCGGCGTGCTCGACGAGCTGCTCAAGCATACGCAGGAGCTGGGCGACGCCATCAGCGACGCCGTCACGGCCGATGCGCGCGTGGGCGCCTGCCCCAAGTGCGGCAAGGACTTGGTTATGAAGACGAGCGCCAAGACCCGCGGCAGCTTTATCGGCTGCATGGGCTGGCCCGACTGCGACGTGACCTATCCGGTGCCGAGCGGCGTCAAGGTGAGCCCGCTCGAGGGCGAGGCGGCCGTGTGCCCCGAATGCGGTGCACCGCGCATTAAGTGCCAGCCGTTCCGCCAGAAGGCCTTCGAGATCTGCGTGAACCCGACGTGCCCCACCAACTACGAGCCCGACCTTAAGGTGGGCGAGTGCAAGGTGTGCGCCGAGGCCGGACGCCATGGTGATCTGATTGCACACAAGAGCGAGAAGAGCGGCAAGCGCTTTATCCGCTGCACCAACTACGATGACTGCGGCGTGAGCTATCCGCTGCCGGCGCGCGGCAAGCTCGAGGCGACGGGCGAGACCTGCCCCGAGTGCGGCGCCCCCATCGTGGTGGTCAACACGGCGCGCGGTCCGTGGCGTATCTGCGTCAACATGGATTGCCCGACCAAGGAGAAGAAGCCCGCCCGCGGCCGCAAGGCTGCGACCAAGGCGAGCACGACGAAGAAGACCACGGCAGCCAAGAAGACTTCGACCGCCAAGAAGTCGACCGCCAAGAAGACTGCCGCGAAAAAGACGACCACCAAGAAGGCGGCCGCCGACAAGTAACCGAGCACATATAGACACGGCGGGGCCGGGCGCGCAAATGCAAATGCGAGCCCGGCCCCACTTCTAAGTTGCGGTGAAATAGGGACTGTTTTTGCTGACAAAAGGCCTAATCAATCCCTATTTCACCGCAAGTTTTGATCAGTTGTTGGGATTACTTCACCTCGACGGGCTTGGCGCCGGGATAGCGGTCCTCAAAGTCCTGACGGTACTTATTGTCATTGGTGCCCGCCACGTTGTCGCGTGACAGCGGCGCCACGATCTCATTCTTGTGGTCCGCGGGCTTTGCGTACTTTAGGCTGATCTCCCAGGCATCGCAGATCGCGTCAATGCGGTGGTCCAGGTCGTCATACAGGGCAACGATGTCTTTCCAGGAGCTGTAGTTCTTGGAGCTCGTCGGGACGTCCAGGTCCTCGACGATATCGTAGTACTGCTCGATGGTGTCCTCCGTGCGCTCGGCGACGTCGGCGAGATTTTGACGGGCGGTGCGATCTTCTTCCAGATAGCTGCCATTGAAGGCCTGCGCGCAGGCGCGGACCTGGCTATCGAGATCTTCGAGCAGATCGTAGTATTCGCTCAGGCGACGGTAGAGGTTCTGCTCGGAGAGGGTTGCTTCGCCGTCGTCCTCGTCGTCCTCGTCGTCATCATCGTAGAGGCTATTGGGGTCGTCGAGAGGCTTGAGGTCATCATCGTCAACATCATGGTGCAGCTTAGTAATCTCGGCAGTCGTTTGCGTGGCGGCGTTGTCGAAAGGCTTGATCACAAAAAAGATGACCAAGGCGATGATAATTGCCACGAGCACAACGATAACGGCGATAAGCGCCTTGGTGCTGCTCTTTTTGGCGGCGGGGGCCTGTGGTGAATCAGGCGCGTACGTAGATGCCGGTTGCTGTTGGGGCGGGGTGTCCGCGACGGGTATGCGCTGCGTCGTTTCGACCGCTGCGGGGCTGGCGGCGGGGTCGGGGCGATAGGCGAGGGGGTCGTCCGGCTTAGCTTGCGGCGTATCGAGGAAGCCGGTCTGCTCAAACGCGGGTTGGCCATTGCTTGCGGTTGTCTGCTCAACGGGTGCACCGCATGAGGTGCAGAACTTGGCATCATCTGCAAGAAGTTTGCCGCACGAGGCGCAATACCGAGACATTGCCACTCCTTTCGCCACATTTCAAATCAATACGACGATTATACCCAGCGCTCAAAAAAGTCGGCAGTTAGGGACGTTCCTTTTCTGCCGGCACTTTAGGAACGTCCCTAGCTGTCGCCTAGTCATTTAAGAGCGTCCCCAATGACTACCCAATGACTAGGCCCGATTTGGGACGCGCCGAGCACTGGGGTATCATGGCTTGGTTGGTATATCTGCATTTACGCGCCTTGTAGGAAGGGGCTGCGCCCATGGCTTTTGAGCCCGCTCAACATAGCTTCATTACGCTCGAGGGTGTCGATGGCGCCGGTAAATCTACGCAGGCGCGTCTGCTTGCCCGCGCTCTTGAACTCGCTGGCTACCAGGTTGTGAGCCTGCGCGAGCCGGGCGGTACCGCCATCAGCGAAAAGATCCGTGCTCTGCTGCTCGACCCCGCCAATACGGCGATGGGCGACACTTGCGAGCTGCTGCTGTATGAGGCCGCCCGTGCCCAGCTGGTGCACGAGGTCATCGCGCCCGCCCTCGCTGCCGGCAAGGTGGTCCTGTGCGATCGCTTCTACGATTCCACGACCTGCTACCAGGCGTTTGCCGACGGCCTCGATCGCCAGATAGTGCGCGATGCCAACAACCTGGCCGTCGCGGGTACGCACCCGGCGCTCACGCTCGTCTATCACATCACGCCCGAGCAGGCGGCGCTGCGCATGGCAGCCCGTGGCGCGGCAGATCGCATGGAGGCTAAGGGCATGGCCTTCCAAGAGCGTGTCTACCAGGGTTTTTGCGCAATTGCCGCCGAGGAGCCAAACCGCGTAAAGCTCATCGACGCGACCGCGTCCATCGAGGACGTATTCGCACAGACGGTCGAGCAGGTTCGCGCCTACGGCCTCGACATTTCCCAGGATGCCGTCACCGCCGCGCTTGCCCAGGAGGCCGAGTAACATGGCCCCCGCTCAGGCAAGCCTGCTGGCCAAGCTTGACACCCAACAGCGCGTGCGCGACTTTTTGACCAATGCCGTCGCCAGCGGTCGCGCATCGCACGCCTACCTGTTTTTGGGCGCGCCCGGCGCGGGCAAGCTCGACGCCGCGTGGGCGCTCGCCCAAGCCTTCCTGTGCGAGCAGGATGGCTGCGGCTCATGCGATAGCTGCGTGCGCGTCGCCCGCCATACGCACCCCGACGTGCACTATTACACGCCCGAGAGCGCCACGGGCTACCTTATCGCCCAGACACGCGAGCTGCTCGACGACGTGCCCCTGGCGCCCATCCGTGCCAAGGCCAAGGTCTACATCATTGACCGTGCCGAGCAGCTGCGCGCCAACACCGCCAACGCATTGCTCAAAACTCTCGAGGAGCCGCCCGAGGGCGTTATGTTCATCCTGCTGGGCACCTCGGCAGACGTGATGCTGCCCACTATCGTGAGTCGTTGCCAGTGCGTGCCGTTTCGGCTGGTATCGCCCGCCGTCGCCGCGCAGGCCGTGAGCCGCGCCACCGGTCAGGACCCTGCGCGTTGCCGCATGGCCGTCGCCGTGGCGGGAAGCCCCACGCGTGGCATCGAGTTCCTCAAGAGCGCCGAGCGCCAGGACGCCCGCCGTCAGATGGTTCGCGCCATCGATTCGCTTATCGCCGCCGACGAGGCCGACGTGCTCAGCCGCGCCAAGTCACTCATCGTCGCCGTTAAGGCGCCGCTCGCCGAGGTCAAGTCCACACAGGAAAAGGTGCTCGAGCAAAACGCCGACTACCTGTCGCGTGGAGCATTGAAGCAGCTTGAGGACCGCAACAAGCGCGAACTCAACGCGCGCGAGCGTTCGGGTATCATGGAAGCGCTGGCGAGCGCGCGGACGCTCATGCGCGACGTGCTGCTGACGCTTCAGGACAAGGCAGCCGACGTGGTGAACGAAGACGTGCGCGACACGATCGGTCGGCTTGCCGCCGCGACCAATGTTGCGGGTGCCACACGGGCGCTCGAGGCAGTCGCGACCGCCGAGCGCAACATCGCCAGAAACGTTACTCCCCAGCTGGCCATCGAGGTCATGCTGTTCGATATCAGGAAGGCACTGAAATGCCGTTAGTTGTACCCGTTAAGTTTACCTACGCCTCGCGCGACCTGTGGTTCGATCCGCAGGATTTGGATATCCTCGAGGCCGATTATGCCATTTGCTCCACCGAGCGCGGAACCGAGATCGGCCTGGTCACGGCCGATCCCTTTGAGGTGCCGCAAGACGAGATCGGTCAGCCGCTCAAGCCCGTGCTGCGCGTGGCGAGCGACATCGACCTGCAGCTTGCTGACGACCTGGCCATCCAGGGCGACGAGGCCATGGTCGATTTCCGCCGTCTGGTCAAAGAGCTCGACCTCGAGATGAAGCCGGTCGGCGTCGAGTACCTGTTTGGCGGCGAGAAGGCCGTGTTCTACTTTGCCGCCGAGGAGCGTGTCGATTTTCGCCAGCTCGTCAAGGACTTGTCCTCGACGCTGCATATTCGCGTCGACATGCGCCAGATCGGTGTGCGCGACGAGACCCGTCTGGTGGGCGGCTATGCCCAATGCGGACAGGAGCTCTGCTGCACGCGCTTTGGCGGACAGTTTGAACCCGTCTCGATTCGCATGGCAAAAGAGCAGGACCTGCCGCTCAACTCGTCCAAGATCAGCGGCGTGTGCGGCCGCCTGATGTGCTGCCTGCGTTATGAGTTCGAGGCGTACAAGGACTTTAAGAGCCGTGCGCCCAAAAAGAAGACGCTCATCGATACGCCGCTCGGCAAGGCGCGTATTCAGGAATATGACACGCCGCGTGAGCAGCTGGTGCTGCGCCTGGAGAACGGCAAGGTTTTTAAGGTCAACCTAGCCGATATGACGTGCTCGGAGGGCTGCAAAAAGAAGGCTGCCGAGCAGGGCTGCAATTGCCGCCCCGATTGTGTGACGCGCGATGTGCTCGAGCGCATCGAGTCGCCCGAGATGCGCCTGGCGCTCATGGAGCTCGACCGCGAGAACGGCGTCGACGTGGGCGATGGCCTGTCGAGCGCCGACCGTCTTGCCGGCACGTCGATGCCCAAGCGCCGTCGTCGCGATGCCGAATCCGATGCTCGCGCCGGTCAGGGGCAGGGCGAGGGCCGTGGCCGCGGAAAGGGCCGTGGTAAGGTTGAGGCACCCGAGGCCGAGGAGGCCGCCGGTGGCCGTCGTCGTCGCAAACGCTCGGGTTCGGGCGATGCCGGCGAGGTCGCTCCCGCAGGCAAGAACGCTTCCCGCGAGCGCGAGGCTCAGCAGCCCCAGCAGCAGAATCGCGGCGGTGGCATGAACCCCACACGCCGTCGTCGCCGTCATCTGTCGAGCGAGGAGCGCGAGGACGCCTTCCGCGCCGCAGCTGCTCGCGAGGCTGGTGCCGCTTCCAAGGGCCCCTCGGTCTCCGATGCGCCTGCCGACAAGGGCGGCAAGTCACGTGGCGAGGAGGAGCGCGCGCCGCGTCCGCGCCGTCGCCATTCCTCGGGCGCGCAACAGAAGCCCTCAGTGCCCTCCGTGGCCGATCAGGTCTCGGATGGCGAGGTCAAGGTCACGCGCCGTCGTCCCGGGGATGGCGGGGGAGCGGCTGCCAAGGCTTCGCGTGGCGCCGCTCGCGACGAGCGCGAGCCGCGCGAGAATCGCGGTGGCGAGGGCTCGGCCGACCAGGGTCAAAAGCGCCGTCGCCGTCGTCGTTCCCGCAAGCCGCGCCAGGATGGTGGCGAGGGCTCGACCCCGTCTTCGTCCGCACCACAACCGCCCGCCGGCGAATAACGCCCGCGAGCGGATTTAACCTGCCTCGCCCCGAGCGCATCGGGGTATCATAGCGCCGAATCAACAACCCTCCCTGCGATCGAGCGTAGGGAGGGTTGTGTCTTGAAGAGCCATCTGAACATATTGAGCCGTCTGCAGAGTGCCGGTGCCCTACCGTTTGCGGACGAATTGCTACCGTTTGCCGAGCGCGCGACGTACGAGGCGCTCGAGGCATTGTCGCCAACACGATGTACCGGCTGCGAGCGCGCCGGTGCGCTTATTTGCCAAGACTGCCTGGCCGCGCTCACGCTCATCGACCCACGTCATAGCTGCACCCGATGTGGCGCCCCGTTTGGGGATTTGCTGTGCACTGAGTGTTCGGTCGAGGGCACGTCTTCGGCAATGGCGGAGGCGCTCGACCGCTGCCTGGCGTGCGCCGTCTATGCGCATCCGCTGCCGCGCATCATTAAAGCGTACAAGGATGCGGGCGAGCGACGTCTGGCTCCGTATCTGGCGGAGCTGTTCTACGACACCGCCCTGCATGCCCAGGTCGTAGCTCCCGATCGCTACGGAGGCGTGCTTTCCGGTGCGGATGCGGTGGTGTTTGTGCCTGCGACGGCGGCAGCGTTTCGGCGGCGTGGTTTTGATCATATGGAGGCTATTGCGCGCCCATTTTGCGAGCTGTCGGGTGTTCCTCTGCTCGATGCTCTCGTCAAGTACGGGCATGGCGACCAGCGCGAACTCGGTCGTGAGGAGCGCCGCGAGCGTGCCCGAGGTATGTACGAGACGGTTGAGGACGTGCACGGCCGCCGCCTGCTGCTTATCGACGACGTTATCACCACGGGTGCGACGATGGCAGCGGCTTCGGCGGAACTCAAGCGCGCCGGTGCCACGGCCGTTGATGGCCTCGCTATCGCACGCGTTTGGTAGGGGTGGTTCAGATGGCAATAAAGATCGGGCAGCGTGGCAAGCCTGCAAGCGAGCAGCTGGCTGCTTCCGTAATTCTGACGGGCGCCTCGGCGCTACGCATGATGCGCGCCGAGCGCCGACAAATGGGTTACATCAGCTGGAGGGACCTCAGTCCCGATGAAGAGTGCCGTGTGCTGCGCGCGTCGTCGCCCTCGATCGAGGACATCTATCTTCCCGACTTGGTGCGGATTGGGGCCGCAAGCGGCGAGGTGCAAGAAGATCTTTGCTTGCTGGTGGGATCTGCGGCGCAGCGCCGCCGCATGCCTGGCGTGGGCTGGTCCGTATGCTCTGGGTTGCCCGCCGGCTCGATTCTAGAGGTGGAACCAGGGGTGTACAGTCTATCTCCCGAGGCCCTTTGTGTTGCCGTCGCCCGCGAGGTCGGCTGTATCCAGGCATTTGCCCTGGCCCAGGAGCTGTGCTCTAAGATTTCGCTGAGTGACCGCGGGCAGTATCTACCTCCCTACACATCGCCTGTCGTGAACAAATTGGCAAAGGACAAAGACCAGCCGCCAGATGTCGGTTACTTTGAGGTCGAGTCCGTGCTGACACCCGATTGCCTGGTAGATTACCTCGCGGCATGCAAGGGGAATGTGGCCAAACAGCTGCTGCGCCTGTGTCCCTACCTGTCAGAAAATCTGCGCTCGCCCATGGAGTGCATCATGCTCGCTCTGTTTTCGCTTCCGTTTTCCTATGGCGGATTTGCCTGCGGTCCCTTTAAGACCGACTACAAGATCGAGTTCGATGACCGTGCGCAGGCAATCTCGGGGATGCCGCATGCAGTTTGCGATGCGTATCAGGAAGCAGCCCAGTTTGACCTGGAATACAACGGTGAGCTGGGCCATTCCTCCCGGAGGGGACGTATCCATGATGAAAAACGCAACACGGGCTTGATTACTATGGGAATCGAGGTCGCGACGGTCAACAACGAAATGCTCTGCGACATGGAAGCGATGGAAGCGCTCGCATGGCGCATCCACCAGCGCATGAGTAAGCGATATCGCAACCGTGTTGACGCTCGCAGAAAGAAGCAAGAGGCGCTATTTAACACGCTGCGGGCGTGTTTTGGGCTTAAGCCGGTCTAATTCACGTCGAAAATAGGGGGTTAATCATATGCCCTGGCCAAAATATGGCAAATATGAGTACTGTCACTAAATCAGTAACAGCAAAATTAAGGAATTTTGGACTCGGAGGCGGCGTAAAGTGGTCGCGCGCGCAGACGTGGTGTAAGAGTGTCCTGAGGTCCGTCGCTGCAAGTCCCGATGTTACTCCTTCTTGAGGCCGTGCTTCTCGACTATCTCGTCCACTATCTCCCTGGCGCGCCGCCCGAGCGCGCGGCGCCTCCC
>JAXJJM010000034.1:0-11231 GCA_036298225.1 Collinsella sp.
GGTCAAGGACGCTGGGCTTGTCGTGTCGTGCGACCTGATGTGCGGCCTTCCCGGGCAGACCGACCTAAGCTGGCAGCGCACACTCGATGGCGTGTTGGCGGCGGCGCCGCATCATGTGTCGGTGTACCCGCTCACGCTCGAGGAGGGCACGCCGCTCTATCGCATGGCGTGTCGCGACGAGTCGCTCGAGCCCGACGAGGATTTTCAGGCTGCATGCATGGATGCGGCGCGTGAGCGCCTGAGTGCGGCCGGCTATCACCCGTATGAGGTGGCAAGCTACGCGCTCGACGGCCATGAGTGCGCCCACAACATTGCCTATTGGACCGGACAGGGCTATCTGGGTTTGGGCCGCTCTGCCGCCGGTATGCTCGACGCCGAGGATTTCGATCGCTTGGCCGGGCTGTTTCCCGACGTGCTTGCTCGCGGCGATGCGTATCGCGTGCGCTTGGTGCAACGCGACGATGCCGCGACGACGTTTGATGCCGAGTATCTGTCGCAGCGCGAGGCGGCGGCCGAGGATTTGATGCTTGCCTGTCGCATGACGCGTGGCATTGGGCCCGATCTGTTGGTTCGCTCGGCAAGCGTGATCGCTGCAGATGAGTTGGCGGCGGCCTGCGACCGTGCGGTCGAGTTGGGCCTTGCCACCTGGGTGCCCGATCATATTGAAGGACATGCGGGGCGCGTCACCTCGAAAGACGTTATCGCAGGTCGCGTCCGTGCTCGTTTAGCGCCCACTCACTTGGGCTGGCTCGATGGAAATGTGCTGTTCGAGCTGTTTTGGGGTCTAGCCTAGGCCGCTCGGGTAGAATTACCGCAATATATACGCTGCTGTGAGCAGGAGGTTGCCGCGCATGGCGACGATGAACGAAAAAGATTACTACGAGATTTTGGGTGTCTCCAAGGACGCCACCTCGCGTGATATACAGAAAGCCTTCCAGCAAAAGGCCCGCAAGCTCCATCCGGACGTCAACAAAGAACCGGATGCCGAGGAAAAGTTCAAAGAGGTTTCCGAGGCCTATGCTGTGCTTTCGGACGAGCAGAAGCGTGCGCGCTACGACGCCATGCGCTCGGGCAATCCCTTTGCCGGCGCTCCCACGGCTTCGCCCTATGGCGGCGGTTACGCCGGCAGCGCGGGCTACGGCAATCCCTTTGAGGGCGGCTTTCCCTTTGGTGGCGCCTGGGGTCAGCCGCGTCGCGGGCAGGCTGCCTATAATCCCGAGAACGGCGCCAACGTGGTCGTCGATATTAAGCTCGACGCCAAGGAGGCCAAGGGCGGTGCCCGCAAGACCGTCCGCTATACGCGCTTCGATACCTGTGGTCACTGCGGCGGTTCGGGCTCTGTTTCGTCTGAGCATGCCCATACCTGTCCGAGCTGCGGCGGTCGCGGTCACATCGATGTCGACCTGTCCTTTCTGTTTGGTGCCGGCACGTTCCAGTCGGTCTGCCCTGAGTGCGGTGGCTCCGGTAAGGTCGTCGCCGACCCCTGTCCCGATTGCGGCGGCAGCGGGCGGACCCGTGTGACCTCCGAGCGGACGATTGAGTTTCCCGCCGGCACGCACGATGGCGACGAGGTCCGTATTGGCGGCATGGGTCACGCCGGCACCAACGGCGCCTCTGGCGGTGATCTGGTCGGTCGCGCCCATGTTGAGGCCGAGCGCCTGGAAGGCAAGGCCCGTACCGGTTTTTACCTGATGGGCATCGTGGCGCCGTTTTTGGTGCTATCGGCCATCTCGGGCGTGTTCTCGGCCTTTGCCGTGATGTGCTTTATTCCGTTTGCCATGGGCCTGTTCATGGTGCTCTCGGACGGCGTGCTGCACCGCAGCCTGCTGTGGTGGAAGCGCGGCGCGATGCAGTTTGCCAACGGTTTTGCCAATGGCTTCATGTTCGCGCTCGTGTCGGTTTGGTTCGCGAGCTGCTCGCAACGGGCCATGCTTTCGCCGTACCAAATGCAATAACATCAAACCCTCTGTTTGCGGTCGGCCCTGCTTGGGTATAGGACGCACTGTGACAATAATGAAAGTCGGAAGGATTCGGTTGTGTCGGAAAATAGGGATTACTACGAGGTGCTTGGCGTCGACAGGGATGCCGACGCGCGGACGATTAAGCGTGCGTTTCTAAAGAAGGCCCGTACCGTACATCCGGATGTTTCGGACGACCCCGAGGCCGAGGCCAAGTTCAAGGAGCTCAACGAGGCCTATTCCGTTCTTTCCGATGAGCAGAAGCGTGCTAACTACGACCGTTACGGCACTGCCGACGGCCCTGGTGGTTCGGGCTACGTCGATATCAACGATATCTTTGGTGGCATGGGCATGGACGACTTGTTCTCGTCGTTCTTTGGCGGCGGTGCCGGCGGTGGCGCCCGCAGCCGTCGTGAGCGTCGTCGCGGACGTGATATGGCCATCTCGCTTTCGGTGACGCTCGAGGAGGCGGCGCTCGGCTGCAAAAAGACGATCAGCTATGACCGCCTTGCTCCTTGCGAGGACTGCAACGGCACCGGTAGGGCAGAGGGCGCACAGGAAAAGCAGTGCGGCCGCTGCCACGGCACGGGCTATGTCACGACGGTTCAGCGATCGTTTTTGGGCCAGGTTCAGTCCTCTTCGCCTTGCCCCGACTGCCATGGCGAGGGCACGGTCATCGACCATCCCTGCGAGACCTGCGACGGTCAGGGCCGCACGCCTTCGCATGAAAAGATCGACATCGATATTCCCGCCGGCGTTTCGACCGGTCGCCAGCTGCGCGTGAGCGGCTTTGGCGAGGCCGGCCTTCGCGGCGAGCCCTCGGGCGACCTGATTGTCAACGTGCGCGTTGCCGACCATGAGCGCTTTAAGCGCAACGGTGACGACCTGTACCTGGTGAGCGATATCTCGATTGCGCAGGCTGCGCTCGGCTGCGAGATCGAGGTCGAGGGCATTATGCCCGACGAGGTCGTTAAGGTGACGGTTCCCGCCGGCGCCCAGTACGGCGACACCGTGAGCGTCAATAATTACGGAATGCCGCGCATTGGCGGTGGCGGTTCGCGTGGCCGCCTGATCGTGCAACTGCGCGTGGTCGTTCCCACCAATCTTTCCAATAAGCAGCGCGAGCTGCTCCGTGCTTTTGCCGATGAGATGGGCGATGACGTCGCTTCCGGTAAGAAGTCGGTGACCGACCGTATCAAGAGTGCCCTCGACGATATCCTCGATTAAGGAGCCCGCGTGCTCGCACCCCATATTTCCGTCGTCAACCTCGGCTGCCGTGTCAACCGGGTTGAGTCTGACCGTATCACTGCCGATCTTATGCGCTTGGGCTTTGCTATTGTGGAGCCCCAGGATGCCGATCTGATCGTCATTAACACTTGTGCCGTTACGGGCGAGGCCGAGGCCAAGACCCGTAAGGCCGTCCGTCATGCGCTGGCCCATCCAAACGAGCCCTATGTGGTCGTGACCGGATGCGTGGTCAATTTGCATCCCGAGGAGCTGTCGGAGCTTTCGGATCGCGTGATTGCCGAGCCGTCCAAGATAGATGTCGCCGAACGTGTATGCGAGGTGCTGGGTGTTGAGTCCGATAGCGTTCCCGCCTGCAGCGATGGCGAGGTGGTCGATGCGCTCGGTCGCTCTCGCCTGGGCGTGAAGATTCAGGATGGCTGCAACCATCGCTGCACCTATTGCATTGTGTGGAAGGCGCGCGGCCCCGAGCGCTCCGTGCCCGTCGAGTCCGTGCTCGAGCAAGTTCGCGAGGCCCAGGAGGCCGGCGTGCCCGAGGTGGTGCTGACCGGTGTGAACCTGGGTGCCTACGATGGCAAGAGCGCGACCGACGAGCACGTCGAAATCGATGAGCTGCTCGTGGCCATCATGGAGCGCACGTCTATTCCGCATGTGCGCATTTCCTCGGTCGAGCCCATGGATATCTCCGAGCGCCTGCTTAAGGTTATGGCGCGCTACCCGCAGCGTATCGCCCCGTTTTTGCACCTGCCCGTGCAGTCCGGCTGCACGGCGACCCTGCATCGCATGGGCCGTCCCTATAGCGCCGAAGCCTTTGAGGACACGGTGCGTATGATTCGCGCCAACTTGCCCCAGGCGTCCCTTTCGTGCGATGTCATCGTCGGTTTTCCTGGTGAGACGGACGAGGAGTTCGAGGAGTCGCTGGCGCTGTGCCGCCGTGTGGGTTTCTCGCGTATGCACGTGTTTCGCTACAGCAAGCGTCCCGGTACCCTTGCTGCCGACATGCCCGACCAGGTGCCACCCGAGGTTATGGCCGAGCGCAGCCGCCGTATGCGGGCCGCCGCACAGGAGCTCGCTATTGCCGACGCTCGTCGTCGCGTGGGCACGGTCGAGCGTGCCGTGCTCGAGTATGGTGACAACCTGACGCTCGGCTCGTTCCATCATGCCCGTCTTGACGATACCTGTGGACTTACAGCCCCGTGCCTGCTCGATGTTGCTATCATCGGAGTCGATGATTCCGGCTTGGTCCATGCACGCAGGGAGGTTCATGGAAGCCTCGAAGATTAGACTTACCGTTCCCGAGGGAATTGATCCCTCGTGCGTTTTGGGCGCCGGCGACGGCGTCCTTCGCGTGCTCGAGAGCTTGGTTCGCGCTCACGTGGTCGCCCGTGGCGATAGCATCGCCGTGAGCGGCGACCCGGACGAGGTCGAACTCGTGGCGCGCTTTTTCGAGCACGCTTTTCGCGAGGCGGCCGCCGGGCGCACGCTGTCTGCCGACGATGTCTCTCGCTGCCTGGCCGTCCTGCGCGACGGTGAGCACGAGGCTACGTCGCTTCGCGATGACGTGCTGCTTTCGTATCGCGGCCGCGTCATTCGTCCCAAGACGCTCGGGCAAAAGCGCTACGTGGATGCCATTCGCTCGCATACCATCACCTTTGGCTTGGGTCCTGCCGGTACCGGTAAGACCTATCTGGCCATGGCGCTCGCCGTTGCCGCGCTCAAGCGTCACGAGGTGGGCCGTTTGATCTTGACGCGTCCGGTTGTCGAGGCGGGGGAGAATCTGGGCTTTTTGCCCGGTACCCTTGAGGAAAAGATCGACCCCTACATGCGTCCGCTCTACGACGCCCTTTTTGACATGATGGATCGCGAGCGCACCGATGAGCTTATGGAGCGTGGCGTGATCGAGATCGCCCCGCTTGCCTACATGCGCGGCCGCACACTGAGTGATGCCTTCGTGGTGCTCGACGAGGCGCAAAATACCACGCCCGAGCAGATGAAGATGTTCCTGACACGCCTTGGGTTCAACTCCAAGTTCGTGATTACCGGCGACCTGAGCCAGCGCGACCTGGTGGGTCGTCGTGGCGGTCTTGCTGACGTTGAGCAGATTTTGGGCCGTGTCGACGATGTCGCATTTTCTCACCTCGAGCGTGCAGACGTGGTGCGCCATGCCCTGGTGGGTCGTATCGTCGAGGCATATGAAGCTTATGATGACGTGCGCGAGCAGCGCCCGCGCGACCGAAAGGAGTCCCGTTGAGTGTATTGATCAGCAACGATGCCGAGCTCGATACGCTGCTCGACGCGCAGGAGGTGGAGCACATCTGCGAGGTTGTGCTTGCCGCCGAGGGCGTTGAACGCGGAGTCGAGATTTCCCTTTCGTATGTCGACGAGGACGAGATGCACGAGCTCAACCACGAGTGGCGCGGTATCGACCGCACCACCGATGTGCTTTCGTTTGAGTGCGATTCGGCCTTCGACGATGACATTCCCGCCGATGAGACGCTCGAGCTCGGCGATATCATCTTGGCCCCGCAGGTTATTGCCCGTCAGGCCCCCGGTTTTGGCAATAGCCCCGCTGACGAGTGCCGTCTGATGCTCGTACACGGAATGCTGCACCTGCTGGGCTATGACCACATCGAGGACGACGAGGCCGAGGTCATGGAGGCCCGCGAGGACGCCATCCTGCGCGATCTGGCGCTCGAGCGCGGCGAGGACCCTAAGCTAGTCCACGTCGGCCCCATCACCAACCACGCCCACGACTAGGAGCCGTCTATGATTCCCGGATCGAACAAGGACCATCCGTCCTTCTTAAAGTCGTTTTCCTACGCCATGGAGGGCTTCGTCACCGCCGTCAAGACCGAGCGCAACATTAAGGTCATGCTCGTGGCGGGCGTGTGTACCGTCATCGCCGGCTGTATCGTGGGGCTCGACATTGCCGAGTGGGCCACGATTATCATCTGTTGTGGCCTGGTGATTCACGGCGAGCTGTGCAACACCGCTATGGAGGCTATCGTCGACCTAGCGACCCAGGAGCTCCATCCGCTGGCCAAGCGTGCGAAGGACATCGCTGCCGCCTCTGTATACGTTCTTTCCATCACCGCCGCGATTGTGGGCGTGCTGGTATTTGCCCGCGCGCTCGGCTTTATTTAGAAAGGGATTCCCATGTCCGACAATATGCAGCCTACCGATGAAGTTTTGGACGACGAGGTCCTGGATGCGGCGGATGCCGAAGCGGCCGAAGCATACGAGGAAGTCGAGGAATTCGATCCGTTTGAGGGCATGAGCGACGAGGAGCTCGACGCCCTGTGCGACGAGGACGATAGCCTCGCGGGCTTTGGCGACGTTGAACCCGGTTTTCGCAGCGGCTTCGTAGCCCTGGTCGGACGCCCCAACGCCGGCAAGTCCACGCTGCTCAACGCCTGCTATGGCAAAAAGGTCGCCATCACCTCGCCGGTGGCACAGACGACCCGCCGTCGCATGCGCGCCGTCGTCAACCGTCCCGGCTACCAGCTGGTCTTTGTCGATACCCCGGGTATTCATAAGCCCAAGGACGGCCTGGGGTCCGAGCTCAACAAGAGCGCACTGTTCGAGTTGAACGATGTCGACGTCGTCGCGTTTTTGATTGATGCCACCAAGCCCATCGGCAGGGGAGACGCCTGGGTTGCCGAGCGTGTCAGATGCGCTCGTTGCAAGAAGGTCCTGGTGCTCACCAAGGCCGATGAGGCCGACCCCGCACAGGTCATGGAGCAGCTTAAGGCTGCCCACGAGCTTATGGAATATGACGACGAGATTGTGACGTCGTCGGTTAAGAACTTCAACGTCGATGCCTTTATAGAGACCGTTGCGCACTTTTTGCCTGAGGGTCCGCGTTGGTTCCCCGAGGACATGGGTACTGACGCTTCCGATGAGACGCTCGTTGCCGAGTTTGTGCGCGAGAAGGTCTTGCGCCGCACCCGTGATGAGATTCCGCACTCCGTTGGCGTGATCTGCGATGCGCTCGAGCAGACCAAGAAGGTGCTGCGCGTGCACGCCACCATTTACGTCGAGCGCGAGGGCCAAAAGGGCATCATCATCGGCAAGGGCGGCGAGATGATCAAGCATATCGGTATCGACGCCCGACGCGATCTTGAACGCATTTTTGGCACGCAGGTCTTTTTGGAGCTGGACGTGAAGGTCAAGGCCGGCTGGCGTGACGACGAGGCCCAGATTCGCCGCTTTGGCTACAACGCCGAGGACTAAGGACGCGCGGCGCGCATGGCAGGCTCCCGGACATATCGCACCAAGGTGCTCGTCCTCGACAAGACGAAGCTCAAAGAGACCGACCTGATCTTGACGATGCTTGACGAGCGGGGGCGGCAGGTTCGTGCCGTGGCAAAGGGCGCCCGCAAACCCGGCGGACGCCTGGCTGCGCGCTGCGAGCTGTTCTGTACGGTCGATATGCTGCTCGCACATGGACGGTCACTCGACGTGGTTTCCCAGGCCGAGCTTATGGAGGCGCCGCTCGGCGCTGCGCCCGATTACGAGACGACCTGCGCCGCAAGCGCGATCGCCGAGGTTGCGCGCGTGTGCTCGTTCGAGGACGCCGAGGACCCGTTTACCTTTGCCATCACGCAGCGAGCGCTTGCCCTGGTGGGCAGCGGGCTTGACACGGCGCATATGGACCTACTTGTGGCGGCATATGTCTTTAAGCTGCTGTCGCACGTTGGCTATCGACCCGATTTTTCGGCCTGCGTGCTGTGCGGAGACCCCATGCTGTCGTATTTTTCACCCCAGGCGGGCGGTCTCATGTGCGGGTCGTGCGCGTCGAGCGTTCCAGGTGCCGAACTGGTGTCGACCGGTGAGACCGCATGGCTGCGCGCCCTCATGTCCATGACCTTCGATGCGCTCATGGCCGAGCGAATCGACCCGCATACGGCGGCATTCCTGCTCGGGCTTTCGCATGTGTGGGCTGCGACGCACACCGATCAACGCCTCCGTGCGATGGAATTCATGTTGGGTCGGTGATGATGCGCAGGCGCGGGCTGCTTGTGGTATCATGCCGACCTGTTGGTACCTCGACCTTGGTTGCTCGCTCCACCGGCGGCTTCCCAGTCCGAGGCGAATCGAGTCGCCCGCGGGCGACGTAAAACGAAAGGTGAAACAATGACTGTTTCCAAAGAGCGCAAGGCGGAGCTGACTGCCCAGTTCGGTAACACCCCGGTCGACACCGGCAACCCCAAGGTTCAGGTCGCCATCCTGTCCGAGCGCATCAAGGAGCTGACCGAGCACATGAAGTCCCACCAGAAGGACTTCCACACCCGTCGTGGCCTGCTCATGCTCGTCGGCCGTCGTCGTCGTCTTCTCTCCTACATCAAGAAGAACGACATCGTCGAGTACCGTGAGCTCATCAAGGCTCTGGGCATCCGCGACAACATCCAGTAGGATTTGTACATGCTAAGAGCGTCCTGCGCAGCGGGGCGCTCTTTTTGTGTAAGGGCGCGAACAATCACGCTCTGAAGCGTGGCGGGGGCAGGGGGCCCGCGTCACATGAGAAGCCCGCAGGCAAGGGGTCTGCGGGGTAAAGGAGAACAATGACACTCGTATCCAAGACCTTTGAGCTGTACGGCAAGACCTACACCTTTGAGTCGGGCGAGCTTGCCAAGCAGGCCACCGGCGCCTGCCTTGTCAAGCAGGGTGACACCACGATGCTCGACACCGTGGTCGTCTCCAAGGAGCGTAAGAACTACGACTTCTTCCCGCTGACCGTCGACTTCAACGAGAAGATGTACGCCGCCGGCCGCATCCCGGGTGGCTACCTCAAGCGTGAGGGCCGTCCCAGTGAGAAGGCTACGCTCACCGCGCGCATGATCGACCGTCCGATTCGCCCGAGCTTCCCGGACGGCTTCCGCAACGAGGTACACATTGTCGCTACCTCGCTCGTCGCCGACCAGGTCAACCCCTTCGACGTCATCAACGTCATGGGTGCCTCCCTGGCCATGACGCTCGGCGGCGTGCCCTTCGAGGGCCCGCTTGCCTGCGTGCGCATCGGCCGTAACGTGGAGACCGGCGAGTTTATCGTCAACCCCACCTACGAGGAGCGCGAGAACTCCGATCTGGACCTGGAGCTGGGCGGATCCGCCGACTTCATCTCGATGGTCGAGGCCGGCGCCGAGGAGATCTCCGAGGACGACATGCTCGCCGCTATGAAGTTTGGCCAGGAGGCCCTTGCTGCTTTCTGCCAGGCTCAGGACGAGTTCGTCGCCGAGTGGGAGCAGGTCAACGGCCCCATCGTCAAGAAGGAGTACCCGCTCGACCAGCCCGTCGAGGAGGTCCAGGAGCGCATCTTCGCCCACTACGACGAGATGGCTGCCGCCCTTCGCGACGCCGACAAGCTCTCCCGTATCGGTAAGGTCGAGGCTCTGAAGGAGTCCATCCGCGCCGAGTTCACCGAGGAGGAGCAGGCCGCTTGGGAGCGTGAGATCCCCGTGGCGCTCAAGAAGCTCGAGAAGAAGGCCATGCGCACCATGGTCGTCGAGACCGGCGAGCGCGTCGACGGCCGTGCCGCCGATGAGATTCGCCCTATCATGGTGAAGGACAACTACCTGCCGCTCGTTCACGGTTCCGGCCTGTTCCAGCGCGGTCAGACCCAGGTGCTCTCCGTCCTGTCGCTCGGTATGCTCAACGAGGGCCAGCGCCTGGACACCATCGAGCCCACTGAGGGCAAGCGCTACATGCACCACTACAACTTCCCGCCGTTCTGCACCGGCGAGACCGGCCGCATGGGCAGCCCCAAGCGCCGCGAGATCGGCCATGGCAATCTGGCCGAGCGCGCTCTGCTTCCGGTGCTTCCCGACGAGAACGAGTTCCCCTACGCCATCCGCGTCGTCTCCGAGGTCATGGAGTCCAACGGCTCCTCTTCGATGGCTTCGACCTGCGGCTCCACGCTCGCCCTTATGGACGGCGGCGTGCCCATTAAGCGCCCGGTCTCCGGTATCGCCATGGGCCTGATACAGGAGGAGGGCAAGACCGTGGTCCTGTCCGACATCCAGGGTCTCGAGGACTTCCTGGGCGACATGGACTTTAAGGTCACCGGCACCACCGAGGGCATCACCGCCCTGCAGATGGACAACAAGGCCACCGGCCTCACCTTCGACATCCTGGCCCGCGCCCTGCAGCAGGCCAAGGAGGGTCGCGCCTTCATCCTGCAGAAGATGCTCGATGTGATCCCCGAGCCGCGCCACACCACGCGCAGCACCGCTCCGCGCATCGTCTCCATCCAGGTCCCGACCGACAAGATCCGCGACGTCATCGGTTCCGGCGGTAAGGTCATCCGCGGTATTCAGGACGAGACCGGCGCTTCGGTCGACATCCAGGAGGACGGCACCGTCTTTGTCGGCGGCACCGGCGAGTCCGTGGACCAGGCTGTTGAGCGCATCAAGCTCATCATCAAGGTTCCCGAGCCGGGCGAGGAGTACACCGGTCGCGTGGTCTCCATCCAGCCCTTCGGCGCCTTCGTCAACCTGCTGCCCGGTAAGGACGGCCTGCTGCACATCTCCCGCGTCGCCAAGGGCCGCGTGGAGAAGGTCGAGGACGTCCTCAACGTGGGCGACGAGGTCAAGGTCGTCGTTATCGAGGTTGACGACCGCGGCAAGATCTCGCTCGATCGTCTGGACAAGCCCGAGGCCCCGGCTCGCGCCGAGGGTGCCTCCGAGGGCGACGGAGAGCACTTCCAGCGTCGTGAGCGTCCGCGTCGCGAGCGCTCCGAGCGCAGCGACCGTCCGCGTCGTCCCGGCGACAACGGAGGCCGCAAGCCCCGCCGTCACCACGACGCCGAGTAGCAGCTCCACATAAGCAGTTCAACAAGGGCGACTCCGCAATGGGGTCGCCCTTTTGCTTGCGCCCGGGAGGGACGCATATGAAGTTTCCTGCTCTACAGTCCTGCGCAAGACGGAAAGCACATTAAGTGCTTTCCTTTGCGTTCAAGACTTTAGTCTGCTGGGCGCGCAGCGGCCAGCTTCAACCCACCCGCTATGCGGGTGGAGACAAACGGCTTTA
>JAXJJM010000035.1:0-34253 GCA_036298225.1 Collinsella sp.
TAAAACCTACCAAAATAAACCTGTCCCTTTTTGGCAGGTTTACAAGAAAGCGGGGATGAGATGGCGACGGTGTATGGTTATGCGCGGGTGAGTTCGCGCGATCAGAATCTTAATCGGCAGCTGGATGCGCTGGGCGCCTATGGCGTGGGCTCAGCGAATATTTACGCCGACCATGCGAGCGGTAAGGACTTCGACCGCCCGCGGTATCGCGAGCTGCTGCACGTCCTGGGAGACGGGGACGTGCTGGTGGTGCTTTCTATCGACCGACTTGGCCGTAATTACTCCGAGATTCTTGAGGAATGGCGACGCATTACCAAGGAGCTCGGGGTTGCCATTGTGGTGTTGGACATGCCATTGCTTGACACGCGCGCCAGGGCCAGCGGCGCGCCGGATGTGACCAACACCCTGATTGCCGATATTGTGCTGCAACTGCTGAGCTACGTGGCGCAGGTGGAGCGCGAGAATATCCATCGGCGCCAGGCGGAGGGGATTGCGGCGGCGCGGGCGCGAGGGGTTCGTTTCGGTCGACCTCGCAAGCCGTGCCCTCCTCAGTTTGAGCTGGTGCGCAATAGCTATGAGGCAGGCGATATTACCCGCAGCCAGGCAGCAAAGTGCCTGGGCGTGTGCGTGGGGACGTTCGATCGCTGGATGCGCGAGGCGGGGTAGGGGTTTGCGTCGCTTTGTCGCTTCCTGTTGCGATTCAAATTTTGATACGGTGACGATGTCATTTGGGGCTACACTCGCTGATATTCAAAAAAGGAGGTAGGCCCTTGGCGCGCGTAAAACAAATAATCGGATGGACCGCGATCGTTCTGTTCGCTGCAACGCTGGCGGGCATCTGGGTGCTGACGGAGCAAAATGCGGTGGAGACGTCGTTGCTGAGCGAGTCCACCGCGCGTGTGGTGGAGGGGCAAGCTACGGGCGTACAGGCTGCCGATGTCGCGGGTGAAGCTCAGACCGAGAACGGGATGACCGGGGGCACCGATTCGGCTGCTTCGAATGTCCGGTCTGGCCGACTTGCTTCCATTCGCATGTGGGTGGGCACGAACGTCCGTCGCGTTGCCCATACCGTAGAGTTTTTCTTCGTCGGATTGTTCGCCTCGGTGGTCGTGGTTTGCTTTTCCAGGCGTCCGTGGAGCGTATGCTCCCGTTGTGTGCCCGTGTTGCTCTTTTGCGCCGTCTGCTCCGTTGGCGATCAGGTACATAAGATCTTTGTTCCTGGCAGGCATTTCGACGTTATCGATTTAGGATTCGATGCTGCGGGCTATGTCACCGCCATGCTGTTGGTATTGCTGGCAGCGGCGTTGGTGCGCTATGCGACTCGGCCGATCGGCGCCCATGCGAGGCGCTAGCCGGTAACAAACCCGTTTCTGATAATGCGACCTTGTTGAATTATTTTGTGTCGCGCGTATTTCCGAGCAGTCGGATTTGAGGGGCGAGCGGTAGAACGCTCGCCCTTTGTGCGCCACGATGCGGCACAATGTACCGTAAAAGCTGTTTGTATCCGGTACGAATCATTCGTTGGTCTTTAATTCTTCTCAACGGAGGTGTTTGAGATGGCAAACGGATTGCTTTTGCGGCTTCGCGAGCGTGAGCTCAGCGCGAGCCCGGCGGAACGCAATGTCATCGCATATGTAAGCGCTCATCCGCACGAGGTGGTCGGGCTGTCCGTCCGCGGTCTTGCCGATGCCACGTTCTCCTCGCCCTCGAGCATTTTGCGCTTTTGCAAGCGCTTGGGTTTTGCGGGCTACAAGGAGTTCCAGCGCGAACTGATTGCCGAGCTGGCGCTCTTGGGTGACAAGAAAGACGTTGCCCTCGAGGACATCTCCATGGATGACAGCGTCGAACGTATCGTGGGGAAGGTGATGAAAAGCAACGTGCGCACGATCGAAGCGACGGCGCGAACGCTCGATTACACCGTCTTGGAGCGATGTGCGGCCTATCTTAAGCGGGCACGTGCGGTCAATCTGTTCGGTATCGGTGCCTCTCGTTTGGTCGCGCACGATCTGGCGCAAAAGCTCATGCGTGTCGACAAGGAGTGCCATCTGTACGACGACTGGCATGATCAGCTCTTGTGTGCCAAGAACATGCATGAGGGCGATATGGCAATCGCCTTTAGCTACTCGGGCTTGACGCAAGAGGTGCTGGACTGCACCGCCGAGGCTCAACGTCGCAACTGTCCCGTTGTGGCCGTTACCAAAGTAGATGGATCATCCAAGCTTGCCACCGTGGCCGATGCCGTGCTCGGCGTCGCTGCGAGTGAACCCTTGGTCCGCAGCGGTGCCATGGCTTCGCGTATGGCCCAGCTTATGGTTGTCGATGCCCTGTACGCTGCTTACGTTGCCAGCGACTACGAACGGGCGACGCATGTCATTAAGCAAAACTACATCGAGAAACAGGAAAGATGAGGTGAATGAAATGCTCGATTTAACAAAATTCACGACCGAACAGCGTAATCAAAGTTCAATGGACCTCGATACGATGGCATCGCTGCAAATCGTCACGACGATGAACGATGAGGATCTTCGTGCCGTCCAGTCGGTCACGAAGGTGTTGCCCCAGGTTGCCACAGCAATCGACTGGGCTGCTGAGGCACTCGAGCGCGGCGGGCGCGTCTTTTACATGGGCGCAGGCACCAGCGGTCGTCTGGGTGTACTCGACGCTTCGGAGTGTCCGCCCACGTTTGGCGTGTCACCCGATCTGATTGTCGGGCTCATTGCCGGAGGCGAGACGGCGTTTATCAAGGCTGTCGAAGGTGCCGAAGACAGCGAGGAGCTTGGCGCGAGCGACCTGCGGGAGCGTGGACTCTCGGACAAGGATCTTGTCGTTGGCCTGGCGGCAAGCGGTCGTACTCCCTATGTGGTGGGCGGCCTTGTGTACGCCAAGGCAACTGGGTGCAAGACCATTGCAATTGCCTGCAACCAAGGGTCGAAGATCGGGGAGAGCGCAGATCTTGCCATTGAACCCGTGCCCGGTCCCGAGGTGCTGACCGGCTCAACGAGGCTCAAGGCGGGAACGGTTCAAAAGCTCATTCTCAACATGATTTCGACCGGTGCCATGGTCAAGATCGGCAAGGTATACCAAAACCTGATGGTCGATGTGCAGCAGACGAACGAGAAGTTGGTGGTGCGCGGCCAGAACATCGTGATGGAGGCGACCGGCTGCACGCGCGAGCGCGCTATTCAGGCGCTTGCAGATGCCGGCGGCCACGTAAAAACCGCTATTGTCTCGGTACTGCTGGGCTGCGATGCCGAGCAGGCTGCGGTAGCTCTTGAGCGAGCGAGAGGCCATGTCCGTGCTGCGGTGAGTGGCCATGAGAAGAGCAATGCCGATGCCCAATAGGTGCGCGGCGTGAGCTGATATGACATCCAGACGAGATACCCAATACAAGGAGGAGTTATGACGAACAAAGAGCTGGCTCAAAAGCTGCTGGACCTTTTGGGCGGTAAAGACAACGTGTTGGCAAACGCGGCGTGCATGACGCGCCTGCGCGTGACCGTCAAAGACACGGGCAACGTCGACACGGAGGGTATTAAGGCACTCGACGGCGTGATGGGCTTGGTCGAGGACGACACGATGCAGATCGTGCTGGGTCCGGGCAAGGTGAATAAGGTGCTCGAGGAGTTCTCCAAGCTCACCGGCCTTGCGAAAGGCGTTGCTGACGAGAGCGTGGTTGACGCTGCGGCCACAAACAAGGCCGCGCAGAAGGCAAAGTACGAGTCCAAGCCGGTTCAGGCCTTCCTCAAGAAGATTTCCAATGTCTTCGTCGCCCTGCTTCCCGGCATCATTGCGGCTGGCCTCATCAACGGTATCTGCAACGTCATTAACGTCTCGACGGCAGGCGCGCTTGCAGGCGAGTGGTGGTACCAGGGCATTCGTTCCATGGGCTGGGCCCTGTTTGCCTATCTGCCCATCTTGGTGGGCTATAACGCGGCACGTGAGTTTGGCGGCTCCGCTGCGCTGGGCGGCATCGCCGGCATGATGTGTATCGCCAACAGTGCCATGCCCCTGCTTGCGCCTGGCGCGGCTGATCCTGCCACTGCCATTCTACTGCCGCTCACCAATGCGCAGTACAACCCCGCAGCGGGCGGCATGATCGCGGCTCTTATCGCTGGCGCATTTTTTGCTTGGATGGAGCGTCAGATTCGCAAGGTTATGCCCAACGCACTCGACACGTTCTTGTCCCCGCTGCTGGTGCTCATCATCGGCGCCTTTGCTCTGATGCTCGTCATCCAGCCGGTTGGCGCATGGCTGACGACTGCCATCTTTAGCGTTTTGACCTTTATCTTCGAGAAGCTGGGCGTCCTGGGCGGCTATATCCTGTCGGCAGGCTTCTTGCCGCTGGTTTCCGTCGGCCTGCATCAGGCGCTCACGCCGATCCACGCTATGCTCAACGATCCCGACGGCGCTACCAAGGGTATCAATTACCTGCTTCCCATCCTTATGATGGCTGGCGGCGGCCAGGTCGGTGCCGGTTTGGCGCTGTACTTTAAGACCAAGAACGCCAAGCTCAAGAAGTACGTCGCAGAGTCCATTCCCGTTGGAATCCTGGGTGTGGGCGAGCCTCTGATGTATGCTGTTACGCTGCCGCTCGTTCGTCCGTTTGTGACGGCCTGCCTGGGTGCCGGATTTGGCGGCGCGCTCGCGGCGCTGCTTCACATCGGCACGGTTTCTCAGGGCGTTTCCGGTCTGTTTGGCCTGCTGATCGTCGTTCCTGGCCAGCAGCTCGGCTACGTTGCCGCTATGCTGCTTGCCTATGCCGCCGGCTTTGTCCTGACGTGGTTCTTTGGCGTCGACGAGCAGAAGATCAATGAGTTCTTTGGCGAGTAGTTTGATATCGCGAGCCGTGTTGCTCGGGGTTCGCGGCGCGCGGCAGATTTCTTGATGCTATGGTTGTGCCGGCGGGGCTAACTGCTCCGCCGGCCTTTTTTAAAGGAGCGTTGTAGCGTGAAAACGGGTATTTCGATTTATCTTTCCAGCCCTTTGCAGGATATTGAGCGGACGATTGAGCGTGGTGCCGCGGCGGGTGCGCGCTATGCGTTTACCTCACTGCATATTCCCGAGGATGGGGGAGCGGCGTATGCCGATAAGGTCCGTCATGTGCTGTCGCTGCTTTCCGCCCGCGGCATTGCGCTCATCGCCGATGTGGGGCCGCGCACGTGCGATTTGCTCGGGCTTGAGCGCATCGAGGACCTGCGCGATCTGGGGTTGGAATACCTTCGTTTGGACTATGGCTTTAGCGCCCAGCGGGTCGCGGAGCTGTCCGGTGTATTTCGCATTGTGGTCAATGCATCGACGGTGAGTTCTGATGAAATCGCATCGTGGCGTGAGGCCGGTGCCGATGTGACTCGTTTTGCTGCCTGCCACAATTTTTACCCCAAGCCTTATACCGGTTTAGCTCTGGAGGACATTGCTCGGGTGAATCTTCGTCTTGCGGCGCTTGGATTCGAAATCATGGCTTTTGTGCCGAGTGATGCCAACGTTCGCGGGCCGGTATTCGAGGGACTGCCGACGGTCGAAGCACAGCGCGGTCGCGCGTCAAAGGTTGCCCTCAACATGCTTGAGCTCGCACATGGCGCCGATTGCGACATTGTGTTGGTCGGCGACCCCGATCTTTCCGATGCGGGCTGGGCGCAGTTTGCTCAAGTTTCCGCCGGATACGTGGACCTGCAATGCGAGCTTGAGTCTGGTTATGCCTATGTACGTGGGCAGATTCATCACGACCGGCCCGATTCGAGCACCCTCATCTTTAGGTCTCAGGAGTCGCGCACGACGCTTAAACCGGATTCCGTGCCGATGGATGCCGGTGCCGGCCTGTCGCGAAAGACGGGGTCGATCGCTGTGAGCAATAGCGGCTATGGGCGCTACGAAGGCGAGCTTGAGATTGCGCGGGTCGATCTTCCCGGTGACGAGCGCATGAACGTTGCGGGCCATATCACGCCCGAGGCAATGGAGCTGCTGCCGTTCGTCAAACGCGGATTCGGGGTACGGTTCGTTTAGCGTGTGACCCGTGGGCTACAATTGGCCCATCATACGAAGGCGCCTCGTGTGGCGTGTGCCTGCGTTGGCCGATCTATATTCGGAGGATTCCCATGACCGTACTGTTTGTTGAATATCCCAAGTGCTCGACCTGTAAGAAGGCCAAGGCATGGCTGGACGAACATGGGGTAGAGTATATCGACCGCGATATCGTTTTGGACAATCCCACGGCTGATGAGCTTGCGACCTGGATTGCTCGTTCGGGGCTGCCGGTGCGGCGCTTCTTTAATTCGTCGGGCATGAAATATCGAGAGCTGGGCCTGAAGGCGCGTCTGGATGCGGGCATGACGGATCGGGAGTGCTACGAGCTGCTGGCGACCGACGGCATGCTGGTCAAGCGTCCGCTACTGGTGGGCGACGACTTTGCGATTCCCGGCTTTAGGGAAGCGGCTTGGGCCGAGGCGTTGCTGTAGCGGCTGCGGAAAGTGCGACCCGTTTTGAGTGCTCAGGGCGGGACGTGTTTTCCATCGGCGGGCTCGCTCGGCTCAATCCTCGAGCTGTGCCCATTCGTGCGGATCGTAGACCTTTACGTGCTTGTTGGGCTTGCCGCTCCAGTACTCCTCGTCCATAAAGGGCAGATATGCCTGAACGCCGGGGCAGATAAAGGGAATCCGCTGCTGTTGCAGTCGCTCGCGCTGGCGCTGCTCCAGGTGCGCCTCGGATATGACGGTCGGCATACCGGACAGCTCGACGAGGCTTGCCTGGATTCGCTTAAGGTCGGGGAGTCCCGCGTGCCATGACACCCGCATGATCAAAAAGGATGCACGGCGGTATTTTGCCTGCATCACCGTGATGGCGGGGCGCAGTGTGGGATGGATTTTGTCCCGTTCGGGCCAAAGGTCAGCAGTGATCTCGAGGCCCAGGGTCTCCCATAGGTAATCAAGCTCTTCGTCCATGGTGCCTCGATATCTACGTGATCATTGATACTTCGATTGTGTTGCCTGGTGCTATCGTTTTCACGGTAGAATCTGCCAACGGTTGACGGCTACCGCTCGCGGCGTTTTGCCCTTCGTGTGCAGCGGTCGACTTCACAGGTCCTTCACGTGTTGGCCGTATTTGACTGAATTTCAAAAAAGTCAAAATTGGGGCTTGCGTCACGGCGAGACTTCCCGTATATTTCTTTCTTGCGCAAAGGCACAGCCGAGCGCAGCGATGCAGTCATTGGGATGTCGTCTAATGGCAGGACAGCGGATTCTGGTTCCGTCAATGGGGGTTCGACTCCCTCCATCCCAGCCATTGCATTTGCTACATATGGCCCGTTCGTCTAGCGGTTTAGGACGCCGCCCTCTCAAGGCGGAGATCACCAGTTCGAATCTGGTACGGGCTACCAAAATTGAACGCCCGGGCCTCGTAAGAGACCCGGGTTTTGTGTATTGACTGATATTTAAGGCGCGCGTTGAGTCTGCCGCCCGGACCGAGGAGTTGTCATGGACCTGCCTATCAGCTTGGAAGACATCACGTATGCCGAGAACTATCTGGCGCAGGGCGACCTGGCTACGGCGACGCCGCTGCTTGAGCGTCTGGTGGAGCTCGCCGAGGAGTATATCGACGCTGAGTGCAAGACGGAGGAGAACCGTCAGTACTTTAGCTTTGATAGCAAGTTTGAGCGCCTGGCCTACCGTCGCGTGGAAAAGGATCCGCGCGAGCTCGTGCAGGTCGAGGTGCCGTTTGACCGCCTGTACTCCGACATGGCGTTTGCCTACATTCGCCAGCAGGATTATGTGAGTACTCGGAATGCCCTGATGCAGGCCGTGCGCTGGGACCCCATGAACTGCAACTATCGCTTGGACTTGGCCGAGCTGTTCCGCGCGCTCGAGGACAAGCAGGAGTGGGCATCGCTCTCGTTCTCGGTGCTGGAGCGCGCGAGCGACGGTAAGTGCGCCGCACGCGCCTACACCAACTTGGGTCAGTACTTCTTGGAGCCCGAGACCGAGAACATTTCGGCTGCCGTGGGCTGCGCGCGTCTGGCGCTGCGCCTGGCGCCCAATGATGCGCATACGACGCGCCTGCTCAACAAGATCCATACCACCTATCCGGATGCCGCGGACGAGAGTGACGACCATGTGATGGGTGAGCTCGCCCTGCAGGGCGTGCCGACCTCGCCTTCGGCCGAGATCGCCATCTGCCTGATCATGTGTGCGACCGATGCTGCAAGCGACGGCGACAAGCAGGAGGCTACGCGCCTGACGGTCCGTGCCCGCGACCTGGTGGGCGAGGAGGCATGCGCGGCGATTATCAAGCTGGTGCGCGAGAGCGATGCCGAGCTTAATGCCGAGCGCAGGGCAAAGCGCGAGGCTGCGGGCTCAAACGCCGATGGCGCCAAGGAGGCCGGCGATGCCCAGTAAGCGCGAGCGCAAGCTCATTTCCAAGAATCGCTCGGCACATCACGAGTACTTTATTGATGAGACCTTTGAGTGCGGCATTGAGCTGAGCGGCACCGAGGTCAAGTCGATTCGCGAGCGTGCTTGCCAGATCACTGACACCTTTGCGTTGATCCGTGGCGGAGAGTGCTGGCTCGTGGGCCTGCATATCCACCCCTATAGCCATGGTGGCGTGTGGAATCGCGATCCCGACCGCCGTCGTCGTCTGCTGCTGCACCGCAAGGAGATCGATTTTCTCGACGGCAAACTGCGCAACCGCGGCTATGCGCTGGTGCCGCTGGAGCTCTACTTTAATACCGATGGCCGCGTAAAGCTGCTGCTTGGTCTGGGCCGCGGCAAGAAGCTCTACGACAAGCGCGAGGATATGGCCAAGCGCGATGTCCAGCGCGAGATCGACCGCGCCCTCAAGGAACGCAACCGCTGACCGTCCTTCATAAGTTGCGGTGGAATACGGACTGGTTTGCCTGTTTGAGGGGGCTATTCAGTCCCTATTTCACCGCAACTGCGGGCGTCTCATCTTTCTTACTGTTCTGACACATATGTTTCAAAGGCGGCGTCCGTTATGGGCGCTGCCTTTTTTGTGGGTACATACATCCATGAGGTTCCAACCCGAGCTAGGGGAGTGATCGTTATGGACAAAACTGCGTTCTTTACCATGCCGAGCGGTCTGTACGTGGTGAGCGCCGCGGCAGACGGGCTGCGTGCCGGCTGCGTCATCAACACTGCGGTGCAGGTGACGTCCATGCCGCCGCGCATTTCGGTTGCCGTGAACAAGGGCAACGTCACCTCGGGCGTCATCGCTTCGGCCAAAGCGTTTGCGCTGACCGTGATCGATCAGACCGCCGATATGCTCTACATCGGTAACTTTGGGTTCCGCACCAGCAGCGATTATGACAAGTTTGCCAAATACGAGACCCGCGAGACGGCTCTGGGCATGCCCTATGTGCCCGAGCACGCGGCGGCCCTGTTTAGCTGCCATTTGATCGACACTGTGGATGTTGGCACGCATCTGCTGTTTATCGGCGAGATCGAGGATGCCGAGCGCTTGAGTGACGAGACGCCGCTCACCTACGATTACTACCATAAGGTCCTGAAGGGCAAGACGCCTCCGAAGGCGTCCTCGTATCAAGGCTAGAAATGTTCTAAAAGTACTTGCATTATATTATTGATAACATATACTAATAAGCGAAGTACATCACCAGTCGCGTTCGAGAGGAGAACATCATGGCTGAGGAGAAGAAGACGTATAAGTTCGTGTGCATCGTTTGTGGCTACGAGGTTG
Source organism: Collinsella sp. (assembly GCA_036298225.1). Classification (GTDB taxonomy): domain Bacteria; phylum Actinomycetota; class Coriobacteriia; order Coriobacteriales; family Coriobacteriaceae; genus Collinsella. Next base: position 9,703 of record JAXJJM010000035.1, read on the forward strand.
AGGTCGACACGCCCGAGCTGCCCGAGGACTACGTGTGCCCGGTCTGCGGCGTCGGTCCCGATCAGTTTGAGCTCGTCGAGGAGTAGCTCGTCGGCACGCGGCTCACGGCAACATATAGCTCTGTCCAAGGGCCTCGGTCGAATTCTCGGCCGGGGCCCTTTTGATTTATCTGACGGTTTAAAACGGTCTCACGTGTTACAGATTGAGACGTTATATCTGGACAGTTACGCCATCCCAATTACATCCCCGTTAGCAGCACGATGTCGAGAATCGTCACGATGACGCCGATTCCTACGAGCAGCGCGTTGAGCGGGCGCGAGTTGGTGTATTTGCCCATGACGCGGGGCGAACTGGTGAGTCGTATGAGCACAAAGACCGTAATTGGCAGCTGAAGCGACAGCAGCGCCTGACTCCAAATGAGACCCTCAAAAGGATTCGGGACGACCAAGCACGCCGCCACTGCGCCGACGAAGCAGGCCGCCACCCCGATCGAGGAATGTCGGTCGTGGATGTCGTATTCCTCGTCGAACATGCCCGCGGTGATGGTGCCCGCCGCCATGCCCGCCGTCACACTACTCGATAGTCCCGCAAACAGCAGTGCCACCGCAAAGATGGTCGAGCTTGCCGGGCCCAGAATGGGGGAGAGCGTGGCCGCTGCGACGGCGAGGTCGTCTACGACCATGCCGTGCGCAAAGAAGGTCGTTGCGGCCAGGATGACCATGGCCGAGTTGATTGCCCAGCCCACGCCCATCGAAAAGAGCGTGTCGAAGAGCTCGTAGCGCAGACGTTCTTCGATAACCTGCTCGCCTTGGCCTTCAAAGTGCATGGATTGGATGACCTCGGAGTGCAGGAAGAGGTTGTGGGGCATAACGACCGCGCCTAGGACACTTACGATAATCGCGGCCGAGCCGGTGGGCATACAGGGTGTGATCCAGCTTGCGGCGGCTTGCGGCCAGTCGACCTTGACTAGTGCAAGCTCGGCTAAAAACGAAAGTCCTACCACGCCTACGAAGGCGATGATCCATCGCTCGGCGCGTTTGTAGGAGCTTGTCATGAGCATGGCAATCGATGCCGCCGCCACGATGATGCAGCCGGCGCGTACGGGCAGGCCAAAGAGCATTTGAAGCGCGATCGCACCGCCCAGGACTTCGGCCATGGCGGTGGCGACCGTGGCTAGATACGCGCTGCCGAGTATCGCACGCCCGACGAGGCGGGGTAGGTGGCGCGTCGTGGCCTCGGCAAGACACATGCCCGTGGCGATGCCCAGGTGCGCCGCGTTGTGCTGCAGCACGATGAGCATGATCGTGGACAGCGTGACGATCCACAGCAGCGCGTAGCCAAACTGCGAGCCCGCGGCCATATTGGAGGCCCAGTTGCCTGGGTCGATAAAGCCGACGGTCACGAGCAGCCCGGGGCCGACATGCCGGGCGATATCCAGACCTCCGTGGCCTCCGGTGCGGTGCGAGCCAAAGTGTTGTTTGGGATGGTTGAGCATGGTGAGCTCCTGCGTGCCGTTTGTTTGACGCCGCAAAGGATACCCGTTTTAGGCCAAAAAGTTAACCATGACTAACAAAATTGTTGTATTTGAATGGGATGGTGAAAGGGGGCTGCCGAAATGTCTCGATCTGTAACAACTAGGGATGGAAATTGGGCCTAGGTGTTACAGATCGAGACAAACCAAAACCGTCCCGCAGAAAATCTCAATCTGTAACATCTAGGCGCCAAAATCGGTTCCTCCTGTTACAGATTGAGATGTTTGAAGCGGTGAGCTTACAAGCCGAACTTGGGCGCCTTGTTGCCGCCCTTGAGGTCTGCGGTGTCGAGTCGCATCATGCAAAAGTCTGCGTGGCCCTCGTTTCCAGAATAATTCAAAGGGGTTGGATGCATATGTGCCGGCCGTCCCTGCACTAAAACGTGTACGTCAGCCTCCAAAGATGTCAAATTTCGACATGTTTGGAGGCTGACGTACACGTTTGATAGCAAGACGTTGATGGCCGGTGTGCGTTACGCGATTGTTTCGAAACGGGTGGGAAACACAACGGGCCGGCGATGCTCCTAGTATGCCTATTCAACTGACTGTCTAACACCAAGGGGAGGATCGCGATGCAGGCAGATTCCGCTCAGCAGCAGGGCCTTTATCGCCCCGAATTCGACCACGATGCATGTGGCATCGGCGCGCTTGCCGATATCAACGGCGAGCGCCATCACCAGATCCTGGACGACGCACTGTCCATTCTGGTCAACTTGGAGCACCGCGGCGGCACCGGACTCGAGAAGAACACCGGCGACGGCGCCGGCATCCTGTTCCAGGTTCCGCATCACTTTTTCCGCAAAGAGGCTCAAAAGTGCGGCCAGATTCTGCCGGCAGAGGGCGACTATGGCGTGGCCATGCTGTTCTTCCCGCAGGACGACAAGGGCGTAGAGGATGCCCGTCGCGTGTTTGAGGAGGGCTGCGCCGAGGCCGGCGTGCCGCTGCTCTTTTGGCGCGAGGTGCCGGTCGACCCGCACGACCTGGGCGAGACAGCCCGCGCCTGCATGCCCACCATCTTGCAGGCTTTCCTGGGCCGTCCGGACGACACGCCCGCCGGCGATGCCTTTGAGCGCCGCCTGTACGTGTGCCGCCGCACCATCGAAAAGAAGGCCGACGCTGAGTTCGCCCTGCGCGACAAGATCTTCTATGTGTGCTCCATGAGCTCGCGCACCATCGTGTACAAGGGCATGCTTGTGGCCACGCAGATGCGCCGTTTCTTCATCGACCTCAACGACGCCGCCGTCAAAACGGCCGTGGCGCTCGTCCACTCGCGCTACTCCACCAACACCACGCCCAGCTGGGAGCGCGCACATCCCAACCGCTTTATCATCCACAACGGCGAGATCAACACCCTCAAGGGCAACGTCAACTGGATTCGCGCCCGCGAACCCAACCTGTACAGCCCCGTGCTGCAGCACGATCTTGAGCGCGTGATGCCCATCATCAACCGCGAGGGCTCCGACTCCGCGATTCTGGACAATGTGCTTGAGTTTTTGGTCATGAACGGCCGTCCGCTCACGCGTGCCGCGTCCATGCTGCTGCCCGAGCCGTGGGACCACAACGACAGCCTGAGCGAGGAGCGCCGCGCCTACGACGCCTACCAGTCCATGCTCATGGAGCCCTGGGACGGCCCGGCCGCCATCGCCTTTACCGACGGCCGTACCCTGGGTGCTGCCCTCGACCGCAACGGCCTGCGTCCCGCCCGCTACTATGTGACGCGCGACGGTCGCTTTATGCTGGCAAGCGAGGTGGGCACCATCGAGGTGAGCCCCGAGAACATCCTGACGAGCGGCTGTCTGGGGCCGGGCCAGATGCTCGAGGTCGACTTTGCCCGCGGTCGCGTCATCTACAACGACGAGCTGCGTGCCCGTTACGCCAAGGAAAAGCCCTACCGTGATTGGATTGCCGAGGAGACGCTGACCGTCGACGCGCTCGATGAGCCCGTTGCGGCAACACCCGCCGAGGACGACGAGGTGCCTACCGCCGTGCGTATGGCCAAGCTCGGCTATCACTGGGATGATGTTGACGAGGTCGTGCGCCCCATGGCCCAGCAGGGCAAGGCACCGCTCGCTTCGATGGGTATCGATGCGCCGCTGGCCTGCCTGTCCAAGAAGACGCGTTCGTTCTTCGATTACTTCTATCAGCTGTTCGCCCAGGTCACGAATCCGCCGATCGATGCCCTGCGCGAGCATATGGTAACCTCGACCACGCTCTACCTGGGCAACCACGGTAACCTGCTCGAGGACTCCCGCACGGCCTGCCAGCTGGTGCGCCTGGAGCGCCCGTTGCTCAACGAGGAGGAGTTCGACCGCATCTGCGCCATCGACCGCGTGGGCTTTAAGACCCGTCGCTTCCGTGCCGTCTACCGCCGCGACGCCGGCGAGGGCGCGCTGCAGGCTGCGCTTAAGCAGCTTGCCGAGGACGTTGAGGCTGCGGTCCGCGACGGTGTGAACATCGTGGTGCTGAGCGATCGTGCCGCTGCGGGCGAGGTGCCCGTGCCGTCGCTGCTCGCTGTGGGCTGCGTGCACAACCACCTGATCCGCGCCGGCGTGCGTACCTTTGCCGACATCGTGGTGGAGTGCGGCGATGCCGTGTCTCCGCACGACTTTGCGGCGCTGGTGGGCTACTCCGCGAGCGGCATCTATCCGTACAACGCGCATGCGTGCATTCGCGATCTGGCGGCGCGCGGCGACCTGGACGTGACGGCCGAGCAGGGCATCGACAACTACAATAAGGCCGCGACGGCGGGTATCGTCTCCATCATGTCCAAGATGGGCATCTCCACGGTGCAGAGCTACCATTCGGCGCAGATCTTCGAGGCCGTGGGCTTTACGCCCGAGTTCGTCAACGCGTACTTTGCCGGCACGGTGAGCCGTGTGGGCGGTATGGGTGTCGAGGACGTCGAGCGCGAGCAGAACGAGCGCTACGACGCCGCGCTCGCTATCCTCAAGAGCCCGGCTCCCGATCAGCTGCCCACGCTGGGTCTGACCAAGTGGCGCCCGCTCGGCGGCGAGGATCACCTTATCGACCCGCAGACCGTCTACCTGCTGCAGACCGCCTGCCGCGAGGACAGCTACGACACCTTTAAGGAGTACAGCGCCCGCCTGCACCGCACCGGCCGTGCCGTGCGCCTGCGTGACCTGCTGGACTTTAATGCCAACGGTCGCACGCCGGTTTCGCTCGACGAGGTGGAGCCCGCGCTCAACATCGTCCGTCGCTTTAACACCGGCGCCATGTCGTACGGTTCCATCAGCAAAGAGGCACACGAGTGCATGGCCATCGCCATGAACCGCCTGCACGGTCGTTCCAACTCGGGCGAGGGCGGCGAGGATCCGCGTCGCGAGACCCCGCTGGCCAACGGTGACTCCAAGAATTCCGCCATCAAGCAGGTGGCAAGCGCGCGCTTTGGCGTGACGAGCCGCTACCTGTGCAGCGCCTTCGAGATTCAGATCAAGATGGCCCAGGGCGCCAAGCCCGGCGAGGGCGGTCACCTGCCCGGCAAGAAGGTCTACCCCTGGATTGCCGAGGTCCGTCAGTCCACGCCCGGCATCGGCCTGATCTCGCCTCCGCCGCACCACGACATCTACTCCATCGAGGACCTGGCAGAGCTGATCTTTGACCTTAAGAACGCCAACCCCGGCGCGCGCGTGTCGGTCAAGCTGGTCAGCGAGGCCGGCGTCGGCACCATCGCCACCGGCGTGGCCAAGGGCGCTGCCGACAAGATTTTGATCAGCGGCCACAACGGCGGCTCGGGTGCCGCTGCTCGCGATTCGATCTGGCACGCGGGTCTGCCGCTGGAGCTCGGTCTTGCCGAGGCCCAGCAGACGCTGCTGCAAAACGGCCTGCGCTCGCGCGTAGTGCTCGAGGCCGACGGCAAGCTCATGGACGGCACCGATGTTGCTGTCGCCTGCCTGTTGGGCGCCGAGGAGTTTGGCTTTGCGACCATGCCGCTCATCTCCATGGGCTGCCTCATGCAGCGCGACTGCCAGCAGGATACCTGCCCGGCCGGCATCGCCACGCAAAACTGTCGCCTGCGTCGCGGCTTCCGCGGCAAGCCGGAGCACGTCGAGCACTTTATGCTCTTTGTTGCCGAGCAGCTGCGCGAGGTCATGGCGAGCCTGGGCTTCCGCACCGTCGACGAGATGGTCGGCCATCCCGAGTGCCTGCGCCAGATCGAGGTCCCGGGCAACCGCAAGGCCAACCTGCTCGATCTGTCGCCCGTGCTGGCAAGCGTGACCTGTGAGTTTGGTGCCCACATCCCGGGCGCCGACGGCCGTCACTTCCTGCCCCAGATGGCTGCGGACAGCGAGCTCGATAAGACGCTCGACTCCACGTTGTTTGTGCCCTATACGGCCGATGCCCGTGCGCACCTGCGTCCGATTCGCTTTCGCGCCGATATCGCCAACGTCAACCGCTGCGTGGGCACCATCTTGGGCAACGCGGTGACCAAGGCACATCCCGAGGGCCTGCCCGCCGGCTCCATCACCATCGATTGCGATGGTTCGGCCGGTCAGAGCTTTGGCGCCTTCCTGCCGCGCGGCATTACGCTCAACGTGTGCGGCGACGCCAACGACTACTTTGGCAAGGGCCTTTCGGGCGGCGAGGTGTCGGTGCGCCCCAACCCGCATGCGACCTACAAGTTCGACGAGAACATCATCGTGGGCAACGTGGCCTTCTTTGGCGCCACGAGCGGTCGCGGCTTTATTAACGGCTTGGCAGGCCAGCGCTTTGGCGTGCGCAACTCCGGTGCCACGGTGGTGGTCGAGGGCTGCGGCAACCATGGCTGCGAGTACATGACGGGCGGTCTGGCGCTCATCCTGGGCGAGGTCGGGCAGAACTTCGCCGCCGGCATGACGGGCGGCGTGGCTTACGTCTTTGACCAGTACGGCACGCTCGATGCCCGTGTGAACCACGAGAGCGTTGAGCTCAAGGCCCCGACGGCCGGCGAGCTGGCGCAGATTCGTGCGCTCATCCAGGAGCACGTGGACGCGACGCAGAGCCCGCGCGGCATTAAGCTGCTCTACAGCTTTGAGACGATGAGCAAGCACTTTGTGAAGGTCATTCCGACCGAGTACGAGCGCGTGCTGGCGATTGTCGCCGCCGCCGAGGCCGTCGGCAAGACGCATGCGCAGGCAGAGGAGCTGGCGTTTGACATTGTGACCGGTCGCGCGAGTGCCGCGGATGTCGCTCGCTTCGATGCCGCGGGCGGCGCTGCGGGCGCTGCGTCCACCACCGCCAGCTCTGTTGCTTCGACCAAGAAGGAGGCGTAAGTGCCATGGGTAAGCCCGGTGCTTTTCTTGATATCGATCGCGTGACCCACGAGCTTCGCCCCGTGGAGGAGCGCAGCCATGATTTTGATCCGCTGTACGTGGAGCTCGATGACGATGCGCGCCGTGCCCAGGCGAGCCGCTGCATGATGTGCGGCGTGGCGTTTTGTCAGATGGGCGCGAGCTTTGGCAAGGCGCGTCCGAGTGGCTGCCCGCTGCACAACCTGATTCCCGAGTGGAATGAGCTGGTGTACCGCGGCCGCTGGGACGAGGCTGCCGAGCGCCTGTCGCTCACCTCGCCCATGCCCGAGTTTACGAGCCGCGTGTGCCCGGCGCTGTGCGAGGCCGCGTGCAACCTGGGTTCGGTCGACGGCCAGCCCACGACGATTCATGACAACGAGCGTGCGATCAGCGACCATGAGTGGGCAAATGGCGGTCCGCGTCGCTTTGAGCCGGCGGGGGAGGGCGCACCCACGGTCGCCGTGGTGGGCTCCGGTCCTGCTGGTCTGGTGGCAGCATGGGAGCTCGCGCGTCGCGGCGCCCGCGTGACGGTGTTTGAGCGTGACGACCGTCCGGGCGGCCTGCTCATGTACGGCATTCCCAACATGAAGCTCGAGAAGTCTGTGGTCGAGCGCCGCGTGGCGCTCATGCGCGAGCTGGGTATTGTCTTTGAGCTGGGCGCTGACGTTACGAACCCTGCGGTAGCGGCCAAGCTCAATGGCTTTGACGCCGTTGTGGTGGCTGCCGGCGCTCGTGCACCCCGCGGTCTTTCGGCTACGAATGTGGATGCCCCGGGCGTGGTGTATGCCGTGGACTACCTGACGGCTTCGACCGTCTCGGTGCTCGATGGTGGTGAGCCCGCGGTGAACGCGCGTGGCCTGGACGTTGTGGTCATTGGCGGCGGCGATACCGGCAACGACTGCGTGGGCACCGCGGTGCGCCAGGGTGCGCGCAGTGTGCGCCAGTTTGAGTTCTTGCCGGCCGCGCCCGATAAGCGTGCGGCGAGCAACCCTTGGCCGCAGTGGCCCAACGTTAAGAAGACCGACTACGGTCAGCAGGAGGCTATCGCTGCCATGGGCGGCGAGATGCGTGCCTGGGGCGTGGATACGCTCGAGGTGCTGCTGGACAAGAAGGGCGCGGCAGCGGGCCTGCGCGTGGTCGATCTGGATTGGTCGGCCGGCAAGCCCGAACGCATCGCGGGCTCCGAGCACGAGGTGCCGGCCCAGCTGGTGCTCATCGCCTGTGGCTTTACGGGTCCGGAGCGCAGCGTGTTCGAAGCTGTCGGCGTACCTGTTGCCACGGCGGGCCGCCCGCTGCCTGTGATGGTCGCCGAGGGCTCGCATCTTGCGGCGCGTGTCGACGGCGTCGCCGCAGATGCCGCGCCGGTGTATGTGGCCGGCGACGCCCGCAACGGCAGCTCGCTCGTAGTGAGCGCCATGGCCGACGCCCTGGCCTGCGCTGCCGAAGTCGCCGAGGCGCTGGAGCTGTAAGGCGGCTGTCCACAGCTGAATCGTCAAGGGCTGTCCCCAACGGCCGGCCCAAAAGGAACGTCCCCAAGTGCCGGCAGCTGGGGGCGTTCCTTATGTGCCGGCATTCGGGGACACTCCTTGCGGGTTTGCGGGCGACTTTGTCATTTGTCGACGTACAAGTATTCATTCGTCGACGTTTGCGACTGTGGTGCTCTGCTGTTTCTGTGGTGGCAGCGGGCATCTGGCTCAAAATGGCGGGTCAGCTGTCTATATCTACCTGCCGTTTCTTTGCGGTGCGCATTTTCGTCAAGCATCCCGTCAAGTGTTTGGTCGGCAGTTGGTTTGCAGCCGGAGGCCTTTTTTGTCCGTGCTGACAGTGGCTGCCCACCCTCCTCGTAAGCTCAAATTGAGGTTCATCAGTTTGAGGAGGATGCCGTGACTGACCACGTTTTAGACCGAGCGCAGCTAGCCGAAGCCGTCGGCAACGATATTGCCGACATGGCCCATTTTTGGATGCTGCGGAAGTTCCAGTTTTTGGAGCCGGCGCGCGAACAGTTCGAGATCATTGTCGACCCGTGGCTCAGCTATTGCACCGAGCCTTCGCAAAACGAAATCATGGCCTACAACATGGCATTTACCGATTGGCTGCTCTTCGAGCGCCCCTATCGCCATGGCAAGACGCTGCTCGAGCTGTATGTTGAAGAGCCGCCGACATCGCTTTCGCCTGCCGCGCTCAAGCGGCTCGAGCAGGTACGCGACACGCAGTATTTCTCGCGCTTTGGCATTTTGGACAAGGATCCTGCGACTGGTATGGTCGCGCTGAAGGACACGCGCGCCGACCGTCGCTTTGATGTCTACGACCCGCATATCGTGCAAAAGGAGCATTGGAGCGACGGAGCGATTGCGGTGCGCCTCGCCTGCGTCGACGATGTCTGGCTGACGGCGGGACAACTCTATCTGTATGACATCGCACGCCTGAGTGACACGGCGGTCGATGGGCCTGGTGCGGTGCATCCGGAGGACCTGCAGGATGGCTTTGACACCTCGTGCATCAGTTTCTTCTTGCGTCTGGTCCGCGACATCATGGGCGCCCAGGGGCGCTACGTAAAGTCCCTCAACATCTACGAGCAGGAGTGGGAGTAAGGGATGGGCTGTCGCAGCGCCGCCGCGTGTCTATTTGTCTCGATCTTTAACGTTTAGGGACAAAAAACCGGTCTACCTGTTACAGATCGAGACGTTTGGCACCTGGTTGGGGGAATGTCTCAATCTGTAACATCTACAGGCCAAAACTCGACCTACCTGTTACAAATTGAGACAAAGGTTGGACGCGGTGTCGAAAGATCTCGATCTGTAACATCTAGCGGCCAAAAATCGGTCTTCCTGTTACAGATCAAGACATTTGTCAGCGGAGGCAACGGTGACGATGGTCCATTTGTCTGACGTGGTGGTGATGAAAGTGTCTAATACCGTTTTTAAACACAAGCATACGACTCGCAACACGTTGGCGCGGAATAGGATGCTCGCCAGACTCACGGAGGCGGCTGAACAAGGCGTGCTGCTTGTAACGCACGACAATGCCGAGCTCATGTGGCTGCGGCGCCATGTGGGCACAGACGATATTGCGGAGCCCGAATCGCATCTATTCTGTTTTCAGCATGAATGGGATGCGTTGACGCCGTCGGAGCGGGCTCGGTGGACCATCAAGGGGCTTGCGGAGTTTCATCCCGATTGGGCGTTTTGGGGTTATGACGCGGCACTTTTGTGGGGTCTGGAGGTGCCGAATGATCTGCTCGGGCCGCGTTACTTGGTCAAAACGGGATGTTCGGTGACATTGAGTATGGGGTGTAGGCTGCTGCGTCCGCAGACGGCGGGTGTGCTTGAGCAAGTCGATGGCGTGCGGGTGACGCCGTTTTGGCGCACGGTGGAGGATTGTCTGCTGCGTGCGCCGTTTTCGTATGGTCTGGCAATCGCCGATTCTGCATTGCGGGCGAAGGGCATGTCGCGCGACGACCTCTGCGAGCGGCTCCAGGCCGATTGCGAGGGCAGGCGAGGGTATCGCAGGGCACAGGTGATTGCGTCGTATGCGGACGGGCTGTCCGAAAACGGCGGCGAGTCTCGGTTCCGAGCGTTCTTTATTGCGTACGGTTTTCCGGTTCCGGAGCTGCAGGTGGAGTTTCGCGACCCGCTCGATCCGAGCCAGGTGTTTCGCGTCGACTATTTTTGGCGGCTCGAGAACGGGACGTGTGTCATCGGCGAGCTCGACGGAAAGGGGAAGTACACCTTGCAGAACGGCGAGGGCCGGGAGTCGGTCGACCCATTCGTGGCAGAACGTCAACGGGAGTCCCATCTGACAATGCTCGGGCATAAGGTGCTTCGGTTTACGTTTAACGAACTCAAAGACCCGGGGAAGCTGGTCGAGAAAATGAGGCTGGCGGGTATTCCTCGGCAGGCTGAATTGGCTGAGGAGTGGAGACGTCAGTGGTATGGGCGCTGAGAGGTTTTGTCTCAATCTGTAACGTTTAGAGGTTATTTGAGCTCGTAACTGTTACAGATCGAGACAAACCGGTGAAACGTCGACCGAATGTCTCGATCTGTAACATCAAGGGGCCCAATAACCCTGTACCTGTTACAGTTCGAGACATTTCCCTGGTGTTGCTGGGGTGGGGCTGCAACGTATTCCGTCCCCCACATCCCCTCTTCCCTCCGTTAACCGATATGCTTGACTTTAGGTCGCTGCATTAGGTGATAATGGACAAATGTTCAAGTTAATCGTGAGGGAGGAGCTCGATATGGCGTCTGCCGATCGTTCCACGTTGTTTATCAATGCGACCGTCTTGGATGGTTCGGAACATATGGAGCCGCAACCCGATATGGCCGTGGCCGTTGAGCGCGGTGTCATCACATGGATGGGGCCGAGTGCTGTGGCGCAGGCGCCCGCGGGTGCCGAGGTTATCGACCTGGGTGGTGCGTATCTCATGCCCGGTCTCATCAATATGCACGTGCACCTGTGCGGCTCGGGCAAGCCTGTCTCGGCCGGCGATGCGGGCGCGCTGATGAAAAAGCTCGATAATCCCGTGGGGCGCGCCATTGTCCGCCATATCCTCAAGGGCAGCGCTCAGCAGCAGCTGGCAAGCGGCGTGACCACGGTGCGCGGCGCGGGCGACCCGCTGTTTGCCGATCTGGCCGTGCGCGATGCTATCGATGCCGGCAAGTATCAGGGTCCTCGCCTGGTGGCGCCGGGAACGGGCATCACGGTGCCGGGCGGCCATGGTGCGGGCCTGTTCGCCCAGGTGGCCAACAGTCCCGCCGAGGCAGCCGAACAGGTGCGCGACCTGTATGCGCGTGGTGCCGACGTCATTAAGCTGTTCGTGACGGGCGGCGTGTTCGATGCGACCGAGGTGGGCGAGCCGGGCGTGCTGCGTATGCCAGTGGAGGTTGCCGCGGCGGCATGCAAGGCGGCGCACGATATGGGCCTTCCGGTCATGGCCCATGTCGAGAGCACCGAAGGTGTGAAGGCCGCGCTTGAGGCCGGCGTTGACACGATTGAACACGGCGCTCCGTTGACGCCCGAGATCCTGGAACTGTACCGCGGCGCCGCGGGCACGCAGCTTGAGGGGCGTGCGCCCAGCGTGACCTGCACCATCAGCCCGGCGCTGCCGTTTGTATTGCTCGACCCGGAAAAGACCCATTCGACCGATACGCAAAAGAAGAACGGCGACATCGTGTGCTCGGGCATCATCGAGAGCGCCCGTGCCGCACTGGAAGCTGGCGTTAAGGTAGGCCTTGGCACAGATTCGAGCTGCCCGTTCGTGACGCAGTACGACATGTGGCGCGAGGTGGCCTACTTTGCCAAGTATGTCGGCGTGAGCAACGCCTTCGCGCTGCATACGGCTACGCAAGTCAATGCCGAGCTGCTGGGGCTGGGCGGCGAGACCGGCACAATCGAGTGCGGTAAGGCCGCCGATATCTTGGTGACGCGCAAGAACCCGCTCGATGACCTGTGCGCGCTGCGTGAGCCGATACACGTGATGTGTCGCGGTGATCTGGTGCGCAAACTCAAGGTGAAGCGTATTCCCGAGGTTGATAACGAGCTCGACACGATTATGGCCATGCCGGCTGAGGCGCTGGCCGAGGAGCTTGCCCGCGACGGCGTGGCATAGGTGTGACAAAGGGATGGACCCTTTGTCATAATCAAAAAAGCCGAGGTCCCAGTGCGAGGCCTCGGCTTTTATTTTGTCCCATGGTATGGCTGCTATGAGCGCGTCTCCATCTTGGCGTGGCACTTGGGACAGGTGACGCGGATCTTGCCCTTGCCCTTGGGGACGGAGAGCATCTGGCCACAGTTAGGGCACTTGAGGTATGCCGTGGTCTTGCGACCCTTCCACATCTTCTTGGCCGTGCGCTTGGCACGCTCAAAGTCTTCCTTGCTGGTGCCGGCCGCGCGCGAGGTGCTGGCCGCTGCGGCCCCGCCGCCCAAGCTGGCGACGAACTTGCCCAAGCCGGGGACCTTAGCCGAGCCGGCGACAAAGGCCTCGTTCTCCTTGCGACGTGCATCGATATTTTTGGACAGGCCGCGCAGCACGCCAATCACGATGACGGTGATGGCGATCCAGCTGAGCCACTGGATGCGGGCTATCGATCCGATCATCGCGATGACGATGCCGGCAAGACCCATCACGATGGTGAGCTCGTCGGCACCATTGCGACCCTTCATAAAGTCATTCATGCAAATTGCCTTTCGTTCGATATGCTGCACGCCTTTATACCCGATTTAGAGCAAGGGGGACAGGTTAATCTGCGCCAATGTGGTGCAAACATACCTGTCCCCGGAGCACCAAGACGGTGCAAAGAAGTCTGTCCCCAATGTCCCAATTACTTAGCGAGCTTGTCGACGACGCGCTCTATCTCGGCGAGCTTGGCGGCCTTGAGTTCCTCGTCGCCCGATTCGATGGCCGAGGCGACGCAGCCCTCGATGTGAGCCTTGAGCACATCGGCGTTGATGCGGGCGATGAGCGCCTGCGTGGCCATGAGCTGCGTGGAAATATCGACGCAGTAGCGGTCCTCCTCGACCATCCGCAGGATGCCGTCGATCTGACCACGTGCCGTTTTGAGCATGCGGGTCACCGATTTATGGTCTGCCATCATGGCGGGTCCTCGTTTCTGGTCAATCCTTCAAATACCTCGCCCTCAGTTGCGGTGAAATAGTTCTTGATTGAGGGCTTGGAGCGCTAAAACAGGAACTATTTCACCGCAACTTCTGAAGGGCTGGTTGAGCGGTGGTTGCTGGGCGGCTATGTCGGCCGACAGCGGTGCCTGCTGGTGCGGTGGCAGCTAGGCTGCGGTCACGGACAGGGCGTGGAACTTCTCGCCGGCGCCCTCGACAGCGGCGGCGAGCTGCTCGGCGGTCACGGTGTCGGCGCACTCCACCTGGACGGTCTGGGTCTCGTGATCGGCGTCGGCGTCGGTCACGCCGACCACGTTGAGCAACGCCGTCTCGACGGTGGCGTCGCAGTGGCCGCACATGAGACCGGAAGTCTTGATCGTGTAACGCATGGGTATTCCTCTCTGTTGTGTCGGCTTTCCCAAGCACCCGACCTTGACCTTCAAGCCGTCGCTCGCGTACTAAAGTACGCGTCGCTTATCTTTCAGGTCAATCTCGGGCACCTGGAAAATCCGTTCTAAATGGACGTAATGGTGAGCCTATTTTGCCACTTTAGGCTTAAAGGATTTTAGGCGCAGCGCATTGCTTACGACGCACACGCTCGACAGGCTCATGGCCGCGGCGCCAAACATCGGCGAGAGTTGCCAGCCGGTGAGGGGGAAGAACACGCCCGCGGCGAGCGGAATGCCGATGCCGTTGTAGAACAGCGCCCAGAACAGGTCCTGCTTGATGTTGCGAATCGTGGCGCGCGACAGCTCGATGGCGCGTGCGACGTCCATGAGGTCGCTGCGCATGAGTACCACATCTGCTCCTTCCTTGGCGATGTCGGCGCCGGTGCCGATAGCAAGGCCCACGTCGGCGCGCGCCAAGGCGGGGGAGTCGTTGATGCCGTCGCCCACCATGGCGACCTTGCCGCCCGCGTCCTGCAGTTCGCGCACGTGGCGCTCCTTGTCGGCGGGCAGGACGTCGGCGATGACCTGCGCACGGTTGAGGCCCACGCGGCGGGCGATTGCTTCGGCCGTCACACGGTTGTCGCCGGTGAGCATGCGCACGTCGACGCCGAGCTTGCGGAGCGCGGCGATGGCCTCGGCGCTCGTCTCTTTGACCTCGTCAGCCACGGCGATGGTACCGACAAGCTCGCTGTTCTTGGCAAAGAACAGCGGTGTCTTGCCTTCGGCAGCGAACTGCTCGGCAAGGCCAGCGGGCACCTTCGCGTCCAGCTCGTCCATCAGGCGTGCGTTGCCGGCTGCAATGGCGTTTTGCCCCTCGCGTGCCGTAACGCCTCGACCGGGCACGGCGGCAAAGTCCTCGACCATGCGCGCGACGATTCCGCGCGCCTCGCACTCGGCCATAATCGCCTCGGCCAGCGGGTGCTCGCTTGAGCGCTCCAGCGCAGCGGCCAGCTTGAGCAGCGCCTTTTCGCTCATGGCGGGCGAGCCGTCAGTGCGCGTGGCTACCACGATATCGGTCACGGCGGGCTTGCCGCGGGTGACCGTACCCGTCTTATCGAGCACCACGGTGCCCACACTGCGCAGGTTCTCCAGCGCCTCGGCGCTCTTGAACAGAACGCCCATCTCGGCGCCCTTGCCGGTGCCTACCATAATGGCGACGGGCGTGGCCAGGCCGAGTGCACACGGACAGCTGATCACCAGCACGGCCACGGCGGAGGTGAGTGCCTCGTTTATGCTGCCGGTTAGTGCCATCCACACCGCAAAGGTCGCAGCCGAGATCACGAACACCACGGGCACGAACACGCCGGCGACCTTGTCGGCCATGCGGGCGATGGGTGCCTTGGTGGCGTTGGCGTCCTCGACGAGCTGGATAATCTTGGCGAGCGATGTCTCGGCGCCCACACGCGTGGCGCGGAAGGTAAACGAGCCCGTGCGGTTAACGGTGGCGGCGTTGACGGTGTCGCCGGCGGTCTTTTCCACGGGGATGGACTCGCCGGTGAGCGCACTCTCGTCCACGGCCGAGCTGCCCTCGAGCACCACGCCATCGACGGGGACGGACTCGCCGGGGCGCACGCGCAGGACCTGGCCGGGAAGGATGGCGTCGACGTCCACAGTGGTCTCGGTGCCGTCCTCTGCCACGACAGTCGCGGTCTTGGGTGCCAGGTCGATCAGCGCCTCGATGGCGCCGCCGGTTTTGGACTTGCTGCGCGTCTCAAGGTATTTGCCCACGGTGACGAGCGACAGGATCGTGCCTGCGCTCTCAAAATACAGATTGTCCATGCCCGTCATCATGGCCTCGTGGACCTGACCCGCGGCTAACTGGTCGGCCATGATGAACATGGCGTAGAGCGACCAGGCGATGGAGGCGGTGGCGCCCACGGCGATGAGGGCGTCCATGGTGGGCGCGCCGTGTGCGAGTGATTTAAACCCATTGATAAAGTACGCGTCGTTGACATAGACGATGGGGATGAGCAGGACGAGCTCGGTGAGGGCGAGCGTCATGCTGTGGGTATGGTCGGTGAAAATGCCGGGCAGCGGCCAGCCGAGCATGTGCCCCATGCCTATGTAGAACAGTGGGATAAGGAATGCGATCGAGACGATGAGACGAGTGCGCATGGCAGAGGCGGCGGTCTCCAGCTTTTTGGTCGGCGACTCCATGTGGGCGGCGCCGGACCTGACTTGCGCACTGCCGTTTGAGCCGGCGGCACCGGTGCCCGCATCGACGGGCGAGGCCGAGTAGCCGGCACGGTCGACGGCGGTGCAGATATCGTCGGGGGAGACCTGCGCAGGGTCGTAGTCGACCATCATGGAACCGGCGAGCAGGTTGACCGCGACGCTTTGGACGCCGTCGAGCTTACTCACGGCACGGTCCACGTGCGCCTGGCAGGCGGCGCATGTCATGCCGCCCACGTCGAACTTATCTTGAGCCATGGATTCTCCTTTCCGTGGTTCGGTGTTTGAATTGTTAACCTGCCGATACTATACACCCATACCCCCTGGGGGTGTCTAGTACAGAATAAATGTATGACATCTCGCTGCAGATGAGGGTAGTTGGTTGACCGATGGACCGTCCCAACCAAACATCTCAATCTGTAACATCTGGACCGATTTTTGAACCATAGCTGTTACAGATTTAGACAAACATTTCAGCCGAAAACTAACGTCTCGATCTGTAACAACTAGACCCCGGTTTACCGAGTATTTGTTACAGATCAAGACAAATAGTTGGCAGCAAACTCAATGTCTCAATCTGTAACATCTAGCAGGGAAAATGACCTCTAACTGTTACAAATCAAGACAGACTGCCCGGGGTCAACTCAAATGTCTTGATCTGTAACATCTAGAGAGGTTTTGACCCCTTACTGTTACAGATTGAGATGTTGTCTCGCGGGGCTGGGGTTTTGTCTCGATCTGTAACAACTAGACCTGTATCTGCCGAGCTGGTGTTACAGATCAAGACAATTGCCGGGGTGGGGTCCCGTCACGGCAAGACGCCCGCCGCCTAGATACAGAATCCAGGAATCACGCAGGTTCGCTTGTTTGGCTTTTCCGCAGGCGTTGCGTACGTAAAGACGTCGTCGTCGTGCCCCACGCGGTTCATATAGAGTGTGCCTTCGCTCTCCGATGTGTCAGGACTCGCCGTTCGTTCCCACCAACAGGTGTCCTTGCCCTTCCACTGGCGAACCAACGTTTCGTTCGTGGTATACGGACTTACTTTGAGCTCGCGGAAGAGCTGATACTCCTTGCCCTCGCCGTTGTAGATGTCGGCCAGGTAGTGAAAGCCCTCGGCAAATGACTCGGGCGGCTGCACTCCGCACAGCTCGACCATGGCGGGCAGCCAAAGGGTTGCGGGCAGCTCGCTCAGGCACGATGCGCTTCTGGCGGCTCCAACGTTATTCGAGACCTTTTTGACAGATTTAATGAGTGCGCGCAGCTCGTTGGGCAGCAGCTTAAGGCCGTCGTTGTCGAGCCATTCCCGCAGCTCGCAATCTGCCCAGCCGGTGCTCAACGGTTGGGCCGCGGCATCGCGCTCGGCAATGCCGGCATCGAACATAAACGTCAGTCCGGCCTTGCCCGTACCGTCTAGAAGCTCGTCGTGACGGATGCCCACAAGCTGCGCGCCGATGTGCAGCCCGTTGGTGAGCCTCACGCGCTTGGTGCACGGATAGGGGATGTGCCCATCGGCATCGAGCAGATGGTAGCGCTTTGCAATCTCGCGTGCCTCGCTACGGGTCTCGGCGGCCTTAATCTTGAGCGAAATCTTCTGCAGCTGATCCCAGGTGTAGTCGTCAAGCGAACTGCGGATGCCGTCCAGGTAGTCGGGGATGCCAAAGCCATGGGTTGCCGCCCCGATAACGCCGAGCCCCGCAACGGCTGCGACAACGCCACCGATAATAAAGCGGCGGCGGGTCATGGCATCGTGGCGGGCCTGATTCAGGATCTCTCGTGCGCGCTCGCCGGCGACGTCGACCTTAAGGTGCGTGCCAGAATCGATGTCAATCGCGGCCTCGTCTCCTGCGCCTTCGCGGCCCTCTGATTCGGCATCGGTGAGGTATGCCGAGAGCACCTCAAGCATCTGCTGCTCGGTAGGACGATCGCACTGCTCGACTGAGATGCCTTTCATAATGATTTGGACGAGCGCCTCGTCGTCGCTGCATCGCGGCTCGAGCGGTGCCGGCTTGGTCTTGGTCTTTATGAGGTAGAACGAGCCGGTTGCCGCGGCACCCGTCGACTCGACATCGAACGGTTTACGACCGCTGTAGAGCTGGTACAGAATGCTCGATAGCGCGTAGACGTCGATGGCAGGCGAGCGGCGAAGGGCCGCGATGCCTTCGATATCCTGCGTGAGCATCTCGGGCGCGGCGTATGCGGGCGTGGCAAAGCGCCAGATGTCGGCGCGCCGGGTGATCGTGTCATCGCCGAGGGCAATGGTCGCGGAGCCCATGTCGATGAGACAGGGGTCAAAGGAGCAATCGGCGATCTGCTGCTCGAGCGTTCGGCTGGTGGTACGGAACATGATATTGGCGGGCGACAGGTCGCGATGGACGACCGGATTCACGAGCCCCTGGGTCATCAGGAGTGCGCGAAGCACGGCGTTTCCAACGGCGGCCACCATCTGGGTGGTTAGCCCGCCCGAGGCGTCGTGCGGAAGCAGAGGTAGCGCCTGCTTGAGTGAGGTGCCCTCGACCCACTCCATGAGGATGAGCGGGTCATCCTCGCACGATCCGTAGCCATAGACGCGTGGAAATCCGCGCAGGTGCGAGACGGTGCACAGATGACGGTACTCCTCGAACAGCGCGGCGGTGTTGGCCAGGTGCGCTGCCGATTGCTCGGCGGAACGGTCGGGGGCTTGGCCGGAAAGGATGGCGTTGTCCTTGAGTAGCTTGACGGCAAAGACCTCGCCGCTCGTGTTGGTCGCGCGCAGCACGTGCCCGATGTTGCCGTTGTTGCGGTGGGCCGTCTGGAGAATAAGCGTCATAAACCGACGCTTGGCCTCGTCCTCGGCGCTGGGGTCGACCGCCACGGCGGTGTCGAACGTGTCAAGACGGATGAGTTTGTCGCCATAGGCGCTATCGGTAGTATCCATGGCGTTCCTTTGTCTGGCATGGGTTGCCGCACGTATACGTGAGCAGTGCGGATATCGGTAAAGAACCATGATAGCCGCACTGCCCACGTATGCCGCTGAGTATTGTCGTTTACGACGCAGAAGGTAGAAGACGGAAGACGGACGGCGACCGTCTTCCGATCGCCGTCCGTGCTAGTCCACAATGACAAGGAATGTCGTGTAGAGACCCAGATGGAGCCTGTCGCTGTTGGCGATTTCCACGGGGGGATAGACTTTGCCGGGCTCGCGTTGGTCGCGCGGCGGCTCAATCACAATATCGCCGTCGCCCGCGCCCGATTCGAGCACTGTGCCGTTGGTCGATCCAAGGCCCTGGGCGTACCAGTGCTCACCCTCGAGCCAAATGCGAAGATGCTCGCGCGATGCGTCGGCGCCCACATCGGTGATGCTGGGCGAGGTTTTGGGCAAAGAACCAATCACGGTGCCGCGCGGATCGCGTGTGAGGGGATGGATTTGCATGTCGGCGCAGTTGTCGGCATGGGTTCTGAGCAGACCGAGGTTGGGGGCGACGGTGCGCGGCTGTTCCAGGCTGTTCATAAAGCCACGTCCGACGGTAGTTTCGGTGGTGCCGAAGTGCCCGCCCGTCTTGCTGCTGCAAAAGCGCTCGACGGTGGCCACGCCCTGAACGGGATCGGCGAGCGCCCCCGTTGCCACAAAGAGCATCAAGAAGAGCGTGCTTTTTTCACGCACGGCATTGCCGTCAAAGTTGTCGATGCGATTGAGGGCATTTGCATATAGGCGGCTGTCCAGCTTGTAGCTGGCGAGAGCCGACATCATTTCGTTGGCGGCCGGACCGCGATAGTGCTCGGCGATTGCCCGATAGGCGGACTCGCCGCCGCCGAGCTTGCTGCAGATTGCCGAGGAAAGGTTGAGTGTGGTGACGGTAAAGTCGCTGTAGATGGAGGGTGCGCACTGGTCAGGCTTGCGATGGACGATGTAACGGGTGAGATACGAGCGGTTGGAAGAGCATTTCTCGAGCAGGGTACTGCCGAGATAAGAGTTTCCATTGATGAGCATTCGGGCGATCTCGAGATGTTTAAGACCGCCGAACGAGCGAATATCGTTATAGAGGACCGAGCAAGGCGTCTCTGCTGCCACGGATACCTCCTTTGATTGCTTCCTAGCCAATATGGCGATAGGAATTAATGGCCCCGGTGGGCGACGTATTAAATGGCTGCACAATAAATAGTGTAACCAAAGCAACATTATAGGCCACATGTTCGAAATTGCAGGAAGACTGAGAGATTTGGTTTGAACTGGACGGAAATCCCCCTCTGTCTTGATCTGTAACATTTGGACCCGATTTTGCCCTGCATCTGTTACAGATTGAGATAATCGGCCGGGCCCACCTCGTCCGCCTCGTCATCTGTGGTTTACGTGGGGGCATACGGAGTGCGGGTATACTAACCGGCGGCGAATCTGCTCCATCGCTTAGAGCTGCTGCGTCTGGACGGCGCGTGATAGGGCTGCCAAAGCGATCGCCAGCGTGCTGAGCAACGTCCTCTCTGTGCGCACCCGTTTTTGTATGTATTAGCGCACTACCAAGCACGCCAGCGCGGCCGCATGCCGTGCCCATAGCGCGTGCAGATAAGGAACAACAACATATGCGTAATTCTGTATCCGACGTCACCGACGCCGAGATTCTGGACGAGGCCCGCGAGGCCATGACCCAGGCTGCCTTCGATGCCGCCGATGAGGCCAATGCTGCCCAGGCCGTCGAGTCCGCTACCGAGAGCCTGCCCGCCTTTGACGAGCTGGGCCTTTCCGACGAGATACTTCGTGCCATCGAGAACCTAGGCTACACGGCGCCCACGCCTGTCCAGGCTGGCTCGATCCCCGTGGTGCTCGAAGGCCGCGACTTGCTTGCCGCCGCTCAGACCGGCACCGGCAAGACGGCCGCCTTCTTGCTGCCGACCATGAACAATCTGGAGCACATCGCTCCACCTAAGCCCGTGCGCGAGCGCGGCGGCCGCAACCGCCGCCGCGGTGCTAAAAAGCCCGAGGGCAACGGCCGTGGCCCCGTGATGCTCGTCATCACTCCTACGCGCGAGCTTGCCCAGCAGATCGACGAGGTTGCGAGCAAAATCGCCGACGTCACCGGCCATGTCGCCGTGACCGTCGTGGGCGGCGTGAGCTACAAGCCGCAGACCGCGGCACTCAAGTACGGCTGCGACATCCTGGTCGCCACGCCGGGCCGTCTGGTCGATCTGATCGAGCAGGGCGCCTGCCACCTGAACGAGGTTAAGGTCTTGGTGCTCGACGAGGCCGATCGCATGCTCGACATGGGCTTTCTGCCCGCCGTCCGCCGCATTGTGCGCGAGACGCCGGCCGAGCGCCAGACGCTGCTGTTCTCGGCGACCCTCGACGAGGAGGCCGTGGGCGAGATCACCGACCTGGTGAGCGACCCGGCCCGCGTGGAGATCGCGCCCGCCACGTCGACCGCCGACACCGTCGACCAGTTTGTGTTCCCGGTGTCCATCGAGGCCAAGAACAACCTGCTGCCCGAGTTCCTCAAGAAGGAGGGTCCGGAGCGCACCATTGTCTTTATGCGCACCAAGCATCGCGCCGACAGCTGCTGCCGTCGTCTGGAGCGTAAGGGCATCAAGGCCGCCGCGATTCACGGTAACCGCAGCCAGGCCCAGCGCGAGCGTGCCCTTTCGGCCTTCCGCGACGGCACCGTCGACGTGCTGGTGGCGACCGACGTGCTCGCCCGCGGCATCGACATCAGCGACGTGCGCTATGTCGTGAACTTTGACGTGCCGGCCGAGCCGACCGACTACATCCACCGTATTGGCCGTACGGGCCGCGCAGGCGAGCTAGGCTGGGCCATCACGTTTGTGACCGAGCAGGATGTGGACGAGTTCTACGAGATCGAAAAGCTCATGGACAAGACCGCCGACATCTACGAGGCCGGCGACCTGCATGTGGGTCCCAACCCGCCTGCGGTTGATCCCGAGCGCGACCCTGCGGCCTTTAAGGTGAAGAAGAAGACCAAGCGCGGCAAGTCCAAGAGCAAGAAGAAGCTTGAGCAGGCACGTCGCGACGGCAAGCGCAACGGCGACGACTACGGCGATGTTGCCGGTCGTTCCAACCGCGGTCGCGACGAGCGCCGCAGCGACGGCGAGCGCCCGAGCCGTCCCAAGCGCGGCGGCAAGACCCGCGTGCGCGAGGGCGTTCAAGCTCGCGTGGATGAGGCCGTTGAGAGCGTGGCCCGCGAGGTGGCTGCCGAGGAGCGCGCTGGTACTGGTGCCGCTGAGCAGCCTGCGCACGGTAACCGTGCCGAGCGTCGTGCCAAGCAGTTCCAGGGTGAGGCACATCGCCGTCGTCGCGAGGATGAGGATCGCGGTGGCCGTCGTCGTGTCGAGCGCGAGGACGAGGGCCGCGGTTCGCGCGGTGGCAAGCGCGGTTCGGGCGACCGCCGTCGTTCCGGTCGTGATGGCGAGCGCGGTGGCCGTGATGAGCGTCGCGGCGGCGAGGGTCGTGGTGAGCGTGCTGCCCGTGGCGGTGAGTCCCGCGGCGGCAAGCGCTTTGAAGAGCGCGGTAGCCGCGGCGGCGAGCGTCGCGAGGGTGCTCGCGGCAATGGCGGCCGCGGCGGCGCTGGTCGTTCTAACGAGTTGCGCGATCGTCGTGACCCGCGTGCCAGCCGCGATCGTCGCGATGACTGGCGCAACTACGACGATACCCGCGAGGAGCGTCGTGGCGGCTATCGTGGCACTCGCGGCGGCAACCAGGCCGGCTCCCGTGGCGGCCGTGCCGGCGGTCGCGATAACCGTGGCAGCTATGGCAACAGCCGTGGCGGCAAGCGCGGCAGCAGCTCCCGTCGCCCCGGTGACGGTGGCGGCAAGCGCAAGTAACATGCTCGTCGCGCGGTAAGGCGAGACGAGTTTGGGCCCCGAGCAACTACACTCGGGGCCCTTTTTTGTTTGCCGTATCCGATCGCTAGTTCAAATGTGATTTCCTCGGGAATGCATCTAGAGGATGCCGTGGACCTGTTTCCTGCCATGCGGCAATGGGTCCCATGGGGTGCGCCGTGCATTTTTTGGAGTATTCTGCAGTTCGAGTTGTCTGCATATGATTCGACGTCGCCAACGGTGGCCTTCGGATATCCCTGGCGAGCGTTCTGAGTCAGATTTCGCCGTTTTCCGGAGCAGGGGCGCGTATTTTCGCCATGTCGGGACTTAGAATGATACGGCGCCCTACAGTTTTGCCCACCCGCGGCGGTGCTAGCGTGGTCACGTTGCAGAATACTCCGTTTTTTGCACGGGCCAGGATGGGGTACCTCAGGAGAACACAGCGGTATTCCGTAAATATATACAATCTGTACCATAATTTATGCAAAATGAAGAGGCAGACAGCGTAGGGTGGGTGCATTGGGGTGCTTGGTGCATTAAAACGGGGACCCCACGTGCCGTATACTCTGGCTGGATGTGAAAACGGCTTGACGCGTTGCTGAGCGTAGGGGGAGGGTGTCTAGATGAGCGTATTCGAAATTGTGTTTAGTCCGACGGGTGGAACGGAGAAGGTGTCTTGCCTTGTGGCTGGAGCGCTGGACAAGAATACTGTTACCGTCGATCTGACCGATAGCGGGCTAGATTTCAGCGCTGTCTCGATGACTGAGGACGACGTGGCCGTAATCTCTGTGCCGGCGTATGCCGGTAGAATCCCGGCTGTGGTGGCTGACCGGTTGGGCATGGTGCGCGGCAACGGGGCTCGGGCTGTTTTGGTTTGTGTATACGGAAACCGCGCGTTTGAGGACACGCTCGTAGAGCTGGAGGACGTTGCGAAGTATGCGGGATTCCGGGTGATCGCGGCAGTTGCAGCCATTGCAGAACATTCCGTTGCTCGTCAGTTTGCTGCTGGGCGACCGGATGCGCAGGATGCGGCGCAGCTCGCAGAGTTTGCGCAGCAAATTCAGCAAAAGCTGTTGGCTGAGGATGCGTCCGAGCCCTCTATCCCCGGCAATCGTCCTTATAAACAAGCTGGAGGTCGCCGCATGGCACCCGAGGCAACAGGGGATTGCGTCTCCTGCGGTGCATGCGCCGCGGCGTGCCCCGTTTGTGCTATCGACAAGGGCGACCCCAAGCGAGCAGCTGGCGAGGCGTGCATCTCCTGCATGCGCTGCATCGCCGTATGTCCGCGAGGCGCTCGCAAGCTTGATCCCAACAAGCTATCCGCTGTTTCCCAGATGCTGAGCAAGGTTTGCGTCGTGCGGAAGGAATGCGAGCTCTTTATCTAGCGCATACGAAATTGGTGCAATGGGGCCAGGTTAATCTGCATCAACGTCTTGAAGTTGCGGTGGAATACGGACTGTTTTGGCCTTTTGAGCGGCTTTGCAGTCCCTATTTCACCGCAACTCATGATTGGTGCAAAGTAACCTGTCCCCAATGCACCAGAGCGAGGAGTGTTCCCGAGTGCCGGCAGAGACGATATGAGCAGGACATAAAAACATTGAGAGCCCCTGCTGCATGAAAGACCGCGGATTAGGCCGACAATGGTGAGTGTCTAATTCAGCCGCGGCGGCCACGCCGCATTCATGGAAGGGGCTCCCA
>JAXJJM010000036.1:0-10706 GCA_036298225.1 Collinsella sp.
ATCTGCTTTCGGGCAACATGGGGTTGACGGTCAAAGACGGCAAAATTGAATTGCTGTAAGGAAGCCTAACAGCCGAGTGGTGGGACAAATTCATCAGTAGTGCATGTCCCAGGTGTGACAGTCGCATCGAGTTCGTTGCCGCAAGCGACCCTGGGACTTGCACTACTGATGAATTTGTCCCACCACTCGGCTGTTAGGCTTCCTTACAGCAATTCAATTTTGCCGTCTTTGACCGTCAACCCCATGTTGCCCGAAAGCAGATCGTCCAGGCGCGAGCCCACAAGCTCAAAGCGCCAACCTTCGCGCAGGCGGCTCTGCTCGGGATGCTCAATGTAGTCGGCCAGGTCATCGCGCGAGGCAATGACCGAGGTCGCAACGCCTGAGCGCTCGGCAACCAGGCGGATAAGCGCATACATAAGGTCAGTCACGCTCTCCAGCTCCGGCGAAATCTGACGATGTCCGCGCACCAAGAGCGGCAGGCGATCGTGCGGACAGCTCGCACCGCGCTTGATGGCCATGAGCGCACCGTCCACGTCGCGCTCCCCCAATTGATCGGTACCGCGAATGCTACGGAACTCCTCAACGCGCACGGGATTGCGCTTAACGAGCGCAAGCAGCGTGTCGTCGGACATGACCCACTTGCGTGGGATGTTGCGCCGCTCGGCGCGGTCCTCGCGCCAGGCGGCGAGCTCGCGCGCGATACCCAGCTGATGACGGCTGCACGAATTGATGCGCTTGACCTTGCGGAACGCCTCGTGGCGATCGGCGCGATAGTGCGACTCGTCAGCCAGCGGGCGCAGCTCGTCGAGCACCCAGTCCACACGGCCCAGCTCGCGCAGGCGGCTCATCATCTCGGTATAGGCGACGATCAGGTACTTGACGTCATCGATCGCATACTCAATCTGCTTATCGGTCAGCGGGCGGCGCGACCAGTCGGTCAGTGACTCGGTCTTGGGCAGCGATACGCCGCAGAACGTCTGAACAAGCGCGCCATACGAAATCTGCTGGCGCTCGCCCAAAAAGGCGGCGGCGACCTGCGTATCGAAAATCGGTCGTGGCAGCACGCCCACGGTATGGAGCATGACCTCCATATCCTGCGAGCACGCGTGGAAGACCTTGGTCACGCTCTCGTCGGCCATAAGCTCGGCCAGCGGCGATAGGTCGTCGATTACCAGGGGATCGACCGCGACGCTCTCAGCAGGGGTGGCAATCTGAACCAAACATAGACGCGGATGGAACGTGCGCTCGCGCAAAAACTCGGTATCGACGGCAATCGCGTCGAACTCACGGGCGCGCTGGCAAAAGTCGAGTAGAGCCTGATGTGTGGAAATGTACATATCAACCCATCGAATAAGGTTAGGCCCGAAAAACACGGGTAGGATATCGGCATTGCCTTACAACTATACTCGGTTAGTCACAGAACGGGAACGTAAGTATGCGCTGCCTTATCATCCACAACCCGGCATCGGGCCCCAGCTCAGATGAAATCTTCGCATTCACGCACGCCCTTGCACAGGGCGGCGACGAGGTCGTGATGCGCTTTATCGGCGATGGCATGGAACCCGAGGACGCCGTGGCAGACGTGCGCGAGTTTGACCGCGTGGTCGTTTCGGGCGGCGACGGCACTGTCTCCAACGTGCTCGACCAGATGCGCGGATGCGGTGTCCCCACGCTCGTCTTCCCCTCCGGTACGGCCTGCCTGTTCTTCAACAACATCGGCAATGCCCCCGAGGCGGCGGCGCTCGCCAAGGCCTGCCGTGCCGGTCGCACGGTCAAAGTCGACATGGGCGAGCTCTTTTGGCTCGACGAGAACGGCAACGAGAAGCGCCACGGCTTCATCATCATCGCCGGCTCGGGCTTCGACGCCGAGATCATGATGAAGGCCGCCCCCACCAAAAACGACATCGGCGAGATCGCTTACTTCCTCTCCGCGCTCGCCACGCCCAATCCCACGGTGGCGCACTTTACGATTGAGCATGACGGCATTGTCGAGGAGCTCGACGGCATCTGCTGCATGGCCGGCAACACCTCGGTCATCCAAAACGACATCAACCTGTTCCCCGACTGCCGTATGAACGATGGCATGGTCGACATTGCGGTCATCGAACCCGTAAAAACTGTGCAGCTTCTACCGACTGTGATCACCGCCGCACTCGACCCCGCCGGCAAGGTACTCGGCCGCCCGCAGTTCAAGATCATCCAGACCAAGGAAGCCAAGATCACCTGCACCCCGTCGCTGGGCATGCAGTTCGATGGCGAGATTATCTCCAGCAATTCGGGCGTCTTTGGAGCCCGCGCGCTTCCGCAATGCCTCGACCTCATCGTCGACGAATTCTCCCCGCTCGGAAAATAGGAGGACCCTATGAACGACAATCCCCTGCTCGGCTTTATCATCATCGTTTTGGCCATGCTCGTCGGTTACGCCATCAACGTGATTCACCGCCGAAAGAAGTAATTCCACATTGGTCTGATATTCATCAAATTATCGTCTCTCCCGTTGTTTATGCAAATCCTAAACAGCGGGAGAGTTTTCTTTTTGACCGCCGTCTAATGCTTTATTCAGCTACAGTAAATGCAGGGTGCCTTTATTTAACTAAAGCCATATAATGAGTATTATTATCCGTTCATCGTATATTTCTTCACGCTCATCGAGTAAAAGCTGTTGTCGAATGAATACTCTTTACACTTCCTTTAGGCTAATAGATGTATTTATTAGCTGAAATCCTGCACGGTTCCGCGGGGTTTCAACGGTTGGGAGGGATTATGAGGTTTACTCATCCTGTCAACACGCTCAAAAAGCTCGGCTGCGGCCTTGCGTTTGGAGCAGCGGCCATCATGGCCATGCCGACTTCGGCACTCGCCTGCACCCAGATCTACATGGGCAGCAAGCTCACGGCAGACGGCAACACGTACTACGGCCGTTCCGAGGACTTCGGTCCGCGCTATGTCAAGCACTTTGGCATTGAGCCCGCACACAAGGACGGCAACGAGTACACCTCGGTCGAGTCCGGTTTTGAGTACAAGTCCAAGGGCGCAACCTACCGCTACACCTTCGTTCGCGACAACCCCTCACAGTGGGAAGATCGCTACGACGCATATTCCGAGGCAGGCATCAACGAGAAGGGCGTCTCCTGCTCTGCCACGTTGAGCACCTCCTATAACGAGAAGGCCGAAGAGGCCGACCCCATCACCGAGGAGACTGGCATTGGCGAGTACAGCTATGCCAGCGTCATCCTGGGCGAGAGTGCCACGGCCCGCGAGGGCGTCGAGCTCATCGGCAGCCTGATTGACGAGCAGGGCGTCTGCTCCAACGACCAGATCATCATCGCCGACAGCACCGAGACCTGGCTGTTCGCCGCGCTTTCCGGCCATCAGTGGATTGCCATGAAGCTCGCCGATGATATCGCCTCGCTCAACCCCAACATCGGCAACCTCACCTATAACGTCGACCTCGATGACACCGAGAACTGTCTCCATTCCGAGGGCATTGAGTCCATGCCTAAGGAGAAGGGCTTTGCCGAGTACACCGACGGCAAGTTCGACGTCGCCAAGACCTACGGCGAGGAGATCAGCGAGGCCGGTATGCACCAGTGGTCGCGCTATATCCAGGGTCGCGATTACTTCATGGCTCCGCTTGCTGAGGGCACCGACTACGAGATCGTCAAGGACGAGCGCGAAGACGCTCGCGCGACGACCGGCGCCCTGGTCCACGAGATGCAGCCGCTGTTCTTCCAGCCCGGCAAGTCCGACTGGAACACCTTTGAGATGATTCGTTCCTTCGCCGCTCGCGGCGAGAATGTCGCCGGCCTCAACGCCAACACCGACGGCGCCTATGCCATCGGCTCCAACCGCAACACCGAGATCCACACCTTCCAGATCCGTCACGGCATGGATCCCGAGATCGCGACCATTCAGTGGGAGATGCTCTCCAACGCCGAGTTCTCCGTCGCCATCCCTCTCTACTCCGCACTGCTCACCAAGGTCAGCCCCTACTTCAGCGATCAGGATGTCTCCTTCGATCACTGCGAAGAGGAAGACGTCGTGAACAACGAGGAGCCCAAGAACTCCATCAACTACGTCCTCATGGACATCAACACGCTCGCCTATGAGAACCGCGACCACTGCGCCACCGGCGTCCGCGCCTATCTCGACGCCCTGCAGAAGGAACTCATCGAGCAGAACCTGACCGTCGACGAGGCCATGCAGGCCGAAGAAGGCACCGAAGCCCGCACCGCCCTAGCCAACAAGGCCGGCAAGGCTGCAACCAAGAACACCTATGTTAAGTGCAAGGCCATGCTCGAGGAGATGCGTGACTACCTCCAGGAGGGCGACTTCTCCGAGGAGTTCGTCCCGAGTGACTACGATGCCGACAACGACCGCCTGGTCGAGTCCATCACCTACGCCGACGAGGCCCTTTCCGATGAGGACGTGGCCGAGCCCGAGGCCGAAGAGGAAGAGGTCACCGAGGAGAAGTCCGAGGGCAACAACATGGCCGCCATGGCCGTTGGCGCCGTCGTCGTCATCGGTGTCTGCGCCTACGTGGTCTATCGTCGCAAGAAGGCCTAAGGCCCTCATGTCCTAGCCGAGCGGGCAAGGCAGCAATGGCAGCCTCGCCCGCTTAACCCGCCTTTTGACCGACGGGAAACCCGCCTGAAATCTTTTCAAAAAAGATTTCCCCGCACATACTTCGCTGTGCTATAGTGCAGCGCAACAGCAACTAGGTGCGACCGCGCCACGGCATCACGAAAGGAGCCACCAACATGAAGAACACGATGAACTCTCTCAACAACTGGTGGTGGCGTGATGCGAATACGATCGGTCGACAGTGAGTCCCTCACGCCTGTTTTTGCGCTCTAGGTGATTGGAAGGCCTCCGGTTTCGACCGGGGGCCTTTTTCTATCTCGAGCCCGATCGCATTCGCATCACGCGCCTCCGCTTTTCCCCTGCGCTTCCCTTCAGAAAGGATTTTCACCATGTCTCAGAACACCACCGCCACCCAGCCCCGCACCGTCCAGACCGCCGACCGCGGCAAACTCGACGTCCGCGCTCTCGTCCTGCTCGCCATCCTGCTCGCCGCCGGCTTCATCCTCAACTTCACCGTCGGCAAGGCCATCTCAGGCATCTCGGGCGGCATGATCAGCCCCGAGTTCATCATCTCGGCCTTCTGCCTCACCATCCTGGTCGTTCGCCCCAACATCGGCCAGGCGCTCGTCATTGGCCTCATCTCGGCTGCCGTGATCCAGATCACCACCACTTCGCCGTTCGTCGATTTTGCCGCCGAGGGCATCGCCGCCATGCTCATGGCCGGCATCGTCAACGCCGCCGGCAAGGACGGTCAGGTCAAGCCCGCAATCGCCATTGTCGCAACCTTCCTGACCACCTTTGTCTCCGGCGTCATCTTCATGGTCATCAAGATGGCCATGCTCGGCGTGGTCGGCGAGCTCGCCGCCGCCATGTTGCCCGTCGTCGCCATGACCGCCGTCTTTAACGCCATTCTGGTCGGCGCCCTCTATCTGCCCATCCAGAAGGCCCTTAGGCTCAACTAACCCGCTCGGCTTTACGAGCCACCCCATCTTGGCGTTCATTCGACGCTCGCGTACCCAAGTACGCTTCGCTCCTCTTTCGCGCCAACCTGGGGCCCCTCGTAAAGCCGTCTCCGTGCTTCACCACCAAAGGCCATCCCAAACAACGAGCTTTTTTGGGACGGTCTTAAACAACTGGTCATTTAAGACTGTCCCCAATGACTATGAAAGGTATCCATGGAAACGATCATCAACGTCGACGATGTCTCGTTCTCCTATGGCACGCAGACCGAGCAGGCGCTCAGCCACATCTCGCTCAGCGTGAACAAGGGAGATTTCATCGGCATCATCGGGCCCTCGGGCGCCGGCAAGTCCACGCTTGCCGCCTGCCTGTCGGGTGCCGTGCCCCACCACTACACCGGCACGTTCTTTGGGTCCGTCATGGTTGACGGCCACGACACCTGCGAGGTCTCGCTGACCGACGTGTCGCAAATCGTCGGCAGTGTGCTGCAGGATATCGACACGCAGATGGTCGCCTCGGTCGTCGAGGACGAGATGCTCTTTGGCCTCGAGAACTTTGGCGTTCCCCACGACCAGATCGAGCGGCGCGTGAGCGAAACGCTCGAGACCGTCGGCATCAGCGACCTGCGCGACCGCGAGATCGCCACCCTCTCGGGCGGACAGAAGCAAAAGGTGGCCATCGCCGCCATCCTCGCCATGCGCCCCCGCGTACTGGTACTCGACGAGCCCACCGCAGCACTCGACCCAGCCAGCTCCACGCTGGTCTTCGAGACCCTGCATGAGGCAAACCGCGCACTCGGCATCACCATCGTCGTCGTTGAGCAAAAGGTCGCCCTGCTCTCGGAGTACTGCAACCGCGTGCTCGTGCTCAACCATGGCGAAATCGCGCTGCAGGGCGAGCCGCACGAGGTCTTTGCGCATACCGATGAGCTCCGCACCATCGGCGTCGACTGCCCCCGCGTCACACGCATCTTCAATAGTCTCGAGGCCGATGGCCTGGCAAACGGAACCCCTTGCTTGGATGTCGACGAAGCAGAGCGTCTGATTTCGGGCATCGTCGACCCCGCACGCGCTGCTAGCGACACCCAAGCGCCCGCCGGCTCACCGCACGCACCGTCGCTGCGCCCGCACGCCAAGGACGCCGAGCCCGTGCTCACCTTCGATCACGTTGAGTTTGCCTACCCCAACGGCGGCGCCGCCGTACACGACCTCAACCTGACCCTCTACCCCGGCGAGCTCGTGGGCATCGTCGGCCAAAACGGCGCCGGCAAGACTACGCTTACCAAACTGCTCACGGGCCTGCTTAAGCCTGCCTCGGGCAGCGTGCGCGTTACGGGCCTGGACACCGCCGCGGTCCCCACAAGTCGCATCGCCCGCGAGGTCGCAACGCTCTTCCAAAACCCCGACCGCCAGATCTGCAAGGATACCGTGCTCGACGAGGTCGCTTTTGGACTGGAGCTTGCCGGCATCGACCGCGCCGAGGCCCTGCGTCGTGCTCAGCTCGTCATCGACCGCTTTGGCCTGCCCGCCGACGAGGCGCCCTTCTCGCTTTCGCGCGGCCAGCGACAAATGGTGGCGCTTGCCTCCGTCGTGGTCGTAGAGCCCAAGATCGTAGTACTCGACGAACCCACGAGCGGCCTTGACTACCGTGAGTGCATGACCGTCATGGAAACGGTACGCACCATGGCCGAGCGCGGCTGCGCCGTAATCATGGTCTGCCACGATATGGAAGTCGTTTCCGACTTTGCCGAACGTATCGTTGTGATGGCCGACGGCCGTATCCTCGACCGCGGACGCACGCACGAGCTGTTCTCGAATATTGAGCTCATGCAGCGTGCCTACGTGGAGCCGCCCCAGGTCATTGAACTCTCGCGCCGCTTGGCATCCTCCGTCTCCCCCGCTTTTGCGCAGGTGAGCGAGGTCACCGATATCGTTCGCATTACCAAGGAGATGGTCCGCCGTGGTTAACGTCATCGACTATATGCCGGGCGATACGCTGCTGCATCGCCTGAACCCGGTCGTCAAACTGGGCCTTGCCGCCGCCATCATCATCGGCATCTTCTTGTCCGACACCTATGTGGCGCTGTTGGGCTTTTTGGCACTCACCCTTGCGCTGGGCGCCTACGCCGGCGTCGTCAATCGCCTGTTCTCGCTACTCAAGCTGCTGATTCCGCTCGCACTTATCATGTTGTTGCTCCAGCTGGCCTTTATGCGCGATGGCAACGTGGTATGGGGCTTTATCACCGACACGGGGCTCCTCACCGGATCAAAGGCCTGCCTGCGTCTGCTGGGTGTGGCATTGCCACTCATCCTCATGCTCATGGTGACCAAGCTCAACGACCTTGCCAACGCCTGCGTCGAGGTGCTGCACGTGCCCTATCGCTACGCCTTCACCTTTACCACGGCACTGCGCTTTGTGCCGGTGTTTGGCCAGGAGATGAACGCCATCATGGAGGCGCAGACCGCACGCGGCGTCGAGTACGACACCAAGAACCCCATCAAGAAGCTCAAACTCATGCTGCCGCTTTGCGTTCCGCTGCTTATCTCAAGCGTGGGCAAGACCGACGCCACCGCGCTTGCCGCCGAGCAGCGCGGCTTCTACCTGCGCACGCGCGCCAGCTCGTACAAGCGCTATCCCATCAAGGGTCTGGACATCGCCGTGCTCGTCATCAGCGCCGCCCTCATCATCTTGGGATTTCTGTTCTAGCAATCGCCAGCGGCAACCGATACATGCAAAAGGCCTCAGCTCGCACCAAACGAGCCGAGGCCTTTACTGTTTCACCAGATAAAACCTGCCAAAATTAACCTGTCCCTTTTTGACAGGTCGAAAGCTAGAGGCGGTAGGGGGCGCCGCTGCGGATGATGGATTCGCGCACCAGGACATCCATGGCGTCGAGGGTGATCTCGGGCATCTCTCGGTACTTCTGTAGCACCGAGAGCTCGGTGCAGGCCAGAATGACGCGGTCGCAGCCGCTACGGGCGAACTCCCACATCACGCGGTCGAACTTATCCATATCGGGCTCACGTCCGGCCTTCACATCATCGTAGATAAGCGACATCACATCGTTCTGACGTTTCTCGCTGGGATAGACAACCTCAACACCCGCAGCCTTACATTCGCGGCCGTAGACGCCCGCGCCCACGGTGCCATCGGTTCCCATAATGCCAATCTTGTGCACCGGCTCGGCCGGCATACTCAGGTTGGGATCGAACTCGCACTCCCCCATCACCGCACCGGCCAGAGCATAGCGCACCGACTCACGCGGCATGTGGATAATCGGCACCTTCGTAAACGACTGGATCTGGTCGTAGAAGTAGTGCGACGTGTTGCAGGGAATGGCAATGTGCGCACAGCCCAGCGACTCGAGTGCCTGGGCGCACTCTTTCATGGTCGCCAGCAGCTTGGCATGCTCGCCGGTCTTAATGGCCAACGTGCGGTCGGGCATGGTCGACTTGGAGAGCACCACCATGTCGATATGTTCCTGATCGCAGGCAGCAGCCGTATGACGCACCACCTGGTCGTAGTAATACGACGTGGCCTCGGCGCCCATGCCGCCGATAACTCCCAGCTTTTCCATCGCCGCCTCCTTGGTAACGCTTGCGCAATTGCGCGTATCATACCCGCGCCCGCCCGATGC
This sequence comes from Collinsella sp., assembly GCA_036298225.1. Taxonomy (GTDB): domain Bacteria; phylum Actinomycetota; class Coriobacteriia; order Coriobacteriales; family Coriobacteriaceae; genus Collinsella. Next base: position 9,182 of record JAXJJM010000036.1, read on the forward strand.
AAACCGGACGGGCGCCGCACTCATCTACTTGTAATACGTCTTGAACAGCTTAAAGTGGCGCAGCTTGGTGTGCCACATGCGCAGCCAGCGGTTAAAGACAAAGTCGCCCTTCATAAACGAAGGGTCGGCGCCCTTACCTTCCTTGTCCAGGCGATGCACCTTAGCGCGCAGCTCGGGATCCTTGACGTACTTGTCGACGACGCCCATGGGGACGACCATCCACAGGGCCTCGTCCTGCGCCGTCACAAACTCCGGCTCAAACGGGCGGTTGAACACATACTCGTCCACCACATACTTGGCAACGTTAAAGCCACTGTTAGTGACGTAGTAGTTGCTGCGGCCCTGGCGCGTGTTGAAATCGAAGAACTTAAACGAGCCGTCGCGCTCGTCGTACTTAACGTCAAAGTTGGAATAGCCCACAAAGTGAAGGTCCTCGAGCAACTTGCGCACGCCGCCCATGAGTTCGTCGTTAGGCTCGGTAATGATACAGGCATGGTTGCCGACACCGTGGGGCTGATGCTCCTCGAGCAGCACATGGCCCAGGCACATCATGCGGACCTTACCGTTGCGGTCGGAATAGCTGGTGAGCACGCGCATGTACTCGTCGTTGCCGGGCACGCGATCCTGCAAGATCAGATCGTCGGTGTAGCCGCTGGCATACGAATCGCGAATGACCTGTTCCAGCTCGGCGCGGTCGGCAATCTCATAGGCCTTCTTCTGGCCCTCGAACTCATGCTGCCACCACATGATGCCGTCAGAAGGCTTCAGAATCATCGGGTAAGGAAAATCGATCTGGTCGAGCACTTCGGCAGGCGCCTCACCCTGAGCATTGAGCATCGCCTTGGTAAAGGTAAACGTGTGTGGATAGGGCACGCCATGCTTCTCGCACAGCTCGTAGAAGATCTCCTTCTTCTGGCACTGCTCGAGCATGCTGTAGGGCGCGTAGGGAGCGACGATGTTATCCGCCAGCTCATGAGCATCCTTGGCTTGAGCCACGAGAGCGACATAGTTGTCGCCGCAGCCCACAAGGACAATAGTCTTGTCGGCATGCGCTTGGGCAATGCCGTTGACGGTTTTGAGCATCACGGGCATGGTGTCGATATCCACGTTGGGCGTGTAGTCGATAATCTGGCTGCGGTACGCGGGACCCGTCTGATACTTGCCAAAGACCAGACTCTTGACCTGGTACTCCTCGTAGAAGGCGCGCGCCACCGAATAGGCGTTGATGTCGCCACCAAGCAGCACGGGAATGAACTCGCGCTCTGTAAATTGCAATGCCATGGAAACTTCCTATCATGAACTGCCCACACAACGGGCGGTCTTTGCGCAACTGATTTATTTTAGCGTGCCAAGCCGCCGGCGCCCAAAGCTCCACCGTATCTATGGCAATCGACGTAATCGTCCTTGATTATCAACTTCATCCGAACACTTCCCACATTCATCCGCACATGTGCGGATGAATGTGGGAACCCGATACCCTGAGGGCCGGGCCGGCCGGCCCCGGGAGATCGGAGGACACCATGTC
>JAXJJM010000037.1:0-102414 GCA_036298225.1 Collinsella sp.
AGATCAAATAATCCAGCTCTGACCGCTGATACATATTGTCAGCAATCTCGTTCTCAACGGCGATAGTGTCAATCGCAATCATACTGCCGTCGCTGAATTTCACTTCCACACAGCAATTATCCATATTGTAGGCACAAGATAGTAAGGTTTTCATGGTATGTCCTCCATAATTCGTAATATACAGCGAAAATCCCGTCTGACTTCCTGTTAGAAATCAGACGGGATTTGTCCGTATGCACCCCGGAAACCGTCAGCTAACAGTTGATAAGTAAATTAGTTCCTTATCACTGTTAAGCCAACGCCTCGCAGAATTTAATCCGCGTTTTTTCAAAGCAAAACTAGACATTTAATTCCCCGCAGTAAATCCCGGCAAGAATTCTCCAGCAATCTTCAAGATCAAAACCGGCTGCCTTAGCCCGGTTAGTCCTCGGCAAATCGTGAGAAATCATTGAGAGTCTTTTGATCTCATCCACCCACAAATCAGGACGATCGAGCGGCAAATAAGACACTTCGCCGCATTTTTTAAGCTCAGGCGTAATCGTTTGAGAAACAAGAAGGGGAAGCCCCGAAGCCGAAGCCTCAACGCCAACAACCGGAAAACCCTCATACAGAGAAGTCAACATGAACGCGTCAAACGCCTGATACAACCTTGCGGTATCAGATCGTCTTCCAAGGAGCTTAAATCGATCGCCGCATCCACATGCCTCAATTGCAGAGGATATCTCACTCTCAAGCTCGCCGTTTCCAGCCGCAATAAATCGCACATTACAATTCTTGTCAAAAGTGCTCGCTATTTTCAGAGCAAGAGGATAGTTTTTTTGTTTAGACAGTCTACCAACCATACCAACAACGAATTCCTCGTTGAACCCAAGCTCCTGACGCACGGCGCGCCTAACGGACGGATCGAATGTATATGAACCAGTATCAATGGCATTGGGCAAAAACTGCACCTTCCCCATTCGCCAACGCCATTTACCGAAAACGCGTTCACCGGCAAGCTTCCCACAGGAGATTAAGCATGTAGCATAACGGCCATTTAGAACACAGCCGGAAACCCTTCTTAAATGGTCGCGAAATGAATAACACGGTGATGTAGTGTGGGAATGCGCGATTCTAACAGGCACACCACACTTTCGAGCAACCCGAAGGGCAACGTAAGAGGTTTCATTTTCATGAACATGAATCGCATCATAGGAATTGTCCTTAAGCAGATTGGCTAAGGCTGTCTCATAGGCACCAATTCCCTCGCTCTTCGAAGGAAGTCGATATATGTGGGAACCTAGCTCACGAAAGCGCTTGGCATTAAGACCAATTTGATCTGAAGTTAATGCCAAATCAAAATGAAAGCCATGTTCTACAAGGTGTCTGTAATAATTAAGAATAACTGATGAAATGCCACCGGCATCAGCCCCATACATCACGTGTAATACATTAAACATTTATTCACCCAACGCCTCGTCGATATATCTATCCGCATCAAGGCGCGCAGCATTAAGCGCCTTGTTTACATGCGAATAATCAATGACAGGCAAAGATTGATTAGAGTCTAAAGGCTTTTTTACAAGTCGATCCGACAAACCAACTAGGCTGAGAAGCGAATCAATTCTGGAGTTAAACTCATTTCTAGGAACAACCAAAAACTGGCGTTCAAAAATCAGAGAAAATGCAAGTCCATGGAACGAGTTGGTCACAACAAAATCGGCATTGGAAAACAAGGATAGAAAATCTGCTGGGGACCTATGCGTAAACAACTTATCAACAGCCTCGGGCTTTTTCATTTCCCATGAAATCTTAACGAGCTTCAAGCCCCTCTCGTCGGCAATTTGACGAGCAATTTCCGTCGCGCCATTGTCTTCATTGTAAAGAAGCATAAGAGCCAAGTAGGGCTCCTTAACCAAACGAGGAGACGCAAGTGGTTGCCACTCCGATTTAGTAAGCTGTAGTGTTGGATCAATGACCTGCACAGCGCCCTGCACACCAAGGTCCTCCACTATTTCTACAGCAGAATCCTCACGAACAGAAATGGCAGCGTACTGACTCAAATAGAAACGCGTCTGCTCTTTTTCCCACTCGTCGAGTGCAGATTTGCCGAAACTAGACGCAAAAGAAATTTTCTTTCGACCCGAAGGAACAAAATCCAGGAAAAAGCCCCTGTCAATCCCCTCATTATATTTACTATTCCAAACCTGATCGCTTCCGCTCACATAGACATCGGCGCGGGGAGGATCTACAGCTAAATCGTCGGCGGTCACATATCGCTTTGTAAGCCGCATTGTCTTCTGTACAAATGAGCCAAAAGTGAGTTCTTTAAGTGCAAGCGAGCCAATTTTAGCAATTTGATAGACAACTCTTTTAACGCCTTTGATGCTAGGATCAGCAGGAGGTTTGAAGAAGATACGTTTTAGCGTTCGCTGCTCAGTTATATAGTCGAAAATGCTCGTCTCGCAGCCATGCTTTTCGAATACCTTTTGGGTTGCATATGCCTGCAAAACAGAACCGTAGTTGTAAACCCGATGAAGCGTGACAATAGCAGCTTTCATTAGTTTCGCCTCACTTTCATATAAATGCTAAGCAGGGAAGATGTTTTCCGTACCCCCAAAAGACTCAGCGCGGTACGAGTCATTTGGGCCCTTCTTCCACCCGCATAATTCATAAGCCATCGATAGTTCGTTAAATAAGCGACGGCTTCGTCTAATTTTGAGCCCGGAATTGCACTGAGCATCCACAACATAATTGAGTACTCATACGCAACGAAGCTTAAACAGCAAGCACAATCATTATTCTTGGGCCTATAGTCAGAGTCACAAAGAACGGGAATAGCATCTTCGATAAACTGCTGGAGGCCTTGAAAATGCTTGAGACCAACTGCATCAGTGATAGAGCCCGCTCTATTTTGACGATATTCGTAATAATTCAAATCAAGTGCAGAATAAGTCTCAGCGTCAAGAAGACTATTCATTACGAAATTTAGGTCCTCTGAGACACGTCCGTCCTCAGGAAACCTAAGCCCACAGTTAAACAAAAATGCACGTCTATATATTTTCATACATGCGCTGTCAGGAAACTTAGGCAGACCAGACAAGTAGCAAAGAACTTCGCTCTTACTTTTTCGATTAATGGAACCGGGATCAATATGATAGCCGATTGATTTTTTAGTTCCGTCAGGGTATAGCTTGCAGCTATCCAGAAACAAAATATCAGGCTTAGTATCTTCAAGCTCATGGAGAATAGCGGGGAGGCAGTTCTCAGTAATTAGATCGTCCGAATCAACAAACGCAACGTAATCTCCTGAAGCAGCATCTAATCCTGTATTTCGAGCAGAAGCTAAGCCACCGTTTTCCTTATGAATAACAGTTACACGATCATGTTCGCGTGCAATATCATCAGCAATTTGCGAAGACCTATCAGTCGAGCCGTCATCCACAAGAAGCACTTCACAAGTACTGTCAACCTGATTTAAGATACTTTTACAACAATCGAGGAGGTAATCCTCCACGTTATAAATAGGAACAATAAAACTCAGTTTCATAGTTTTGGTTTTCTCCAAACCTCTATTTATCTGCAATCGCTTTACTAGGCGACACCTTTTTGAGACAGTGGGAGTAATAATCCTCGAGACGTTTTGAAGCAGCAGACACATCAAAAGCCTTCAAGCCCTCTGAATCATTTTGATCAGCGTCTATCTTCCTCATGGAGATCAAATGCTCACACCATTTTTGAGGGCTAGAACTCAGCCGCTCAAACTCCATAAGGGAAGTCAATTTGATTTCAGATGTGATTGCATCCGATGCCAAGATTGGAGTTCCGCTAGCTTGGCATTCAACTCCAACAACGGGAAGTCCTTCATATTTGCTTGGAAGACAAAAGACATCAAAAGCTTGATATAAACTTGCAACATCGGATCTAATCCCTAGAAATAAGATAGAATCCGATATGCCCAAATCAATTGACATCTTTTTAACATGCTCCAGCAGTGGCCCGTTTCCCACAAGTGCGAGCACTGAATTTGGCTCATGGGAAAGAACCTCTCTAAAAACAGCTAATAGAAAGTCATGGTTCTTCTGATCGACAAACCTTCCGACGTGTCCAATAAGGAAGGTATCATCTGCAATGCCGAGCTGTTTCCTAACATGTATTCGAGTATCCGAATTAGGAGAAAACTGGCTTATATCAATGGCGTTATTCATAACAGAAAATGACGTTTTGCGGCCAAACAGCCATTTCCCTGCAAACTCACTACAGGCAACTTTATTCGTGGGATATCGATTTGCCTGGGTTTTCAGCACGGTCTTAAGGGCGTTCTTGGCATACTCACCCTTGCCACTCGTAGAGTGGCTATGGGCGATACGCACAGGAACGCCGGCCTTCTTTGCCGCGCGAAGCGGAAAGACGGAAAGAGCGTTGATGTGACTATGCACGATCTTCCAGCCCTCTTGTCTAAAGAGACGGAGGAGCTCTCGCTGGTATTCAATTACATGCTGATAGGGCGGAATCTCGAAGACTCGGCCACCGAGCGATTCAATCTCCTCGCGGGGCACAAGAGTCGAATCGGAATCGACAAGGAAATCGAACTGCACTTTACTGCGATCGATATGACGGTAGTAATTCATAACGACGGCCTCAACGCCGCCGCCATTCATCTTTCCGACTATCTGTGCGACACGAATTGGATTAGCCATCTAACGCCCCGTCCTCTTCTTGCCGAACATGGCGCCAAAGGTGCCAGTAAAACACTTCCAATCCATGCGAAAGCAGCGATTGTGCACGTAATGAAGCTCGATCTTTTGACGCAGGCCACTCTCGAACGTCGCAGCGTTGCGATCGGTTGCCTGCCACAGGCCCGTAATGCCGGGCTGGACAGAAAGCAACTCGGCCTTCTCCTCGTCGGAGAAGTGCTGCTCAAGTTCGTCTCTTGTAATGGGACGCGGACCGATGACGGAAAGGTCACCGTTCAGTACGCTGAGGAACTGCGGCATCTCATCGATGGAGCACTTGCGAATGAACTGGCCCACCTTAGTAATGCGGGGGTCGTCGTCGACCTTACGCTCGACTTCCCACTGGCGCAGCTGCTCAGGGCTCAAGTACTTCTGCACGTTGCCGGCATCGGCGACCATGCTGCGAAGCTTAAGAATCTTGATAGTCTTACCGCCCTTGCCGATGCGATCCTGTGCGTACAGCGGGTTTCCGGGAGATTCAAGACAAATGAACGCACAGACAATGGCCACCGGAATTACCAGCGCCACGCTCACGCAAAGGCTGAAAACAAGATCAAACAGCCTCTTTAAAAAACGGTAAGCCATCGTACCGCTCGGTTGCATCTCCTGAACGGCTAGCGACTCCCCTACGGAAGCACTGCATTCAGCTATCTCTTTAGTAGTCAAGTTCAAATCCACGTCCCCGTTCCCCAGGACCCCTCCTCGATGAATTCAAAATGCAAATGAATTGCCGGTTCGACGTCCCCTTACGTCTTACTAGGCACGTCCAACGGAAGCAGCTCCCTAAATGTGGAGTCACCCTCGCCCACGTCTACCAGGCACCAGCGCTTATGACGGTTGATCTTCTTTACACGAGTCTCTTGCCCCACCAAGGGGCCCTCCTCTATGTGCAACACGCCATCTTCTATGCGCGCGACGCTGTTGCGCACCACGCCGTCGGCGTCCAGCACACTGCGGTACCAGTCCTGCGCATCGGCCGGCATGGGCGCATAAGCCCGCTCCCTACTGCCGGCAATGCGACAACAAAAGCTCAACTGGGCTAAAGCCTTGTCGAGCATGGCGGCATCGCGCGTGGCGACGAAGAAATATTCCTTGTACATGGGTTTGGTTTGGAGCGACCAGGCGCCGTCCCGCTTAAACCAGAACTCCTTTTGCATCACAAAAGCGTCCTGCATCAGCTCGTGCGGGATAATGCGGCGGACCTTTTCGCAGGTCTCGCGCTCTTTACCGTTGGGGGTGTGGACCAGATACCAGCGGACGCGGCCGTGCTGGCTGTTGGTAGTAGCGCCACTAAAGGCACCGGGCAGCTGCTTTTGGCGCCGCATTGTCTGTTCCATCTCTCGCCCCCTTTTCTTGTCTCCGCGACGCACGCGGATGCAGGGGCGTTAAGAACAGGCTTCTCGCTCGCAGCTAGGCGCAGTCGCAAAAGTACAGGTTTTTGTAGAGGGGTATGGAGATGCACCCATTCGCGGCGCATTTTGTGCAATCTGGGAAAACGCGAGCAGTTTGCTCGTATAATGAACAACGTCGAAAGATACAAAAACCTGTACCTTTTTGCACAACAAAAAAGCCGCTCTAAACAGCGGCTTTTCTTCTTTAGATAACAAAAAAGGCGACCGCCCTATGGGGCAATCGCCTTTGTTAATTCTTGTATTGTTTGTGCTAGGCGCGAGTCTTGATCTCCTCGAGCACCTTGGTCACAAATTCGTCAACGCTCATCTGAACAGTCTCGTTGGAACGATCGCGGACGGAGATGTTGCCGGCCTCGACCTCTTTCTCACCCAAAATGAGCATATAGGGCACGCGGTCGATGCTGCGGGCCTCGCGGATCTTGTAGCCGATCTTCTCGTCGCGATCGTCACAGACCACGCGAATGCCGGCCTCCTCCAGCTTGGCGCACACCTCGTGGGCGTAGTCGCGGCTCTTCTCAGAGACGGGAAGTGCCTTGACCTGCACGGGGGCCAGCCAGGTGGGGAACTTGCCCGCAAAGTGCTCAATCAGAATACCAATGAAGCGCTCGATGGAGCCAAAGCATACGCGATGCAGCATGATGGGGCGCTTCTTGGTGCCGTCGGCGTCCACGTACTCCAGATCAAAGTTGAGCGGCATCTGGAAGTCGAGCTGAACGGTACCGCACTGCCAGGTACGGCCGAGCGAGTCCTCCAGGTGGAAGTCGATCTTGGGGCCGTAGAAGGCGCCGTCGCCCTCGTTGACCTCGTAGTCCATGCCCAGCTTCTCCAGAGCGGTGCGCAGGCCCTCCTCGGCGCGAGCCCAATCCTCGTCCGAACCCATGGAGTCCTCGGGGCGGGTGGAAAGCTCAACGTGATACTTAAAGCCAAACTTCTGGTACACGGAGTCGATGAGGTTGACCACACCCACGATCTCGTCGGTCAGCTGGTCGGGACGCACAAACAGATGGGCGTCGTCCTGGTTAAAGCAGCGCACGCGGAACAGGCCGTGCAGGGCGCCGCGCAGCTCGTGGCGGTGCACCAGGCCAATCTCGCCGGCGCGAATGGGCAGCTCGCGGTAGGAGTGCGGCTTGGAGGCGTACACCAGCACGCCGCCCGGGCAGTTCATGGGCTTAATGCAGTACTCCTCGTCATCGATGACGGTGGAGTACATGTTGTCCTTGTAGTGGTCCCAGTGGCCCGAGGTCTTCCACAGCTGCTTGTTCATGATGAGCGGCGTGGAGATCTCCACGTAGCCGGCCTTGTGGTGGATCTCGCGCCAGTAGTCCAGCAGCGTGTTCTTAAGGATCATGCCGTTGGGCAGGAAGAACGGGAAGCCGGGGGCCTCGTCGCGCATCATAAAGAGGTCCATCTCGCGGCCGATCTTGCGGTGGTCGCGCTTCTTGGCCTCCTCCAGCATGTGCATGTGCTCGTCGAGCTCTTCCTTAGTGGCAAAGGCGACGCCGTTGATGCGGGTGAGCATCTTGTTGTCCTTGTCGCCCTTCCAGTAAGCGCCCGAGACGCCGGTGAGCTTAAAGGCCTTCAGCGCCTTGGTGTAGCAGATGTGGGGGCCGACGCACATGTCGATGTAGTCGCCCTGCTGGTAGAAGGTGATGCGAGCGTCGTCGTCCAGGTCGCCGATGTGCTCGACCTTGTACTTCTCGCCGCGCTCCTCCATAAGGGCGATGGCCTCGGCGCGGGGCTTCTCGTACACGGAAAACTTGAGGTTCTCCTTGACGATCTTCTTCATCTCGGCCTCGATCGCGGGGAAGTCGTCCTCGCTGATCTTGACGCCCTCGGGCAGGTCGACGTCGTAGTAGAAGCCGTTGTCGGTCGCGGGGCCGTAGGCAAAGTCGGCCTCGGGATAGAGGCGCTTGATGGCCTGCGCCATGATGTGCGCGGCAGAGTGGCGGATGACGTGCGTGACCTCGTCCTGCGGGAGCTCGGCCACCGAACCGTCATTGTAGAGTGCCTTCATGGGTATGTTTTCTCCTCTCGGATGCCTGATGCAAGTGCGTGCGATGCGCTCGGCGTTTTTGACTTGCATCATTATAGGCAGGTTGCCTTGGTATACAAGCGCCCGCCGCACCTTAATGGCACGGCGGGCGATTTTCTACGCATGCTTCATCGTGTGGGGGCGGGGTGTGGGGCGCGCGTGGCTTGCGGCATGCCCGGGACTTGCGGCCGGCCCGGCGATGGATGCGTTACTGGATGCGAGTTCGGCAGTAGGGGCAGACCTTCCAGTGCGCATCGAGCGGGCGATGGCAGCTGGGGCAGACGTTGCGAACCTGGGTATCACACACCGGGCAGACGACGAAGTCCTTCTCGATGGGCGCGCCGCACTGCGGGCAGGTGCCGTACTGGGCAAGCTGGCGCTCGCGCAGGGCCATGTCCAGCTCCTGCTCCTCGCGGTCGGACGCGTAGGAGTGCGGACGCAGGACCAGGTAGGCAATGAGGCCCACAAACGGGATGAGGGCGATGATGCCCCATGCCACGTAGGCGCTGGCGCCGCGGCGGCGAGCGTCGATGAACACATAGACGACCGACAGCACATACAGGGCGATGATAAAGCCAACGAAGGCATAGACGACGCCCATAAGCTGCGGCGACATGAGCTCGGAGATGTACTTGGACATTACGGGTACCTTTCGGAATATTAACAGTCCGGTCAAGTTTACCACGGGGTTTGTTTATATGGGACTACGGCTGGATACGGGGCTGTCGCGGACACAAACATCTCAATCTGTAACAGGTGGGAGCGGAATCCGGGTCTAGATGTTACAGATTGAGACACAGGGGTTCCTCCCCGACTTCAATCTCGATCTGTAACATCTTGAGCCCCAAAACCCCTCTTACTGTTACAGATCGAGACATTCAAAATCCGCCTGAAGGTTTGTCTTGATCTGTAACATCTAGAACCCAAATCCTCAGCTTACTGTTACAGATCGAGACAAAGAAGACCGTCCAAACCGAATGTCTCAATCTGTAACAGTTACTCGGCAAAAACAGGTCTAACTGTTACAGATTTAGACATTCGAAATCGACTGATTGGTTCATCTAAATCTGTAACATCTAGACCCCAAAACGGTCCCTAGATGTTACAGATCGAGACAGAAGAATCTCTCCCCGGCTTCATTCTCGATCTGTAACATCTTGGGCTCCAAAACCCCTCTTACTGTTACAGATCGAGACAAACCTCCGGCACCGGGATCAGCAGACAAAGACGTCGACGTTGCCGAGTCTCCCCTTGCCTGCCGTTGGCGGGTGTTGCAGGGCTGTTCGCCGCATTGCCGCTGCGCTGGGGGTGTGCAGACCGTAGGATAGTCTTATTGACAGCCTGTCAACTTGTCTTGGAGGCACCGTGGCAGAAACGTTTGATATCGCAATTGTGGGCGCGGGCATTACCGGATGCGCCATCGCGCGGCAGCTCGCGCGGTTTGACCTGTCCATTTGCGTGGTCGAGGCAGCAAACGATATCGCGCTGGGGGCTTCAAAGGCCAACGGCGGCCTGGTGCACGCAGGCTACGATCCGGCACCAGGCACCGTAAAGGCGCAGGTCAACGCCCGTGGTTGTGAGCTATATGGCACATGGGCTCAGGAACTCGGCTTTTTATTCCGCCGCACCGGATCGATGGTGCTGGGGTTTAACGGCGAAGACCGCGCACGCCTGGAGAAGCTGCGCCAGAATGGCCTGGCCAACGGCGTTCCCGAGCTGGCGATTATCGGCCCAGAGCGCATCCACGAGCTGGAGCCGCGCGCGAGTGCCCAGGCCACGTGCGCACTATGGTGCCCTTCGACTGGTTACGTTGACCCGTTTGAAGTGGCCATTGCCGCGCTGGAAAACGCGGTTGCCAACGGCGTGACATTTATGCGGTCTGCGCCAGTGGAGGCAATTAAAGTTGTCGGCTCGGATGACAAAGCCGCGCGCTTTACACTGGCAACGCCCGCAGGCGATGTGCGCTGTCGCTATTTGATCAACGCCGCGGGCAACGGTGCCGCAGACATCTCGCATATGGCAGGGGCCGAGGAGTTCCAGATGGTATGGCGCCAGGGTAACATCGTGGTGCTGGACAAGGAACCGCGCGCGCTGATGCCGCTCTACCCGGTGCCGACGCCGATATCGAAGGGCGTCATCGTGACGGGGACCGTTCATGGCAACACCGTGATTACCGCGACCGCCGCCGTGCGCGAGCCGGGCGATACACAGACCTATGCGACCGATGTCAACGCGCTCCTGACCGGCGCGCACAAGCTGGTGCCCGATCTGGATACGCGTCGCGTGGTGCGCGCATTTGCCGGCGGGCGCCCGGTCATTCAGGGCACGAACGACTTCTTTATTGGGCATTCAGCCGTGGTGCCGGGGCTGTTCCAGGCAGCGGGCATTCAGTCGCCCGGCGTGGCGAGCGCGCCGGCCATTGCCGAACGCATGGAGCAGGTTTTGCGCAACGCCGGCGTTCCTCTGCGCGAACGCGCCGATTGGGACCCGATCCGCCACGCGCCGGACGACTTTGACCGCGCTACGCTTGCGCGCAAGGAAGAGCTCATTAAGTCCGACCCCGCGTGGGGGCAGATCGTCTGCCGCTGCGAGACGGTTCCCGAGGCCGAGATCGTGGCCGCGATCCGACGCCACCCGGGCGCGGTTTCGGTCGAGGGCGTCAAGCGCCGCTGCCGTGCCGGCATGGGTCGGTGCCAGAGCGGTTTTTGCCAAAGCCGCGTGGTGACGATCCTAGCGCGCGAACTGGGCTGTGACCCCAGTGAGGTGCTGTTGGAGGATGCCGGATCTTGGTTGGTCGAGGGACCGCTGAAGGGGGTGCGCTAGGATGGCGACTTTGGATATGCGCGACGGACGTGCGGAGGCCGGAGCGACGGAGGCAGTACCGACGCAGGCCTTCGACGTGGTCGTCATCGGCGGCGGCCCCGCCGGTATGGCAGCCGCGCTTGCCGCGCATAAGGCCGGAGCGCGCGTGGCCATCGTGGAGCGCGAGCAGCATCTGGGCGGCATCCTGCGCCAGTGCATTCACCCGGGTTTTGGCCTTTCGCATTTTAAACAGGAACTCACCGGCCCCGAATACGCGCAGCGGTTTATCGACCAGATACGCGCGACCGACATCGCGCTGTTCTTGGACAGCATGGTGATCGGGATTGACGGGGACTCGGACACTCCAGGTGCGAGCGGCGCCGAGGCCCACACCGTCACGCTCATGAGCCCCGCCGGCATGCTACAGCTCACCGGACGGGCGGTCGTGCTTGCCATGGGCTGTCGTGAGCGCACCCGCAGCGAGATCAAGATTCCCGGTAGCCGCCCCGCCGGCGTGTTTACGGCCGGCTTGGCGCAGCGATATATCAATATCGAAAACCTCAAGCCCGGCTCGCGCGCCGTCATTTTGGGCTCAGGCGACATCGGGCTGATCATGGCGCGCCGCTGCGCACTCGAGGGGATTTCCGTCGAGGGCGTGTACGAGCTCATGCCGTACGCCAACGGTCTGCGCCGCAACGTCAAGAACTGCCTGGACGACTTTGGCATTCCGTTGCACCTGTCCACCACCGTCACGCGCGTGATCGGACACGATCGCGTGGAGGCCGTAGAGGTGAGTCGGGTAGACGAGAGCCTGGCGCCCATTCCGGGAACCGAGCGCGTTGTTCCGTGCGACACGCTGCTGCTTTCGGTGGGTCTGATTCCCGAAAACGAGCTTTCGGTTGCCGTGGGCGTTGAGCTTGACCCACGCACGCGCGGCGCCGTAGTGGACCAGAGCCTGCAAACGGGCGTGCCGGGCATCTTTGCCTGCGGCAACGTGCTGCACGTGCACGACCTGGCCGACAACGTGACGACCGAGTCCGAGTGCGCCGGTGCGGCCGCGGCGGCGTACGCGCTGGGGAACGGCGCGAATGTCGAGGCCGGAGATGCGGGCGCGAGTTGCCAACTCAAGGTCTCCCCTGCCGGTATCGCGGGCTACGCACTGCCGGGACGCATTACGGCTGTGGCACTCACCAAACTCAACTTCCGCGTACGCCGACCAGTCGATGCCGCCCGCGTGCGCATTCTGGCAGGCGACGAGGAACTGTTTGAAGGCAAGGTCCGCCCGTTTAAACCGAGCGTCATGGAAAGCTTCCCGCTGCCGGCAAAGGTGATTCAATGCGCGCTCGACCTAGGTGCTAGTGAGCTTGTCCTGTTCGTCGATCCCATTGAGGAGGCATAGGGCCATGAGCATAAACGCGATCGAAACGCTGCAGCTCAACTGCACCACCTGCCCATCCGAGTGCCTCCTGACCGTAGAGGTGGAGCGCGATGCCAACGGTGCCGTAGTAGAGGCGCGCTCCGTGACCGGCAACAGTTGCCCGCGCGGTGATAAATTCGCGCATCAGGAACTCGCCTGCTCTATGCGCGTGCTCACCACCACCGTGGCGGTATCCGGCGGCGATGAGGCGCTGCTGCCCGTGCGCACGGCTGAAGCCATCCCGCTTGCACTCCACGCCCAAGCCATGGACCTCATCCGTGGCCTCGTCGTCGACGCCCCCATCCGCATGGGCGACGTCGTGCTCCCCAACCTCCTCAACACGAGCATCGACCTTATCGCCAGCATGGACATCGACCCAGCCTAAACAGCTAATTTAGGACGGGGCTCTTTTAGCTACCCCGCCATCCACCCCGCCCCTCCTCAATTGCGGTGAAATAGTTCCTGATTTCCCCCAAAAACCCCGGCATCCAGGAACCATTCCACCGCAACTTGCCTTGGGATCGGTATTTAGCCTGTGCCCACTTTAGTGCCATTTCAAAACTATGCCGGATTACGGGGCTGATTCGGAGAACCCCATCCATACCGGCAATTTTCGATTTTTGATAAGTCATCTACCTGCGGTTTTAATTTCGCGATTTTTCCCATGGTCAAGTAATGCAGGTCCAGCCCCGTAATCCGCCATACTTTTGAAACCAGCCCATTTGGGACGGGCCTCTTTTAGCTACTTTTACTGCTTGCCAGGTTAGCCATGCCAAGGAGCGTCCCGAAGTGCCGGCATAAAAGGAACGTCCCTAGCTGCCGGGCATGGGATACCATGGTGGCAACCTAGCGAAAGGATGTTATATGGCACATGTCGATGACCAGCGTGTGGCACGCGTGCTCGATGCGCTCGAGGCCCAGCACCCCGGCGCACAGCTGCTCGTAAACGACCCGTGGTCAATCTATTACCTGACCGGCTTTTATGCCGATATGTTCGAGCGTTTTTGCGGCGTGCTGCTCGCGCGCAATGCCGAGCCGGTAATCCTAGTCAACGCCCTGCACCAGCTGCCGGAATACGACAATGCCCGCGTTGCCTACCACACCGATACCGATATCGTGACCGATGCCATCGCGCGCGAGGTCGATCCGATCAAGCCGCTTGGCATCGATACCGTCATGCGCTCCGGCTTTTTGATGCCCCTCATAGAGTGCCACGCCGCCAGTGAGTTTTTCCTGGGCGATTTTGCCGTCACCGCCGCACGCACCTACAAAGACGCTACCGAGCAGGAGCTTATGCGCGTGTCCTCGGCAGCCAACGACGCCGTGATGGCCGACGCGATCAAGCTCGTCCACGAAGGTGTAACGGAGCGCGAAATTGCCGATCAGATGCTCGGTCTGTACCGCAAGAACGGCTGCGAGGGCTTTAGCTTTCCGCCCATCGTGAGCTTTGGCGCCAACGCCGGCGACCCGCACCACGAGCCCGACGATACGGTACTCAAGCGCGGCGACGTGGTGCTGTTCGACATTGGCGGGCGCCATCGCAACTACTGCTCGGACATGACACGCACGTTCTTTTGGGGCGAGCCGGACGATGAGACCGCACGCATCTACGACATCGTTCGCCGCGCCAACGAGGCCGCCGAGGCGCTCATCGCACCGGGCGTTCGCATGTGCGACCTGGACCGTGCCGCGCGCGACGTGATTGAGGACGCAGGCTATGGGCAGTACTTTACGCATCGCCTGGGACACTCGATCGGCTTGCAGGACCACGAGCCAGGCGACGTTTCACTCGTCAACGAGCAAGTCGTAGAGCCGGGCATGACGTTCTCCATCGAGCCGGGCATCTACCTCCCCGGCCGCACCGGCGTCCGCATCGAGGACCTAGCCCTGGTGACCGAGAACGGCGTCGAGATTCTCAACGCCTACCCCCACGATCCACTCCGCCTAGACTAGCCAATGTGACAAAGGGACTGCCCCTTTGTCACATCCCGTTAACGCAGTGCCACGAAAACGGGCCATCTACTACGTTTAGCCCGCATAGGCCGACCATGCGGGTCTTTTTTGAAAATCAGCAAGCCGTCTACCTGCGATTTTGATTTCACGCTTTTCCGTGTGGTCGAGAGTAGTCGCCAAAACGTAGTAGATAGGCCCATTTCGTGGCAAGCGAGTCAACTCGGGGCACAGGGCAGCCAAAAAAGCCCCGTCCCAAATTGACTACTTTTAAGTTGCGGTGATATACGGACTGTTTGAGGCTTCTGGCTTGTAAAACAGTCCGTATTTCACCGCAACTGATGAGGGGATGGGTTAGCGAAGCAGACCGGCTACTTCGCCGGCTAGGGTGATGGTGCCGGCTGCTACGAAGGGCTCACCTGCGGCAATGAGGGCCGCGAGGGCCTCGGACACGCTGGGGTACACGCCAACAAGCTTGTCAGCGTCCACAAGTGCGGCAAGCTCCTCCGCCGGCAGGGCACGATCGGAATCGGTCTGGGTCACAACCACGCGCGGGAAAGCCGGGATCAACACGTCGACGATGCCCGCCACGTCCTTGTCGGCCAGCGCGGCACACAGCAGCGTGGGGCGATTCTCCACGCACGGGTCGATCTCATCCAGCGCGCTCACAAAGTTCTCGCAGCTCTGGGGGTTATGGCAGGCGTCGATCAGCTTGAGTGGATCGGTTCCCAGCACGTCAAAACGACCCGGCGTGGGGCAGCCCATAAGCGAAGTGTCGAGCGCATCGTGGTCGAGCTCGCGGCCCAGATAGCCCTCGCAAAGCACAATCGCGCACGCGGCATTCTGCGGCTGATAGGCCGGCTTGACCATGCTCGACGTATAGATCGCACGCGGCGTGGTGCAGCTGAACTCCACCGTATCGCCCACGTGCGCCGGAAGTTTGGTCGTAGTATGGCTCACCACGAGCGGAACAACGCCGCACTCACGGCAACGTGCGTCCATCACACGCTGAACACTCGCCTCGTGCGTGCCCTCGCCCAAAACAACCAAGCGCCCAGGTTTAATAACCGCCGCCTTCTCGCCCGCAATGGCCTCGAGCGTGTCGCCCAAAATACGTGTGTGATCGAGCCCAATGCCCGTAATGGCAACGGCGACGGGATCGGTCGCACTCGTGGCGTCCCAACGTCCGCCCATACCAACCTCGAGCACGGCAACATCCACCGCGGCCTCGGCAAACACCACAAGCGCAGCGGCCGTCAGCAGGTCAAACGGCGTGATGGTATAGGCGCGCTCCCCCGCCGCCACACGGTGCGCATTCACGCGACGTCCCGCCTCGACAGCGGCAGAAACGCCACGGGCAAAGGCCTCGTCACTCACAACGCGCCCATCGACCTCCATGCGCTCGGGATAACGCACCAGCTGCGGCGACGTATACAGCGCGGTTTTTAACCCCTCACCACGAAGGATGGCAGCCGAAAAACGCGTGGTCGAAGTCTTGCCATTGGTACCGGCGACCTGAATGCAATCAAAGTACTCGTCCGGACGCCCCAGATCATCGAGCATATCGACAACCGTCTCAAGCAAAGGACCAGCATCCCCAGAAATCCGCCCCGTATCAGCAGCAAGCCCCACAGCCTCATCAAACGAAAGCAACTCAAACGAGAACGGAACGACATACGACCCAGAACGCTTAGCCATAACTCAAAGTCCCCCATAACAGAAAAAGAGGCCCACCAAAAAGAATGAGCCCCTCGCGTTCAAAAAATCAGCCAAACGCCGCTTTGCAGCGACCTCAAGGCCACAACCCAGTGGCCCTAACATTCCGGGCGCAGACAACCACGTAAACGAACTGGGAGCGGTTTGGGGCTTTGCTCGATACAAGTTCCGCACGAGCCGAAGGCCACTTAATGTGGCCTTCGTGCGAGCAGGACTGTTCGCAGTAGCGAGCAATGCCCCAAACCGCGTCCCCCCAGTAACGCTTACGAGAAGTCAGCAACCTGAGCAGTCAGCGCCGCCAGAATCTCCTTGAGCTCAGCTGCACGGTCCCTCTTCTTCTGGACCACCGCAGGCGCGGCCTTAGCCACAAAGCCCTCGTTCGCGAGCGTCTTCTCGCAGCCGGCGAGCTCCTTCTGGGCCGCGGCAATCTCCTTCTCCAGGCGCGCCTTCTCGGCCGAAAGATCAACCTTGCCCTCGAGCACCACAAAGACCTCGACGCCGCTATCGACCACGGCAATGCTCGTGGACGGCTTCTCGACGTCGGTACCCATGACCAACGAGGCGGTGTTGGCCAGCGGCTCAATCGTGGAGCGCAGGCTCTCGAGCTTCTCGATATCCTCGGCACCGGCGCGCACGACCACGTCGAGTTCGGCCTTGGGGCTCAAGCGATAACGCGAACGCGTGGCGCGGGCGGCGGAAACGACGGTGCGGCACAGCTCAAACGCGCGCTCGGCGGACTCGTCGACGTACTTGGCGTAGTCGGCGGGCTCCGGCCACTTGGCGATCATGAGCGCCTCGGCGCGGTCCACGTTGCCCTCGGCGTCCAGGTCGAGCACGCTCGCCGGCATGTTGTCCCAAATCTCCTCGGTAACGAACGGCATGAGCGGGTGCATCAGGCGAATGGAGGTATCGAGCACAAAGATCAGGTTGCGCTGCGCCTGCAGACGGCCCTCGCCCTTCAGGCGGGCCTTGGTGACCTCGACGTACCAGTCGCAGACCTCGTTCCAGAAGAACTGCTGCACACCGCGGGCCATGTCGCCAAAGGTGTAATTCTCGATGCCCTCGGTGACCATCTTTACGGCCTTGGCCAGGCGGCTGAACATCCAAGCGTCTGCTGGCGTCTCCACGACGGGCTCGCCGGGCGTGTAGCCCTCCATGTTCATGAGCAGGAAGCGGCTGGCATTCCAGATCTTGGTCACAAATGACTTGGCTTGGTCGGTACGCGGGCTGTCGATGAGCTTCTTGGTCTTCTTGTCGATGTTCGCATCGAACTTGACGTCCTGGTTGTTGGTGCACAGCGTCAGCAGGTTGTAACGCATGGCGTCGGCGCCGTACATGCCGATGAGGTCCATGGGGTCAACGCCGTTGCCCTTGGACTTGGACATGCGGCTGCCGTCCTTGGCAAGGATCGTCGGGTAGATGACGACGTCCTTAAACGGCACCTCGTCCAGGAAGTACAGCGAGCTCATGACCATGCGGGCGACCCACAGCGCGATGATGTCGCGCGCGGTGACGAGCGCCGTCGTGGGGTGATGGCCCTCGAGCAGCTCCGGCTTTTGCGGCCAGCCCTGCGTGGCGAAAGTCCACAGCTGCGAGCTGAACCAGGTGTCCAGCACGTTCTCGTCCTGGTGCACGTGATGGCCGCCGCACTTGGGGCACACGTCGGTGTCCTCGGTAAGGGCGTCCTCCCAGCCGCAGTCCTCACAGTAGAACACAGGGATGCGGTGGCCCCACCACAGCTGGCGCGAGATGCACCAGTCCTTGAGGTTTTCCATCCAGGTGGTGTAGGTCTGCGTCCAGCGCGCGGGGTGGAAGGTGACCTTGCCGGAGTTGACGGCGTCGAGCGCCGGCCCCTTGAGCTTGTCGACGGCCACAAACCACTGCTCGGACAGCCACGGCTCAAGCGCGGCGTCGCAACGGTAGCAGTGCATGACGGAGTGATCGAGGTCCTCGACGTGATCGAGCAGGTCGTGCTCCTCGAACCACTTGATGACGGCCTCGCGGCACTCGTCGCGGTTCATGCCGGTGAACTCGCCGTAGCCTTCGACGACCACCGCGTGCTCGTCGAAGATGTTGATCTGCGGCAGGTCGTGAGCCTGACCCATGGCGTAGTCGTTGGGGTCGTGGGCCGGAGTAACCTTAACGAAGCCGGAACCGAAGTTGGCGTCGACATGCCAATCCTCAAAGATGGGGATCTCACGGTCGACGATGGGAAGCTTGACGGTCTTGCCCACGAAGGCGGCCTTCTCGGGGTCCTTCGGGGAAACGGCGACGCCCGTGTCGCCGAGCATGGTCTCGGGGCGCGTGGTGGCGACGACGATGTAGTCCTGGCCGTTGACCGGCTCGGTCAGCGGGTAGCGCAGGTGCCACAGGTGGCCCTTCTCGTCCTTATACTCGGCCTCGTCGTCCGAGATGGCGGTGGTGCAGTTGGGGCACCAGTTGACGATACGCTTGCCACGGTAGATCAGGCCGTCGTGGTACCAGTCGCAGAAGACCTTACGCACGGCCTGGGCGTAATCCTCGTCCATGGTAAAGCGCTCGTTATCGAAGTCGACGGAGCAGCCCATGCGCTTGATCTGCTCGACGATGATGCCGCCGTACTCGTGGGTCCAGTCCCAGCAGGCGTCGACAAACTTGTCGCGACCGATCTCTAGGCGGCTGATGCCCTCGCTCTTGAGCTTCTTGTCGACCTTGGTCTGCGTGGCGATACCGGCGTGATCGGTTCCGAGCACCCAGCGCGTGGACTTGCCGCGCATGCGGGCCATACGAATGATGGCGTCCTGGATGGAGTCGTCGGTGGCGTGACCCATGTGGAGCTTGCCGGTCACGTTGGGAGGCGGAATGGTGACGGTGCAGTCGCCCACGCCCTCACGGCGCTTGTAGTAGCCGCCGTCGAGCCACTTCTGCAGGATCGCCGGCTCGTTGGTCGACGGATCGTAGTTCTTGGGCATCTCTTCCATATATCTCTCCCTTGCCCATCGGGGAGGAATGTAGGCCCGCCAGGGTCTGCATTCCTCCCCTTAGGTATCGATTACTTCAGTCTGATATGACTTCGCTGAGGCTTAAACAAACACACAGAATAACACAGGTAGTTGGGGTTATTGCGTATATATAAAATAGCCTCCGACCGCGGGTGGTCGGAGGCTATTTGCAAACACGCTTTAGGCTGGTTTAGCCGTAGATGCGCTGGGGCTGCTCTTCGCCCTTTACGGAGGCTTCGGTCACGATGACCTTGGCGACACCCTCCTCGCTGGGCAGGTCGAACATCGTCTGCTGCAGCACGTCCTCGCAGATGGAACGCAGGCCGCGGGCGCCGGTCTTGCGGGCAAGCGCCATGCGGGCGATCTCGTGCAGGGCGGCATCCTCAAACTCAAGCTCAACGTCCTCGAGCTGGAACATCTTACGGTACTGGCGCACCACGGCGTTCTTGGGCTCGGTCAAAATCGACACCAGGTCGTCCTCGTCGAGCGCCTGCGTCTGGGTGACGACGGGCGTACGTCCCACAAACTCGGGGATCATGCCAAAGGCGTTGAGGTCCTGCGGGAGCACCTGACGCAGCAGGTCGTTCTCGTCGACCGAGGTGGGTCCGGCGATCTCGGAGTTAAAGCCCACGCCCTTGTTGCCCACGCGGTCGGCGATGATCTTGTCCAGACCCACAAAGGCACCGCCGCAGATGAACAGGATGTTGGTCGTATCGATCTGCAGCAGCTCCTGCTGGGGATGCTTACGGCCGCCGGTGGGCGGAACGCTTGCCACCGTGCCCTCAAGAATCTTAAGCAGTGCCTGCTGAACGCCCTCGCCCGAAACATCGCGGGTGATGGAGAGGTTCTCGGCCTTGCGGGCGATCTTGTCAATCTCGTCCACGTAGATAATGCCCACCTGTGCGCGCTCGATATCACCATCGGCGGCGTTGATGAGCTTGAGCAGGATGTTCTCCACGTCCTCGCCCACGTAGCCGGCCTCGGTAAGCGCAGTGGCGTCGGCGATGGCAAACGGCACCTCGAGGATGCGCGCGAGCGTCTGGGCGAGCAGGGTCTTACCGGTACCGGTAGGACCGAGCAGCAGGATGTTGGACTTGGCGAGCTCTACCTCGTCCATATCGTCATCGAACTGCGAGCCCATGCCAGCATCAAAAGCGGACACCGCAGCACCGCCCTCGATCACGCGGCGATAGTGGTTGTACACGGCAACCGACATGGCGCGCTTGGCGTCCTCCTGGCCCATGACATAAGCGGAAAGCTCGTCATAGATCTCGTGCGGCGTCGGCACGTGCGAAATGACCTGACGGGCGTCGTCCTCCAGCTCAAAACCCTCGGCCTCGGGATCAACAGCAGGCTGACCGGCAGCCTGACCGTGGTCGTTGAGAAAGCCCGGAAGCTTGCCGTTGCGGGCGGCGTCCATAAAGTCCGAAGCCAGCGACTCCTCAAGGATCTCGGAGCAGGCGGCGACGCACTCGTCACAGATAAAGATGTTGGTCGGGCCCTTTACGAGACGACGGACCTGGCCCTGCTCTTTTCCGCAGAAGGAGCAGCGGATGGGGTTGCCGTTCTCGTCGAAGCCGTCCTGCATGTTACCGGCCATCCTAGGCGTCCTTCGCGGCGAGGTCGCGCGAGGTGACAATACGGTCGATTAGGCCGTAGTCGAGGGCCTCGACAGCCGTGAGGTAGTTGTCACGCTCGGTATCGGCCTGAACCTTCTCGATGGGCTGGCCCGAGGCGTCGGACAGGATCTGGTTGAGCTCACGGCGGGTCTTCTTGATCTCCTCGGCCACGATCTCGATCTCGGTCTGCTGGCCCTGCGCACCGCCGCTGGGCTGGTGAATCATGACCTTGGAGTGCGGCAGGCAGAAGCGCTTGCCCTTGGCGCCGGCCGAAAGCAGCACGGCGGCCATGGACGCGGCCATACCGACGCAGATGGTGGAGACCTGCGGCTTAATGAAGTTCATGGTGTCCAGAATCGCCAAGCCGGAGTAGACCTCGCCGCCGGGCGAATTGATGTAGAGCGAGATATCCTTCTCGGCATCCTGGCTTTCAAGATGCAGCAGCTGGGCAACGACCAGGTTGGCGCTGACGGAGTTGATCTCCTCGCCCAAGAAGATGATGCGGTCGTTGAGCAGGCGCGAATAGATATCGTAGCTGCGCTCGCCGCGCGGCGTCTGCTCGATAACGTATGGCACGAGGGCGGAATCGAACTTAGCGATCATACGCATCTCCATTTCTCTTACGGACCAATAGTGGTTCTAGATAAACGTACGGTGCCCGCATGCTATGCATTGGCTGGCACCGTACGAAGCAACCGGATAACCGGTGTATAACTTTACCCCATCACGGGCGCACGCATGCGCTCGCGGGCAAGGTGGCGAGAATTACTCGGCGTCCTTGGCGGTCTCGTCGACCTCGGTCACCTTGGCGTTCTCGACCAGGTGGTCGACGGCCTTGGAGCGACGGATGGACTCGCGGACGGCAGGCATGCGGCCATCGGCGATGAACTCGGCCTTGGAAGCCTCGACGTCCTTGACGCCGGCCTTCTCGAACTCGGCGTTGATGTCATCCTCGGTGACCTCGATCTTGAGCTCGCGGGCGAGGGCGTCCAGAGCCAGGGACTCACGGGCAACGTCGTTGGCCTGCTTGTGCAGGTCGCCGATGAACTGCTCCATGGTCAAGCCGGAAGCGGGCAGCCAGGTGTCCAGCGTCATGCCACGGGCAGCGAGGTTGGACAGGAAGTTCTGGCCAAGCTCCTCAAAGACGGACTGCTCGTAGTCGGCGTCCATCTCCTCGAGCTGCAGACGCTCGGCGAGAGCGGAGACGCAACGGTTCTCCTTCTCGGCCGGGAGGCGGGAAGCCTTGTCCTGCTCGATCTCGATCTTGATGGCGTCGCGCATGGCGTCGATGCTGTCGAAGCCAAAGTCGGACTTGACGAGCTCGTCGGTGAGCTCGGGGGTGTTGCGGACCTTGATGCCCTTGACGGTGACCTCGACGGTGTGAGTCTCGGCCTCCTCGCCCTCCTCGACCTCGTCGGTCCAGGTGACGGTCTTGACGTCGTCAACGCTAGCGCCAATCAGGGCCTCGTTGAACTCCTTGGGGTTGCTGTCGCTACCGGCGATGAGCATGCGGCCCTCGGCAGCGAAGTTGTCGGCGTTCTCGACGGCCTTGAGGTCGACGGTGACGTAGTCCTCGGCCTCGACGGCGCGACCCTCGACGTCCTCGAAGGTGGCACGGTAGTTGAGGAGCATCTCGACCTGGTTGTTGATCTCGGACTCGGTGACCTCCGCGGGAGGCATCTCAATCTCGACAGCGTCGAAAGAGGAGAGCTCAGCGGCGGGACGCAGGGAGAACTCGACGGTGTAGGTGTAGTCCTCGTGTTCCTTGGCGAGGTCGAGCTCCTTGTAGTCACCGCTCTTGGTGGGGACGATGTCCAGCTCGTTGAGAACGGCGGGCTCATTGGCGGCGATCAGGTCGTTGGTGGCCTGAGCGAGGGTAGCCTCGGCGCCAAGAGCGGAGTCGATGACCGGACGGGGAGCCTTACCGGCGCGGAAGCCCGGGAAGCGGTACTTCTTGGCGGTGTCCTTGTAGGCCTTCTTGATCGCGGCGTCGACGTCGGCGGCCGGGATGGTGACCGTAGCGGTGAGCTTGGCGTCCTTGACGTCAGAAGCGGTGATGTTCAACACGTTCCTCCTCATACTGCCCAGCTTATCTGAGGTGCTGGTACCTTTATGCAACAAGCGTCGCGAGGGCATAAGCCGACGCGGGTGCGTTGGTGCGGGCGAAAGGACTCGAACCTTCACGGGAATCCCACCAGAACCTAAATCTGGCGCGTCTACCAATTCCGCCACGCCCGCATGAGCGCACAGACTAGGAATGATAGCAGATACGAGCGGCAAGCGCACGCACACGTTTTTAGCTCACGACCTCACCACGAGTGCAAAAGGCGGGGCGAGTTGCCCCGCCCCGCCAATTACGACTTGTTCGCTGACCCGCTAATCCCCCAGCAGGGCCTTCTCGGGCGTGATCGGCAGCGAGCGGACCTGGTGGCCGGTGGCGTGTGCCACGGCCGAGGCCACGGCGGCGAGCGGCGTGTTGATGACGACCTCACCGATCGACTTAGCGCCAAACGGACCCGTCGGCTCGTAGCTCGGCTCAAAGGCCACGCGGATGCTGCCGATATCCAGGCGCGTGGGCAGCTTGTAGCTCATAAAGTTGCCGGTGCGCAGACGGCCGCGGTCGTCACGCTCAACGATCTCGTAGAGCGCGTGACCGATACCCTGGGCAATGCCGCCCTCGGCTTGGACGCGCGCGAGCGCCTCGTTGATCACGGTGCCGCAGTCGACGGCCGCCACGTAGTCCACCACGGTCACCTTGCCGGTGGCCTTGTCGACCTCGACCTCGGCAATGCCGGCCATAAACGGCGGAGGCGAAACGGGCAGGCAGGCAGAGGCATGCGAGGTGAGCGCGTCGCCGCCCGCGATGTTCTTGACGCACAGATTGGCAAAGTCGCGCAGCGTGAGGTAGCGGTTCTGCTCGCGCGCGGCACGCTCGTCGGACAGGCGCACGTACTGGCCATCAAAGACCACGTCGGCGGCGTCCATATCCCACATCTGGGCGGCCTTGGCGCAGATCTTCTCACGCAGCTCGGTCGCGGCGTTCTTGGCTGCCAGACCCGTCACGTACGTGCCCGAGCTCGCGTACGAGCCGGCGTCGAACGGCGACACGTCGGTGTCCACGCCGCGCACCACGATCAGCGAGCTCTCCACGCCCAGCTCCTCGGCGGCAATCTGCGCCAGGATCGTGTCGACACCCATGCCGTTGTCGGTAGCGCCAGTGCTAAGCGTAATAAAGCCGTCCTCTTCCAGGCGCAGGTCAATGCCGGCAATGTCGATGTTGGAGATGCCCGAGCCCTGCATGGTAAGCGCGCAGCCCAGGGCGCGCACGCGGTCGCCCAGGTCCACGGCCAGCGGCTTGTCGCGCCAGCCGATCATGTCCATCGCGCGCAGCAGGCAGCGGTCGAGTGCGCAGGCGTTGAGCTTCTCGTTGTAGTACTGCGGCATGGTCTCGCCCTCGCGCACGATGTTCTTAAGGCGCAGGTCGGCAGGGTCCATATGCAGCATGTCGGCGAGCTCGTTGACGGCGCTCTCCACGGCAAACTGGCCCTGAGTTGCACCATAGCCGCGATACGCACCGCCGCGGTTGGTGTTGGTGTAGACGGCGTCCCAGCTAAAGCGGCTCGCCTTCACGTGGTTGTAGATCGGCAGGCTCTTGTGGCCCGAAAGGCCGATCGTCGTGGTGGCGTGCTCGCCGTACGCGCCGGCGTTGGACAGCGTATGCAGGTCGATGGCCGTGATGGTGCCGTCGTTCATGGCGCCCAGCTTAACGGTCATCTGCATCTGATGGCGCGAGTTGCCCGCGGTGATGGTCTCCTCGCGGGTGTAGCAGCAGTAGCTGGGACGGCCGGTCTGCTGGGTGACGAACGCCACGAAAATCTCACAGCAGCCCGTCTGCTTGGAGCCAAAGCCGCCGCCGATGCGCGGCTTGATGACCTGCACCTGCGACTGCGGGATATCGAGCGACTGCGCGACCATGCGGCGCACGTGGAAGGGCACCTGCGTGGAGGTGGTCACCGAGATACGCCCAAACGCGTCGGTCGTCG
Source organism: Collinsella sp. (assembly GCA_036298225.1). Taxonomy (GTDB): domain Bacteria; phylum Actinomycetota; class Coriobacteriia; order Coriobacteriales; family Coriobacteriaceae; genus Collinsella. The sequence continues at coordinate 24,688 of JAXJJM010000037.1, forward strand.
CGAAGGCGCGGAAGGTTTCCATAGGCGCGGTCTGCGTGGCCTGGCTGGTGTAGGTGCGCTCAAAGACGATGTCGCTCTGGGCGAAGGCCTCGTCAAGGTCGCCAAAGTCGCTCGTGCCGCTGCACACCAGGTTGCGCGGAACGTCGCCGCCCTGCGGGAACATAAAGGTCACGTCGCCCTCGGGGTGAACCACGATGTCATTATCGAGCGCCTGGGTAAAGTCGAGCAGCGGCTCGAGCACCTCATAGTCAACCTTAATGAGCTTGAGTGCCTTGTCGGCAGCCTCCTCAGTCTCGGCGGCGACGATCGCCACCTCCTCGTTTTGGTAGCGCACGAGGTTCTCGAGGATCAGACGGTCGTAGGGACTCGGCTGCGGATAGCTCTGGCCGGCGATGGTAAAGCGGCGCTGGGGCACGTCCTCGTAGGTGTAGACGCCCACCACGCCGGGCACCTTCAGGGCGCGCGACGTATCGATGGAGCGGATCTTGGCGCGGGCATACGGGCTGCGCTTGAGCTTAACGATGAGCGCGCCGGCGGGCACCATGTCGCCGGTGTAGACGGGGCGACCCTCGAGCAGGGCCTTCGAGTCCTTCTTGGGCTGCTTGTGGGTGATCTGCTTGTAAGAGACGCCGTCGGAGCTCGTATCGTTGACGGGCAGCTCGGGCATCTCGAAGCCCACCTGCACGCCAGACTCGTCGAGGAAGCGCACGATAGCGCGCAGCTGGCTCTCGTAGCCGCTGCAGCGGCAGAGGTTACCGGCAAGCTGACGCGAGAGCTCCTCACGCGTGGCGACGAGGCTCGGGTCCTCCTTAGCGGCGCGGGCAAGCGCCAGCACGTTCATGATGAGGCCGGGGGCGCAAAAACCGCACTGCTCGGCGCCTTCGGCAGCCATCGCGCGGGCCAGCGCCTCAGACTCGGCTTTGAGACCCTCGAGCGTGGTGACGGAGCGGCCCTCGACGCGCGCGGCGGGAACCGAGCAGCTCAACACCGGGTCGCCGTCGAGCCACACCGTGCACAGGCCGCAGTTGGTGGTCTCGCAGGCACAGCGCACCGACGCGCAGCCCTGCTCGCGCAGCAGCGCAAAGAGCATGGTATCGGGGGCAATCTGAACCTTGACCTTGCGACCGTTGAGCATAAAGGAAAGATCGGTGAGTTTGGCAGCCATTAGCGCACCTCGCTAGAATCGACGCCGGGCACGCGGCGGCAGGAATACTCGTCCGTGGAAAACTTGGGAATCTGCACGCCCTCGAGCTCGTGGGCAAGCGCAGCCGAAAGCTCGATGCCGGCGGCGCGGCGCACGGCCTGAATCGCCAGCGGGGCCGAGATGCGGCGGCGGTAGTCGGCCGAGCCCCACAGGTTGGTGCCGTAGCTCAGGGCACGCACGGATGCGGCCAGGGCGCGCAGCTCGTCCTCGGAAGGCTGCTTACCGACAAGGCCACATGCCTCGCCCTGCAGCAGGGTCGCGCGCAGTGGGCGGGCACCCACGGTGACATGCCAGCTGTTGTCCCACCAGGCGGCGGTGACGTTTAAGGAGGGGAAGTCGGTCGCGGCCTTGCGCACGGCCTCGTAGCTCGCGCGGTAGTCGTGCTTAACGACCACGACGTGCTCGATCACGTCGCGCACGTAGCCCATGTCCACGAACTCCGCGAGCGGCACGCGGCCGGCGCCCGTCAGCTCAACATAGGAATCGAGCGCGAGGAAGGCGGAGAGAACGTCCGAGAAGCCAAAGCGGCCGTAGATGCTGCCGCCCACCGTGGCGGTATTGCGCAGCTGCACGCCCACGATGTCGTGGACGGCGAACTCAAAGACATGGTTGACAAGCGCGTTGAGCCCGGCATGACGCTCGAGCTGGCGCAGGGTGCACATGGCACCGATGCGAAACTCGGTCTCGGTCTCCTCGATCTGATCGAGTCCGCAGGCCGAAAGGTCAATCGCCGTCGCCACGCGACGCGAACCCAGGCGCATCCAGATGCCGCCGCCCACAATCTTGTTGTTGCGGTTCTTCTGTAAGAGCTCATAGGCTTCGGCCGCGTTTCCAACACGGACGTAGGTACCGAACTTGAGCACGTTCTCCCCCATCTCTCCACTTGTCCAGTACTTTTAAGTGTACCAAACGAGGGGCCGCACACCGTCGAACGACAAGAACGCCACGTGGGACAAATTTATCAGTAGTTTTTGTCCCAGGGTCGCTTGCGGCAACAAGCTCGAACTAACTATCGTACCTGGGACAAGAACTACTGATTAATTTGTCCCACGCCTCCGCGAAAGCAAAAGGCTCCCAGCCGCGATGACTGGGAGCCATATCAAATGCTATGTCAGGCAGGGTTTAGCAGACGCCCTGAGCGAGCATGGCGTCGGCGACCTTCAGGAAGCCGGCGATGTTGGCGCCCATGACGAAGTTGCCCTCCTCGCCGTACTCCTTGGCGGTGTCGTCCACGTTGTGGAACATGCCGCGCATGAGCTGCTCGAGCTTGCCGTCGACCTCCTCGAAGGTCCAGGACAGGTGCTCGGCGTTCTGGCTCATCTCCAGGCCGGACACGAGCACGCCGCCGGCGTTGGCAGCCTTACCAGGCATAAAGGCAACGCCGTTCTCCTGGAAGTAAGTCGTGGCCTCGATGGTCGTGGGCATGTTCGCGCCCTCGCCGACCACCTTGCAGCCGTTGGCGACGAGTGCCTGGGCGTCCTCGAGCAGCAGCGTGTTCTCGCGAGCGCAGGGCAGCGCGATATCGCAGGGAAGCTGCCACACGCCGCGGCCGTCGCCCTCGTGCCACACGGCGTTGGGCTTCTCGTCAACGTACATAGCGAGCGTAACACCCTTGTCGTGGCCAGAGCGCTTCTTGTTGTAGATGTGCTCGAGCACGGTGTAGTCGATGCCGTCGGGATCCTCGACCCAGCCGTGGGTGTCGGAGCAGGCCAGCACCTTGCCGCCGAGCTGGGAAACCTTCTGGACGGCGTAGATGGCGACGTTACCGGAGCCGTGAACGACGACGTTCTTGCCCTCGAAGGAGTCGCCGCGGCTCTTGAGGTACTCGTCCACAAAGTAGGCCAGGCCGTAGCCGGTGGCCTCGGTACGGGCGAGCGAGCCGCCAAAAGAGAGGCCCTTGCCGGTAAGGACGCCGGTCCACTCGTTGGTCAGGCGCTTGTACTGACCGAACAGGTAGGCAACCTCGCGGCCGCCAACGCCCAGGTCACCGGCGGGAACGTCGGTGTTGGGGCCAATGTGGCGATAGAGCTCGGTCATGAAGGACTGGCAGAAGTGCATGATCTCGTTGTTGGACTTGCCCTTGGGGTCAAAGTCGGAGCCGCCCTTGCCGCCGCCCATGGGAAGGGTGGTCAGGCTGTTCTTGAGGATCTGCTCCAGACCCAGGAACTTGAGCATACCCAGGGTGACCGTCGGGTTAAAGCGCAGGCCGCCCTTGTAGGGTCCAATGGCAGAGTTGAACTCGACACGGTAACCGCGGTTGACCTGAACCTTGCCCTGGTCGTCGACCCAGGGAACACGGAACATAACGATGCGCTCGGGCTCGACGAGGCGCTCAAGCAGGGCGGCCTCCTCGTACTCGGGATGGGCGTCGAGCGCCGGCTGGATGGTGCCGAGGATCTCGGTCGCGGCCTGGATGAACTCAGGCTGCTCGGGATAGCGGGCCTTGAGCTCGTCGAGAACTTTCTGCGTGTAGCTCATGCTTCCTCCAATTGATGGAAAAGAAAAGTGTCGTTCGAGGCGCCCCATGCGCCCCGAGCTTTATCGAGTATGGATAATATCGCACTGTTGCAGCAAAGTTTCGCATAAGCCGACGAGCAGATGTTTCGTTTTGATTACGATGCAGGTAGAAGCGTTTTTGAGTGCCTGACGTGCAAAACCCGTGTTTCAAACCTGTTTCGTCCACGTGTTCTAAACCACCACATTGGGGACAGGCACCTTTGTGGTGGTGTTGGTGGTTAGAGGACGAGCTGGTGGTAGTCGGCGGGGGTTACGCGGCCCTCGGTGGCGGCGCGGAAGGCGGCGAGGGCATCGCCCGAGAACGGCATGGCCCAGCACAGTCCGCAGCCGGCGGTGATGGAGCCGGGCAGCGGCGTGATGCGCCCAGGAACACCGGCGGCAAGGCACAGCTGTTCGCATTCCATCACATCGAAGGTGCTGTCGAACGACACGATGATTTTGCGTTCATGGTCGAGGGCATCACCGGTCGGGCCTTCACGGTGTGCCTCACGATACGCCGCGGCGGCCGCTTCCTCTTCCTCAGTATGTCCACAGCCACCGCAGCCGCAGGTACAGGGCTCGGAACCATCGCAAGTGCAAGGCTCTCCCGTGTCGGGACAAATATCGTGAGACATGGCAACTCCAATCGTCTAGGCGAGCAACTCGGCCGCCGCAAACTCCTCGGGCGTATTGACGTTCTCGAAGCAGAGCGTCGAGCCCACGGCCCTAACGATCTGCGGCTCATCCATATAACCAGCCTGAACGCGATTGATCAGACAGCGAATGCGCTGGCGGTCGCAGGCGAGCAGCTCTTGGGCAACCGGCGCACACGCGTCACGGCGCCAGACAGCGCAAAGCGGCTCAATCCCCCGCTCCTCGCGCGGCACGCACACGTCGAGCGCCTCGGTCTCAACACGATCGGCAAGCGCGCCGATGAGTTCCGGCGAGACAAACGGCATATCGCAGGCGACGATCGCCACAAGCGGCAATCGGGCCGAGGCCAGCGAGCTCGCGATGCCGCGCATGGCACCGGCGGGACCGTCGACGTCCATTACCACGCGGGGGCGCAGGCCATCAAACATAAGCTCCTCAAGGTAGGCAAGCTCGCAAGGGCGCGACGTCGTCACAACCAGCTCGCCGGCAACCTGAGCCAGCCGACCCAGCACGCGCTCGATGAGCGGCTCACCGCAAAACGCCATGCGCGCTTTATCACAGCCCATGCGCGACGACAATCCGCCCGCCTGGACGACACAAGAAAGATCGGCCCGTCTTACGGTAGTCATACGGCAAAACACCTCCATCGGCATGCTCGAAACCCGACACACGAAGCCAGATACCGTCGCCGATAAAGCGGGCGGCACGGCAAACCCACGCAAAAACAAAACAGCGCCTTTGCGGCACGCAGCAAGACCGCGAGCACAAAAGCGCTGGTAGCGTATGGCGGGAACGTATGTGAATCGAACACATCCAAGACGTTTTGCACGCCTCGCAACGGTTTTGAGGACCGCGGAGCCCACCGGAGCCCATCCGTTCCCAAGTGCGGCGGTATTTTACCAAACCGAGCAGCCAATCTAGCGCAGGGAGCGCAGGCCGCCGGCATCCTTGTCGAGCACCGTAAAGCGCACGGCATCTAGGTGCTCCAAGATGCTGATGGCGCGTTTGCGCGACACACCCAGGGCCTCGCGCAGCACGCTCGTGGTGGCAGCGCCGCCGGCTGCCTCTATGGCGGCGGCGACAAGCTCACGCGCATGGGACTCGGCGGCAGCGGACAGGGCAACGTCGCGCTCGACCTTAACGATCGAGCGGTTGAGCGAAAGCTCGCGCAGGGCACGCGTCATGGTGTCGCGACCGAGCTGCAGCTGTTCGCCCACCTCGGGAAGCGCCGGTGCATCCAGGCCAGCCTCGTCAAGCAGCGCGACGATGCGCTCGCAAGCCTCTCGCACCACGCGTGCCGCCGCGGCGGCCGAATGCGGATCGAATACCTCGGCGCCCTCGGCGGCGCACACGCCACGGGAGCAGCCCTCGGCAATCAGGGCCGCGGCAACGCCTTCATCAGCGGCAGGCCACGCAGCATGGGCAACGGCGCCAGGCGTAAAGCCCGTTTCCTTGGGAGCCGCCGCGTGCATGGCTGACAGGGTCGCCGCCAGTGAATCCATCGCAGCGTCGAGCACGGCGGCATTCACATACAGCGCATCGCCCGAGCCGGCAAGCTCGTATACAGCACCTCGCGCCACCAACTCTTTCAGCGCGGCATCGGCCCCACCGGAAACAAGATCCAGCGCCACAGCAACATCGGCAGCCGCCACCGGCAGTGCCTGCAGCGCCAGCCACGAATCCACCGCGCCGGTAACATCCACAGCCTCGAGCGCCATATACAGCGCGCGCTCCCCCGCAGAGAGCTCGCGTGAACGACGGCATCGCGACAGCAGCACGCGTCCACCGCCAATAAGCATGACCGGCGAATACGACAGCACCACGGCATGGTCGCCGGCGCGCAGCGGCAGCGGGTCCTCAAGACGCACCTGAACGGCACGCGTCTCGCCCACCGCCACAGGCGCCTCGCCCTCCATAAGCATGATGCGACCGACAACCTCGGCCGTACCCGCCATCACGTGCACACGCGCGCCCGACTCGAGCACGCGCGGCTTGGCGCCCTCGCGACCCAAATACGTAAACGCCATCATAAAGCGCAGCGTCTGGCCAAAACGGCCTTCCACACCGAGCATCTCGCCGCGATCGAGCGAAGCGGCACCGTCGCCCACCAGGTTGAGTGCCACGCGCTGACCGGGCAGCGCGCGCGGCGTATCGCCATGCACCTGAATCCCGCGCACACGACAGACCGTACGCGACGGCAAAGCCATCAGCTCGTCGCCCACCGCAACCGGCGCATCGTGCAGCGTTCCCGTCGCGACGGTGCCGACGCCCTTGATCGTAAAGCAGCGGTCGATGGGCAGACGCGGCGCGGCATCGGTGAGCTCGGAACGGTCGCGGCAAGCATCCCAGCAGGCACTTACCTGCTCGTCGAGCACCGCAAGCAGCCCGTCAATCCCCTCGCCTGTCTTGGACGACACAGGCACGATCGGCGCGCCCGCAAACACGGTACCCGACAAAAAGTCATCGACATCTAGCTCGGCAAGCTCGGTCATCTCGGCATCGGCCAGGTCGCACATCGTCAGCGCCACCACCATGTGTGTGACGCCCAGCAGCTCCAGCACATGCACGTGCTCGCGGGTCTGCGGCATCACGCCCTCGACAGCCGAAACCACCAGCACGGCCACATCGATGCCCGTGGCACCCTGCACCATGGCGCGCAGGTAATGCGCGTGGCCCGGCACGTCGACCAGGCCAACGATCTTGCCACTCGGCAGCGCCAGCTCGCCAAAGCCCAGCTCAACGGTCATACCGCGACGGCGCTCAACCTCCAGGCGATCGGGATTCTTGCCGGTCAGCGCCTCGATCAGCGCCGACTTACCGTGGTCGACGTGGCCCGCCGTACCAACGATAACGGGACACTCCACCAGCGCTTGAACCTCACTCATCGGCGCACCGCCTTGGCAACGCATGCGGCAAGCGTCGACGCCGCCGTCTCGATATCGCGGTCGCCCACGAGCGTACGGACGTCAAACAAAATGCGATCGTGCGAGGTTCGCGTGACGACCGGCGTGTCGAAGTCCTGGACAAGCGAGCGCTTGAGCGCGTCGACGGACAGGTGACCGTCGACCGGGCAGACGGCCACGCACATCGTGGGCAGCTCAACGGTAGGCAGCGAACCGCCACCGGGCGTCGACGATTCCTCGACAATCTCCAACTCAACGGCGCACGGGCAGCCGGCCTTATCGAGCCCAGCGACCATACGATCGCGCAGCTTGCGGGCACGTCGCTCCAAATGGGCCTGCGGCAGCGTGAGCATGTTGAGCACCGGCACCTCGCGATGGGCGACATCGGCGCCGTCCATGTAGATACGCAGCGTGGCTTCGAGCGCCGACAGAGCCAGTTTGCCCGGACGCAGAGCGCGCATGAGCGGATGTGCACCGCAGGCCTGGACCAGATCGCGACGGCCCATGATGATGCCCGCCTGCGCGGCGCCCAGAAGCTTATCGCCCGAGCACGACACGATATCGAGCCCCGACGCCACCGAAGCCGGTGTAGTCTCCTCGCCGCCGCGAACCAGGATGTCGTCAGGCAACAGCGCCCCCGAGCCCTGGTCTTCATAGAACAGCAGGCCATGCTTATGGGCCAGTGCGGCGAGCTCCCTTGAGCTCACTTCCTCGTGAAAACCCTCGATGCGATAGTTGGAAGGATGGACTTTCAAGATCATGGCCGTTTCGGGCGTGATGGCACGCTCGTAGTCGCCCAGGTGTGTGCGGTTGGTGGCGCCGACCTCGACAAGTTTGGCGCCCGAGGCCGCCATGACGTCGGGAATACGGAAGCTGCCACCGATCTCGACAAGCTCGCCGCGGCTGACGATGACCTCCCTGCCTGCGGCATGGGTCGCCAGCACCAACAGCACGGCGGCCGCGTTATTGTTGACGACCAACGCGTCTTCGGCACCGGTTAGCGAGCGGATCAGTTGCGCAGCGTGTTCCTTGCGCGACCCGCGCGAACAGGTATCGACGTTGTACTCGAGCGTGCTATACCCGCGCGCAACCTCGGCCACGGCCTTGGCGGCGGATTCCGCGAGCGGGGCGCGACCCAAGTTGGTATGGATGACCACGCCCGTGGCGTTGACGGCAGGACGCAGGCTCGGCAGTGCGGATCGATGCGCACGCCACTCGATTGCCGAGGCCAGGTCGCGCTTAGAGCGCGGGGCGGCACCGGCGCGAATGGCGGAGCGCTCCTCGTCGAGCTCGGCCGTGACGGCGGCATGCACAACCGCGTCGCAGGTCTCCCCCGCCGCCTTCACAACCGGCCACTCTGCGAGCAGCTCGTTGACGGAAGGAATAGCGCGAAGGCGGGCGCGTACCTCATCGGACATGTTCTGGCTATCGCTCATATGAGGCCTTTCAAAACCAAAAAGTGAACCAATCGTTCGGACGTCAAGCAATCAGACAAATCGATCGGCTGAGTCAATCATTCGCTATTATCCTCGCGCGCCGCGATCTTTTCCACGCGAACGGCGTTTTCCTGGGTGAGCGCGGCACCCGTCAACGGGTCCCAGCGCAACGGCGTGTGGTCGAGCGGGCCCACGCCCAAGGCTTGAGCGCCACCGGCATCGGCGCCAAACGAACGCCCACCGGGGGCGGCCGACGTAAAGATGCACGCCGAATGCAGATACGGCGTCGTCTCCACGCGCACGCGGTCGCGGCCCATATCGCTCACGAGTTCGACGACCTCGCCGTCGGCGATGCCCATGCGCGCAGCAGCATCGGCATTCATCTGCACGGCATCCAGGTCCGATCCAGCCTCGGCGGCACCTTGGGCCGCGAGCCTACGCGAGGTATGCGACTCAAAGGGGCGGTTGCCGCTAATGAGGCGAAACATCCCCGGGCCGGGCTCCACCATGGGAGCGATCCAGTTGGGTACACGACCCAGACCGGCTCGCTCCCACACGTCGCTTGCCAGCGCAATCCTGCCGCCATCCAGGGGAATCGCCGGCTCGCCCGTACGCGACGGCAACGCAACACCCGTGTCGGCCCAGCCGCGTTCCTTGAGCTCGTCCAGATCGATCCCAAACGGTGCCACCTGGGCAGCCGCCAGATCGTCAGACGTAAACTGGAAGTACTCGCCCACACCACACGCCTGTGCCAGACCAGCAAAGATCTCCCGACCGGGACGCGTGTCGTCATGCAAAATGGGCAGCACGGCGTTGCGGTAGAACACGCGCGCATCGTTGGTGCCTATCACCGTTCCCACGCCACGGTCGGCCTCCAGATACGTCACGTCGGGCAGCACGAAGTCAGAAGCGCGCGCTGTCTCGGACCAGCGTATATCAATCGTCACGAGCAAGTCGAGCCGCTGCAATATACCCAACCAAGCCTGCGCATTGCCATAGCCCGCACCGGGGTTACTGGCATAGACGATGAGCCCACGCAAATCGCCGGCAAGAATCGACTGACCGATGGTCGTACACAGGCCACGCACCGGATCGACCAGTGGATAGCGCTCGGACCCCAGCTTGGGACCGCGCGGCACCGGCGGCGTCGCAAAGCGTGCGGGATCAAGGTCGCCCAGCGCAAGCGGTGTGGGTGGATTGAGCGCGCCGCCCGCATGTCCAATACAGCCCAGCAGCACGTCGACCATACAGATAGCTCGCGCCGTCTGGGTACTGTTGGCATACGCGATGCCGATGCCGCCATGAAAGCCTGCATCTACCACGGCGGCAGGCGCGGCGGCAGCGAGATCGTGCGCCGTGGCGACAATCTCTGCGGCCGGCACGTCGCACATCGACTCGGCCCAATCGGGCGTCCAAACAGCGGCCGCCTGCGCCAGCTCGTCAAAGTCTGTGGTGTAGCGGGCAACGAACTCGCGGTCGTACAAGTCCTCGGCAATGAGCACATGCGCAATGCCCAGCAGCAAGGCCAGATCGCAGCCCGGGCGCACACGCAGCCAGCGGTCGGCAAGCGCGGCCGAGCCGCTGCGCCGAGGATCGACCACGATAATCTTCGCCCCACGGCGACGGGCATCGTTGAGCGCATCAACCGCCTCCATCGTCGATGAATCGACAATGGAACGCCCCAAATACATGATGCAATCAGTATGTGCCAGGTCGGAGGCGGGGCTGTAGCCCAGACTGTGCTCCCAACCGGTAAGTCGGCTTACCTCGCAGGCACCGTCGGCACCGTATACGTTGGGCGAGCCAAGCGCACGCATAAAGCGATACGCCCAGTAGCGGTCGAACGAGGGCACGCCGAGTGTCATGCCCAGCGCACGAGGCCCGCGCTCGTCAACAATCCCCAAAAGGCGCTCGGCAATCTGGGCAAACGCCTCATCCCAGGAAATCGCATCAAACCCCGAGCCATCAGCTCGGCGGCGCATGGGATGCAAAATCCGGTCGCGCTCGTCAAACGGCATGTCCAGGCGATGCCGCCCGCGGGCGCACAGGGCACGCGCCGCGCACGGATGCCCCGGCACCGGCAACTCGGCCACCACGCGACCGTCCTCAACGCGTGCCGCAAAGGCGCAATCGGCATAGCATCCCCCGCATGCAGTCACCACGGCGCGACCGTCACGCTTCACAGCAGATGCCATCTCGATTACCCCTTTCATCAGCCAAACACAGCAGGCCAAAAGCCCGGCAACGAGTCCCGGACCCAAAAAGCCTCCCGCACGGCAACGCCCCGCGGGAGGCCCAACGTCAAACAGACGATACCTTACGCCTCGGACTTCTTGGCGTAGATAAACCAGTAGCCGAGCGCGACCAGAACCGCGCCGCCCACGATGTTGCCCAGCGTGGCAGCGGACAGGTTAAACGCAATGCCCGCGGCGTTGAGCGCATCGGCGCCGGCGACCTTGGCACCGTAGCCGCATGCATGCATCACGGCGCCCATGGGCAAAAAGTACATGTTGGCGACGCAGTGCTCAAAACCGCAGGCCACAAAGGCGGCGATGGGAAGCAGAATGCCCACGACCTTATCGACCACGGTCTTGCCGGCGGTACCGATCCACACGGCCAGGCACACAAAGATGTTGCACAGGATGCCGCGGAAGAAGATCGTCACCCAGTCGATCGTCACCTTGCCGGCGGCGACGCTCACCATGGAATTGGCGACCGCCTCGCCGTTGAGCTTGTAAATGCCGGCCATGTACACCAAAAAGACGATGAACAGGGCACCGACAAAATTGCCGACCCACACGACGACCCAGGCCTTGTGCATCTGAGCCAGGGTGATCTTTTTGCTCTTGAGCGCGCAGACCATAAGCGAATTGCCGGTAAACAGCTCGGCGCCGCACACCAGCACCAGCACCAGGCCCAGGCAAAAGCACAGGCCGCCCACGACGCGCTGAGCGCCCCAGCCCAGCGTGCTATCGCTCAAGAACACGGTAAAGAACAGGCCGCCGAAGGCAATGAACGCGCCGGCAAACATCGCCAAAACAAAGGCCTTTGCGACCGGCAGGTTGGCCTTGGTTACGCCGGCGGCCTCGGTTTTGGCCTCGATCGCGGCGGGCGCCAGGCAATCGGGAGCGGGATACTCCACCTTGGAATCTGCCATGTCAATCACTTCTTTCCTAATCAGCAGGGACAAGCGCTCCTATTGCTCTTGCCCCAAGCGGACAAAGTGGGAAAAGTCGTTGACGGCCACGGCGTCGTACACGGCGTCGACGGCCTCAAAGACTTCCGGGGACATGGGGTTGTAGAACTCCGTGTCTCCCGGCTGAATCCCTATGAAGACGATATCTTCGCACGATTGCTCAATCTCTTCGATCAGAATCGACAAAGGAAGCGAGTGCGTGGTGAACATCGACTTGCGGGCCACATCGCGCTTGTCGAGCAAACGGATGGACCCGACGGGCAGCGCCATGTCGGCAGCATCGACCAAAACCAAACGCGGCGGACGCTCGCGCTTGACCTCGATGATGTCATCCTCGGGCGTTTGCCCGCCGTCGATGGTGTACCAACCGGCGATGGGAGCGTCCTCCATCTTTTTGGAGAGCACGGGGCCGGCGGCATCGTCGGCACGCAGCACGCTTCCCGCCGTGAGCACGATACCCGCAAACGGGGCGCCGTTCACACGTCCATCCACAACGCGACCCATTACTGCAACCTTCCCGTCAGGTACACGCCCGACACATCGCGCACGCGCTCAACCAGATCGCGGAACTTCATCAGAAACGCGACCTGCTGGGCATGCAAGCCAAAGTCGTCGTCGAACACCGAGATGCCGGCCTTGGCCGAGCCGCGAAAACCGCGCTCGTCGAGCAGCGTGTCGCAGGCCTCGAGCAGCGGCGGCACCGCCGCCTTGTCAAGTTGGCACTCGCCAAAGGAGCGGATGGCCTCAAACTTAGTCCGGGCCTCCCCCTCCGGCAGCGCGTCGATAAGCGTATAGAACACATCCACCGGCACCGACAGGCGCGGCTCAAAGCAGTCGAGCACGCCGGTGTGGTGGCCCACGGCGAGCGTGTAGTACAGCACGTCGCAGGCCTCCTGGGGAACGTCTTCCTCGGTCTCCACAAACTTACGCGTGAGCTCATAGAAGACCACCTGGTCGGGCGCATGACCCAGGCAGGGGTCGGCGACGCCCTCGGCAGCCTCGTCGCTTGCGCGCGAGGCGTCGCCAAAGGAGCCGCCGAGCATACCGGGGCCCGCAAAGTAACCAGAGCGGTCCGTGAGTTCCATCTAGCGACCTCCGGCCAGCACCAGATCCTGCAGCGCCGAGTAGACCTCAACGCGGCGGGGATCGTCCTGCTTATCGATGAGCAGCGCCATGGCACCGCGGATATCGCCCTTGGGCGCGCCCTCGAGCGTATCCATAAACTCGTTGGCCAGGTCGCGGCCGTAACGGTAGCCGCTCATGGCGCGAGCCTCGCGCTCGATGGCAACGCGCAGCTTGTACGGCACGCCGGGGTGCAGGATATCGGCCTGCTCGCCGGCGGCCTCCACCGTGGTCTCGGCATGGAGCTTTTGGTCCAGCAGACCGAGCGCCATGGCAAAGCCGTAGATGGTCTGTGCGGGGCTGGGCGGGCAGCCGGGGATGTAGACATCGACCGGCAGAATCTTGTCCGTGCCGCCCCAGACGCAGTAGTTGTCGTAGAAGATGCCGCCGGTGCAGCCGCACGCGCCATAGGACACCACGATCTTGGGATCGGGTGCGGCCTCAAAGGCGCGCAGGGCCGGCATGCGCATGGCACGCGTCACGGCACCGGTGTACAGCAGCACATCGGCGTGACGGGGCGAGGGCACGACCTTGATGCCAAAGCGCTCGACGTCAAAGACGGGCGTGATGGAACCGAAGATCTCGATCTCGCAGCCGTTGCAGCCGCCGCAGTCAACACGGTAGACGTACACCGAGCGCTTGATCTTCTTAAGAAGGGTCGCCTTGGCCTTCTCGATGCTCTCGTCGAGCTCGATCTTGGTCGGGCGGTACTGGAGCCGCTCGGGCAAAAGCGTGGGTTCGGCCATGGTTACTCCTCCTTCGTTTCAAAATCCATGATGATGCCCTCGACCGGCGCAGGACCGGCGGGAATCTCGGGCGCATCGGGGTTGAGCTCGCGGTCGATATACTCCGGGTTCACGCCATGGCCGCCCAGATACTCCATGCCGGGGCCCTGGGGCTCGCCGGACGCAAGCGTCTCGTTGGCAGCCATGCCGGCAGCGTTGCCGGTCTTGACGGCCGAGGCGGCGCGCAGGGCGTCGAGCTCGCGCTTGCACTCCTGGCACATACCGACGGTACGGACGGCCTGGATGGCCTCCATGCCGCCGGTCTTTTGCAGCAGGCGCTTGGCGTAGTCGATCTCCTTATGCGGGGCAAACGGCTTGCCGCAGCGCGAGCAGTGCTCGAGCGTATAGACACTCTTGCTGGTGAGGTCGTCCTTGCTCATGACGGCCAGCTCAAACTCCTCGGTGAGCTTGATGGCCTCCATGGGGCAGGCTTCCTCGCAGCGGCCGCAGAAGATGCAGCGACCGTAGTCAATCGACCAGGTGATGGTATCGGCCGCAAGGTCGGTGTCCATGCGAATGGCATCGGCCGGGCACGCCACGCCGCAGGCACCGCAAGCGATGCAGAGCTCCGCGTTGTGCTCGGGCTTGCCGCGCATGTCCTTGTTGGTGGGAAACGGCGCAAACGGGTACTTGACCGTCGCGTCGCCGGCCTTGGCGTTGACCTTCCAAAGCTTCAGCATATTAGAGTGCCTCCTCATCGAGCGGAGCGGCCATAGTGCCCTCGCCCGCAAGCGGCGACTTGTCGCGCCAGACGTTCTCGAACTGCTCCTTGTCGAGCACGTGGTCGCGCTTGGCGGCGACATCGGTCACCGTCACGCGGTCGGTGCAGGAGTAGCACGGGTCGAGCGAGCCGACGATCAGCGCCGCGTCGCCCACGGTGTTGCCGCGGAACATGTAGCGCAGGACCGGCCAGTTGCTGTACGTGGCGGCCTTGGCGCGCCAGCGGTAGCATTTCTGGTTGTTGCCGAGCATCGCCCAGTGCACGTCCTCGCCGCGCGGCGCCTCGGTGGCGCCGATGGCATACTTGTGCGGGGTGTACTCCCAATCCGTGGTGAGGATGGGGCCCGACGGGCAGTTCTCGAGCATGGTCTCGATCATGTCGATCGAATCGTAGACCTCCTGGATGCGAACGGCGGTACGGCCGAAGGCATCGCAGGTGTCGGCCGTGGCGGCGTGCATCTTTTGGACGTCCGGATCGGCGTAGCCGTCGAAGGGGTGGTCAAAACGCACGTCGCGGGCATAGCCCGAGCCACGCATGAGCGGGCCGACCGGCGAGAAGTCGCGTGCGATCTTGCGATCCAAGATGCCGATGCCACTCGTACGCTCAATAAAGTTGGGCGTGGAGAGCAAGACGTCGACAAGCTCTTGGACCTCGGAGCGCAGCTGGTGAATGGTCGTGAGCGTGGAAAGCTTCTGCTCGGCCAGGATGTCGCGACGCACGCCGCCGATCACGTTGAGGCCGTAGGTCTTGCGGTGACCGGAGAGCTTCTCGGCCAGGTCCATGGACTTCTCGCGGACGCGGAAGAACTGCTGGAAGCCGGAGTCGAAGCCCGTGTAGTGCGACGCCAGGCCAATGTTGAGCAGATGCGAGTGCAGGCGCTCGACCTCGAGCATGATGGCGCGGATGTACTGGGCGCGCGGCGGGACATGAATGCCCTGGGCACGCTCGACGGCCTCGGCGTATGCCACCGAGTGGGCGCAGCCGCAGATGCCGCAGATGCGGTCGGCGAGGAACGTGACGGCGTCATAGTTCAGGCGCGTCTCGGCGACCTTCTCCATGCCGCGGTGCACGTAGAACAGGCGGTAGTCGGCGTCGACGATCGTTTCGCCCTCAACGAACAGGCGGAAGTGGCCGGGCTCGTCAGAAGTGATGTGCAGCGGGCCCATGGGGACGAGTGTGGTCTCCTTGCCCTTGGTATCGGCCAAGAACTCGTAGTTTTCCATGTCACTCGCGGGGGCGGGACGGAAGCGGTAGTCCATGGAGTCCTTGCGCAGCGGGTACAGGCCGCTGGGCCAGTCGTCGGGCAGCACCAGGCGACGACGATCGGGCAGGCCCTCGGGGATCAGGCCGAACATGTCGCGAAGCTCGCGCTCGCCCCACACGCAGGCGGGGACGAACGGCGTCACGGACGGGAACGTCATCTTGGCGGGATCGACCTCGGTGCGCACGGTCACCCAGCCGGGGTCCTCCCCCTCCATGGAGATGACGTAGTACACGGCGTAACGGCCGCACAGGCCGCGATCATCGTTGCCGACGATCACGGGGATCCAGCCGTAGCGCTCGTAGTACAGGTAGTGGACGGCCTCGGGCAGCTTGTCCTGCTTGACGGTAATCGTCAGCTGGTCCTCGCACTGCCACTCGACCTTCTCGATGCAGCCCGGAACGGCACGGCGCAGGGCCTCGACATGGCTCTCGCAGCGGCGGGTATACACCTTGTTCTCAGTTTCAATCATTCGTTACTCCACCTCGCTCTGAGCGGTCTCGGTACCGAACACGGCGCGGTACATCGGCGTCGCGTGAAGTTCCTCGGTGCTCTGCTCGAGCACGATGCCGGTCGCAGTCTCCACACCGTGCACGAGAGGCAGCGGGGTGGCGATGCCAAACCACAAGATCATGACAGCCAGGATGATTTCGGGGATAAGCATGAGCGCCGGGGCCTCATGCTTGCCCATGCCCTGGGGCGCATGGCCGAATACCGACTTGAGTGCGATGCGGGTGAGCGCGGAGATGGCCACGGTAAGACCGAGGGCGACCACGACGACCAGCCACATGGGACCGGCGGTAACACCGGCGACAAAAGTCAGGAACTCGGAGATAAACATGCCAAAGGGCGGGAAGGCACCAAGACCGAGCAGCGCCAGGACGGCGAGCGCGGCGGTTGCGGGGGCAACCTCGACGACACCCTGAATCTTAGCCAGGCTACGCGTGCCAAAGGCGTGCTGGATATTACCGGACACGCAGAAGGCAAGCGTCTTGGTAAAGCCGTGGAACACGCAGTGCAGCAGGGCCGCGGCGATACCCAGCGGGCCACCGATACCCAGGCACAGGGCGATAACGCCCACGTTCTCCACAGACGAGTACGCAAAGCGGCGCTTGAGGTCGTCCTGGCGAAACATCGAAAGTGCCGCCACCAAAATGGACAGCGTGCCGACGATCAGCAGCAAAAGCTGCGGATACTCGGCACCCACGGCCTGGATGGTAAAGCCATAGAAGCGCATGATCACAAGCATGGCGCACTTAAGCAGCACGCCCGAGAGCAGGGCCGAGACAGGGCTCGGGGCCTGGGAGTGGGCATCGGGCAGCCAAGTGTGCATGGGGAACAGGCCGGCCTTGGTGCCAAAGCCGATCACGATAAACGCAAAGGCGAGGCGCATGAGCGTCGGATCGAACTGGTCGGCATACGGCAGCACGCACGACAGGAATGCGGCCTCGTGGGCGTTGGGAATCACGTCGGCGGCGTTGGCGTAAATCAGCAGCGTACCGAACAGGCCAAAGGCCACGCCGGCGGTGCAGACCATCGCATACTTCCAAGAAGCCTCGAGGGCCGTCTTGTTCTTGTAGATACCCACGAGGAACACGGTGGAAAGCGTGGTTGCCTCCACGGCGGCCCACGTGAGGATCATGTTGTTGGACAGGCACGCGAGCAGCATGGTGAACACGAACAGGCTAAACAGCGCAAAATACTGCTTGGCGCGCTCGGCGGG
This sequence comes from Collinsella sp., assembly GCA_036298225.1. Classification (GTDB taxonomy): domain Bacteria; phylum Actinomycetota; class Coriobacteriia; order Coriobacteriales; family Coriobacteriaceae; genus Collinsella. Next base: position 42,189 of record JAXJJM010000037.1, read on the forward strand.
CATGGAGCCCTCCTCGATATCGGCCTTTACATAGGGCAGCGAGAACAGCCCCGTAAGAAAACCGATAAAGCCGATGAGCAGCACAAAGATGGCGCCCAGCGAATCGAGGTGGAACCACAGGCCAAGAGCGCTCGCGGTTTCGCCGCTCATAAGGACGTCACCGGCCGTCATAATCGACAGCACCAGTACGGCTGCGACGGAGACCAGGTTGAGACCGGCAAATACGTTATAGGACGTATTCTTGGGCAAAAACGCCATGACCAGCGAGAACACCAAAGGAGTCGCGAGCAGGGCGAGAATCAACGTTTCCATGGACTACCCCCTCAGCTCGGACAGGTCGCGCGCATCGAGCGAGTGGGAGTCGTCCCAGATGCGACGCACGACGATGGACATGATGATGACGGCAAAGATGGCGTCGGTGGCGATACCGATCTCGATGATCTCGGGAGCGGTGGGGGCCAAAAGCGCGAGCGTCACGTGGCTGCCGTTTTCCATAAGGCAGTATCCAAAGATCTGCTTCATGATGTTGCGCTGCGAAATGATGCAGGTGAGGCCCACAAAGAAGTGAGCGAAGCTAATAGCGAGCGCAGGCGTTGCGACCTCGGCCGTGGGCAGGCTGATCTGCGTCACGACGGCAAAGCAAATCGCGACCTCCACGGCGATGATGCAAATGGCCCACGCGGGCTTAAGACCGGCCTTGAGCGATGCGTCGCTCGGCTCGCCCATCTTCTTGTATGCGCGGTTGAGGATGTAAGGGACCAGGACGACCTTAGTGATAAAGGCAGATCCCGCCCACATAAGCAGCTCCTGCGCACCGGTGGTGACACCGAGCGTGGCGAGAAGCCCCACGAGCACCAGCGACTGCACCGCATACCAGTTGATGGCATGTTTGATGTTCTTGGAGACAACCACCATGGTGGACGTGACGATCAGAAGGCCGCCAAGGATGTTGACGATCGAATAACCCATGTCGTTCTACCTCCTAACCGATCCAGCTGGCCGAAAGCGGGCCGCTGACGATAACCATGAAGATGAGCACGATGAACACGAACGCCATCGCGCGGGGAAGCGGGGCTCCCGCAGCGACCTCTTCGCTCGGCTCGCCGGGCAGGCAATAGCCCATCCACTTGAGGAACCAGGCGAAGGTGGCGACGGTCTCGGCGACCATGATGCACACGAGCACCAGGATCGCGACGTTGCCGGCACCCACGGAGAAGCCACCGGCGATGATCTGGAACTTCGAGAAGAACGTGTTCATGGGCGGCACGCCGGCAATGGCGAGCGCGGCGACACCAAAGCCCACGCCCGAGATCGGGTACTTCTTTACGATGCCGCGAAGCTTGGACAGCATACGCGTGCCGAGCGTGAAGGAGAACGAACCGGCGATCAGGAAGAACAGCGTCTTGGCGAAAGCGTGGTTAAAGATGTGGCACACGGCGCCATCAAAGGCCAGCTGGCTGCCAAAGACCGAAAGGCCCAGACCAAAGAACACATAGGAGAGCTGGGCGATCGTGGAGAAGGCCAGCAGACGCTTCATGTCCTTTTGCGGCAGGTACATAAGGAAACCAAAGAGCATGGTGACCATGGCGTCGATAATGGCGACCCAGCCCACGATCTCGGGAATCTCGCCGGCAGAGACGAGTGCACGCGCGAACACGCACACGCCGACCTTAACCATCGAGGCACCATGCAGGTAGGCCGAAACAGGCGTCGGTGCCTCCATGGCCGAAGGCAGCCACATGTACATGGGAACCTGTGCGGACTTGGCCCAGGCCGCAAACAGCACGAGCAAAAGGACGATGGCCTTGAGCTTGGCGTCGAGGCCGGCAATCGCGGTAATGGCGAAGGTGCCGGTGTGAGCAAACACGATGGCGGCGCCCAGATACAGGCCGAGCGCACCGATATGCGTGATGATCAGGGCCTTCATGCCGGCCTTCTTGGCCGTAGGCGTCATGTAGTAGCTAATGAGGCCCCAAGAGCAGGCACCCGTGATCTCAAAGAACACGAGCTGGCCCAAAAGGGTCGAGCTGTACACGAGGCCGGCCATGGCGCCGATGAAGGTCGCGAGGTACGCGTAGAAGCGACGACGCGGCGCGTCGGGATGCTCACGGTTATTCTCGCTCATATAGGGAATCGAATAGATCACGACAAGCAGGCCGATACCCACAAAGGCGGGCGCGAGCAGCGTGCTCATGCGATCGAAGGTGAATCCCATGACGAGGGTCTGCCCAAACGAGATCAGGGGGACCTGCGTGTCGGGCATGCCGGCGCCAGCGAAATTCGCGGCGAGGGCGATGGTGCAGGCCGTCGAGACGGCGGCACCCAAAACGCTGAACCACTTGGCGTACGGACGGGGGAACAGGGCGACGAGCACCGAGGCCACCATCGGGGCCGCGATAGCGACCAAGCCGAGAAGGGACAGACTGACTGCAAATGACATTGTTTCTCCCTTCTCCTACACGCCGACGACCACGAAGACAAACGCCAGAACGGCGATGCCCACGACGGCCCAGGTCTGATTGCCAAGCACCTTAAAACGCGAGCGCGAGCAGGAGTTCTCGATCACGCCGCATACGACAAAGTCGATCAGGCACTTCACCAGGAAGATGACCGCGCCCAGAACGGCGGCGGCGCCCACGGTCGTGGGCTCGCCCCAAGGGATGAAGATCGCGCAGAACCAGGCGACGACCAGGACCTGTTTCATGGACATGGCAAGCTTGGCCATGGCGAGCGACGGGCCGGAAAGCTCGGCGAGCGGACCTTCCTGAAGCTCTTGCTCGGCCTCGGCCTGATCAAAAGGCAGCTTGCCGAGTTCCATGTAGCAGGCAATCGCAAAGGCGATGCCGGCGAGAATCACGGCGACCGGCGCGTCGATGGCGCCCGTCATGATGTGCTGACCCATGGTGGCGATGTCGGTGGAGCCGCACACCAGGGCGGCGGCAAACAGCGCCAGCAGCATGGACGGCTCGATGAGCACGCTCATGAGCAGCTCGCGAACGCCGCCGATACCGGCATAGGCGTTGGACGAATCCACACCGCAGAGGGCGAAGAAGAAGCGGGCGAGCGCCAGGCTGTACATGATGGTGATAGCGTCACCAAAGACCGGGATGGGGCTTTGCGCCGTAAAGAGCGGCAGGCCCATCGCGAGCATAAAGGCGACGGCGAAGAACAGCGGCGGCATAATGCGCAGCGCAAAGCTCGCGTCCTCGCTCTGGGACTCGGGGCGCGCAAAGAGCTTGGCCAGGTCGCGATAGTCCTGCATGATGCTGGGGCCGCGACGGTTGTGCATCTTAGCGCGGATCACGCGACCGAGACCGGAGAAGAACGGCGCGACGGCCATAACGACCACGCCCTGCAGAACGGCAAGTACGATGTTGTTCATGCTCTCCCCTCCTTAACCCATTTGCACGGCGAGCACGAGGAACACCACGAGTGCCGCGACGATGTAGCAGATATAGATGCTGTAGTTGCCGCCCTCGAGCTTAGTCGCGAGGTCGGCGAGCTTCTCGACACCCTTATGCGGGGCATCGACGAGAACCTTGTCGGGTACGGGCTCCACAGCCTCGGCCACACCGGTGAGCTTCTGGAAGAAGTGCGCGATGGACCAGCAGACGGCCGTGCAGCGGTCGCGCAGCGTGTAGAGCGGCTGCATAAACCAGGACACCTCGGAAGCAAAGGTCGTGGCCACGACGGGCATATGCTCGTTGGGAGCATAGCCGCACGCCCACGGCTGGGACTTCTGCACCTTGCCGACGGTCTTGAGCTTGCGATAACCGCAGGCAAGGCCGACGAGCACCACGAGCGCAATGGCGATCGCGGGCGTGGAGGTGGCAGCGCCGGAGTACTGGTTCATGAGCTCCATGCCCTCGGCGGCAAACACGCCACCGTACGGATGCAGCACGGACGCGGCGACATCGACCAGCACGGGCGCGATCACGGGAGCGCCAATGCCCAGCACGACGCAGATGGCCGCGAGCAGGCCCTGCGCAAACACCATGGGAGCGGGAACCTCCTTGGCATTGGCCGCGGCCTCGGAGCGGGGCGCGGAGGCAAAGGAGACGCCATAGGCCTTGACGAAGCACGTGACAGCCAGCGCGCCGGTAATGGCAAGCGCGACGGCAGCGAACACGGCCACGATCATGACGGCCTTGTCGCCCTGCATGGCGGCGTTAAACAGCGACTGGTAGGTAAACCACTCGGACACAAAGCCGTTGAAGGGCGGGATGGCCGAGATGGCAAGCGCGCCAATAAGGAAGCAGATGGCCGTTGCCGGCATGCGACGGAACAGGCCGCCCATCTTCTCCATATTGCGCGTACCCGTGGAGTACAGCAGTGCACCGGCGCCCAAGAACAGCTCGCCCTTAAACATCGCGTGGTTAAACGTGTGGTAGAGGGCGGCCATCAGGGCTAGGACGGCGATGCCGACCGAGTTGAGCGCCATGGCGGCCATGGAGGCGCCGACGCCGAGCAGGATGATGCCGATGTTCTCTACGGAGTGATAGGCCAGCAGGCGCTTGATGTCATGCTCCTGCAGGGCGAAGGCCACGCCGAGGACCGACGAGATCGCACCGAAGACCATGACCATAAGGCCCCACCAGACCTGAACGCCCGAGGCGGAGAGCAGGTCAAGGCCCACCTTGAGGATGCCGAAGATACCGATCTTGATCATGCCGCCGGACATGAGGGCCGACACATTGGACGGCGCCTCGGGATGTGCCTTGGGCAGCCAGCCGTGCAGCGGGATGATACCGGCCTTGGCGCCAAAGCCAAAGAAGGCGAGCACGAAGCACACGGATGCGACCGCGGGGCTAAACTGCGTGGCGCGGAAATCCGCAAAGGCAAACGAGCCACCGGCGAAGTTGGTCATGGTGAGGAAGCTCGCCATGATGAGCACAAAGCCCACGTGCGCGATCACAAAGTAGAGCCAACCGCCGTGGATGGAGTTCTCGTTCTCCTCGATCACGACCAGGAAGTACGAGGTCAGCGACATGAGCTCAAAGGCGACCAGGAACCAAAACACGTTGTCGGCGGTGATGACGAGCATCATGGACGCCACGAAGGTGTTAAAGAAGAAGCCGGCGCGGCCCTTTTTGCCCGGGTACTCATCAAAGTAGTTGAGACCGTAGATCGAACCGGCAAACGCGAGCACCGAGATGAGCGCCACGAACAGGCCGGACAGCTGATTGAGCAGCAGCTGGAAATGGGCAAACGGGAAGAACACGATGGTGTCGACCGACGTGACATCGCCCAGCACGGCCTGGATACCAGCCACAAACGAAAGCACCGCGGCGACGGCGCCGATAAGGCAGCCGGCGGTCTTGGCGGCGTTATCGGCCTTGATCAGCAGAACCGAGGCGAGCGCACCGATGCACGAGACGGCAAGCGATGCGATAAACAGCGTCATGCTATCCATTGTTTACGCTCCCTTCTGCTTTCTCGGAGAGGCCCTGGGCCACAGCGGTAACGTCGACGGCCGGACCGTTTTCGATCGAGCGCAGGCGCTTGGCCTCGTCGAGCTCGCGATCGGCCGCGCCGCCCATGACGGTCAGCGCCTTGGTGGGGCACGCCGCCACACAATGCGGGCCGTCCGGATCGAAGGCGCACAGGTCGCACTTGACAGCGCAGGTGTACTGGCCGGGAGCCCACGTAAGCAGGCTGCTCAGGGACTTAGGATACGAAGGCGTCGGGTCGCACATGCCTGCGACACCGGCGATAGACGTGCCATCGGGATGGATGGCTCCGAAGGGGCATGCGATGGCGCACAGCCTGCACCCGATGCACTCCTGCTCCTTGACGTGGATGCGATCGCCATCGTGCTCGATGGCATTCACCGGGCAGACCTCGGCGCAGGGGGCACCCTCGCAATGGTGGCAGGCAAGGGCGGCCGAAATACCGCCGGTCTTCACGAGCGCCAGACGCGGCGTATCCTGAAGACCCTGCATCCGGTGGGCGTCGGCACAGGCGGACTGGCATGTTCCGCAGCCGATGCACCTCTCCGGGTTGATGTCGATGAAGCGGTTCATCCCCACTTCCTTTCAAAATAACGGGCCGGGCTCCCGAACGTACGGGACGCCCGGCCCAAAAAGCCAACGAGAACGGGACTACACGATTTGGTTCACGTGCGTCTCATCGTCGAACTTGGCGGCGCCGGGCTCAACGTCCTGGGGAGCGGCGGCGTCCACCAGAGCCTGCTTGAGCTCGGTGTACTGACGCTCGACCTCGCCCTCGGCCCAGACCTGGTCGGCGATAGCGTCGACCTGGCAGGCGGAGAACTTGTCCTCGGGCGTATGCGAGACCGGGTCGACCTTGTGAATGGTCAGCTCGTTGCACTTGCCGATCCACCACTGGTAGGTCATATAGACCGTGCCCTTATTGATGCGGTCGCTCACGTCGGCGCGGCTGTATACCTGGCCGCGGCGGCTGTGAATCGAGACGATGTCGCCGTTCTTGATGCCGCGCGCCTCGGCGTCCGCGGGATTCATGCGGACAAAGCCGGGCTCGTCGGCAAGCAGCGCCAACGTCTTGCAGTTGCCGGTCATCGAACGGCAGCTGTAGTGGCCGACCTCGCGGACGGTGCACAGGATGAGCGGGTACTCATCGTCGGGAAGCTCGGAGGGCGCCTCCCAGTCGTGCGCCATCAGGTTGGCGCGGCCGTCCTTGGTGGTGAACTTGCCACCAGCGAACATGTCGGGCGTACCGTGGTCGTTCACATCGGTGCTCTTGACCGGCCACTGGGCGTAGCCGCCCTCGGGAGCCATCTTCTCGTAGGTCGCGCCCACAAAGTTGGGGCACAGGCTAATGCACTCGTTCCAGATCTGCTCGGTGTTGTCGTAGTGCATGGGGTAACCCATGCGCGTAGACAGGTCCGCGAAGATCTCCCAGTCGTGACGGCACTCGCCCTTGGGCGGAACGGCCGCGTCAAAGTGCTGGAAGCTACGGTCGGATGCGGTAAAGACACCCTCGTGCTCGCCCCAAGAGGTAGCGGGCAGGATGACGTCGGCGAGCATGGTCGTCTGCGTCATAAAGATGTCCTGGCAAATGAACAGATCCAGCTCGGAGAGCGTCTTGCGCATACCGGCCGAATCGGGCTCGGTCTGCACCGGGTCCTCGCCGTAGTTGTAGAAGCAGTGCACCTTGCCCTCGTCGACCAGGTGGCCCAGGTCGGTGAGCTTATAGCCCTCCTCGAGCGGGAGCTTTTCCTCGGGCACGCCCCAAGCCTTGGCAAACTTGGCACGCACTGCCGGGTCGGTGACCTTTTGGTAGCCAGGGTACAGGTTGGGCAGCATGCCCATATCGCAGGATCCCTGGACGTTATTCTGACCGCGCACGGGCGCGAGGCCGGAATTGGGTTTGCCGATCTGGCCGGCAACGCAGGCGATGGAGGCGATGGTGTGCACCGTCTTCAGGTTCTGCTTCTGCTGGCATACGCCCATACCCCAGCCAATGATGGCAGAGGGCTTCGCCGTGGCGTACATCTCGGCAGCTTGGTGGATCAACGCGGGCTCGACACCCGTGATGTCCTGTACGGATTCGGGAGTGTAGTTCTTGATGGTCTCCCACCATTCGTCAAAGCCGTTCGTGTGCTCGGCGACGAATTCCTTGTCGTAGAGGCCATCGTTGACCAAGCAGTTGGCAAAGGCGTTGAGGAACGCAACGTTGCAACCGTTCTTGATCGGAAGGTAGAGATCGGCGATACGCGCGGTTTCGATATGGCGCGGGTCGGCGACGATGATCTTGCAACCCTTTTCTTTGGCTCGCACGATACGCCTTGCGACGATGGGGTGCGAATCGGCAGGGTTATAGCCGAAGAGGAAAATGCAGCCCGCATCCTCCATACCGGGGATGGAGCATGACATGCAACCTGAACCAACCGTGTCCATCAGACCGAGGACAGTAGGGCCGTGTCAAGTACGGGCGCAGTTGTCCACGCTGTGGGTGCCGATGCACGCACGCGTAAACTTCTGCATGACGTAGTTCGCCTCATTGCCGCCGCCTCGCGAAGAGCCGGTGGTCATGACAGCGTTAGGACCATATTCGTCAATTATGGCCTGCATCTTAGATGCGGTGAAATCCAGTGCCTCGTCCCAGCTTACGCGCTCAAGATCCGCGCCCTTGGTGCGGCGGATCATCGGGTGCAGTACGCGGGGAGTCAAGATCTTGGTGTCGTTGATGAAGTCGTAGCCGCTCATGCCCTTAAGGCACAGCTCGCTCTGGTTGGTGATGCCGTTGAGCGGTTCGGTACCCACGACCTGGCCGTTTTGGACCAAGAGGTTAAACTGGCAACCGGCGCCGCAGTACGGGCAAATCACTTTATGCTTCTCCATGACACCCTCCTTCCTTTCTCTGCTACCGAATACTCGGTACTTATTTGACAATCATTGGGCTTGTATGGCCGCCCGCCTACGCCTCGTTTTCGATGGTGGCGCGGGCACGCTCGGCAGTCAGTTCTGCCAAACGTTCCTCGTCTACCAGGGTGAGGCCCTTGGTCGGGCACGCCTCGGCACACGCCGGACCGCCGGGACGGTCCACGCACAGGTCGCACTTGAGCACGAAGCTCTTGGTCTGCGAACCCACGCGAACGTCGCCCATCAAAACCGGAACCTGCGTGGTCGCCACGCTCACGGCGCCAAAGGGGCATGCCATGACGCAGCTCTTGCAGCCGATGCAGTTGTCCTCGTTGACGCCGATGCGATGGTTCTTTGGATCAAAGAACAAGGCGCCCGTAGGACAGGCCTTCGCGCACGGGGCATCCTCGCAATGATGGCAAGCCACCGGTGCGGAGATCTCGTACGTACGCGTCACGCGCAGGCGCGGCGCGGCGATGTTGCCGGGAATATCGTGTGCCTCGATGCACGCCGCCATACAGGTTTGACACCCAATGCAGCGTGAAGAATCAGCCACGACTCGTTTATTGCCCATGTTGTTCACTCCCTCCTGAATCCCATGCCGGAGAGACCCTGTCGACGTTGCCCCGGACCGCCCGTGGTCCGGCATCGGCGTATCGAGTGCATGCGGCGAAACAGGCACTTCGATAGAATTCCTCCAACGATATACAGGTTAAATATACGCAGTTGCAGGTGGCAAACTTGAGCATACGACCTGCAATACGGGTGTATTGCAGGGGTTTTGGCAGGTTGGGATTATTCTCTATAAGCTATAAAGGTGAGTGTATTACATGCGTACGCCTCAGAGATTTTTATGCGCTCTCATTTTGGATGTACTACGCTTGTATTCGTGTTTATGGTTATCAACTTGAGTGAAATAAAGTAATCGTTATAAGACGCTCAAGTATCGGCACATGCCGCATTTGACCGACTATATTGCACGCTCATTAAGGGGGCCAGTGATGTCATCGACTCAAAAAAGAGCCATCCTGCAGGTGCGCATTCGCGAGGAAGACAAGCAGCATGCCGAGCATCTCTACGATGCCATGGGCACATCGCTCGCCGAGGCTGTCCGCTTATTTGTCGCGCAAAGCATTTTGATGCGCAAGCTCCCCTTTCAGCCGGTCGCCGTGCGCTCAAAGAACGGCACCGCCGCCTATGGATCGCTCAAAGCATATGGTGACCCCAATCGCCGCTCCGAAGAGCGCAATGCCTGGATTGAATACCTAGCCACAGAAAGCGATGAGTCGGTTTTGGGTCCCGAGGAAGTAGATATCCATGAGTAGCACCATCATCGACGAGACCGTCATCCTGCGCTACCTGCTTAACGACGACGAGGTCCTGTCACCGCGCGCCGCCAAGGTCATCGCCACGCGCACCGCTCGCGTCTACCCCGAGATCATCACACGCGTCGCCGTTACGCTGCGCGACGTCTACAAGGTCCCGCGCGTGGAGATTGCGACGGCCATGACCAAGCTGCTCGATGACGTCATGGTCGACGAGCCCACCGTTATCGCCCTTGCCATCAAACTCTTTGGCAAGACCCATATGGACTTTACCGACTGCCTCCTCGCAGCCCGAACCGCCATCTACAACGATGATGTCGTGAGCTTTGGCAAGCCCATCATCCAAGGCATGATCGGTTACCGCCGTAAACGCCAAACCGTGGCCGACGTTCGCGACCGCGCCGCCGAAGCACGCAGCCGAAGCACCGACTCCACCATCGACAAGCTCCGCCACCGCCCCCGCAGCTAACCGACAGGCAACGGCATCGCCCGCCCCTCAGCCCCATCCCCTCCTCAGTTGCGGTGAAATACGGACTGTTTCATGCCTTTAAAGGCCTCAACAGTCCGTATTTCACCGCAACTTATTGAAGGTGGACCGCGAACGATTTCGCTATCGGGATTCGGCGTAGGGTTTTGTTGTCGGAATGCCGTAACCGCGCATCATGGCACCGAACGATTCTACGTCGTAGGTGTCCGAGAGTTTGAAATGAATGACGTTGTGGCCCATGGCGCGAAGGTTCGCGTCGCGCATGAGGGCCGCTCGATACGTTTTTGCCGCCGCCCGCTCTGGATCATTTTGACCCTCGTCTTCAAACTTGCCTAGCCCATGCAGCTCTGCCAGCGTCCATGAGCCGTCTGGCATCTGCCAGCCATAATCTGCTAGATAATAGCCAGCGTTTCCCGGTCGCGTTATCTCAACTTGAAGCTCGGGCGCGGCAACCCCAGCGAGAATCATCGCTGCTCTCGCCTCGGACTCGCCGCCATTGTCTGACCTGCCGTCCATATACTCAAAAACGTCAAAAGCACGCGCGATGCCATGCAGCCCTCGACAATTTGCCTGCGCATATGCTCGCAGCTCTTCGCGTTCGACATCGTACTCACGGGCCAAGCCATCGACATAGCCCAGCCCATAGCGAAAGGCGCTCGTTCGAGCGATATCAACAACCGTTCGACACGGATCCGTCAGTGTAAAAGGACCTAGCCGCCACACTTCGCCCGGGCGCCAGCGCTTGTATTCAACGAACTCATACGTATCACGCCTTGTAGACCGTGGCAGCAGCACTTGCACTTTATCCAGAAGCGTATACGCCGAGCCGATGCCGTAGAGCAGCGCTGCTGTCGATCCGCAAAACACAGCATCCGATTCAACGACCGCAATAGCGGATGCCAGCTGAAAGATGCGATCTTCAACCCCAAGATTATTCCAATAGACCGGATCCGCATACACGTGGTTGTAAAGACGAAGCATGAGCTCTTCCTGCATAAGCTCACGCGCACGGCGTTCATCCCAAGGATCAATTGTTATAAGCAGCTGTCCATCTTGATGAATTCCAACGGCCGAGAATAGCATCCTTGCATATGACTGCGGAAAATGTTTGCCTTTATCGAGCATGGCCAACCCCATAACCATCACGGCGGAGAGAATACCATTACGCTATCGCATGCTTCCGTCCGCAGGCCTTGCCAAAAGCTGACCAAAAGCTTGACGCCGCAGGTCAGAGCTTCAAAAAATATTTCCACTCTCGGTAGACGGTCGCTACGACCCTCCCAACGGCATCAAAATCCAACCTTACAAATAGTTGCGGTGAAATACGGACTACATGGGCCATAAAAGCCGAAAAACAGTCCGTATTTCACCGCAACTTAGAAGGGGATGTGGGGTCCCGGCATGTATATGAAAACGGCTCTGGCACCAAAAGGAGCCAAAGCCGTTAAAGATATCCTATGGAGCGGGCGACGGGAATCGAACCCGCGTCATCAGCTTGGAAGGCTGGGGTTCTACCATTGAACTACGCCCGCAAGATATGGTCGGGACGACAGGATTTGAACCTGCGACATCCTGCTCCCAAAGCAGGCGCGCTACCAAACTGCGCCACGTCCCGAAGGTGTTGAGCAGCTAAGGTCTAAACCTTGCGTGTCCCAAAGCGAAGGAAATTATAGGGGAGACTCCCCGCCTGTGCAAGCGGCGATATTCTAGCTCCTCGAATGTGCGACAAACCGGCTGTGGAGCATGCCTATCACAAACGCCACCACGGCGACCGGTGCCCACGCGGCTCCAATGTCCGCCAGCGGCAACGCATCGAACGGCAGCCACGCGCCCGCAAAGAATGCGTCGCGAACCGAGGTGATCACGCTCTGCACCGCGACAACGCCGCCGACCCAGACCCACACCTGCGGATGCGCGTCGCAAAAGCCGTGCATCAGGCCCATAAGTACCAGCACAATGGCAACGGGATACAGGGCATTGAGCATAGGCACCGAGAACATAAGGATCACGTCGAGGCCCACGTTGGAGAGCACGCACGAAAACGCCGCGAACACAAAGGCGAGAATCGCGAAGGGACGGCGCATGGCCTCCTCGGAAGCCTCCGCTCCCCCTTCGACCACATACGTCTCGCAGAAGTAACGCGAGCAGCAGCTGATAAGGCCAATACACACATTCATGCAGGCGAGGAAGAAAATCGCAAAGACCACGACCGTGCCGGCTAGGCCAAAGTGCATAGAGGCCGAACGCGCAAGGATCGCGGCGCCGTTGGTGGCGTCGGGCATAACCGTGCCGAGCTGCATACCGGCAAGCGCCAGGCCGCAGTAGATGATGGCCATGAGTACGCCGGCGATCACACCCGAACGCGAGATCTCGAAGGCCACGCGCTTATCGTCGGTAACGCCGAGCTCATGGATGGTCTCGGCGATGATGATGCCAAAGGCGAGCGACGCAAGCAGGTCCATGGTCTGGTAGCCGGTCAAAAAGCCCTGCACGGCAGCACCGGCATTGTAGGGAGCCTGCGGCGCGGCAGCGGGACCCAACGGCGAGACCACAGCGGCACCCACAACCAGCACGATAAGCGCAATGAGCGCGGGGCCCGTAATGCGACCGAGCACGCGCGTGATGACGCCCGGACGCAGCGTGAGCGCAAACGCGACGACAAAGAAGCCAACGGCAAACACCAGGCGAGCCGTGCCAAGCGAGACGCCCTCGGGCAGCAGTGGCACCAGCATCTCGAAGGCCGTGGAGCTCGTACGCGGAATGGCCAGGCACGGGCCGATCGCTAAATAGACCGCCGCGACAAAGAACTCACCGAACTTGGGGTGCACGCGGCCGGCAAGCTCGCGCGCCGTTCCGGCAAGCGCCACGGCGATAAAGCCCATGACGGGCAGGCCGATGGCGGCGATGAGAAAGCCGAGCATGGCGACCGGCGTGGCAGAACCTGCCTGCAGCGCCAGCAGTGGTGGAATAATGAGGTTGCCGGCGCCAAAGAGCATCGAGAACAGGGCGATGCCGACGGTGACGACATGGTCGGAGCGCAGACCGCGCGGCGCGGATGAGGCCATAGACACACCTTTCGGGTCGAAACAAAAACGGGACGGGCAAAAACACCCGTCCCGCAAGTATAAACGGTCTAGCAGCTTTAGCAGGCTAAATCGCACAGAGCATCGATAGCCGTGTCGACTTCTTCGGTCGTGTTGAAATACCCAAACGAGAAACGGACGACGCCCTGGCGCTCGGTCCCCAGCGCGCGGTGCATGAGCGGGGCGCAATGGGCGCCGGGGCGCGTCGCAATCCCCCACCCCTGCATGAGCGCATCCGAGATCTCGGCAGAGTCGATATCGCCAACGTTGAGCGACACGATCGCCGAGCGCGTCGGCTGGTCAAAGGCACCGTAGAGCTTAATCCCCGGAATCTCGCGCACGCCGGCAAGGAAGCGATCGGCGAGCGCACGCTCGTGGGCAGCAATCGCGTCGACCCCACCCTGGGCCTCGATAAAGTCGAGGCCAGCGGAAAGGCCCGTGATGCCATGTCCGTTGAGCGTACCGGCCTCTAGGCGTGTGGGCCACTCCAATGGCTGCAGCTCATCGAAGCTGTGTACACCGGTGCCGCCCATGGCCCACGGAGCCACTTCAATGCCCTCCGCCACGGCCAGACCGCCGGTGCCCTGCGGGCCCATGAGCCCCTTGTGGCCGGTATAGCACACCACGTCGAGCCCCATGGCCCGCATATCGATATGCGCCGTACCGGCAGACTGCGAGGCATCGACGATCACCAGCGCGCCGGCCGCATGGGCCATGGCCGCTACGCGCGCAATGTCGACCGCGTTGCCGGTCACATTGGAGGCGTGCGTCACCACCACGGCACGCGTGCCCGGCGTGACCAGCTGCTCGAGTTCGTCGTAGTCGAGCACGCCGTTGGTATCACAGCCCGCATGCTCAACCGTCACACCCTGCTCCGTCGCCAAGCGGTTGAGCGGACGTAGCACCGAGTTGTGCTCGAGCACCGTCGTGACCACGCGGTCGCCGGGGCACACCACCCCGTTGATGGCGGTGTTGAGCGCCGCCGTGGAGTTGGGCGTAAAGCACACATGGTCCGCCCTCGGGCAACCCAAAAGGCGCGCGAGCTTGGCACGGCAGCCGTGGATGGTACGCGCCGCGTCGAGCGCACCCGACGTCGCGCCGCGTCCGGCATTGCCGAGCGAGCGCATCGCCTGCGTCACGGCATCGATGACCGTTTGCGGCTTATGCATGGTCGTCGCCGCGTTATCTAGGTAGATCATCGCACGACCTCCCACATGTCGATCACCGTAAAGCCCTCGGTGGGAACGCCTGCCGCGGCAAGCTCGCCGCGTAGCAGTTCCTCATCTGCAGGCAACGCCTTCCACGCCAAACCGCAGCCGGCAGCGACCTCCCCGGGCACGGGTATCGTTCGCCCGGGAAGGCCGCGCTCGATACACAGGGACTCGCAGCCCATGGCGGCCGCCGTGGTGGGAAACGTGATGACAAGCGCCGGGCGCTTCTCCCTCATGGCAACTCCAACCAATACGCTACGGGCGCACGACGCGCACGGCCTGCTCCATCTTCTCCACGATCACGTACATGTTGGTGACCTCGCCCACCGCAAGCTGGTCTTTAATGCCATAGTGGTCGAGGCAGGTGCCGCAGGTGAGAATCTCGACACCCTGCTCCGCCAGGCCCTTCAGGTCGTCGAGCACCGGCGAACCCTCGACGGTGAGCTTGGCGCCGCCGTTGTAGAACAGCATGGTCGCGGGCAGTTCCTCCTGCTGCGTCACGGCAAAGATAAACGCCTTCATGAGCTTGTGGCCCAGTTCGTCGTCGCCACGGCCCATGCAATCGGTGTAGACGGAAATGACGAGTTTGCCCTTGCCGGCGTTGGCGTCGCAGAAAGCGGCACCGTCCTGCTCGGGGTCCGCAACGGCTACGGCACCGGCGGTCGTGACGGTCACGTGCCACTCGGCGTCCGAGATCTTCTCGACCGAGGCCGTGCAGCCCTTCTCCTGCGCCATCTTGGAGATGTTCTTGACGGCGGTCTCGTTATCGACCGAGGTCACCACGGCACCCTCGCCATCAAGCTGTTTGAGTGCCTTAAGCGTCTTGACGACGGGCAGCGGGCAGGCATCGCCCATGGCATTGACTTCAATTTTGGTAGACATAGTTTTTCCTTTCGAATAAATCGTTTTAGAACGGTACATAGCTCAATAAACGTGTCGTTAACGGACAACGTGGACGGCAGGACCGCCTGGCACCGGCTCGCACACGCGACCGACGACGGCGGCGATACGTCCTTCGGCATGCAGACGGCGCGCAAGCTCATCCCCATCGGCAGCATGCGCCGCGATAAGCAGGCCACCCGAGGTCTGCGGATCGTACAGCGCATCCAACATGCCCGGCTCCAGGTCATCGTCGGCCGCCACGCGCGGGCCAAAGAAGTCCAGATTGCGGTAGGCGCCGGCAGGGATAATGCCCAGGCGCGCCATGTCGAGCACCTGGTCAAAGAGCGGCACCGCCGACGACGCGAGCTCAATCTGCACGCCCGAGCCCTCGGCCATCTCGCACGCATGCCCGATCAGGCCAAAGCCCGTAATGTCGGTGCAGCCGTGAAGCTCGAGTCCCTCGGCCAGACGAATCGGGGCCTCGTTGAGGGTGCGCATCGAGTCAAACATCAGGCTAGCCTCGTCCTGCTCGATAAGCTCGCCCTTAATGGCCGTGGTGATGACGCCCGAGCCGATCGCCTTGGTCAGCAGCAGAACATCGCCCACGCGTGCGCCGCTGTTGGCGAGCATGCGGTCGAGCGCGACAAAGCCGCTCACGGACAGGCCGTACTTGGGCTCGTCGTCGTTGATGGTATGGCCGCCCGCGATGGTGCAGCCAGCCTCGACGCACTTGTCGGCGCCACCCGCCAAAATCTGCCCGGCAACCTCAACGCCCAGGCAACTGGGTATGCAGAGCAGGTTCATGGCATGGCTCGGCCGCCCGCCCATGGCGTAGATGTCCGACAGCGAGTTGGCCGCGGCAATCTGGCCAAACAGGAACGGGTCGTCGACCATCGGCGGGAAGAAGTCGATTGACTGCACGAGGCCTAAGTTATCACCAACGCGAAAGACGCTCGCATCGTCGGAGGTATCGAACCCCACGAGCAGATTGTCGTTATACACATTGGGCAAGTCGCCCAGGACCTGGGCGAGGGCTCCGGGGGCCAACTTAGCGGCTCAACCGCTCGCGGCAGTCATAGACGTGAGCTTAATCTGATCGTCAGCCATCGATACCTCCTCTCATCGGTCAATCATTTTCTCCCAGTATACGCATGAATGCGAGCCTGCGACGGATGCATTAATTGAGCGCCTGTGCGCGAATCGCCGCGCCGATGGCACCTGCAAAGCGGGCCTGGGGCGAGGTGGTGACCGGCGACCCCAGCAGCGCGGCCAGCCGCTCCACAACGTAGGCGTTCTCGCACAGGCCGCCGGTCAGGTAGTACGGGGCGCCCGCGGCCTGCCCGGCCATGGTCGCCACGCGCGAAACCACGCTGTCGATCACGCCACGCGCAATGTTCTCGCGCGGCTCACCGCGACCGATCAGGCTGATAACCTCACTTTCGGCAAACACCGTGCACATGCTGCTGATCTTGGTAGGCTCGCCGGAACGCGCCAAGTCGGCCATCTGCTGCTGGGAAATGCCCAGGCGGTCGGCCATGATCTCCAAAAAGCGCCCCGTGCCGGCGGCGCACTTGTCGTTCATGGCAAACTTGGCCACGCGGCCACTTTTAAGCTGAATGACCTTGGTGTCCTGGCCGCCCACGTCGATCACCGTGCCCTGCTCGCCAAACAGGCGAACCGCACCGACACCGTGGCAGGTGATCTCGGTCACGACCTTATGCGCATAGGGCACGGCAACACGGCCGTAGCCAGTCGCGACCACGCGAACATCGTCCCCCGTCACGTCATAGCCGGCTGCAGCGAGCTCACCGCGCAGACGCTCGGCTGCATCGACCGAGGAGAACCCGGTTGGCTGTACGCACGTCCACGCCACCGAACCCTCCCCGTCGAC
Source organism: Collinsella sp. (assembly GCA_036298225.1). Lineage (GTDB taxonomy): Bacteria > Actinomycetota > Coriobacteriia > Coriobacteriales > Coriobacteriaceae > Collinsella. Next base: position 59,413 of record JAXJJM010000037.1, read on the forward strand.
CACAGCAGCCTTAGCCGCCGTAGACCCGATATCGATCCCGATCCCCATCATGGCTCTCTCCCAATCTAAACATCAAAGGTAGCGGCGCGTTCAGGCGCCTTAGCTCTAGGTTTCTCAGGTGCCGGAGGTTGCCCCGAAAGAGGAGCGCAGCGTACTTTGGTACGCAAGCGACGGTTTGAGGGGCAAGATCCGGTGCCTGAGGAAGCTAGAGGGTTTCGATGAAGGCGGCGATGCGCGTCTCGATCTGGCCCATGTCGCCGTTGCTGTAGTCGGTCTCGATCTTCATATACGGAATACCCGCACCCTCGACGGCCTCCTGCATGTGCGCACTCTCCACGTTAAAGGTGTGGCACGCCTGGAGCACGCTCTCCACTACGCCATCGACATGATACTTCTCGCACATGGCCAGCGTGTTTTCCATACGGCCGTCGTTGGGCGTCATGACCGAGCAGTTGATGTCAAGGTAGCGGTCGGAGATGGCGCGCAGGATATCGGGAGCCTCCGGGTCGATCATCATGGCCGCCGTGCGCTCGCCCGAGCAATCGTCCATACACACGACCACACCGCCGTTGGACTCGATGGTGCGACCGATCTTGTTGATTACGCCGCCCACCGGGCAGCCGGTGATCAGAATGCGCTTGGCGTCCGCCGCAACCGGGCGCTCGCCCGCGTCGTAGGCCTCGCGCAGCTTGGCAACCTTTTGCTCCAGCTGCTGCGTATAGGCCTCGATATCAAAGCTGAACGTACCGGCAAACATAGTGCTCATCAGGTCGACACCGCTCATGGCCGCAGGCTGGTTGGCCTGAAGCGCGAACATATCGAGCTGCGCCGCACGCAGGCGATTGCGACGACGGACGGCGGCGCGCAGGTCGTCATCAGTAATCGTAATGCCGTAGAAGCCCTCGAGCTCCTCCTTGAGCAGGCGGCACTCCTCGTACCAGCCTTCACGCTCGTAGGCGCGATCACGACCCTGCGGCAGGTGCAGAATGTGCGTACGCTTGAGCTCGTTGAGCAGCTCGTACATCTTCTTCTTGCCGTCGCAGGTGGTCTCACCGATGATCATGTCGCTAAAGTACGTAAACGGGCACTTTTGCGAGTAGACAAAGCCGTACGTCGACTTGATGAGCGGACAGAGATTTGCCGGCAGCACCTTCTCGGCCTCGGGAATCACCTCGTCGGACGTGCCGCACAGCGCCACGCTCGCAGCCCCCGCGGCATCGATAATCTCGAGCGGCGTGTAGCTACACAGAAAACCGACCAGGCGATTACCCGCCTGCTTATAATCCTTGACGCGAATAAACGCCGCCTTGCGCTGCTCGTTGAACTCCTCAAACGTGGACGGCAACGGCTGCTCAATATTTTCCGACATATAACTCCTTAACAAACCTTTTAACCAACCAAGGAAACGGCTTTCCCAGGTGCCCGAGGTTGCCGTGAAAGATGAGCGCCGCATACTTTGGTAGCAAGCGACGGTTTGAACGGCAAGATCGGGTGCCTGGGGAAACCGCCGAGACGGATAGCCCTAAATGGTTTCCAAGAAAGCCTCAATCCTGGTTTGCAGCTGGCCTGCGTCCTCGCCGGCGTAATCGGTCGTGATGTGCATAAACGGAATGCCCGCCTCCTCGGCGGCCTTCTCCACGGCAAACGACTCCATCTCGTAGAGCGTGCAGAACTGCAAGGCCACGTCGACGATACCGTCGGCATGCAGGTCCTTGGCCATCTGGACAATGTCCTTCATACGCTGGTCGTTGGGCGTAAAGACAGCACAGTTGATCTTAAAGTAGCGCTCGGCGATGGCGTCGAGCATCTCGTCGACCGTCTCGCCGGACTCGTCGACCAGGTCCTTGTAGTAGCGCGAGCCCGTGCAGGACTCCTCGCCCACCACGACGCCGCCGGCCTTCTCGATAAGGTTGAACAGCTTCCAGTTGGGCACGGCCATGGGCGTACCGGTGTACAGGATGCGCTTGGTCCCCCTGGGCGCCACGCCCTCGCCGGCCTCGGCACGCTGCTCGCACTCGGCGGCCATGTCGTTGATGGCGCCGGTCAAGCGCAGCGTGTCGTCCATAAAGGCCGCCTGCACGGTCAGCAGGCTGTCGAGACCGCTGATGGGCGCTGGGTCGGCAGCGCGCGTGGCAGCGAGGCGCTGCAGGGCGCGACGCTTCTCATTGACGGCGTGGATGGCGGCCTTCAGACGCTCGGGCGTAATCTTGACGCCGCACTCGTCCTCGATCTTGGCGGCGAGCTTTTTGACCTCGGCCTTCCAGGTCACGAGCGTCGACTCGTCGTGTACGTTGGGAATATCCATGACGTACATGTTCTTTTGCGTGGCAAAGAACTCGTAGGCCTTCTTCTTGCCATCGCAGGTGTTCTCGCCCACCACCAGATCACTCGACTCAATGTAGGGGCAGACCTCGCCCAGCTTAAAGCCGGCAAAGCTCTTGATGAGCGGACAGGTGTTGCGCGGCAAGTGCTCCTCGACCTTATCGGTTGCCCAATCGGCACCCGAGCACAGACCCACGGGGATACCGTCGCAGGCAAGCACGATCTCCTCGGGCACGTAGACGCAGAACGAACCGACGATCTTGGTGGCCTCGCCGGCCTCCTTCTTGTCGAGCATCTCCTTAATACGGCCGCTGTGGATGTTGGTGGCGACAAAATCCAGGTAGGACGTAGACTTGGGGCGATTGTTCTGCGTCAGGAACATATCGCCGTACATCTGGCCCACGGCGCCCAGCAGCATGTCGTGGTCGGCAAGATTCATGCCGAGGCTCTCCCACATCGGATGGAAATCGAATTCTTCAGCCATGACGGTTCCCCTCTCGAACCAAAAATGAATAGCTACGGTATTTCTGCACGGTGGGTGGCGAAAACCCAGCCGTGCTCAAACCCGGAATTTTGGGGAACCCGCTTTGCGGTCGATTATTTAGTTGTGCGTCGTCTCTCCCGGAGCCGTGAACATACCTGCTCATATGCGGCTCCGAGCCATATACAGGGCGCGCGCGGCAACGCGACGCGAATATGTCTTCTGCAGCATCGGCGCGCCCTCCTTTTCTCGTCGAAGGTAACTATATCAACGGTTGTCGTCAAGACGAACACCGTCGACACGCGTACGACAACGTTGGGATGTGAGCATCTCGCTGTCTGATAATTAATTATCAGACTGATAAGGTTTAGTCATGTAGAAATCGGCGAACGGCGAAGTGAAAACAAAGCGGTCGAGGACTACCTCCTCGACCGCATCGCACCCGCATTATCGGCAAACGAGATGAATCCTGCTTGCATCAAAATGCATGCGCAGAGTCTCACCCGCCTGCGGCAGCTCTTCCACGGGTACACTCACCTTATTCACCTTCCACTGCAGACGCGTGGGCGCATCAGCACGCGGCACGTCCAGCAGCACCAGCCGCTCAAAGCGCGAATCGCTCACACGGGCCACGTGCAAATCGTAGCTGTTGCGACCGCGCTCCGCGCGATTGTCAACATGGAAGTAGCTCGCACGAATACCGAGGTACGTCACGTTATCGGGAACCTCATGGCCCACGTTAAAGGTCATGCCCCAGTCCAGGGCTTCAACTTCCTGAGACCCGATCTTGCGCGCCCGGCTTGTGTTCTTGCAGCCCGTCAGGCGCAGCGCCGCCAGCGTCTGCGGACGGCGGACCACGTCCTCGACGGAGCCGATCTCCTCAACATGCCCGTCGTGCATCACGCAGATGCGCTGGCACAGGCGGCACGCTTCGTCGATGTCGTGGCTCACGTAGAGCACGGTGCGGTTGCATACATCGAACAGGTCGAGCATGTTTTGCTCAAGCGCGCTCTTGAGATACGCATCGAGCGCGCTCATGGGCTCGTCGAACATAAAAATGCCCGGATGCGCCGCCACCATACGGGCAAGCGCCACGCGTTGCTGCTGCCCGCCCGAGAGTCGCACGGGGTAGCGATCGACAAAATCGGCCAGACCGAAAATGCCCAAATAGCGCTCGGCGAGCTTTTTGCGCGCGGCGGCGTCGCCAGCATCCTTTACACCGGCGCATACGTTATCGGCCACCGTCATGTTGGGAAACAGCTGATAGTTTTGAAACAACAGGGCGCATTTTCGCTCCTGGGGTGACAGGTTGATGCCAGCCGCCGAGTCAAAAAAGGTCACGCCGTTGACGACGATCTTGCCCTCGTCGGGCGTCTCCACGCCGGCAATGCAGCGCAGCGTGCAGCTCTTGCCGCAGCCCGAGGCACCAAGCAGCGCCACACGCTCCTCGCCGGCCTCAAGCTGCATATCGAGCATAAACCCCGGATAGCGCTTTTTTATGTCCAGAACGAGTGACATGGCCTATCGACCTCCCTGCATAGCGGGCTCATCGCGCATGAGCTCGGCCAGTGCCTCGCGATCGATACGCAAGGCATCACCGCCCGCCGGGTCGAGTGAATCGCCCTGTCCGGCGAGATCTTTGGCCTGCTTACGTTCCGCACGGGAAAGGCCACGCTCGCGGTATTTTTGCGAATGCGCCGTGTACATGTTGATGAACAGGATGACTAGGAAGCTGAACGCTATTACGACCACGACCCAAAAGAGGGCCACCGACGTATTGCCGCCCATCCATTCAAAGTAAATCGCAATGGGAATGGTCTGCGTAATACCGGCATAGTTGCCCGCAAAGAACAGGGTGCAGCCAAACTCGCCCATGGCGCGGGCAAAGGCGAGCACCGTGCCGGCGGCAATCGAGGGCCAGCCGAGCGGCATCATGAGTTTGGTGAAGATGCGTCGCTCGGACCAGCCCAGCGTGCGCGCCGCATCGAGCATTTGCGTGTCGAGGCTCTCAAAGGCGCCGAGCGCCGTACGGTAGACCAGGGGAAACGATACCACCACGGCAGAGATCACCGCCGCCGGCCACGTAAAGACAATCGAGACGCCGTGCGCGATAAGCCACTGGCCCACCCCGGTCGAGCGGCCAAACAGCATAAGGAGCAGAAAGCCGCAGACCGTGGGCGGCAACACCATGGGGATGGTAAAGACCGAGTCGAGCAGGCCCTTGATGCGACTCGAGGTGCCCATGGTCTTCCACGCGGCAAACAGGCCCAGCGCAAAGGAGATCAGCAGGGCAAGGCCGCTCGTTTTAATGGACACCCAAAACGGTCGGTAGTCGATGCCGCCCAATAAGGAGGCCAGAGAGGTCAAGGGCCCCTGCTCATCCCGCAACACGACAGACGATGCTTCTACCATTTGAGCGCTATCAAGCCAACGCGCGCCGCCTTTGGCATCACCCGAGGCTGATGCAATCACCACATAGCGGCCCCCATCCGCACCGCGCTCGTCAAAGCCATAGGTATACCCGCCGGCATCAAACGTTGTTTCCGCCGTGACATACCAAGGAAGATCCACGTCCCCTAGCTGCGCACCTCCCATACAGTTTGCGCTGTCGAGCTCACAGACGAGGGCCTTGAGACCCGATACGCACTCGTTGTTCTGCGGATCCAATCCATACCTCTCGATCGCCTTGGGCGATATCCACACCACAACGCGATCGGCAGCAGGCGCCACTACAAGGTCCACGTCCTCGTCAACGGGAAACCGGTAGCCCTCAGGCTGGCCCTCCATGGCACGAGCGGTCCCCTTGGCCAACCGCTCAAAACCCTCGATCCCATAGGAAAGCCCATGAGCAGTCGCAGCAACCTGGGCCCCGTCCTCAGCGTCCCCAGCAAACGCAAATCCCGGCACCCAGCAAAGCGCGAAGGTCAAAGCACAGGCGACAAGGATGCGGAATCTATTAAGCACGAAAAGCTCCAAGCGAATATAAGGACGGAGTGAGACACAAAACGATGGAATTATCGCGCCAAGCCGCACTACGCGGAAAGCTCAAAGCCGTACTTAGCCCAAATCTTCTGAGCCTTCCTGTTGGACAGACAGAAGTCGATGAACGCCTTGGCTTCGTCGGCGTGCTCAGAGCTCTCGGCAACGGCACCCGGATACACGATGGGCTTGTGCGAATCCTCGGGACACACAAAGGCCTCCTCGATGCCGTCGTAGCGGAAGATATCGGAGCTGTAGACAAAGCCGGCCACGCAGTCGCCCGTGGACACATAGGCGGCGGCGGTACCAACTTTGTCGGCCAGGGCCACCTTTTCGGCGATCTCGGGCGCATACTCGCCGTCGTCGCCCTCGGTGCCGGTGTAGAGGCCCACGGAAGCCAGCGCCTGGTTGGCGTACTTGCCGGCGGGGACGGTCTTGGCGTCGCCAATGGCGATCTTACCGTCCAGGTTCGCGACGTCGGCGATGGCCTCGACCTTGGTGTCGGAGCCCTCGGCGCGAATGATCACGAGATCGTTGACGAACATGTCCTCACGCGTGTCGGCGTCGACGAGCTCGGCGGCCTCGGCGTCGTCCATGGTACCCTTGGAAGCGGTGATGAGCACGTCGACGGCGGCACCGGCGCGCATCTGCTCGACAAGGTCGCCAGACGCCTTAAACTGCGTGTCGGCAAAGGTGGTGCCGGTCTGGTCGGTGTAAAGCTCCTGAACCTCGGGCAGAGCCTTCTCGAGCGAGTTGGCGGCAAAGACCTGCAGCTCGACAGCCTTCTTCTTAGAGAAAGACTTGGCGGAGCCGGCATCGGAACCAGCGGGCTCGGACGTCTTGTTGCCCGAGCAGCCGGCAAGGCCAAGGCCGGCGGCAGCAGAAAGCGAGACGAAACCGCGGCGTGAAACCATATCGAACATATTCAACCCTTTCGAACACTATGCCCGGGCACCCCGCCGCAGGCTTTATTCTGTTACTAGATTATACTTACGCGCGAATAATGATAGTGAGAAATTATTCTCGCCGGAGAATATAGTTTCGAGTTGCCGTGCACCTCGGCGTCGCTTCGGCGGAAAACAAAGGCGGAGCAGCCGTTCAGGTCGCCCCGCCGCAGGTAAACCGCTTAGTTGGTATGTCCGCCGCCCGCTGTCATCTGAGCCGCATGCTCCAGCTGGTCTGCTATGGCCTCCCAGCTTTCGCGGGCGGCCTTCGTAGAACCGGGAAAGTTTACGACAAGCGTATGACCTCGTTGCATGCAAATAGCGCGCGAGAGCATAGCGCGGCGCGTCTTGGTCATGGAGTACGCACGGATTGCCTCTGCAATACCCGGCACATCGCGGTCACAGACGGCACGCGTCGCCTCGGGCGTCACGTCGCGCATCGAAAGTCCCGTGCCGCCACAGGTGAGCACGACATTGGCGTGGCACTCATCGGCAGCCTCCACAATGGCATCACCGATCTCGCTGGCGTCGTCGCGCACGACCACATGTGAGACAACCGCCCAGCCCTGCGCCTTGATAAGTTCCTCGAGTGCGGCTCCAGCCTCGTCCTGAGCAAGATCGCGCGTATCCGAGCACGTCACGATCGAAATCTTCAACTCCATAGTCTTCCTCCTACAACACCGTGCCCTCGGGCAGGTCGACACGCACGACACCCACGACGTCGCCCGCCTTGAGCTCGCACGGTCCTTCGTCAATACGCAGCAGGCAGTTGGACCGCTGCATCGTGCCGAGCAGCGCCGAATTCTGCGTCTTGGCCTCGGTCACCAACAGCTCACCGGTCTCGGGGTCGCGCAAAACCGTGGCGCGATCGAAGAAGCGTCGGTCCTGGCGCTTTTTCACGCCGTGCGTGAGCGTCGCCTGCTGCACGGGACGCGCACCCTCGGAAAAACCGCGCATCTTGCGAATCGCCGGACGGGCAAGCATCTCAAAGCCCACATACGCCGCGGCCGGATTGCCTGAAAGCCCCAGGTAGGGCTTACCCCCGAGCAAGCCAAACGTGATGGCCTTGCCCGGACGCATCGAGATGCGATCGAACAGCACCTCGCCCTCGCGCCGGACGAGCGCCGTCACGTAGTCGTAATCGCCCGCCGAGGCGCCACCACTTGTAATGACAAAATCGCACTCTCGCGTGGCGCGATGCACCAGCTCGGCAATCGCCTGCTCATCGTCGGGCGCAATACCGTAGAACACCGGATCTGCCCCGGCATCGAGCGCCTCGGCCATCAGCGCCGAGGAGTTGGAATCGCGAATCTGACCGCGCGCCGGTACCTTACTCGGTGCGACCAGTTCCGTGCCCAGCGAGATAATGCCCACGCGCGGGGCGGCATGTACCTTCACGCTCGCGTATCCGGCGCTTGCCAGCAAGCCGGCGCCCGCCGGGGCCACGACCTCGCCGGCATGCATCACAACATCGCCGGCATGGGCCTCCTCGGCGGCAGAGCGAACGTTCTCCCCTACCTTGGCAGGCGCCGAGAAGCGAACGTGCGAGCCCTCGTTGCCATCGCCGTCGAGCACGTCGACGATCTCGTACTTCACCACGGCATCGGCACCTTCGGGCACCGGCGCGCCCGTCATGATGCGGACGGTCTCGCCCGTGCCAACCACGCCCTCAAAGACATGACCCGCTGCCTCGTGCCCCACGACAGAAAGCGTCACGGGCGCATCAGTGGACGCTTTGGCGAGGTCGACGGCGCGCACGGCATACCCGTCCATGGCGCTGTTGGCAAACGGCGAAATGTCGATATCGGCCACAGCATCCTCGGCCAAGGGAAAACCAGCCGCCTGCCACACGGGAATCTCGACCAGGTCGGTCGGAGCAACGTTCGACAGAACAATCGACTGTGCGTCCTCCAGCGGAATGAGTTTCTCTGCCATATGCACCTCTTAATACCACGGCGCACAACAGGGGCGCCAATTCTTTATGCTTGTCTCAGTATAATCCCCCGACGCACGACCGCGACTCGGCCTGTACCCGCAAATACACCTGTCGGTTGCAGGCCGCGAAACAGAATGGAAACCAACCCACCGGCTCGTCGCGTTTACCGCGTTTTATAATGCTTGCGTTGCAACCTAAAAGAGGAACGTATGGCTCATAACGACAAACCTGAAAGCGCAAACGAGGCGCAGGATCATTCCCAGCCGCTCGACGACGGCGGCTTTTTCTCCCTGAACGACGTCATCACGGCAGGCAGGCATCAACTTACCCGCTCCGAGCATCTCCTGGCTGCCGACACGCGCCGCAACGCCCGCAACCTACTCGCGAGCGCTAAGTTGCTCGCACTCGTCGTCATCGTCTCGCTCGCCATGGGCGTTGCCGCTTGGGCGTTTTTGGCCTCGCTGAATATCGCGACCGACTATCGCGAGCACCATGCGTGGATTTACGCGCTGCTTCCCGTTGTGGGCATGGCCACCGCGTGGGTCTACAAAAACCACGGCCTTGCCGCCAAGCGTGGCAACAACCTGGTCATCGACTCCGCCCTGGGCACACGCCTCATCCATATGCGCATGGCCGTCCTCACCTTCGTCTGCTCCACGCTCACGCATCTCACGGGCGGGTCGGCCGGTCGCGAGGGAGCCGCGGTGCAGATTGGCGGCACCATCGCCAGCAACATCTCGAGCCTTGCCCACCTCAAAAAGCATGACCACCACGACCTCATGCTCGCCGGCATCTCGTCGGCCTTTGGCGCCGTGTTCGGCTCGCCCCTTGCCGGAGCTTTCTTTGGCATGGAGATGTGCTTTATCGGCAAGATCGACTACACCGCAGGCATCTACTGCCTGGTCGCCTCGTTTACCGGCTACTTCACATCGCTTGCCTTGGGAACCGAGTACGAGGCGAATGTTATCACCAGCGTTCCCGCCATGTCGCCCAAAACGGTCGTCATCGTTGTTATCAGCGCCATTATCTTCGGTCTGACGGCACGTCTCTTTGCCTGGTCGGTTCGAACCGTCAAGAGCCTGTACGGTCGCTTTATCACCAATTACCTTGTTCGCGCACTTATAGGCGCACTCGTGGTTTTGGCCGCCTATGCCCTCCTCGACGCTTGGAACTACGCCGGCCTTGCCACCTGGCTCTCGGGCGCCGGGTTCTCCGGTAACACTACCCTTGCTGACGCATCCATCAAGCTCGTAGTGACGGCGCTCACCTTGGGCGCTGGCTTCCAAGGCGGCGAGGTCACGCCCCTGTTTGGCATCGGTGCGGCACTCGGTGGCTGGATAGGTTGCCTTACCGGGCTCGACCCCAGTTTTCTGGCGGCTCTCGGCATGCTCGGCGTGTTCTGCGCCGGCCTCAACGTGCCCATCACCACCTGCATGATGGCCATCGACCTGTTCCACGGCACGGCCGCCGGGTTCTTTGTCATCGTGGCCTTTATCAGCTACCTAACCGGCGGACACCGCGGCGTGTACCCCGCCCAGCGCATCATCTCACCCAAGCGCCGTTCGCTTATTGTGGATGAGGGCGGTACGGTAGCGGAGGCTATCGAGCGCCACAACGACCTGATAGAGTAGACGTTAGTATTCGCCGTGCAGCCACAATCGGGGGCAATTCGACCTGAGCGCGACCGCACTGTCATGCCATACGCCGGGAGTCACCCCATGCACGCAACTGATTTTGGTCGCACGCTCATCATCGCCAATCCTGCCGCCCAGTCGGGCGCCGCGCATGAGGTTGCCGAGCGCCTGCAACGCTTTTTGGACATGACCGCGCGCGCATCCCAGTTTGACCTGGTGTTGACCGAACGCACGGGGCACGCCAAGGAGCTTGCCGCGCGGGCCCAGGGCTATCGAACCGTTATCGCCCTTGGCGGCGATGGCGTGATCCACGAGGTCGTCAATGGACTCATGACGCAGGATGAATCGGCCCGTCCCGCCCTTGCCGTCCTACCCGTTGGTTCCGGCAACGATTTTGCCCAAACGCTCGGTATCGAAGATTTCTCCGGTAAGAATTTTGGCGCGCTGCTCACCTGTGAGCTGCGGCGTCAAGACATCGGGCGTATTCGCTCATGGAACCCCGCAAACGGCAGCGGCGAGGCTACCGTTGAGTACTACGACCAAACGCTTTCGGTCGGCATCGATGCCGCCATCGGCCTGGGCACCACCGAGCTGCGAAAAAAGACCGGCTTGACGGGCGCTCCGCTCTACACCCTCTCGGGACTTGAGCAGTTTGGTCTGCGCTACCGCAACTACCCCATGACCATTAGCTTTGATGGCGCGCCAGCCGAGCGCGTGCGCGCGATTATCATGGCCATCCAGCTGGGGCCCACCTATGGTTCGGGCTATCGCATCTGTCCCGACGCCAACCCGTGCGACGGCATCCTCGACGTTTGCTACGCCTGCGGCCCCGTCCCCCGTGCGGTCGCCCTGCCTATGTTCCTTTCGGCAAAGGACGGCCACCATACCAAGCTGCCGCCGGTTCGCATGCGCCGCTGCCGCCATGCCGAGCTCACCTTTGAGGAGCCCGACTACCCCATTCAGGCCGACGGCGAGCCCATCGTCGCCTCGCGCATCGAGGTGGACATCCTTCCCGCCGTCCTCGAGGTCTGGCGCCCAACCCGCTAGCTCCACCTAAGTTGCGGTGAAATAGGGACTGTTTATGCAGCTAAAGCCGCAAAACAGTCCCTATTTCACCGCAACTTATGAGGAGGCTATTCGTCGCTGCCCGGTTTGCGACGGTTGGCCTTTTTAATGGCGTTGAAGTGCTTGTCATTGAGCCTGCGCTGGCGTGAGCGCTGAGGCACCTTGGTCTTTACGCGTCGGCGCGGTGGACGCCCGCGACGCTCAAGCTCAGCGCGCAGCTTACGCAGGCAGCTGCTACGGCTTTGGAACTGACTGCGGCTCTCGCGCGCTGTCACGGTAATCCCCGAAGGGATATGTTTCATGCGTACCGCCGAGTCCGTCGTGTTCACGCCCTGTCCGCCCGGACCTGTCGCGCGAAACACCTGCACCTCGCAATCGCGCGCCAACTCCTCGACCGACATCTCGGCATAGCGCGCATACTCGCGCCATCCCATCTTGTTCTCATCCATATCAACACCTCCCCTCATAAAAAATGTGACAAAGGGAAAGTCCCTTTGTCACATCGCATACCAATCGCTTGTGTTGCGCGCTTAGGCGAAGGTGATCTCGCCGGTATCGCAGTCCATATCGGCGATGCGGGCTAGGCTCTCAACGCGGAAGCCGCGCTCGCGGAGCTTATCGCCACCGCCCTGGAAGCCCTTCTCCACCGCAATGCCAATGCCGGATACCTCGGCACCTGCGGCCTCGCAGATCTTGATAAGACCCTCGAGCGCGCAGCCGTTGGCCAGGAAGTCGTCGATAATCAGGACCTTGTCGCCCTCGGACAGGAAGCGCTTGCCAACGATGACCGGGTACTCCTTCTGCTTGGTAAAGGAATAGATGGTCGTGGCATACTGCTCGCCGTCGAGGTTGATGGACTGTGCCTTCTTGGCAAAGACCACCGGCACGCCGCCAAAATGCTGGGCTGCAATGCAGGCCATACCAATGCCCGAAGCCTCGATCGTCAGGATCTTGTTGATCTCGACACCCTCGAACAGACGGGCCCACTCGGCACCCATGTGGTCGAACAGCTCAACGTCGCACTGGTGGTTGAGGAAGGCATCAACCTTAAGGACGTTACCGGCCTTTACGATGCCGTCATGGCGAATACGATCCTCAAGCTCCTGCATGGCGCAACCCCTTCTCGCGGCAACGATACCGCGCGATTAATAAACGTTGTTCGATAGTCTACCACGGACCTACCCCCGCCCGCCCCACAAGCCGCATCGCACTATAAAGCTGCAAGACCAGTAGATAGGCCCGATTCGTGGCAGACAGCCTCCCAACACGCTAATGCCGGGTGCGCGTCCTCACCAAACGTACCAATGTGAGCGCAAAGCCCACGGTAGCAACGGCCATCAGCACGTAGAATACCAAACGGAAGCCAAAGAGGAACACGTCCGGACGACCCGCCACATAGCTCGTGACCGTCTTGCCCATCGCCGCGCTCGTCTGTCCATACAGGATGCGCGACGCCGCCGTAATACCCAGCGCTATGCCCGCATAGCGCGCCAAGCTGCTCAAGCTGCCCGCAAAGCCAAGCGCCTCACGCGGAGCCGAACCCATATACAGCGAATTATTGGGGCTCTGGAAGATCGACGTGCCGCACGACATAAACGCGACGCAGCACACAATCATCAAGATGGAAGAGTGCTCGTCAAGCGTGCTCACCGCAAAGAGACCGCACACGTACACGCCCAGGCCAACGGCCGTGGGCGCTTCACAACCAACACGGTCGGACACCGAGCCCGAAAGCGGGCCCACAAAGGCATTCACGACCGGCATCGCCAAAAACAACAGGCCGGAGATATCGGAGCTAAAGCCGTGGGCATCCTGAAAGTAGAACGGCAGCACAAACTCGGAGGCACCGATACCCACGAACACGATAAGCATGCAAGCCAGGTTAATCGTGAAAGCCGAGCTCGCAAAGCAGCGACGCGCCGCCTCTGTCAACGGCATAGGGCGTTCGCCAGCCTCCGGCTTCACATGCGGCAGCGTATAGAGTCCCACGATAAACGAGATTACGCCAATGGGCAGATTGATAAGGAAGATGCTCTCCCAGGGAAAGCTCGCCACCAGCACGCCGCCGAGCACGGGGCCGCACATCATGCCAAGAGCCACAAAGGTCGCCAGAATGCCCATGGCACGGCCGCGCTCACGCGCCGGAAACGACTCGGTGATGATGCCCATATTGTTGGCCATCGCGGCGGCACAGCCAATGCCCTGCACGAAACGCGCCAAGATAAGCACCTCGAGCGAAGCCGAAAGCCCGCAAAGCAACGAGCCACCCGTAAAGACGATTACACCAAGCTGGAACACATTCACCTTGCCGCGCACATCGCCCAAGCGGCCAAACGGCAGCATGGCGACGCACGTCGCGAGCAGATACACCGAGCTCACGAGCTGAATGCGGTCGAGGCCCACCCCCAGCTCCTTTTGCATCACTGGGAGCGCCACCGTCACGATGCTCGCATCCAGACACGCCATAAAGGTCATGACGAGCACGGTGAACAGAATCGCCCATTTATTCTTACCGTGGGTGTCGCCCTCTAGGGCAATGTGTTCGCGGCGCAGCTGCTCGGCAGTTTTCTCCATGTATATCCTTTCTATCGTGCAACGCAAAAACGGGACCCCAATCGCCTACAAACGGACACGATCGGGGTCCCGCCTACGGAATCGGAACTATGAGGACGTCGTCAGCCGAAAAGCCGTCCCACGCCCCGCACGCACGCTAGCCTAGCACTGCTCGAGCGCCTGCTCAAGGTCGGCAATCAGATCGGCCGTGTCCTCAAGGCCGCACGACAGGCGCACCATGTCGGCGGAGATGCCGCAGGCGATGAGCTCCTCGTCGTTCATCTGGCGATGGGTGGCGTTTGCCGGGTGCAGGCAGCAGGTGCGGGCATCGGCCACGTGCGTGGCAATCTGGGCGAGCTTAAGACTCTTCATAAAGGTCTCGGCCGCCGCACGACCACCGGTAAAGCCAAAGCTCACGACGCCGCAGGTACCGTTGGGCATGTACTTCTGAGCCATGTCGTAGTACTTGTCGCCCTCCAGGCCCGGATAGCTCACGAAGCGCACTTTGGGGTGGCCCTGAAGGAACTTGGCGACCGCCAGACCGTTCTCGCAATGGCGCGGCATACGCACGTGCAGGCTCTCGAGCGAGCTGTTCAGGAAGAACGCCGCCTGCGGGTTCTGCATGGGGCCGAGGTCGCGCATGAGCTGCGCGGTAGCCTTGGTAATAAAGGCGCCCTCGCGGCCGAACTTCTCGGCATACGTCACGCCGTGGTAGCTCTCGTCGGGCGTGGTGAGACCCGGGAACTTGTCCGCATGGGCCATCCAGTCAAACTGACCGTGATCGACGATGACGCCGCCCAGGTAGGCCGCGTGACCATCCATGTACTTGGTGGTGGAATGCGTGACGATGTCGGCGCCCCACTCAAAGGGACGGCACATCACGGGCGTCGGGAAGGTGTTGTCGACCATCAGCGGCACGCCGTGGTCGTGCGCGGCCTTGGCAAAGCGCTCAATATCGAGCACGGCAAGCGCGGGGTTGGCGATGGTCTCGCCAAAGACGAGCTTGGTGTTGGGCTGGAAAGCGGCCTCCAGCTCCTCATCGGTGCAGTCGGGTGCGACGAACGTGCAGGTCAGGCCCATGCGGCCCATAGTGTGAGCCAGCAGGTTGTAGGTGCCGCCATAGATGGCAGAGCTCGCGACCACATGATCGCCGGCACCGGCCACGTTAAAGATCGCGAGGAAGTTCGCAGCCATGCCCGAGCTCGTGAGCATCGCAGCGGTGCCGCCCTCCATCTCGCAGATCTTGGCAGCAACCAGATCGCACGTGGGGTTCTGCAGGCGGCTGTAGAAGTAACCGGACTCCTCCAGGTCAAACAGCTTGCCCATATGCTCGGACGTATCATACTTCCACGTGGTGGACTGGTAGATAGGCACCTGGCGCGGCTCCGCGTCACCCGGGCGGTAGCCGCCCTGAACACAGGTAGTACCGATGGTCTGCTCGCTCATATCTAGCTCCCTTGCTTGGGTTTTGATTTATTCGGTTCACGATACCGCTACCCCGCAGCCCTCTCAACCCATCCCCAAGGTAGGTTATGGGACAAATCGATCAGGGGTATTTATCTCAAGCCTTGGGCATTTGCTCGACAGAGAAAAATGAGGCATCCATGAAGCTCTCGATGATTACACGCACCGTCACGGGTACCATAAGCGGGTACACCGTGACCAAGGAGACAACGATGAAGCAAATCGATACGGCCCAGCTCGACATCACCGCCTGTCAGGCTCAGGCTGCCGAATACCACGCCCGTGGCTTTAACTGCGCGCAGGCCGTCGCCTGCACGCTCGCACCTGCCGTCGGACTCGACCCTCAGGTCGCCTTTACCCTCACCGAGGGCTTTGGCGCCGGCATGGGCGGCATGACCGAAACCTGCGGCGCCATCTCGGGCGCCGTGGCCATCATGGGCTTCGTGATGAGCGACGGCATGGAAAACCCCAAGACCAAGGGCCAGACCTACAAGCTGTCGCGCGAAATCGCCAAGCGTTTTGGCGAGAAGAACACGACGACCGTCTGCGGCACGCTCAAGGGCATCGGATCGGATAAGGGTCCGCTCCGCAGCTGCCCCGGTTGCATCGACGATGCCATCGAGATCGCCTGCGATGTGCTAAAGCAGCTCGCCGAGTAGACGGCAGCAACATAAAACGACGGCCGGCGCGCTTGGGATCCATCCAAAAGCACGCCGGCCGTCGCCGTCAGAACTCGGCAAATTCGGGAGCGCCGACCTCGATCTCCTCGCGTCCCGCCATAAGCTCGCGCATCTTGGCGCAAAATGGCTCCTGCTCCCCCGCCTTAAACACCAAGTGAAGTGTAACGGTATCCGCGTAATCGGTATCCGAAACCTTGGCACCCAAATCCTGCGCCAAGCGAAGCACCTGCTCATACTGTGGATAGGCCACATACACGTCAACCGGCACGACGCTTGTCATCTCGACGATCTGCCCGGCCTCCTGAGCCGCGGCCACCGCCGCCTGCGTCGCCGCGGTATAGGCGCGCACCAAGCCACCAGGCCCCAACAGCGTGCCACCAAAATAGCGCGTCACTACGCAGCAAACATTTTTGAGCCCCGCGCCACGCAGCACCTCGAGCGTCGGCATACCGCTCGTGCGGCTCGGCTCACCATCATCGCTCTGGCGCTCGCGTCCATCGACCAAAATCCACGCGGGAACATTATGCCGAGCGTCATAATGACGCTTGCGAACCATCTCGATAAAGGCATTCGCCTCATCCTCGGACTCAATATGGACCAGCTGAGCAATAAACCGACTCTTGCGGTCCACAAACTCGCCCGAAGCCTCAATATTCGATTGCAGAGTAAAATAGCTGTCCAACAAAGCCCCTCAAACACAAGCAAAGCAACAAACAGCCTCAATAATACGGCAAAAGCCGTACCGATAACCCCGGTAAATAGAACGGCAACGCCGATGACCAGGCAAAAACAGCGAGATGCCAAGAACGGAACCGCCGATGATTCCGCCAACGAAAGCGAGAACCCGTCAGCGCGAACAAGGTGCCTTGAAAGACGAGGGCATTGACCTTATGGTCATGCCCGAAGGCTTGAAAGGCAGATTGCCGCGCTGACGGGTTCGCAGCGTCAACAAAGTGCCGAGTGGGCCTATAAGCCGGGTTCTGTCGTGAACGGTCATTTATCTTGTCTGCACGTTACCGTGCAGTTCCACGCACGCTACCCGAACGCGGACCGGGCCGGCCCATAGCGTTCCTATTCGCGCTTGCTCCGGATGGGGCTTGCCAAGCCGCCGTGTTGCCACGACGCTGGTGGTCTCTTACACCACCGTTTCAGCTTTTCCCTTTACGCCTTACGGCGCAGGTGGGAGTCTTCTTTTCTGCGGCGCTTTCCGTCGGATCACTCCGCCCGGCCGTTAGCCGGCATCCCGCCCTCTGGAGCCCGGACTTTCCTCACGCGTACTGCAAGCAGCACATCGCGCGACCGTCTGGCCCACTCAGCAGTGCAAGAGTGTATCACACCGTCAGCACGCGAGACGACACAACACGCGCGCTCGACACGATAAACCAAGAACCGCCCATGCGTTACAATAGTCGCGTCGATGGGCAACGTCGTCAGTCGAGACGCGACCGCGCTCCGCACCCCTCCGTCTACTCGGTGCGTTCCCGCCTCCTCCCCGAGGCGGGATGTCGGCGTTTTTTCATGCCGCGACAACTCAATAGCAAACGGACGACTTGGGTGGAAATCTGCCGTCGAGCTCGCAAAACAAAAAAGGGACCCGCCCTTTCAGGCGAATCCCTTAAAACAAGTGATCGTCAAACCGATTTACTCGGCGTCGGTCTCCTCGTCCTTCTTCTCGGAAGGCAGCGGGGTGACCTCGATCTCGACGCCCAGAGTCTCAGCAGCGGACTTCATGGACAGGGAGATACGACGACGGTCGAGGTCGATCTCCATGACCTTGACCTGAACCTTGTCGCCCACGTGGGTGACCTGAGAAGGCTGATCAACGTGCTTGTTGGCCATCTCGGAGATGTGCACCAGGCCCTCGATGCCCTCGCCCAGGTCGACGAAAGCGCCGAACGGGACAAGCTTGGTCACAGTGCCCTCGACGATAGCGCCGACGGGGTACTTCTTGACCAGTGCGCGCCACGGATCCTCGGTGGTCTGCTTGAGACCCAGGGAGATGCGCTCGCGGTTGAGATCGACGTCGAGAACCTCGACCTCGACCTCCTGGCCGACCTTGACAACCTCGGAAGGATGGTTGACGTGGTTCCAGGAGAGCTCGGAGATGTGGATGAGGCCGTCGATACCGCCGAGGTCGACGAAGGCGCCGAAGTCGACGATGGAGGAAACGGTGCCCTGGAGACGCATACCAGACTTGAGCTTGGACAGGATCTCGGAGCGCTCGGCCTTACGGGACTCCTCGAGCACGACGCGACGGGAGAGAACGACGTTGTTGCGGTTGCGGTCCATCTCGATGACGCGGGCCTCGATGCGGGTGCCCATGTAAGAGGTGAGGTCCTTGACGCGACGGAGGTCGACGAGGGAAGCAGGCAGGAAGCCACGCAGGCCGATGTCGAGGATCAGGCCGCCCTTGACAACCTCGATAACCTCGCCCTCGACGTTCTCGCCGGAGTTGAACTTCTCCTCGATGCGGTTCCAAGCACGCTCGTACTCGGCACGCTTCTTGGACAGGACCAGACGACCGTCCTTGTCCTCCTTCTGGAGAACCAGAGCCTCGATGGGATCACCGAGTGCAACGATGTCTGCAGGGTTAGCGTCCTTGCGGATGGACAGCTCGCGGACCGGGATAACGCCCTCGGACTTGAATCCGATGTCAACGAGCACCTCGTCATGCTCGATCTTAACGACAGTGCCGTTAACGAGATCGCCCTCATCAAAGTCGGTAATCGTACCGTCGATGAGGTTGTTCATCTCCTCCTCGTTGACATCGTCAAGAGAGAAAATGGACGAGTTCTGAATCTCACTCAAAGGTGGACCCCTTTCGAACTACGGGGCCCCGATTGCTAGGACCTACAGAAGGGTGCGACAAGCACACAACGTTTAGGAACACTCGGGAGCCGACAGATACTAATGTGACGCTTATGCAATCACGTTCGTATAGGTTACGGGGAAATGAGTTCGATTTCAAGCGTGAACTGCGATTTTTTACTCGTGTGGAGACTTTTTCGTAATCTTATGAACACACGTCTCCGCAACTTGACGATAACCAGCCAGGCATTCGGCTTTGGGGTAAAGTATCCGGAGCCAACGATTCTAGATCGATTTTTCGAGAAAGGTGCCCGCGTGCTCAAAGCAGTCGTTTTCGATATGGACGAGACGCTTCTCAGCATCAACCTCAACGCGTTCATCCTTCGCTATTTTAAGGATGTCTCTTCGATGCTCGCGGATATCGGCCGTCGCAGCCGTGGCGGCACGATGGCGCGCCTCGGCACCATTTTGGTCGATCTGAACGCCAATCGGCGCAGCGGCACGGACAATCGCACCAATCTTGCGTTTTACCAGGAAGAGGTCGAGCGCCGATGCGGGATCCGCCTCTCCGATCCCCTCATCTACGAGGCGTTTACCTACTATGACCGCGAAGTTCTTCCGTACAAGAACGACGATGTCATTAACGCCCACGCCATGCCGGGCGCACACGCCGCGCTCCAGGCCGTACAGGACGCAGGGCTGCGTTGTGCGCTCTTTACCAACCCCAGCTTTCCCCAGGGGGCCATCGAGTGCCGCATGGGTTGGGGCGACCTGGCCGACGCTCCCTTTGAGCTCGTCACGCACATGGGAAACACCACCCGCTGCAAGCCCGATGCCACCTACTATCTAGAGCAGCTTCAGGTGATGGGGCTCGAGCCGCACGAGGTCCTTATGGTGGGCAACGATCCCAAACGCGACTTCCCCAGTCCCGCCTGCGGCATTCAAACTGCCTATGTTGGCCAGGGAAAACCCGGCCGAGCCACCTGGCGCGGAACCATGGAAGACTTCGCCCGCGACTTTAACGCCGTAGTAGAAGCCTTCTACGAACACCAAGTAGCCGACGAACTGTCTTAACAGACCTGGGTTTTACCGATCATGATGTTGAGGATCTCGACGTCGGTGTCCTTCATGCCCACGCGGCCTACGTAGCCCATACTGGCGATCGTCTGCTCAACGGTATCTTGGATCAGGCCCTCGCCGGCGCGGAAGCCGCGGCCTTGCATGGCCATATCGTGGCCCAGAATCGCCGCATCGACGGCAGCCGAGATCTTGGCGGCACAGCTCGCCTTGGCGCCGTCGCACACGATGCCGCCCACGTTGCCAAGCGTATTCGAGACCGTCGCGCCAATCTGTTCGCGCGTGCCACCGCACAGCCAGGTAATCGCAGCGCCGGCGCCGCACGCAGCGCAAATAGCACCGCAAAACGCCGAGAGCGCACCAATATAGCTCTTGATATGCACGGCGATAAGATCGGACAGCATCACGGCGCGCACCAGGCGCTCGTGGTCGCAACGCAGGTACTCGGCATACTCCATGACGGGCAATGCGCAGGTAATGCCCTGATTGCCCGAGCCGCACACAATGGCGACCGGCAGCGCGCAACCGTTCATGCGGGCGTCGGACCCGGCGGCCGCACGGGCACGGGCGCGGCAGGCGACGTCATCGGCACGAGCACCCAGCAGCGTACGGCCCACCTCGGCGCCCCAAGCGTGCGCGAGGCCCTCAGCACTGATCGCGCCATTCAGCTCAATCTGACGCTCAACGGCAGCGCGGGCGTCCTCAATGTCACCGTCCTCGATAAAGTCGATGATGGCCTCGATCGACATGGGCGTGTCGGCGTTATCTGCCGCACGCTCGGCCACCACGCGCTCGGCGCAGGCGGCGCACTCCCCCGCCGACTTACCGCATACCGGAATACCGTCGAGCGTATGGCACGTGACATTAGTGTGGTGATCGGTAATCTCGACGACCGCGGTATGGCCCCCGGCCGTCGCAGTCACCTTGATGTAGAGGTTGGGCACACCCTCGACAAGCGACACATCGCAGTAGTCCGCATCGGCAAGCAGCTCGGCCACGCGGGCGCGGTCCGCGTCATCGACGCTCTCGAGCACCTCGAGCGCGCTCTTGGCGTCGCCGCCCACGGCACCCAGCACGGCCGCGGCTTCAATACCATGCATTCCGCCCGAGTTGGGCACGGTCACGCTCTTGACGTTCTTGATGATGTTGCCCGAGCAGGCAACATCCATATGATCGGGCTCGCAACCGAGCGTCTGGCTCGCCAGCGCCGCTGCATAGGCAACGGCAATGGGCTCGGTGCAGCCGAGTGCACAGACAAGTTCGCGGTTCAAAACATCGCAAAACGCGGCATCACGGATGGAATCGGTAGGCATAGGTATCTCCTGCTTGCATAACGGGCTGGGCTCTCAAAAAAGTTACCTCCTTTATTTGATAACAATGCATCAAAAACCGCAACCATGGTTCCAGCGGACGGCGCTCGAGCACAAATTGGTGGCATTATTCATGAGAAGCCAATCTTGTTGCATGCTAAAGCGTTTGACCAAAAAACGCCCGAGCGTTTACGCAAGAGTCGCGTTATCATGCAGTCGAAAGCGGTAAACACCTTTAGCATTTGCGCCGCACAGACCAGAGAGGAACCATCCATGAAGATCGGTATCGGTAACGACCACGCCGCCGTCGAGCTCAAGAACATCATCTCCGAGCACCTGAAGGAGCGCGGCTGCGAGGTCGTGAACTTTGGCACCGACACCTCCGAGAGCTTTGACTACCCCATCGCCGGCTACAAGGTGGGCAAGGCAGTTGCTAACGGTGACGTCGACCTGGGCATCCTGATCTGCGGCACTGGCGTCGGCATCAGCCTGGCCGCCAACAAGGTCGAGGGCGTGCGCGCCGTCGTGTGCTCCGAGCCCTTCAGCGCCAAGCTCTCGCGCATGCACAACAACACCAATGTGCTTGCCTTTGGCGCCCGCGTCGTGGGCTCCGAGCTCGCCAAGATGATCGTCGACGAGTGGCTTGACGCCGAGTTTGAGGGCGGCCGTCACGAGCGTCGCGTCAACCTCCTCAATGAGATCGATCAGACTCGCGGCCTTAAGGTCGTCGACGAGGCCTAAGGCACCCAACGCCACAAGATAACGGTAAGGGGCCCGCCCGGAACACACATCCGGGCGGGCCCCTTTGTAGTTTTAGACATAAAAAGAGCGCCGCGGATGGAGTCCCGCGGCGCTCAAGCCACACGCTAACAGCTTTAAGGAGTCAAAGCTGGTTTAGCCAAAGAAGCGCTTGATCTCGATCTCGGCGTTCTCCAGGCAGTCGGAGCCGTGAATCACGTTGGCGTTGACATCGACGGCGAAGTCACCGCGGATGGTGCCGGGGGCAGCATCAAGCGGGTTGGTGGCGCCCATAAGGGTGCGCATCTTGGAGACGGCGGAAAGACCGGAAACAACCATCTTGACGACCGGACCGCTCGTCATAAAGTCGCACAGACCGCCAAAGAAGGGTTTGTCGGCCAGATGGGCGTAGTGCTCCTCGACGGTAGCGCGCTCGAGCGTGGTCATCTCCATGCGCTCGATGACAAGGCCGCTGCGCTCGATACGAGCAACGATCTCGCCGATCTTGCGATCGCGCACAGCGTCGGGCTTAATCATGATGAAGGTCTTCTCGATAGCCATAAGGTAGCCTTTCAAGTAGGTTCGCGCGTGCCCAAGTCCCATTCCGGCACCCGCCTGAACTGCATCGTAACAGAGTTTTAGCTGCAGTTAAACAAAAAGCTGTTTATTGAAGCGCTGTAATTTATTGAAGCGTTCCATATGTGTCACTTCTGTTTCGAAGCCCGATTAGAGTACCATCCGCTCCGCCACCAACTGCACCGAACCGAGCAGACGGCCGGTTGCCGCCCGTGAACGCACCCCCTTCACAACCTGCCCAAAGGTCCTACAGAAGTTCTCGACAAGCTCCTCCCTTCCCTATAACAAAACGGGCGCCCACCGTAGCGAGCACCCGTAAAGGCAAGATATGATGAACGCACCAGACAGACGCATCCTATAAGCTAATTAGCTCCGTGGCCCATCTCGACGACCTTGGTCAACGAGCCAAACACACCTTCGTCGGCAACGAGTTGTGCCTCGGCACGCTGCAGCTGCACGGCAACAGCGGCAGGGGCGGTACCGCCCTCGGTCGTGCGCGCGGCGACAATCGACGGGATGTCGAGCGCCTCGGTAATATCGCGCTCAAAGAGCGGGCTTGCCTCCTGGAACACCTCAAACGGCAGGTCCTCAAGATTGCAGCCGCGCTTCTCACACATCAGGACCAGATGGCCCACCACGGCATGCGCCTCACGGAACGGCAGGCCGCGCTTGGCCAGGTAATCGGCAACATCGGTAGCGGCAAGGTGCCCCACGCCGCACTCGCGCGCCATGGCATCCTCGTTGACGGTCCAAGTCGAAATCATACCGGCCATAACCGACAGACACTGCATGAGCGTGTGGGCGGTATCGAGCGCGCCCTCCTTGTCCTCCTGCAAGTCCTTGTTATAGGCCAGCGGCAGGCCCTTCATGGTCACAAGCAGCTGCACCAGGTTGCCATAGACTCGGCCGCTCTTGCCGCGGATAAGCTCGGCAAAGTCGGGATTCTTCTTCTGCGGCATGATGGACGAGCCGGTGGAGTACGAGTCGGAAAGCGTGATGAAGCCAAATTCGGAGCTCGACCACAGCACGATCTCCTCGGAAAGACGCGACAGGTGCATGGCCATGACGGAGCCGGCGTAATGCAGATCGAGCAGGAAATCACGGTCGGAAACCGCATCGAGCGAGTTGGGAATCACACCCGCAAAGCCAAGCTCGGCAGCCGTCATCTGACGATCGAGTGGATAGCTCGTACCGGCAAGCGCGGCAGCACCCAGCGGGCAGTTGTCGGCGGCATCAAAGGCGGCCTTCAGGCGTGTAAAGTCGCGCGCGAACATCCAGGAATACGCCAGCAGATGATGTGACAGCAGCACGGGCTGAGCATGCTGCATGTGCGTGTAGCCCGGCAGAATCACCTTGTCGTACTTCTTGGCCGCATCCACCAGCACATGGCGCAACTCAAGATTGGCCTCCATGAGCTCCTTGGCCAACGCCTTGACGCCCAGGCGCGTATCGGTCGCCACCTGGTCGTTGCGCGAACGCCCGGTATGCAAGCGCTTACCGGCCTCGCCGATACGGCGCGTCAGCTCGCTCTCGATGGACATATGAATGTCCTCATCGTTGATATCGAAGGTGAAGTTGCCGGCATCGATATCCTGTTCGATTCCGGTCAGGCCCTCGGCAATCGCCTGCTCGTCCTCTGCGCTGATGATGCCCTGTGCGGCCAGCATCTTGGCATGTGCCTTGGAACCGGCGATATCCTGCTTATAGAGATGCTTATCGACCGGCAGCGATGCGCCAAACTCCTGCGTGACCTCGGCCACGCCCGCCTCAAAACGACCACCCCAAAGAGCCATGGGACCGTCCCCTTTCATCAAATACCAAAACATCGGCGCACAAAGCGCTACGCCATGCCGCTAAAGCGATTTATCAACTGTTAGTTTTGCACATCCCCCGCCACGTGCGGGGCTGACAGGCTAAATAGCAAAGAAGTGACGGGTCAGGCACTTGGCGCCCATCGACTCCCTCCTGAAGTTGCCCTGCGAACCGTCAATCCAAGCCTTCAGGCCCATGGGAACATCCTCGACCTTGGCAGTATCGAGCTCAGGGGCAAGAGAAAGCAAAGCGTGTGCAATAGCATCAAACATAATAGGTACTCCTCGGATATAGATAGGCACAAGGCCGTCAAATTGATAGCAAGAGCCCCGCCGGACAACCCCGGCGGGGCTCGGACTCAGCCGCAGACGCGGCATCATATATGCGGGCGGAACGTAGGGGCCACCGATGTTAAGAAGTGTCAGCAAGCATAACGAAAGGTAGGGACCCCGTGCGCCCGTTTTGTATCACGCGGATGGGCCGCGCGGATACCAAGGGAAGGAGGCGCTAGGCCTGGGCGGCAGCAGAGCTGGGCCCCTGGACCTTAGCCCACGTCTTGAGCGACAGCGTATCGATCTCGATAAAGCCGGCGCTGGCCTTCTCGTCAAACGTGGTGTCGCGGTCGTAGGTAGCCAGACCGTAGTCGTAGAGGCTGAAGGGGCTCTTGCGGCCGACGACATGGCAGTTGCCCTTAAAGAACTTCAGACGGACGGTGCCGGTGACGAACTTCTGGGTATCGGCCATAAACGCGTCAAGTGCGTTCTTGAGCGGGCTGTACCACTGGCCGTTGTACACGGCGGTGGCCCAATCCTGCTCGAGCTTGATCTTGGTCTTGAGCAGGTCACCCTCGACGCAGATGTCCTCGAGCGCCTTGTGGGCGGTGATGAGCGTCAGGGCGCCGGGAACCTCATAGCACTCACGGCTCTTGAGGCCCACCAGACGATCCTCGACCAGATCGAGGCGACCAAAGCCATTGTCGCCGGAGATCTTGTTGAGGGCGATGACGATCTCAGAGAGCTTCATCTTCTTGCCGTCGACGGCGACGGGCTTGCCGGCCTCAAACTCAATCTCGGTGTAGGTCGGGGTGTCCGGCGTGTCCTCGGGGTTCTTGGTCATAACCCAAGCGTCGTCGAGCGGCTCGTTCCAGGGATCCTCCAGGTGACCGCACTCAATGGCACGACCCCACAGGTTGTCGTCGATGGAGTAGGGGTTGTCGTTGGCACCCTCGGGAACCGGCACGTTGTGGGCGTGGGCATAGGCGACCTCGTCGGGACGGCACTTCAGATCCCACTCGCGAACCGGGGCGATAACCTTGAGCTCGGGGTCGAGGGCCTTGACGGCGGCCTCAAAACGGACCTGGTCGTTACCCTTGCCGGTGCAGCCGTGGGCGACGTAGGTCGCGCCAAACTCGTGGGCGACCTCGACAAGCTTCTTGGCAAGCAGCGGGCGAGACAGGGCAGAGAGCAGCGGGTACTTGTTCTCGTACATGGAGTTTGCTGCGATGGCTTTAGTCAGAAACTCATCAGAGAACTCGTCACGCAGGTCGAGCACCTGGCAATCGAGAACGCCCAGGTCGAGCGCCTTCTGCTTCTTGGCATCCAGTCCGGTCTCTTCCTGGCCCACGTTGCCGCAGACACAAACGACATCGAGATTCTTCTCGTCCTGGAGCCACTTGACACATACGGATGTATCAAGACCACCGGAATATGCGAGAACGACTTTTTCCTTGCTCATGGCTGTTTCCTTTCGCCCTTGGTAGCTAGTTAGAACATCGGTCAGTTGCAAGTCATTTCAAGGTCATATACCGTGCAATATCAGGTTAAATAGCAAAAATCAGCACATACATGCCCTAGAAACATGCAGCAATGTCGTGCTAAAACCCAACGACCTCAAAATGACTCTGTTGAGGCAATTCGCCCCATGCGGACAGAGACGATTGTTATCGTCGTCGGGAAATTGCGCGCTGGCGTCGGATGGCATTGTCTGCAGTGGTGATGATCTTTACGAACTGCATCTGCCTCTCCTTTCACCTATCGCCGGGCGCAATTCTAATATCGTAAACGGTACCTTTTCCTCGGTAAGCGGTTGTTTTTCCGTCTCCGTTTTCGATGGTCGCTATATTACGCTAAAGTGCCCGCAGCACAAGCGACAAATTCAAATTTCTGAAAAGTTTTTTCATTACTTTGTGAAGCGTGGTGCAAATACGCTCCGTTCCTGCGAAAATACGCCCGACTACGAATTGATGGTTATAACGTCTGAAACAATCTCGAAACGAAAGGCTCGCTTTTATGCAAACTTACGAATCGGACGCCAATATCGGAAACATTAAGATTCTCGCCGTCGACATGGACAAGACGCTGCTGACCGACGAGCGCGTGCTGCCCCAGGGTCTTGATGAGCGCCTGGACAAGCTCGCCGACGCCGACATCGTATTCTGCCCCGCCAGCGGACGTCCCGCCCCCAAGCTCGAGGAGATGTTCGAGGGCGTCAAGAACCGCCTCGCCTTTTGTCCCGACAACGGAGCGTGCGTGATCTATCGCGGCAGCTATATCTATAAGAGCACTATTGACGTGGAGCTGTATCAGCAGGTCTTGAGCCGTGCCTCGGAGGATCCGCGCGCTGTCCCCGTCCTTTGCTGCTTCGACGAGTTCTACGTGCTTGCCCGCGACCATCAATACCACGACGAGATCAGCGTCTACTACAACACAATCAACTACGTCGACAGCTTTGAGGGCATTGATTTCGAGTCCAACAAGATTTCGGTCTTCTTCCCCGGCTACGACGCCGAGCCCGCTTTCCGCGAGACCTATAGCCCCGAGTTCTCGGACAAGCTCTACGTCACCAACGCTGGGCGCGAGTGGATCGACTTTATGAACCTGGGCGTCGACAAGGGCGCCGGCGTCGCTCACCTGTGCGAGCACCTGGGCATCGATATTGCCGACGCCGCCGCCGTGGGCGACACCTACAACGACATCCCCATGCTCGAGCGCGTCGGTCACAGCTTTATCGTGGACAATGCCGAGGAGCACATGAACGCGCATGCCAAGTGGCGCATTCCGAGCAACAACGACGGGGGCGTACTGACGCTCATCGACGCCATCCTGGCGGCTCGTTAAACTCGCCGCCATGCCCGGGGCCGGCCGTTTGATTTTTGTTCGGTCAGGTCCTGGGCTCGCTCGAAGAGCACATTAAGTGCTCTTCGGCTCGTGCGGAATCTACAAAAATCAAACGGCCGGCCCCGGGCATGGCTACGTTGACTTGCTTGCCGCCTGAATGGCGTCTTGGCGTCTAGATACTTGGCTGATTTTTTTGGAATGAAGGGGGCTCCTTGTTGGCAAGGAGCCCCCTTCTGCTTTTGGTTACTTTGGGATTGTGGGCACTTCCCTATTTGGCATCGGCCCAGGTTATGCCGGTGCTGGCTTCGGCGATTAGGGGGACGCGTAGGTCTACTACATGTTCCATGACGTCGCGGACCATGGCGGTGAGGCGCTCGACTTCGTCGATGGGGCACTCAAAGTCCAGTTCGTCGTGTACTTGCAAAATCATGTGGGCGGCAAAGCCCTCTTCTTCCAGGCGGCGGCTTACGCGGGCCATCGCGATCTTGATGATGTCTGCTGCGGTTCCCTGCATGGGGTGGTTCATGGCCGTGCGCTCGCCAAAGCCACGGAGCTGCGGGTTTTTGGCCTTGAGCTCCGGAATGTGACGGCGGCGACCGTACATGGTCTCGGCATAGCCCGTCTGCTTGGCACGCGCCACCACGTTGTCCAGGAACGTGCGCACGCCCGGGTAGGCCTCGTAGTAGCGGTCGATCATATCGCGCGCCTCGGCCATCGAGATGTGCAGCGACTGCGACAGACCGTAGGCCTGCTGGCCGTACACGATGCCAAAGTTCACGGCCTTGGCGCGACTGCGTAGGTCGGGCGTCACCTCGGACACGGGAACGCCAAACACGCGCGCGGCCGTCTCGGCATGAAAGTCCTCACCCTCGTTAAAGGCGCGCACCAGATGCTCGTCACCCGAGAGATGCGCGAGCAGCCGTAGCTCGATCTGCGAGTAGTCCACGGCCAAAAATACGCTGCCCTCGCCTGCCGAGAACGCCGTCTTGACGGTACGGCCCAGCTCGGAGCGCGTCGGGATGTTCTGCAGGTTGGGATCGCTCGAGGACAGACGCCCCGTTGCGGTAATGGTCTGGTTATACGTGGTGTGCACGCGGCCGTCGCCTCGACGCAGCGGGCCCAACGTGTCCAGATAGGTGGACTTGATCTTGGACTTTTCGCGCCAGTCCAGAATCAGACGCACGATCTCGTGGTCGCGGGCGAGGTCGCTCAGCACCTTGGCGTTGGTCGAATAATAACCGCGCTTGGTCTTTTTGAGGCCCTTGGTCGGAAGCGCCATCACATCAAAGAGCACGTGCGACAGCTGCATGGGGCTGCCGATGTTGAAGGTCTCGTCGCCGGCCAGGTCGCGAATGCTGCGCTCGACCTCGGCAATCTGGGTCGCCAGACCCTCGGACAGATCGCGCAGGCGGTCGGGGTCTACGAGCATGCCCGCGCGCTCCATCTTGGCAAGCACCGGAACAAGCGGCATCTCGATACCGTCAAACACGTTGGCGGCGTTCTCGCGGCCCATGCGGTCACGCAGTGGCGCCACGAGTGCCAGCGTCAGAGCGGCAGTGCGGACGGCAGGCGCTGGAGCGTCCTCACCAGCACCCTCTGCGCCGTGCACGGCAGGCAGCGTCATCTGCAGATACGTATCGGCCAGATATGCCTCATCGAACTCGGAGCGATCAGAATCCAGCAGATAGGCAGCGACCACGGTATCGAAAATGCGCGTGGAATCGGCAGCGAGCGGATCCATGAGCTCGGGCTCAGACGAATCGACAGGAGACAGCTCGTGCAACAGCGCCTTCATATCCGGGCTCGCCACGCGGCCCTCCATAAACAGACGCGCGAGCACGCCGGCAATCACGCCGTGAGCGAAGTTGAAGCCCTCAACCTCAGCCGCTGCACCGCCATCGGATTCCTCGAGCGCAAACAGGCCCTTGGACGTCGCCAGCCACAGCGTGCGCGTCAGGCCAAAGAGCGCGCCCTCTTCTTTGTCGTCGTCAACCACGGCGGCAATCCACTCGCCCGCCTCGATGGCGCGACCAACCTCGGCAGCCGCGACAGCAAGCGCCTCGGCATCACCGGAAACGGCACGCACAACCGCTGGCATCTCGAACACGCTGGCGGAAGCCGCGGCGCCGCCCTCGCCGCCAATCAGCGCCAAGAAACGATTCTGCATGGCGGTAATGCCAAGCGTGCCCAGCGCCGCAGACACCTCATCGGCAGAAAACGCCGGGAAGGACGTCGCCTCAAAGTCGAGCTCGACGGGCGCATCGGTGCGAATGGTCGCGACCTTGCGGCTCAGCAGCGCGTCGTCGATGTGCGCGCGCAGGTTCTCACCCATCTTGCCCTTGATCTCGTCGGCATGCGCGATGACCTCGTCCAGGCTACCGTACTGCGCGATAAGCGCACTCGCCTTTTTAGGGCCGATGCCCGGCACGCCGGGAATGTTGTCGGACGTGTCTCCCTTCAGACCGTAAAAATCGGGCACGAGCGCCGGCGTGATGCCGTGATACAGGTCGTCCACGCTCTCGGGCGTCATGATCGCCACGTCGGACAAGCCCTTGCGGGTCGAGACCACATTGACGTGCTCGGTCACGAGCTGATACATGTCGCGGTCGCCGGTCACCAGCAGCATGTCGCAGCCGGCCTCCTCGCCCAAGCGCGCCATAGTGCCCAGGATATCGTCGCCTTCCCAGCCCTCGGACTGCAGAATCGGCACGTTGAGCGCGCCGAGCAGCTCCTTGATCATGGGGAACTGCGCGTGCAGATCGGGATCCATGGGAGGACGTTGCGCCTTGTACTGCGGCAGCATCTCCATGCGCACGCGCGGCTTGCCCTTGTCAAACGCCACGACGACGCCGTCGGGATTAAAGGCGTCGATCATCTTGAGGAACATATTCAGAAAGCCAAAGATCGCATTGGTGGGGCGACCGTCCGGCGCGTTCATGGTCGGCGGCACGGCATGGAAGGCGCGGTGCATGAGCGAGTTGCCGTCGATAACGGCAAAGGTGCGGCGCTTGTCAGACATATTGAATACCTCGCTTTGGGCTGGGCACGGTTTGCTCACACCAGTGTACACGCTCCCCGCCCCGCGGCCACCGCACATCAGGCTCCCCTGCCGCCGCGGGCCCGCGCGTGATACGATGGCTCACGGTACATCAACCAGCACGATCGATCCGAAAGGAGCCTGCGTCATGGAGCGTCCCTGCGCATGGAAAAAGTACACGCCACTGCAAATCGAGGAGCTCGAGGAGCTTTGCCGCGGCTATAAGCAGTTTTTGAGTGAGAACAAGACCGAGCGCCTGTGCGTCAAGACCGGTATCAAGATGGCTGAGGAGGCGGGCTACGTCAATCTGGAGACCGTGATCGCCGAGGGCCGCGCGCTCAAGGCCGGCGACAAGGTGTACGCCGCCAATCACGGCAAGGACCTCATGCTCGTCAACCTGGGCACCGCCCCGCTCGAGCAGGGTTTTAACATCCTGGGCGCCCACGTGGACTCGCCGCGCCTGGACCTCAAGCAGAACCCCGCCTTCGAGGCAGGCGACATGGCCTACCTCGACACGCACTACTACGGCGGCGTCAAGAGCTACCACTGGGTGGCCTCCCCGCTCGCGCTCGTGGGCGTCATCTGCAAAAAGGACGGCACCACCGTCGACATCAACATCGGTGACAAGGCCGATGACCCGGTCTTTACCATTTCCGACCTGCTGATCCACCTCTCGAGTGAGCAGATGGCCAAGCCCGCCAAGGACGCCGTCGACGCCGAGATCCTCGACGTGATCGTGGGCGGCCGTCCCGTCAAGTTCGATGAGGACGACAAGGACGCCCCCAAGGACCCCGTCAAGCAGATGTTCCTGGACATTCTCAAGGAACAGTACGACGTCGAGGAGGAGGACTTCCTCTCCGCCGAGATCGAGGTCGTGCCCGCCGGCCCCGCCCGCGACATGGGCCTCGACCGCTCCATGATCTTGGGCTATGGCCACGACGACCGCGTGTGTGCCTATCCGTCCATACTCGCCCAAATCGATGTCGCCGACGTGGAGCGTACGAGCATCACCCTCATCGTCGACAAGGAGGAGATCGGCTCCGTGGGCGCCACCGGTATGACGAGCCGCTTCTTTGAGAACACCGTCGCCGAGATCATGATGCTCGCCGGCGAGGAGAGCCCGCTGGCCCTGCGCCGCGCGCTCGCCCGCAGCCGCATGCTCTCCTCCGACGTATCCGCCGGCTTCGACCCGGGCTACGCCGGCAAGTTCGAGACCAAGAACGCCGCCTTCATGGGTCGCGGCCTGTGCTTTAACAAGTACACGGGCAGCCGCGGCAAGGGCGGTTCCAACGACGCCGACGCCGAGTACATGGCCCTTATCCGCGACATCATGGACGAGGCCGGCGTGGACTTCCAGACCTGCGAGCTCGGTCGCGTCAACGCTGGTGGCGGCGGCACCATCGCCTACATCATGGCCGAGTACGGCATGAACGTCATCGACTCCGGCGTTCCCGTCCTGTCCATGCACGCCCTGTGGGAGGTCGCCAACAAGGCCGATATCTACGAGGCCTATCGCGGATACAAGGCCTTCATCGAGCGCGCCTAATCCACCCCACCCATAACTTGCGGTGAAATAGTTCCCAAATTCGCCCGTAAACAGGCCAAACAGGAACTATTCCACCGCAGCTTTTTAGCGGGAGGAAGATTTCATGCTGCAGGTCATCATTTCGCCCGCCAAACAGATGCGGGTCACCCAAGACGCCTTTAGCGTTCAAGGCATACCGCCTTTTGCGCATCACACGGCCCAGCTCCACCGAGCTCTGCTGAACATCGAGCATGATTATGGAGCGGGCGATCTACAGACCCTTTGGAACGTAAGCGACAAACTGCTCGCATCGTGCTTGGACACGCTCCATCAATTTGCGCCCGTCTTGCGCGAAGCTGACCTCGCCGATCCCGACATCGCGCGCCGCATCTCCCCCGCCATCATGTCCTATCACGGCATTCAGTACCAGAGCATGGCTCCCGAGGTTATGGATGACGAGCAACTCACCTGGTTGCAAAACCATCTTTGGATTCTCTCCGGATTGTACGGATGCGTGCGACCTTTCCATGGCGTTGAGCCCTATCGGCTCGAAATGGGAGCCAAACTCGCCGTCGACAACGCCCGCGACCTCTACGGCTTTTGGGACGACAAGCTTGCATGCACCATTGCGCCGTCAGGCTCCAACACCACAGTCATCAACCTCGCCAGTGTGGAGTACGCCAAAGCCGTTCTGCCCCGCCTCGCCACCGACGCCACAACCGTCACCTGTCTCTTTGGCGAAGGCATCCGTAACGGCAAGCCCATCCAGCGATCGACTGCCAGCAAAAAGGCGCGCGGCTCCATGGTCCGTTGGATGGCAGAAAACAACGTCGAGGACGCCAGCCGTCTTAGCGAGTTCGACATCGGCTACCACAACGTCCCCGAGCTCTCATCCCCAGACACTCTCGTGTTCATCAACGAACAGATACTCTAGAGCCGGCACCCGATACTGACCCGCTCAGCCACCTCTATACAACTTGCGGTGGAATAGTTCCCAATTAAGCCTTCAAACAGACCAAACAGGAACTATTTCACCGCAACTTTTTTTGAATGCGCTGCCCATGCACGGTGCCTATTCTGCAAGGCCGGCAGCCCGTCCCATTGCGTCTCTCGATATAGATGCTTGTCTTCCATGTTCGCCTCCCCACAGGCACGCTCGTAGGGCCAATCGTACCCATTCAAGCTATACTTGAGCCCATTACATAAACGGGGAGCTTGCAGGACAAGACGGTAGGCTGAGACTGGGCGCGCCCGCCCTGACCCGCAAACCTGATATGGGTAATGCCAACGAAGGGAGCCGTGCCAATGAACACACAGACCGAGCCTAAGCTCGTCACGCAAATCGACTTTGCCCGCGCCGGGCAGATCACACCGCAGATGAAGGAAGTCGCTGAGCGCGAGCATCGCGACCCCGAGTACATCCGCGAACGCGTGGCCGACGGCCGCATCGCCATTCCCGCCAACATCGTGCACGTCAAAAAGGGCATGCGTGCCTTTGGCGTCGGCGAGGGCCTGTCTACCAAGGTCAACGTGAACCTGGGCATCTCGGGCGATAAGGCCGATGCCGCCGAGGAATGGAAGAAGGTTAAGATCGCCGAGGACTTTGGCGCCGACGCCATCATGGACCTCTCCAACTCGGGCAAGACGCGCCAATTCCGCCAGCAGCTTATCGACGAGACGCCGCTCATGGTAGGCACCGTCCCTATGTACGACGCCATCGGCTACATGGAAAAGCCGCTCGTCAAGCTGACCAAGGATGACCTGCTCGAAGTCGTGCGCGCGCACGCCGAGGACGGCGTGGACTTTATGACCATCCACTGTGGCATCAACAAGTCGGTCATCAAGACCTTTAAGGAGACCGGCCGCCTCATGAACATCGTCAGCCGCGGCGGCTCGCTGCTGTTTGGCTGGATGGAGGTCACCGGCAACGAGAACCCGTTCTACGAGTACTTTGACGAGGTGCTCGAGATCTGCCACGAGTACGACGTGACCATCTCGCTCGGCGACTCCTGCCGCCCGGGCTGCCTGTACGACTCCAACGACGCCACCGAGACCGCCGAGATGATCGAGCTGGGCAAGCTGTGCAAGCGCGCTTGGGCCGCCGGCGTCCAGGTCATGGTCGAGGGACCGGGCCACATGGCGCTCGACGAGATTGCCGCCAATATGAAGCTGCAGAAGCGTCTGTGCCACAACGCCCCGTTCTATGTGCTCGGGCCGCTGGTGACCGATATCGGTGTGGGCTACGACCACATCACGGCCGCCATCGGTGGCGCCATCTCCGCGAGCTCCGGCGCCGACTTCCTGTGCTACGTGACGCCGGCCGAGCACCTGTGCCTGCCCAACGCCCAGGACGTGCTCGATGGCCTCATGGCCACTAAGATTGCCGCGCACGCCGCCGACATTGCCAAGAAGGTGCCACACGCCCGCGACATGGACGACAAGATGGGCCAGGCGCGTCGTAAGCTCGACTGGGATGCCATGTGGAAGTGCGCTCTCGACCCGGTCACCGGCAAGAAACGCTACGAGGAGTCCCCTGCTGCCACCGAGGGCACCTGCACCATGTGCGGCAAGATGTGCGCCGTCCGCACCGTTAACAAGGTATTCGAGGGCACGACGATCGATCTTGGCATGGAGGACTAGGCTCTTCGCCGCGATCGATATTGGCAGTGTCACGACGTTCGTCAATTGTTGACATGTGAACATTTGCTTTCATTTGCGTAAAGATTGCATCGCCCGCCCGGGTTCGACATAGAGTCGGCCCGGGCATCTTTATAATGCTGCCTCAAAGACCCATTTGAATCCGACCGAACAAGGGAGCGAACATGGATCGCAGCAAGGTACCTGCCGTCCTATCCATCGCAGGATCCGATTCCAGCGGTGGCGCCGGCATTCAGGCCGACATTAAGACCATCACTGCGCACCGTCTGTATGCCGAGACAGCCATTACCGCTATCACCGCACAGAACACCCTGGGTGTCACCGCTGTGCAGGATATCTCCCCCGATATCGTCGCCGCACAAATTGACGCCGTCTTTGATGACATCCGACCCAGCGCCGTCAAGATCGGCATGGTTTCGTCTGTCGAAATAATCAAGGTCATCGCCGACCGTCTGAGCGCCTGGGACGCAACAAACGTGGTCATCGACCCCGTCATGGTCGCCACCTCGGGCGCACGGTTGATTGCCGAGGATGCCGCCGAAGCGCTCACTCACCACCTGTTCCCGCTGGCGACGGTTATCACGCCCAACATTCCCGAGGCCATGGCGCTGCTCGACTACGAGGTCGATTCCGAACGCACGCAGCAAAATGCCGCCATGCTCCTCACCCGCCGCTTTGGTTGCGCGTCCCTCGTTAAGGGCGGGCATTTTGTCAACGAGGCCAACGATGTGCTGGCCGAGCCCGCGCCGCTCGATGACGAGGGAAACCATCTGGGCGACCCGCTCACCACATGGTTCCGCCACAAGCGCATCGAGACCAGCAACACACACGGCACCGGCTGCACGCTTTCGTCCGCCATCGCCTGCGCGCTGGCGCAGGGCATGGACCTCGCCGATGCCGTCAACGCCGGCAAAGCCTACCTAACGGGCGCCCTCGCTGCCGGCTTTGACATGGGCAAAGGCTCCGGCCCCGTCAACCACATGTGGCAGTACTGAGACAGTTTGTCGCAGCTCGCTATTGATGCTGACCAACAGGCAAAACACGCTGAACGTACCGCAACACACTGACCGTACTTAGGGTCTTACGCCCACTTGGGATATTCGAGGGATACGAGAAAGGGGCCGTGGCGACGAACCGCCACGGCCCCTTTTGCTGTTATCGCCCGCGGTCGCTCCCGCCCCAGATCAGGGCGAGCGCGACAACCGTGACGAAGATGCCCAAAATCGCGCCGAGCGCCGCGCCCATGACGAAAGCCATTACCACGGCACCCCGTCGGTGACGCAGACCTGCAGACGGTCGAGCGGCTCGCCGTAGATACCGGCGTAGTCGTCGCCGCTATAGGTAGAGCCGTCGTCGCACACGGTGTTCAGCCATCCGGCGCGCGCAGTGGTCTGGGAGCGGTACCACGCCTGCTTGTACTCCTCGCCGCTCGGCGTCACGTAGTACATGCGCACGCCGTCGATGGTATGACCGGCGATACCGGCGCAGCCGTTTACGGTGTCGTTGCGGTCGCCCTTGGCAACCCAGTCGAGCCAGCCGTCCTCGACGGTGTGGACCTGATACTTGAGCGTACCGCGATCAACTCGGGCGCAAAGGAGGTCATGCTGTCGGCACGGGTAGCCCGCGAAGCCGTCGTCGCCGGCACCGAAGTCAGTCACCTCGTCCAGCCAGCCGCCACCCTTAAGGTGCAGCGAGTAGTGTACGGGAACACGGGCGCCAGTGGAGCGAGGGAAACCGCCCGGCGCGCCCTGCGACGCCGAAGGCGCAGCGGGGGTCGCCGCGGGCTGCACAGTCGGCGCGGACGGCTGCGCGCCGCCGACCATCGCGTCGTACCACTCGACGGCGCGCTGCATGTAGTGGTCGCGCTGCGAGCCAGCCAGCTCGCCGGGGCAGGCCGTGGACGACCAGTGCTTGTGCGGGAACACGTTCCCCATCCATGCCGGGCGGCCCAGCCCGTAGTACAGGCACAGCGCCGCCACGAGGTGCGCACCGCTCTCGATAGCGGCCTCGTGAACCGTCCAGGGGCCGCGCGCGCTGTTGGCGTGTTCGATGCTGATGGTCGTGTCGTTGCCGCCGCCCGTGCCGATGCCGTCGCCGCAAGCGTAGGCGCGGTCGGTGTCGTTGACGTGCTGCACGATGTAGCCGTTGCGGTCGACCGAGTAGTGGGCAGAGCAGCCGTTGGCGGCCCAGATGCTGTTGCACTGGGCCGCATTGAGGTCGCCCGCCATATGGTGGATCGTGACGCCCTTGATGCCGAAGGGTCGTCCCGCCGAGAAGTTGCAGCCGAGGAGCTTGTACTCGTCCGGTTGGACGTTCGCGAAATCTGCCATGTTAGTCCTCCTTGATGTCGCCGAGCGCGAGCAGCGCGTCGAGCCATTTGTCCGTGATACCGACGGATTTGAAGGCGGCATAGGCCACCTGCACGCCGCCGACACACGCGAAGATGGACGTCACCCACGCCGAGGGGTCGGTGGGCACGCCTCCCGCCATGGCCGTGAGGGCGCCGCACCCCGCCGAGACGGCGATGGCCGTCCAGCGGGCGACGCTGCCCGTCATGGCCTTAGTCTTGATGGCCTGCACGATGTACGGCACCACGAGCACCGTGGCGACGGTGAGGCCGGCCTGAATCTCAGTCATTTGATTGCTCCTATCTGCTTGTCTCCTTGTTGTACATGAGGTCGACGCGGTCGTAGATGTGGTCGACCTTCTCGGCCATCCCCTGACTGCGCGCCTGGCTGTGGACCAGGTCGGCGTGCAACACGTCATTTGACGCGACGACCGACTCCATGAGGGTCTTCATCCCCTCAATCAGGGTGTTGCTGCGCTCCATCTGCGCGGCGATGCGGCCTTCCATCTGTGAGCGCTCACGGTCGCGCTGCGCCCGCTCGTCCACCTCGGCCTGCTTTCGCTCCTCGCGCTTGAGGTCGAGATTCGCCTTGCGCTCGTTCTGCAGCTTGTATTCGGCGAGAAACTGACGCCCAAAGTAAACGGCAATAAGCGCCAGAAGCACGCCTCCAAGCCAAGCCGGTCCGTACGGCACGAAGAGCTTGAGTACCTCCATCTGACCTCCTTCCCGTTCTACAGTGTGGCGGGGCCCATTCCCCGCCACACTGCAGGTTCGGGCCCCCGTAACGCCGGCTTACACCGCTGCCATCGTGCCGACGCACACGGCCAGCGGGCCCTGCGACAGGATCACGGCGCGGTCGGTGATGATGCACCCCGTGCAGGAGCGCACCATCGGGACCGTCACTACCGCGCCGTGCAGCATCACGTCGAGCGCCGTGTCGTGGACGCCCACGACCGTGCCGAACTCCATCGTCAGCCGCTTGCCGCCCGACGGCATCGCCGCCGCCAGCCGCGCTGCCGCGCCCTTGATCTCGGCTGCCGAATCGCTCATCGCTCGTACCTCCTCGCCGTGTGCTTTATGACGCAGCCGGCGTCGAGCGTCAGCGTCTGCTTCTGGATTGCCAGCTTGCCGACCACCCCGCCGGTCCTGTAGTTCATCGCCACCGCCATGCACGGCTCGACGGGCTTATACACGCTCCTGAACTCGTCCGTGCGCGTCACTGAGCGCTCGGTGGCGAGAAGCTCCGCCGCCTTGCGGTCCGCCGCCGCCTGCATGGCGTCCTGGGGCCAAGGCGTGGCGTTGCCTCCCTCCTCGACCTTGTCGGCGACGAAGATCGCCTCGCCGCCGTCGATGTAGCAGTAGCCCCAGCTGACCTTGCTGTGGTTCTCCGTGGCGTGATAGGTGTAGCTGACCTTCTGCCACTCGCCAGTCAAAATGAAGCCCTCGGTCACCGGGCCAAGCGCCCTCTCCTGGTCCCAAAAGGACTGTATGATGCCCGTCGCGCCCTTGGTGCCCTTGACCCACACGCTCTGCGTGTAGTCCGTGTCCTTTTTTACGCTCGGCCCCTCGTCCTGGCAGAAGCCGACACGCCCGCCAGTCGAGACGACCTTGATGCCGAAGAGCACGCCCGTCTGCGGCGAGTCGGGAACGTAGACGGTCTGGATGCTGCCGTGCGGATCGCTCTGCCTGAAGCTCTTATCCGACTTCTTGCCGGTGCCGATGAGGGCGTTGGCGGCGCCCTCGACAAGGTTGCTGTCCTCGGTGTCCACGCCCGGCAGGCTGTCGTAGCTGTAGCTCTTGACGATGCGGCGCCCGACCGAGACGGTCGACAGGTCGGAGTCGGGCGAGTCGTCGACCGCCGTGCCGCGCACCGATGCGTCCTGCGTGCTGAAGTCCACGTGCACGACGTTGCAGACCTCGGCGCGGTTGGTGGATTCGGTCATGGCAGACATGAAGCGCGCGTCCCTGCCCTCGGTGAACTCCGCCGAGATTGGCATGTCGGCGGGCTCGACGTAGCGCCTGTAGAGCACGTTGCCCATTCGGTCGGTCGCCGGCGAGCGGAACCCGGCCGCCTTGAGGAGCAGGTCCACCGCGTCCAGCTTGTTCTTGGCGTCGTTGTCCCTGCCCACGCCGAAAACCAAGGTGCTGCCCAGAAGGAGGCTGCTGGGGTCGGCGTAGACGGTGAGGCCGACCGATTCGGCTATCTTGACGGCCTCATCAACCAGATTGCTGCCAGCAACGATCACGTACGGCCCGTCGAAGTCGTCGTCCTTGAGCCGCTTCAGGAGGCCGTAGGCATTGATCTGTCCCTCGCGGTAGGCGCCGTCGATGTCCACCGAGTCCACCACGGGCATGAACGTGCCGAGGCACTCGCGCCTCTCGCTGCCGTCCGAGAAGGAGGCGTTGAGGTACACGCGCAGAAAGTCGTTGCCGACGTCGAACTTGTCGGCGAAGTCTAGGGATGCAGTCTCATAGAGCGCCGTGTTCGCGTTGCGCTCGATGGAGCCGCCGTTCTCGATGTCGCGCACGAAGTCGACTTCGAGCCCCGTCTCGCGCGAGACGCGCACGAAGTCGTAGGAGGCGTCGAACGGCCTTATCCAGCTATCGGCCATTGGCGGGCTCCTCCCACGTCTCCCACGTCGGGTCGCACGAAGCCACCCACGCGCCGTCGGAACGCTTCACGCTGCAACTCAGGCGGGCGCGGAACCGTTCGCCGTAGAGATCGCGCACCCAAAAGCGTCCCGCGGTGTTCATGACCTCGAGGAATGACTTGTAGTCCTCCTCGTCGAGCAGCAGGAAGTCCATGCTGTCCTTGACGTCCCGTTCGTTGATGCCGTACGAGACGGGCAGCCCCTCCCCGCCGTCGGCAAAGTGCAGCATCTTGTACCCGTGCGTCACCTTACGGCTCGAGCCCTTCTTGAGATAGCGCCCGAGCCACGTCCTCTCAGCGCCGGACCCCCAGTTGAGAGCCACCGCGCGGCTCGCCACGGTCGTTTTGACCCTCGTCGCTGTGCTCACGCCCGTCGCGGCGTAGGCAACCGCGACGTACTCGAACTCGCTGTTGAGCGGAGGCAGCGGGTCGCTCGCGCCCTCGCCTGCCGCAAGGTGCGAGCCGAGCTGCAGGGTCGAGCCGTCGGGCAGGACGCGCGACACGGTGAAGTGGGACGTTTCGGGCGTGTCGTCACTGTCGGCCTTGCCCGGGAATACCGACAGCTGGCATCCCAGCCTCTCGTCGACGAAGATGTTGAGCGACGGCTTGGCTGGCGGTGCCCAGTCGGTCCGGAAAGTTCTCGAGACGGTGACCGATAGCGACGAGCCGGCCGTGACCGTGAGCATGACCCTGTATTGCGTGTAGTTGACGAAGGCGTGCTGCGCGTAGCCGAGGCCAAAGGAGCGCGCGTCCTTGTCCACAGTCCCGCTCCACAGGAGATTGCCCCTGATGTCGCACAAAGACAGGTACTGTCGGCTGACGCCCGTCTCGTCGGCCACCTTCCACGTGAAGGTATGCGGCACCGCGCGCAGGGTCGCCCCGTCCGCAGCCGGATCGGTGAAGAATGCCTGGGGCGCGTCCGCCACGGTATATGCCGCCGCGCTCGACCATGCGCCCCAGTCCTCGTCGAGGCCCTTGGTGCGCACGCGCACGGAGTAGAGGCCCTTGGTGCCGGTCGGCAGCTTCAGGCTCGTACCCGGGCCATCGACCGTCGTGGTGGTGGGACCCGTCGGCGTCGTGACCTGCACCTCGGCTGAGGTCTGCGCCGAGCCGTCCGGATGGTTGGGCACCCATTCGAGCGTCGCAGTCGAGCGGGTGGCATAAGCCGCCCTGACGCCCCTGATGGACGGTGCGAGCGGCGGGCATATTGTCGTGACCTCGTTTGACTCGGTCCACGGACCCTTGAGGCCGCTCTTGACCGCGCGGGCGCGGTAGCGCACCGTACCCGCCGGTGCCTCCTCGTCCTCCCAAGAGGCGTTTACGCCCGCATCGACCCACGTCTTTCCACCGTCGGTCGTGAGCTGGAACTCCCAACTGTCGACGAAGGCAGGCGCGTCGTGCCCCTTGAGCACGACCTTCGCCGCCTCCGCCTTGACGGCCTCGAGCATGCCGAGCGCCGTCGGCGTGGTGTAGATCGCCGGCGCGCTCACGCCGTAGTCCGATGTGCCGCCGGGGCCCGTCGCCTTGGCCGAGAAGATGTACATGCAGCCCGGCTCGAGGCCGTTGTAGGTGTGGCTCGTGGTATCCCAACTAACGGTGCCGACGTCGGTAAACTTCCCCGGGCCGTTCTTCGCCACGCCGACGGTCACGGTCGTCCAAGGGTAGTCGCCGTTCATACCCGTGTAGTCGACGTCCCAGCTGACCTTCGCGCTGGTGTCGCTCAGGCGCTCCGCCCTGATGTTCTTCGGCGTGTGCGGCGTGTGGTAGGCGCGGCACGGGACCGTGACGGTGTTTGATGCGTTGGACGTTCCGTTGCCGAAGCCGCCCGTGACGTTAATCTGGCCAGTGAAGGTGTGGTTGTAGGCGTCGCCGTTGCCGCGCGCGAGCACGACGTCGCGCGACGTGCACTGCACCCATACCCAGCCGGAGTTGTTCGTCGAGTATACCGAGCCGTTCCACGAGCCGCCCGCCGACGAGCTGCCGTTTGCGTAGCAGTCGATGGCGTAGCGCGTGCCGTAGCCGTGCGTGACGCGGTAGGTCACGGTGGTGTCCGTGCGCCCGACCTCAGCAACGTCCACGTACGCGCACCAGCAGTACTTGCGATAGCCGCTTCCGCCTTGAACCCAGTTTCCCTGCGCCATCCTACGCGACCCCCATCGCCATGCTCTGCTCCACCGCCGCGACGAAGGCCCTGAACGCGGAGGCCACGCGCCCGTCGACGCCCAGCAGGTCGCCGTCGAGGTAGAGGTTGTAAACGTTGCCGCCGCCCGCGAAGCCCGCGGCTCCGTTGGCGGTCGCCCTGTATGCTCCGCCGCCGGTAACGCTCACGCCGAACACGGCGGCCTTCTCGACGTTGCGCACCGCCGACCTCATGGACTTCACGGGCTCGTCAGCTGTGTCGTCGATGCCGAGGGCCGCGCCCTGCATCACGTAGCCGAAAATCTTGCGGAACACGCGCGACGGCGAATGGATGCCCAGCAGGTTCTTGGCCGCGTCGATGGCGCCGCCCACCACGCCGGTAATCTTGCTCACGACCACGCCTGCCGCGCCGCTGATTCCGTTTGCGATGCCCTGCACGATCTGCGAGCCGATGGACACCACACGGCCGGGGATTGAGGACAGGGCACTCACAATGGAGCTGCCGATATTGGCCGCAGCCGAGGTCACGAAGCCGACCGCGCCGCTGATGGCGGAACCCAGGCTGCTGATTCCGTTGCGGCCGATGCTCGCCAGGGTGGACGGCAGATTCTGGATTGCGCCGCGGATAGCGGACACAATGTTGGTACCGCACGTGCTGACGAAGCCGGCCATGCCGGTGATACCGTTGCCCAGGAACGTGATGGCGTTCCTGCCTAGGCTCAGCCAGTCGAGCGCCGACCAAGCCGAGACGAAAGCCGAGAAGATGGCCGGGATGTTGGCGATGAGCGTCGGTATCGCCTGCACGATGCCAAGTGCCAGCGTCACAATTGCCTGGATGCCGGCACCGAGCAGTATCGGCGCGTTGTCGTTGATCGCGTTGGCGAGGTTCTGCACGATGACCGGGGCCTGCTCGATGATCGTCGGCAGGCTGTCCGCTATGCCCTGCGCCAAGCCGACGATGAGGTTCGCCGCGCCCTCGGCAAGAACGTCTGCGTTCTCGGCTATGGACTCTGAGAGGCCGGTGACAATCTGCAGGCCGCTCTCCATGATGGAGGGAAGGTTCTCGGACAGGTACCCGCCGAGCGACGTCATGAGCGACGCCGCCGTCTCGGAGAGGAACGACAGTCCCATCTCGATTCCCTCGGCGAGCC